>DAIUJR010000110.1:0-14784 GCA_036848635.1 Nodosilinea sp. CTOTU7336
GAAGCACGGCTGAGGGGCAACCGTATTGATGATGAAGTTTTGCTGAAGTTAGCCGTATAACACCGCCCCAGCGGCCTGTTATGCGACTTCAGATCGGCATAACACCCCAAATAGGGGTAGTTATCACGATTTAGTTCGGCATAACACTCCTATTTAGAGTGTTATCTTGCTTTTGAGATGCATAACACCCTTATATAGGGAGTTATGCGGCAAAAATGCCGCATAACTCCCCCTGTGGGCTGCGATATTCAACTGGCGATCAGCCTAACCACCCAAATTAGGGGTGTTATGCGGCGTAGAAGGGAGCAATGCAGGCTAAACAGTAGTTGGGCGGCACTGTGCTGTCATTCAAGACAATAAGTCCTAAAGAGAATGTGTAAATATGAGTAGTTATTTACAAAAATATGCCGCTATTACCAAACCAGAAGCTCTTACCATCCCAATAACGCGATATGTCATTGTTGACAAGGATGTATTGGCAGAAAGTCAGGAAGCTTTTGATGCAGCCGTAGCATTGGATATTTTAAGCAATGCCATTTGCAAGCGCATGACGGAGCATTTTGGAATTCAATATCAAGTTTTCCCTTTAGAAGGCGTCTGGCATTTAATAGATCGGAAGATTGGTTTTAGCGCCCCAGAGAACATTGAGGGCAGGATGATGATCAAGCAGCCTCTAGAGTTAACCGAGCAATTATTTGAAGAAATCAGAATTGAAGTTCTTCAAAACAATGAAGAGGCTAATTTAGCAGGTTGCATCAAGTCTGCCCGGTTGCAATCAAATGACGCGGAAAAAGTCATTCAGATGCTCCATATTGGTTCCTATACCCATGAACCTGCAACATTCGCGATCATGAACGAGTTTGCTCGCCGTCATGGATTTGATGAAAAAGGTGAATATCATCGTGAAATCTACTTGAAGGATGTTCGCCATGCAATCCCTGATAAATATGAAACAATTTTACGGCAACCCCAATAAATGCCGCCCAACAATTCGGCTGCAGCGGACGTGCAATTTCTTCGTCTACCGATAAAATTGGTTGGTCGCCGCTGAACCGCACCGTTGGGCTGCTTAAGCTTTCGGTGAGGACGGCGATGAAAAATGCTTTACTGCTTCCTAAGGGTATGGCACCGATTCGTGCGACTTTGGACCATATCTTCTGAAAACATTTCACCGCAGACGTTTCAGCGATTGCCGTCTTTTAGCTACGCTTAACCAAAGAATGAGGCTTTTAGCGATCAGAGAGTGGCCAGATCGTCACTTTGCATGAGTAAAAGTACTCAAAATTTAGAGAAGTGGCCCATTTTTACACGAATCGGTGCCATACCCCAGACACTTTTACTATAGTATAAATGTACCGAAATTGGGTGATTGGGATGAGCCGGGGCGTACATTCCGAGTCATTCCGCGTGAGATGTGGGGCGTGGAGAACAACTTGTCCATCTCCAACATGGACTATTACGAGTTCGCTGACAGCACTGATGCTGACGGAGTGTTCCGCGGCTTCCCGTCGGCGTAATCACCCAGACACCGAAACAGGCGCTGTAGCAGACGGCGGGCATGATTCGTTTCTGGGACTCATAGCTCATCGGTGTCCCGCCGCTGCTGAGCTTGGACGTTATGCCACCAGACCAGTCACTTCAAATGCCAACCATCTTATAGAAAGTGCTCCTCATGCCTGAAGAACTTGTCCCGATTTTTCGCGTTGTGGATGCCCGTGAAACGGCAAAATGGTATGCTCGGCTTGGATTTGTCATTGAAGGAGAACACCGTTTCGCTCCAGAATTTCCCTTGTACCTGTTTCTACGTCGCGGTCTAAATGCACTTCACCTATCAGAGCACGAAGGCGATGCCAGACCAAATACGCTCGTATACTTATACGTCAATAGTGTTGATGAAATTGCTGCTGAGTTTAATGCCGAAGTCGAGGATCAACCGTGGGCACGCGAAGTGAAACTGACTGATCCTGATGGAAACCGATTACGCATTGGACAATTAAAGAATTGATTGGTGAACTCATCCCGTTGCAAAAAGACGTGGCATAAAAACCTGGTTAGAACAGATTTGCAGAGATGATGGGTGTTATGGGAGAAGTCGATGGCAATCGCTCAACCGGAACCTTAGCCGTCATAACACACGCCGCGACGTTCAGCAGTTATCAATCTTGCTCTGCTCGCCGCTGGCGAGAGAATCAAATCATTTGAGAACCACGAGATGAAGCCTATCATGAACCTTGAAGAGGTTGAGTTCGACGACGTTGAGGAAAACGGTCTCTACACTTCAAGGAGAGGACAGATTAGTGACCACATCGGGGCAAAGAAGCTAGGCTACAACTTGACCGTTTTGCCGCCTGGAAAGGTTCAGTGCCCATTTCATAACCATCATGGTGAGGAGGAAATGTTCCTGATCCTCGAAGGCGAAGGTGAGTTGAGGTTCGGGGACAAGCGCTATTCGATCCACAAGTATGACGTAATCGCTTGTCCTCCTGGCGGTGCAGAGGTTGCTCACCAAATCATCAACACTGGAACGACGACCATGCGCTACCTTGCACTGTCAACGCTCGTTGATGTCGAGGCGTGTGAGTACCCGGATTCTCAGAAAGTTCTCATAGTGACCGGAAATCGTGGGGAGCGAGGTCTTCGGAAGGTGTTTCATGCTGAGAACACTGTTGACTATTACGACCGCGAGCAGTTGTAGAGCCTTCGAGCAAGAAACGGCTAACAAAGCGTTGGAGCCGAGCTATGGGACGATCTCTCTAGGTTCAGACTATCGGTTGTAGCTCAGCTAAACCGTTAGGCAGCGCAGGCAATCTTCGAGAACAGCACCAGGAGCTATAGCCGGGTCTATAGAGGACGATCCCATGATCAATGATCTCTGTCTGCGGGAAGTGGTCGAGAACGACTTGGCTTTGTTCTTTGACTTTCAGCTCGACCCGGATGCCAATTACATGGCTGCGTTCACTGCCAAGGAACCAACCGACCGCGAAGCTTTTATCGCACATTGGAATAAGATCATCGCCGACCCAACGACAATCAACCGAACCATCGTCTGCGATGGGCAGGTAGTGGGCAACGTCTCGAGCTACGAAGAGTCTGGTCAACCCGAAGTTACTTATTGGATTGGGAGGGCCTATTGGGGCAAGGGCATCGGCACCCGGGCGCTCACGGCCTTTCTGGTACAGGTCAATCCCACGCGCCCCATCTACGCCCGCGTCGCCCAAGACAATCTCGGCTCACGTCGGATCTTGAAAAAGTGTGGGTTCCAGGTCATTGGGAAGATGAAGGGGTTTGCCAACGCGCGCAGCGAGGAGGTCGAGGAATTGCTTCTAGAACTACCCGCGAACGAAGATGACGAGAGGCACTAACGGTGGTGTGCCGACGCACCGCTATCGAGCTAAAGGCTGTTGCACAGAGTCGCCAATCTTCTAGCTGTATCAAGTTGAGTGCTGAAAAATTAACGAAAGGAGTCCTTAAGATGCAAGGGATCTGCCACTGCGGGCGCGTCACTTGGAAGCTCGATACCCCACCCGAATCCGTCACGGCATGCAACTGCACGATCTGCCGCCGTTATGGCGTTCTCTGGGCCTACGGCTACATTGGCCATGACATCCGCACATCCGGCGAAACGACCAGTTATCGTCGAACCGATGGTGGAACAATCGACTTCCACTTTTGCAAAACTTGCGGTTGCGTGACGCACTATGTCGCGACCGTTCCAGGAGAGGACGGACGACACTGGACTGCCGTCAATCTGCGTTTGACCGAGCCGGAGCCTATTGCTGATCTACCGATCGATCACTTCGATGGTCTTGACAGCTTCGACGATTTGCCCAGCGACAGTCGTCGCGTTTCGGACATGTGGTTCTGAAACACCTCTTGTTTCTTTGTTGGTGTTGCTGAATTGAGGCATGAATTTGGGTAGGGGCAAACGGCCGTTTGCCCCTACGAGGGACGTTGAATGCTTGATTCATACCTGCGTCAAGCAATGCCTCTTTGTTAGCTTGTCAGGAATTATCATTCCTGTCCCCAAGCAAACAAAAGTGACGGAGGCGGAGTGCCGTCCAACATTCTGGTGCAGCAGATTGAGAAAAGCTGCTAGTGCTGAGTTTAAAGGGATCGGCAACCGCTGACCGCAACCGTTGGCCTGCCAGCGCGCCTAGACCTCGCTATTTCTAGATCCTACTTTCTGGACTAGGTGTAGCCGCCCAAATCCTGAGTGCTTGGCCAAAACCCCGATTCGCCCAGACTGCGATCGCTGGCCCAGACCGGTTCAGTTCATCCCCTGGCGCTGGCGGGCGATCGCGTAAACTAGAGTCAAGTGCCAAGCTGCACAGCCCAACACCGCATCGGACGGACGGACGGAGGCTTCGGGCCGACTACGCAGACCCCGTCCGCCGGTGAATTTCACCGGTGGGCTGCTTAGTCCATTGGTGAGGGCGAGTACATCAACGTTATCTGCCTGGATTAAAGCTCTCAGAAAGTGATTGATGGAATAATGCCACGAAAGCCTTTTGTCGCGACTGTAGCAAAAGGCTTTGAGTAGGATACTTGTCAAACAGATGATCCATTGCTACATTGTAGATACTCTGTATATACTTTCCCTTAGGAAAGAAAGGGTATGCAAATCTGTTTCGCTAGATGGAGCTTTAGACTATGGTTGCGACTGTTGCAAAGTGGGGGAACAGTCTTGCTGTTCGTATTCCGCAGAATTTAGCCAAAGAGATCCATTTAGCCGAAGGGGCTGAGATCGATCTTAGCGTAGTAGATGGAACTCTAGTAATGAAGCCCAGAAGCCGAAAGCGTTACTCACTGGATAAGCTCATCAAGGCTATCACACCGGAGAATCTCCACACTGAGATTGATAGTGGAATAGCGGTGGGGCATGAAGTTTGGTAGCACAAGCAATATATATTCCGAGCCGGGGAGACATCGTTTATCTGGACTTTGATCCAACCAAGGGACATGAGCAGAGGGGGCATAGACCTGCTTTTATAATCTCGCCTCTCAGTTATAACGAGAGAAGCTCTCTGGCTTTGTTTATGCCTATTACAAAACAACAAAAAGGGTATCCTTTTGAGGTTATCTTGCCATCTGGATTGAAGATCCAGGGGGTTATTCTTTCAGATCGGATCAAATGTTTAGACTGGAAAGCTCGTGGTGTTCAATTTGTTGAGGTGGCACCGGAAATTGTGATTGAGGAAGTACAAGCCAAACTCGAGCCGTTGTTACTGTGAAAATCATTGAGCAGTTGTCAGTCGTCCAACATAGTACTCCGAGGCGGACAGAACAGAGGTTATCGGTGAGAGTTTGAGTTTGTCTGCCATCCCACAACTTTACCGTTAGCCTTCTCGATTATTAGACAGGGATTTAGTAGCGCGATCGCGCAAAGTTCAAGACCTGCTGTTGGCGATCTACCGGCAGGTTTTGCAGCAGCGCCGCCATGCGATCGGCCAGGGCCACCCAAGCCAGGGTGGCTCCCTTGGCATCCGCACAGATGCACAACACCGCTAAAGTCTACGTCCTGAAGGATTGGCGGGGTAACCGCGATGCCCGACTGGCCCAAAAGCTGCGAAATTCTGGAGCCGTCATTCTCGGTAAGGCCAACCTATCGGAATGGGCTAACTTCGTAGACCCCGCCATGCCTAGCGGCTGTCGACCGTTCCTATACACGGCTCATTCAAAAATGCTGCCAAATACCTTGGCAGCATTTTTGAATGAGCCCCTCTGGAGACAATTTGCAATCTAAACCGCCCAAACTTTATCAAGACCACAAAAAAAGATGGGCGTCATGAACCTTTTTGCAAGTTTGTGACCTGCGCCCGGGTGTAAGGGAACCGCTTTGAAATCAATAAATGAAGGCAATCATTCAGACATGAACCTTTTGTAGGTCACTTTTGATTCACGATGATGAAGCCGAAGCTCGATCTACAGAAATACCTGTATATACCTATATGTAGAAGAAAATAAATTCTATGAACCTACAAATCAAGGCAAGCTGAGTCAGGTCAAAATTTATATCTCTTGGAACCAACTAGCTTCAACAACTTGAGTTTGTAGCCTAAAAACATCTCAACAATTATCTGTTCTACCATTCAAAGTCAATTTGAAGATTCAGTATTTTGCTATTCAACCCAACTTAAACGTGAGGATTATTTCAGAATGTCGACATTAAATCTATCCAACCTGGCCATTGATCCGGATGGCGATGGATCGCGGGTCAATAATGCCAAGTTTGTGGATGGCATACTTCGATTGACCGATCCCCCAGACAGCGATGATTATGCGGGGGCCGCGTTTTCAGAGGCAATTGACTGGATGGGGCGATACCTGCGAAAGCCCCCCCTTTGGTCTATTGACAACATCTAAAAAGATTTCCAGCCAAGAACTTACCTCGTCATTCTTGCACAGGCGGGAATCCAGCCCGAGAGTCTGTTTCTATTGGGTATCTTCTTTTGCAGAAATCGCCTACAAGCTTTCAAGCAGCGCTTCAGGATCAGGGCTTAGGGCTTCCTGATGATCACTTTTGACCGCATTATTTAACCTTGAGGTTCATGACAGCATGGCAACGCTTGATCTATCTAATCTAGAAGTATTTACTCCCACAGGACGCACCAACAGCGCGAGTTTTGACGGTGACACCCTACGGCTTACCTCCAGCACCACCCCAGGCGATACCGCAGGGTCGGCCTTTTCTGAGCAAATTGAGCTAAAAAACGACACCTCGTTTACCGCTAAGTTTAAGTTTCAGAGCAGTGTGGCGGGCGAGCCCGAGGGCTGGACGTTTATTCTCCAAAATGATCCTGCCGGTCGGGCGGCCCTGGGCGATGTGGCACCGGGTCTGGGCTACCGCGACTTTGATTTTGAGCGCGGCGCGGCCCCCGACACCGCCTTTAAGATTGCTAATGCCCTGGTGGTCGAGTTTGACACCTTTGGTAATAGCGAATTTGGGGATACTAGCTTCAACGCTATTGAAGTGGCCCTGGTGGATGGTAGCGGCAACCGCATTCTCAAAGATGCCGCCGGAGTCGATCAATCCGTAGCCTTCTTCCAAAGCGACTTTGGCGGATTTGACTTTAACGATGGCGGCGTTCATACCGCCTGGGTTGACTATGACGGCAGCAGCCAAACCCTGAGCATTTTTCTGGCCACGGGTACAGCCCCTGGTAAACCGGCTTCCCCCGCCTTTGCTATCAATTTATCGGGCACCGGCATTAATGATTTAGAAACCGTTTTAGGCGGCACCAGCGCCTACCTGGGCTTTACCGCCGCCACGGGTGGGCCGGTGCAGTTTCACGATATTCTATCGCTTGATTTTCAGTCTACCCCGGCGACCAATGTGCCCCCGGTGCTAGCCGGTACCCCCGCTACGGTGAGCTACATCGAGCAGGGGGCGGCCATCGTTGTCGGCATTGCGGATTTGGCCATCAGCGATGCCAACGGCGACGCCATCACCGGCGCGACGGTAACCACCGACAACCCCCAGGTGGGGGATGTGTTGACGGTGGGGGCGGCTCTGCCGGTGGGGTTTACCAGTAGCTTTGCCAACGGCGTGTTAACCATCGCCGGCACCGCGACCCCCGCCACCTATGCGACCCTGCTGCAAAGCGTCACCTACCAAAGCAGCAGCGATAACCCCCCAGCGACCCTCAATCTAGCCTTCGCCGTCTCCGACGGAGCCAGCACCAGCAATAGCCTTACCCAGACCCTGGCCATTACCCCCATCAACGATGTCACCACCGTCACCGGGGGCCTGAGCCTGACGGTGCAGACTGGCACGGCTAGGGCACTGGTGCCCAGCCAAATAACGGTTACCGACCCAGATACACCTACCCCCGACATTGGCTATACGGTCATTGGCGGCCTGGCCAGTGGCCAGTTAGAACTCTCCACCAACCCTGGGGTGGCCATTACCACCTTTACCCAGGCAAACCTAGCCGCCGGGATTGTACGATACGCCCACAACGGCTCGGCCACCACCACAGACAGCGTTCAGCTTGCCGTAGACGATGGCCCCGACCAGCCCAACCCCGCCACCACGGTCAATCTCGCCATTACGATCACCCCTGATCCGGTGGTTAACCAGCCCCCCAGCACCGGGGTTCCGGCCAGCCAGAGCACCCTGATCGATACCCCCTTAATTTTGTCCGTCGCCAACGGCAATGCCGTTACCGTGAGCGACCCTGACGATGACCTGCTCACCCTGGTGGTAGAAGGCCCGGCGGACAGTATTCTCAGCCTCGCCCAAACGACCGATATCGACATCAGCGCCGATCCCGATGGGGATGAATCCTTTACCGCTATCGGCACGGCAGCAGCGCTGAACGCGGCCCTGAATGGCCTCAGCTTTGTTCCTGCCAGCGGGTTTACCGGCCCAGCGCAGATTCTGTTCAAGCTGGATGACGACCCGCTGGATACGATTCCCGCCGTGGCCACAGCCCTCACCGTCAATGTGGGCGAGGGGCTTCCCACCGAGCCGGGTGAACCGGGCGGCCCCGGTGGGCCAGCGCTGGTCAAAACCGAGCAAAACCTGCTGCGGCTGGTGGGAGCCAGCGGTGCCCAGGGGGCTAAGTTTAGCGTTATCAGCTCTGGCACCCCTGGGCCTAGCGAGTTTGGCCTCTTTCAGGTGGATGACGACCAGGGCACCGTCGACGGGCTTGCCCCTGGGGAAGTGGGGTACGATCTGGCGGCGCTGAAGGGGGCTAAAACTATTTTTTCGACCCTGGGGGATGGGGATGTTACCAATCTAGACGTTTCCCGGCTGCTGTCGCTTAGCCCCGACGGGCTGTACAGCTTCTATGTGATCCAAAACGGCACCGCCGACTCGCGACTGCAGGGCGGGGCCGGGACGATTAGATTTGGCCAGCTGTTCGGGGGCAACGGCACCAGCCCGCTTGCCCTCAACTTCCTTGAGGATGAAGAGGCCTACACCTTCAATTGGAACTTAGACGATGACCAGGCCTTCGACGACTTTAGGATTAAAGTGAATTTGGCTGGTGGCGAAACCTCTAGCCTGGGGGCCAACCTGCAGGGGGGGCCAGAGTCGGAAGTGCTCGATCTGCGCAGCCTGGCGGGCGAGGTGCAGCTCCAGGTGAAGATCTACCGGGAAGCTAATTTCAACAATGTGCTGGGCTTCTACCGCATTGAGGATGCCCAGGGCACCGTGCTCGACTCGTTTGGTAATGCCCTCGCCCCTGGGGAGGCGGGCTACATTCAGGCGGCGGTGCAGCAGTGGGCCGGGCAGCCCAGTCTAACGGCCGAGAACCGCAGCATCTCCTTTGCCACGACCACGGTGGCGGGGGGGCAAATTCTGGCCCCATTTATTGTGGTCAACGGCACCCTCGATCAGCTGCTAGACGCTGACCCAGGGAACGACCCGCAGATCTACGTCCCGTTCCTAGGGGCCAATAGTGACGGGGTCGATCATGTGAAGCTGCTGGGCGACAACACCTTTGGGTTTGAGGATTTAGTCGGGGGCGGCGACTTTGACTACGACGACCTGGTGGTTAAGGTAACCGTGCAGCCGATTTAGGCGTGGGTTACATTCGACGGGCAAAGATTTTGCAGATGACAGACAGCCAAGCCCTTGTTCCGCCAATGCACTCAATGGACAGAACATCATCCCAAAAGCTCGGCCACCGCCTGCTGAATAAACGCCTCATCCGCTGGGTTTTGGTAGGGGTTACCCGCCCGGTGACCCCAAATGGAGGGGATGGGGCGGTATACCCCCCGGGGGATTAAGGCGGCTTCAGCCTCGCAATCCTCAGGGGTGAAATACAGATCGGTGGTTGAAGGCATCACCAAGGTGGGAGCGCTAATCGCGGCCATCGCCTGGGGATAGTTGCCCCGGTAAACGGGGTTATCGCTGACATCGCAGTGCAGCCAGGTTTCGATCATGGCCAGCAGGTTGTGGGGGTCGCGCTTACGGTAGTTGGCCTCCCAACCCCGCAGCAGGTAGTCTTCTAACGAGTCGTAGCCCCAGGCCAGGTAGGGCTTGGCCCGGTAGTAGGCCGGGGAGGCAGCCCAGCTGGCATAGATTTGGGTAAAGGTATGGAATCCCCGTTCCGGGATGCCGTCGAAGCGATCTCCCGTCCAGGCGGGGTCGCTGGTGAGGGCGGCCCGCAGGCTGTAGAGAAAAATGCGGTTGTGGTCGGTGGTTTTAGCGGTGCCGCAGAGGGCCGCGAGCCGCTGCACCCGGTCGGGGTACAGGGCCCCCCAGTGGTAGGCCTGCTGCGCCCCCATCGACCAGCCGTAAACCAGCGCCAGTTGGTCGATACCAAGGTCAGTGGTGAGCAGTTCGGCTTGGGCGCGAACGTTGTCGTAATGGGTGAAGTAAACCCCGGGCTGCGCCGCCTCGGCACAATTGCTGGGGGAGGTGGAAAGCCCGTTGCCAAACATGTTGGCCATGACCACAAACCACCGGCTGGAGTCGAGAATGCCCCCCGGATGCACCAGCCAGTCAACATCGGTATGCTGCGCCCCGTAGGAGGTGGGGTAGAGAATGGCGTTGGTGCGATCGCGATTCAGCTCCCCATAGGTCTGATACACCACCTCCGCCTCCGGCAGCACCACCCCGCACTGCAAGGCCAGGTCTTTAATTTTGAATCGTTTAGAAGCCGCCATCGTCACAGGTTATCTCCATGTAGGGATGTGCGTCTAAATAAAGTACCGGCAGCAACGATCACCGTAGGGTGCATCCGCGCAGCGATGTATCAATGGGAAAAATACCAACCGGTACCTTATGTTCTTGCGCGTCCTCTACTCCCCAAAGCCCGCCACAATGCCCCGATGAACCCGCACATAACCCGCCTCAACCGTAGCAAAGTGCGCCTGCAATCGCTGATGGGCCGCAGGCAACTGGTGGAACGCCATGGATGGATATAGATGATGTTCGGCGTGGTAGGGCATATTCCACATCAGCCACCGCAGGGGCCCAAGGGTGAGAGTGGTGCGGGTATTGGTTAAAGGATTGTCGTCGTAGGAGCAGCCCGTGTGCTCGGCCAGCAACACAAACCGCAGCAGCGGCTGCCCCACCGCCAGGGGCAAAACCCAGTAGGTGACCAAAAACCAGGGATGCCCCAGGGCCGTCGATCCGAGCCCCACGGCGGCATAGGTTGCCAGCTGCCAGCGGGTCGAGCGCATCACTTCGCCCTGGGCACTGGTGGGCAAAAAGTAGCAACCCTCCAGGTGCCCCAGGGCTACTTTACTGTGGCCGCGCACCTTGCCCATCCACCAGGGCAGGCCGCTCAGCTGCCAGAGGTAATTGCCCCAGCTTTCGGGCTTAGGGTCGCTCAGCTCCGGGTCTTTGCCAGGAATCTGGGTATAGCGGTGATGCCACTTGTGGTAGCGCCGATAGAAGCTGCTGTTATAAAACGACAGCAACCCCGCCAACCAGGCGGCGGCATCGTTGAGGCGGGGGCTAGCAAAGGCGGTGCGGTGGCAGCACTCGTGCATGGCGCAGAACATTAGCGCCAGGCTGGCCCCATACACCACCAGGGCCGGCCCCGCTACCCAGCCCGGTGCCATGCCCCAGAGCAGACCGCTGACCACCATGACCCCCAGGTGGCCAAAAAATTGGAGGCCTCCGGCCCGGTTAGACCGCTGATTGAAGGTAGCAAGGTCAGGAACCGATAACATTTGGCGGGGGTTAGCGACAACAGGAACGGGGTCTAAGGAGGAGGCAGCGGAGGTCAACATAGGCCAAAGGGTTGTAAACGCTAGGTTAGCTGAGCACATTTTGGCAAATTTGTGCCAAATAGGAAGAGCCGCGGCGAACAAATAACTTGTTATAACAAGCTCAAGGTATCATGCCCAGGCTTGCTATAACAAGACTGAGAGCGGCTGCGCCACCGGGCGAGCTGCATCAACCTCGCCCCAGCACCATGGCCATTCCCCTACACATCAGCATTTCAGAGGAGCTGCGCCGCCAGATCGAAGGGGGCAGCTACCGACCGGGGGATCAGCTGCCCAGCGAGCATCAAATTATGGAAACCTTCAGGGTGAGCCGCATTACCGCTCGGCAGGCGGTGGCTAACCTGGTCAACCAGGGGTTGGCCAATGCCTATCGGGGCAAGGGGGTGTTTGTGAACCCCCAGAAAAAAGTGGCCTATTCCCTCACTAGCCCCCTGGTATTTTTAGAGCAAGACATGACTCGGCAAGGGATAACGTTTTCCTTTGAAAATCTGACCTTTAGCCAGGTAAAGGCCCCCACTGACATTCAGACCATTCTGCAACTCAGCCCGCCGCCCATGGCCTACCTGCAAAAGAAGCTGTTTCGGATGGATGGGGCGGTTGGGGCAGTGGATATTACCTACCTGCTACCGGACTTAGGGGCACAGTTTGCCGCCGCACTCCAACAGCAGATGACCTTTCCCACCCTCGACCAAAACGGTATTGCCATTACCCAGGTGGATGCGGTGATTGAATGCACCCACGCCGATTATGAAATGAGTGGCTACCTGGATGTGCCCCTGGGCCAGCCCTTGATTGTCTATCGCTATACGGCCTATTCCACCCATCAGCGGCCCGTGCTGCATGGGGAGACCATTTCCAGGGCCGATCGATTTTGCTATTCGCTGTCTACCACTCGGCCCTAAGCCCGGAGGGCACCCGGCCATGCCCTCCTACCAAATTGAGGAAAACCAAACAAGATTTGAGATCACCAGAATTGAGAAGGGCTTGCAACTGAGCGGCCCTACTCCGCCGCCGCACTCATCGCCGCCTGCGATCCGGTAGTTTTCAACATTTCTAAAAACACAAACACCGGCGGCGGCAGCAGGGCCGCTGCCAGCACAATTACGCCGATGATGCGCTCTAGGGGGGTGGGTAGATCGGCCATTTGCAGGCCGGGGGGAATGGGTTCTGCCGCCAGCCTAGCTATAATGGTGGCCCCCAGCCCCTGCTCGACCATGCTGAGAATGGTCGAGTCTTCGCGCACCGAGTAGGCCGGGCGCAGGTGCTGACCGTAGCGGCGCAGGTGACGCTCGATGTGCTGGCGATCGCCGTTTTCGCTAGAGCCTAGAATCAGGGGGTAGGCGGCTAAATCCTCCCAGGTCAGAGGGGCCGGATGGGGGGTCGCACTGGGGGGCAGCAGCACAACGTAGCGATCGCGCAATATCTCCCAAATTTCAAACTCTTCTGTGGTAGGCAGGTAGGTAAACCCCAGGTCGGCCCGACCCCGGCGCAGATCGTCCTCCACCAGCTGATAGTGAGATTTTTCGTCGATGGTGATAGTGACGCCGGGGTACTGATCGCGAAACTGGCGAATCACCTCCGGCAAAATGTGGGTGGCCACGCTGCGAAAGGCGGCCACCCGCACTTCGCCACTTTGGGGGCCTTTGGCCAGCTCGGCCTTGCGGCAAACGCTTTCTAAGGCCCGCAGCACCTGGCGCGACTCTTCGGTAATTTGCTCGCCAATGGCGGTGAGCACGGCCCCCTGGCGGCCCCGGTTGAGCAACACCACCCCCAGCTCGTCCTCCAGGGTGGCAATGGCGTGGCTCACCGCCGACTGCGACAGCTCCATCGACAGCGCCGCCTCGCTAAAGGAGCCGGTGTCGGCAATGGCCACGAGCGCCCGCAGTTGGGAGATCTTGAGGCGGTGGGGGTCGGCTTTAGCCATGGGAAACACCAAAGAATCTACCCAGACTATACCGAAGTCCCCCCAGTCGCTCGCTAGATCGAAAGCCGACCCCCGATCGCCGCTCGTTCCCAAGCTCTGCCTGGGAATGCCCTCCGGCAGCTCTGCTGCCCGGCCGAGGCGGAGCCTCGCGGAGGGCCGTTTCAGCGCAGAGCGCTGGAACGAGGGGCGAGGAGTGCTGTCGATGGTGTCGTCACCGTCTAGGGTTATGCCCCATGGATGAAAGCTACTATCTCTTTGGCCGTTGCAAACAAGCGGTCACCGATCTGGAACTGTTCCATATTCAAAATGGCTTGAGTCCAGTCGGTGGCTTCTCCCTGGCCATCCTGGCTGCCGATAATTTCTAGGCCGTTGCCCTCTAGGGCGGCAATGGTCATGGTTTCGGCATTAAAGAAATCTAAATAGACCAGATCCACTCCGGCGCCGCCGTCGAGGGTGCCCTGGCCAAGGCCGGTGTCGAAGCTGTCGTTGCCCTCGCCCCCGTTAATGAGCGCATCCTTAAGGGCTAGGGTGACGCCGCTCACGGTAAACAAGTCATCCCCTGCACCGCCGTCAATTGAAGATTCGTAGACGCCGTAGCCAGTGCCGGTATTTTGCGTTCTTTCTTCTCCAATGCCAGAGACGTCAAAGCTATCATTACCACTTCCTCCCTCTAAATGAGACTGATAAATTCCATATCCTTTGCCATCAACTCCCTCAAGGGAATTAGTGCCAAAACTATTGATATGAAAAGTATCATCGCCGCTACCGCCCTTTAAAACAGACTGAAAAATGCCATAGCCTACACTGCTTGCAGTGCCAACCCAGTATAGATCACCATAAATGGTGATATCGACACTATCATCACCGCTGCCGCTGTTCACAGAAGACTGATAAATTCCGTAGCTATATCCTGGGTTAGAATAACTCAGATTGGAACCGTAGATATAAATTCTATCGTCACCGCTGTTCCCATTAACTGAAGACTGGTAAATCCCAGTGCTCGTTGGAGAGTTGCCACTGCTGTCAGCATAAATTGAAAGGTTATCTTTACCTTGACCTCCATTTACTAAGCTTTGGTAAATTCCATAGGAAATCGCAATATCACTACGACCTGCACCCGAAATAAATATCCTGTCGTCCCCATCATCCCCATCAACTAAGGACTTGTAGAC
>DAIUJR010000111.1:0-14518 GCA_036848635.1 Nodosilinea sp. CTOTU7336
GGACGATCCATCACTGAAGCGCATGTTGGCAATCATTTCGTAGGCGTCATCATTTTCTGGGGTAATAATGGCCACGTAGTAGGTAAATTCCTGGCCGGAAGGTACTAGGAAATCGGTGTTCCAGTTGCCCTGGGCAATCAGACGATTTTCGATGCGCTTGCGAATTTCGGTTTCCCCAGTGGTCACTTCCTGGAGGGCGACGCAGGCGGCAGCGGGTGCTGCCCCCTGGGCAATGGAATTTTGAGTTGTCGATGCTGACTCAGAAACTGTCTCGGCGGCAGAGAGAGGTAAAGCCGTTAGCAGCCCCACAGCGGCCACGGTGCCAGCACCAATACCGAAAAACTTTTGCACGGTCATAATTGTCAACCTTTGGTAAATAGTAATAGTAGACAAGGCTAGAGCGGATGAGAAACCTTAGCTGAAGTAAACGCCAAGGCTATCGACCTATAGCTCTGAACCAAAATCTTCCCGCAATTTGGCCTCCTGCTCGGCGGAAAGATTAGACTGAATTAGCTCCCCTCTTTCTTCCGGAGAAAAGGCTTCGGAAACCTTGTCCAGGGTAATTTGACCGGTGAGCAAAAAGAGGGCAGAGGTGCCTTCTGTGACCTTGGTTTGTAGCTCCTTAATAAAGTCGTCGTTAATGCCATAGTCGGTAAACTTGCCCGAGAAAGCTCCCGCTGTAGCGCCGACGATCATACCAAATAAAGGCACAAAAAAGATCAGGCCAAATAGCATACCCCAAAATGCACCGCCTAGGGCACCCACCCCAACAGTGTTCAGGGCCTGGTAAGTTTTAGGGCGTTTACGACCCTGGGGCCACGACACAATGGCCGCATCCATAACCTTGATCAGCTCCTGCTTTTGCAGGCCTTCCAGCTTAGCCAAAGCCTTTTCAGCACCATCAGCGGCGCTAAATTTCCAAACAGTTAAAGTTGACATTGAATTCTCCTTAATCTAGCTTCGTCTTGGCCATCGTTGAGTAAGATGCCCAAGATAGCTTACCTGATTTTTGGGTCTAAAGCATATCAGCGGTTAGATCGATCATGCTCTACCAAAAGAGAAACCTGACTCGATAGGGTAGACGGATTAAATGGCTTGTTGATGGCCCCAGCAAACCCCATTTGACGAAAATCATTGAGGGTAAACCAGTTGGCTTTTGCTGTAATTAAGACAATCGGAACCGTCTGAGTTATAGAATACTGCTTTAGCTTCTCAATCAAAATTAAAGCATCAGGCTCTGGCGTAGAAGCATCTACCAAGACAACATCAGGATTGGCATTTGTCCACAAATCAAGGCCATTCTTCAGCGATGTAGCCGCAGTCACCACCCAACCCCCCAACTCGCTAAGACAGTCACTTAAAACATCACGAAGATTTTCTTCATGCTCAATCAGCAAAATCGATTTACCAGACATAGAGCGACCCTCTCAAACCATCAAGAATGGTCAGTAAACATTTAAAATAAGTAGGCAGACCTTACCATTCTTCATGGTATGGGCTTGGGTTCGATGGCTTGCCAAGGCTATTTTGGCCTCTTAATCCTGGGGTGGCGGCTATGAATTGATTAACTCTGGAAAAATCATTTGATGGGCCGGTAAAGAAAATGCTAGCCTACAATAAAACAAGAATGTAGGAAACTAATATGAAAGGCGGCGGTGTACCATCCCTCCGCACTTCCTGATTAGGGCAGGGCAGCGCCGAGTTGGTTTTGCCCCCGGTTTAGGTGCCGAACGGGTGGGTAAAGCTGAGTCAGCCCACACCCCAGGGCGAATTTCCATCCACTGCTGCCGGTTCCCAGGCGGATCTGGTTCTCCTAGAAACTTCATCAAGATAAAGTTCAAACTATCCTGATTGGTTCCCTTAGCAGGGAAGAGAGTAGTGGTAGATGCACCCTGATTAATTCCCTGGCCCTGGGCTGGGGAATTTTCTTATCTACATGAATTTGGGTCATGGCTGAGCTTAACCGCCAACTGACCTGGGTGAAGGCATGGGAAATCGCCGAGGGAATTCATCTAATTTGTAGAGCTTTCATCGCAAAGAGCCCTTACGCTCTAGCCCTTATCGCTGCTCGGGGGGGATGGTCTTAAGGGAGTCCGCCAGCCGCCCATGGGCTTCTAGGTCAACGGGCCGGTGTTTGACCTGGGCACTGGCTGGGTTCTTGCCTAGGTAGTTATCACCTTTCCAGTTCTGCGACGGCCTGATTGGTCTGGGTACAAAACCACCGCCGCAGTTTGGGCAAACGTTCCCTAGGATAGTTTCGACACAGGGGGCGCAGAACGTGCACTCATAGCTGCAAATGCGGGCCTCTAGGGAATTGGGTGGCAGGGCCTGATTGCAGTGTTCGCAGGTGGGTCTAATTTCAAGCATCGTGTCTCCCTCAGTCTCGACTGCTGGAGCCATATTACTATTTTCCTGGCAAAACCACGCTAATCGCGAAGATGGCAGCGATTCCTGCCGCTGTCGCCCGGCAGCCCTGGGCGATAGCAAATCGGCCGACAAGGGCTGGGTCAGCTGGCCAGAACTGCCAGGAAGCGCAGCATCACCTAGGCGGTCTCCACTCGGGGCAATTTTGATGCCTCAACTGGCGGCTGTTGCATAACCGTAGCCTTTGTAGCGAGGCCATTTTGCCCAAGCCGTTATCTAGCCGTCATTCCCATGGAAACGGGAACCCACTCAAGAGCCGTCATTCTAAAGCAAATTCCTGCTGAGCCGTCTCTAAATGCTTTTGCAGCGTGGCCTTAGGCAGCGGCCCCAGCAGGTGATCCCAGGGCAGCGGCTGGTGAACATCCCAGTTTTCGTGGACATAGAACTCCAGGGGCGGCAGTTGCCCCTTCATATCCTTAAAGGCCCGCCGGTAGCTGCCGAGGGAATCGCCGTAGTCGCGCACCTGCTCTAACAGCCCCGAAAGCCGCCGGTCGCCCCGCGATATCAGCGCCTGAATGACTGACCAGCTGTAGCTCTCTGGGCGAAAGTCAATGCCTCTCGAGCGCAGGTGTTTTTGGAGAAACTTCAGCCGTTTTTCGGCCTCGGGGTTAACCCCGTACCACTGAAACGGCGTGTGGGCCTTGGGCACAAAGGTACTACAGCCCAGGGTTAGGCGCAGGCCGGGGGCGGCTTTTTTAAGCTGGCCCATCAGCGTCACGGTTTGCTCCAGGTCAGCGGTGGTTTCGCCAGGGATGCCCGCCATGCCGTAGAGCTTCATGGCGCTGAGGCCGCCTACCTTGGCGTTGATCGCCGCCGCCTGAATGGCCTCGGTGGTCAGCTTTTTGTTGACGATGGCCCGCACCCGTTCCGACCCGCTTTCCACCGCAATGGTGATCGAGCGGGTGCCGTGGCGAGTCAGCGTTTCTGCCAGCTTGGGGTTAACGGTGTTGGTGCGCACCGAGGCAAGGCTGAGCCGCACCGCGTCGAACTGGGGTCGGTTGAGGTAGTCGAGTAGATCCTCAAACTCTGGGTGCTGGGTTACCGAGGCCCCCAATAGGCCCAGCCGGTCGGTCACCGCCAGGCCGCGCTCGATGGCAGGTATGAGCGATGCCTCTAAACTGGCGGTGCGAAAGGGCAGGGTGAGGTAGCTGGCCAGACAAAATCGGCACATCTCAGGGCAGCTGCGCACCACTTCAACCATAAAAATGTTTTCCCAGGCGGCCAGCGGGGTGACCACGGTGGAGGCCGACAGCACATTGCCCCGATAGGTCTGCTTGGTAACGGTGGCGGGTACATCGGCATCAATGGGTTCGATGGCCACCACGGCACCGCCGGGGCCAGCGTAGGTGACGTGGTACAGCGAGGGCACGTATACCCCCGGCACCTGGGCCAGGGCGCGGAGCTGGGCGGAACGCGGGGCCGATTTCAGGGTGGTGAGTTGGTTTAAAAAATCATCCAGCAGGTGCTCACCATCCCCCAGCAAAATCACGTCGAAGAAATCGGCGAAGGGTTCGGGGTTAGCTGTGAGTACGGGGCCACCGCCAAACACCAGGGGATGCTCGCTGCCCCGCTCGGCGGTCCGCCGAGGAATGTGCAACTGCTCCAGCAGGGAGAGAAGGTTGCCATAATCCAGCTCCCAGGACAGGGAAAACCCCACCAGGTCAGGGGCGGGCGGCAAGGGTTCCTGGGCATCGGTGAATAGGCGGCTGACGGCAACATCCTGGCGCTGGGCCAGAGTAGCCCACACCACCTGGTAGCCCAGGCTGGTGATGCCAACGCTGTACTCGTTCGGGAAGGCAAAAACCACCGCCACCGCCGCATCATCGGCAGCGGTGGGCTCAAATAGGAGGGTTTCGGATGCGAAGGGGGAGGGGGGCACGGGGGAGGAGGGAAGAGGGAGGAGGGAAGAGGGAGGAGGGAGGAGGGAAGAGGGAGGAGGGAAGAGGGAGCTGGCCGTTAGCGTGGTATTTGCCCACCTGTTTCTAGGCGCAAACGGAAAATCTGAGTGGCTTTCCCATCCTCCTATTCATCTCGCCACCTTAACGTCTTTCTTTAAATAATAATCAGCGGCGGCGCGGCTGGCTAACCGGTCTGCTGGTGAGGCGATTTCCAGCCCAGAACTGACCTTGTCATTCCCGCGCAGGCGTGAATCCAGCCCGAGAGTCGGTTTATATTGGGTCTCTTCTTTTCTAGAAATCGCCCTAAGGTTAGATCCGAGAAATTAGGGAGAGGGTGGCGGCCATTTTGTCACGATCGGGCGTAGCCCTGGGCAAAACTGCGGATTTGACCGCACCCTCTCGGTTAATTCCCCCATTGGTTGGAGGTCGGTGGTTAATCCAGGTGTCGTGGATGCACGGTGTTACCTTGAGAAACATAAAACTAGGATGAAGACCAAACCAGTATCCCTAGCGACAGGGCCCTAGCCGCCCTGTTGGGTCTAGCCCCTCATCTTTGGAGGTCTACTAGCCCTAGAGAGGTTCAGGCCACTGCGCCAGCTCAGGAAAACCCGTCTACCCTCGCCATACTTTTGTGGCTACGGCCTATGACTTTTGAATGTTCTTCCACCTATCGTCCCACCCTGGTTCTGACTGGGGAACCCCCTGAGCCATGGCCCAGCGACCCATCGCGGCTGGCGGAGGCCCAGGCTATGGCCTATAACTACCAGCAATCTCTGGGCACCGAGGCGTTTCAGGAGTTGAAACAGGGGTTGAGGCACTTCCGCCAGGGGCAGTACCCCACCGCCCTGAACCGGCTGCAGCAGGCTTTAAAAAGCTATCGTAGCCTGGGGGATCGCTCCCGCGAAATGAAGGTGCTGATGATTTTGGCCACGCTGTATTACCGGTTAGCCGACTACCTGTGGGCGGCCGACTATGGCCGCCAGTGCCTCAACCGGGCCCGTGAACTGGGGGATGCGGAGCTGATGCAGCAGGCCCTGGGGCATTTGGGCAACAGCTATCGCCACCTGGGCGACCTGCAAAAGGCACTGGAATATATGACCCAAAGCCTTAATCTGGCAAAGAAAATGGGCGATCAGCCGGGGGAGATGCGATCGCTCAACAACCTGGCCATGGTGTATCGCGCCAAGGGGCTGACCCGCCAGGCCGCGACCCTCTACGAAGCCAGTCTGCTCATTGGCAAAACCCTAGGGGATGACATCGTTCACCTGCAAATTCTGCAGAACCTGGGCAATACCTACCTGACCCTGCGGGAGTACCCCCAGGCCATTGAGTGCTACGAAAACTTTCTTTCCCTTAGTCAAGGCCTCGGCCAGGGGGGGGCAAGTGGCGTTACGGATAATTACACCCGCCGCCGCATTTTAACCCAGCTGACCACGGCTAGCCTTGCCATCAACGACCATAATCGGGCTATTCTTCACCTTCAGCAGCATCTCACCATTGCCTGCGCCCAGGGCGATACTCGGGGGGCTGCTACCCTTATCGATGACCTCAGCCGCAGCTATGCGGCCCTTAACCTTACCCAAGGCCAATAAAAGGCAAAGACGCTGCTGGGCAACGTCTTTCTTTTAACCATCGAGCTAGACTACGGCCACGAGACACCTTTAGGAAGATGTCAAGGCTTAACGGTAACGCTTTTTGCGGCGAGCCACAGCCTTGCGCTTGCGCTTCTCCTGGGGGGTTTCAAAGTGGCGCCGCCGCTTCACCTCAGAAAAAATTCCCGCCTTAGACACCTGGCGCTTAAAACGACGCAGGGCCGATTCAATGCCTTCATTTTCACCTACAACGACTTGAGTCATACGAAATTGCTTGTCTCTCCTAGATAATTAAACCAGATCACTACGCCAGTCAGAACCCCTGACCCCATAGCCGGTGTCAAAACCTTAACGGACTGTAAGGATAGCCCAAAAACTTTGGCCCAGATCAACCTAGCCCAAAGGCATGACGCTGCCTTTAGCCTGAATGTTTCGTGTTTGGTTGACCCTGGCCTACTCACCAGGGACGCTTGAGCCACCTCCCACTGCCCCGGCAAATCTATCTAGACATAAAAATCAGGGCATAGTTGCCCTGCAGTAAACCAAGTTAGCATAAAAGGAGAGACTAAGGCTGCTTTCAATGCCCTAGGGCATAATTCTCTCCACCGCCTGCATTGCTTTTTCCACCACCGCTTCGGGCAGGGGCACATACCCCAGCTCTTCGCTAAAGCCCTGGGCCTCGGTTAGCCCCCACTGCACCACACCCTTGATGGTTTCCGCTTTGGTTGGGTCGTCATAGGTTTCAAACAGCAAAAGCCAGGTGTAGGTCACCAGGGGATAGGCCTCTGGACTGGCCGGATTAGGCACAAACCCCCGCAGGTCGTCACCAAACTCCACTTCACTGAGGCCAGCCTTCACCGCCTCGGTATTCGGCTCGACAAAGTTGCCGGCCTGGTTTTCCAGGGCCGCAATGGAGAGCCCTAGCTTTTTAGCGTAGCTGTACTCCACATAGCCAATTGCCCCCTCGGCCTGCTGAATTTGGGCGCTGACCCCGGCGTTAGATTTAATGCCGACCCCGGCCGGCCAGGCAACATTTAGCCCAGTGCCCACGGCCTCTTCCCATTTTGGGCTAATGGCACTCAGGTGGGCGGTCAGCACCGCCGTCGTGCCGCTGCCATCGGAGCGGTGCACCAAAATAATCGGCAGATCAGGCAGGGGTGCCCCTGGGTTGGTGGCGGCAATGGCCGGGTCATTCCACTGGGTAATCTCCCCCAGGAAAATATCCGTGTAGGCGGTCTGGGAAAGCCGCAGCCCGCTTTCTAAACCCGGCAGATTGTAGGCCACGGCCACGCTGCCCGCCGTCATCGGCACCAGCACCACCCCCTGGGCCACCTGGGCGATTTCGTCATCGGTCATGGCGATGTCGCTGGCCCCAAAATCCACCGTGGCGGCAATCATCTGCTGCACCCCCGCTGCACTACCAATATCTTGATAGTTGATGAATACGTCGGGATGTAGTTTGTTGTATTCGCCGAAGAGTCTGGTGTAAAACAGCAGCGGAAAGGAGGCCCCCGCCCCGTTTAGGGTGATCGGGGTAGGGGCTGGAGTGCCCACGGTGGCAGGAGCTTGGGACTCAGGCGGCTGAGGCTGACAACCCACCACCAGGCTAACCGCCAGAATCCCTAGGAGCAGGAACTTTAAGCGATGCCATAGGCGGTTGGACATAGATGATTTCATGACTGCCCCTCAGTGCTAGTCCTCAAGCGGTATAGGTTTTCGGTTGGGGCAGGGGAAACTGCCCGGTGCAGAGAGATTTGCCCAACCGCTGTTCGCAGAAGGACTTGTCCTCAGGGGTAAGGTCGTCGTAGTTCACGTCGCGGCGCAGCACCATGCCGCTGTGCCCTGCAATAAACGGCGGCAAATCGGCGTAGTCAATGGTCTGTAAGGTCTGCATGTTGTAGGTGGTATAGGTGGTCAGGGTCAGATCCTCAAAGTCAATATCGACCACCGTTAGGGTTTTCCAGGGGGGCAGGGTGCTATCGATTAAGGGACGTGGCCCCGCTCCCAAAATGCCTGTGTGCAAAAGCTGTAGCCCTCCCTTATGGGCCGGGTAGTAGGAGTGATGATGACCGCTGATGTAGGTATGTACGTTGTAGCGCTCTAGCAAGGCTTGTAGCTGGGGGGCGTTTTCCATCACTTCGCCGGGCTCGTTGCGGCCTACCGCCACCGCATAGAGAGGCAGGTGCCCCAGCAAAATTCGGGCCTTGGCCTGCTGAGCCGCCTCGCTGGCCAGGGCCTTTTCCACCCAGGCCAGCTTGTCAGCGGGAATGTGGCTGGAGGAGCCATCCCAGGCCAGGTAGAAAATGCCTTGTTGCTCAAAGGTGTAGTAAAACGGAAACTCGTAGCGATCCACAAAGGTCACCCCTGGGTCGTGCTTGGGGTCAGCCCAGTAGCTGCTCGCTAACTCGCGCTCTTGCTTGAACAGATGCACGTCATTCACCCCCAGGGCGCTGGAGGCATCGTGGTTGCCGATGGTGAAGCCGTAGGGAATCCCCTGATTACGGAGGGGAGCGGCCACGTGGTCGTCAAAGGCCTGCCACATGGCGTTAATTTGATCGGGGGTCAGGGTCAGATCCTGACCGGCCACCATGTCACCGCTGCAAACTACCATGTCGGGCTGCCAGAAGGGCAATAGTTCCACCGCCTTATCAACTTCTGGCTCGTAGTCCGTCGATCCGTAGGCGCTGTTTAAGTCGCTAATGACTACCAGGCGCACATCCTGGCGGGGCGGGTTAAGCAGACCCTGCGGCCCAGCGCTGGCCACGATCGCCTGGGTATTGGCCGGCCGCTCCGGCGCTGAAGCCACCACCGGAGCGGCACCTTCCCTGGCATCGGTGGGTGCTACCGCCCCATCCGTGGGCGGCGGGGGCGAGCCTGATTCAGAGAGCAGCACCCGTTCAGAGCAGGCGATACAGGTTACTAGAATCAGGCCGAGGCTAAAACCAGTGAGAAAACGTTTGAGAGACATGGGTGTTTGGGGCTAACCACAGGCCTAAACTTACCCCAACATTTGCCGATTTGGTCTGATTTGTCTAATTATTTTTGCGCCTGGATCGGCCCGCCAATCGTTTCAAAAGATTTGTAAGGGAACCGAAATCGGCGGCTTCAGCTGCTAAACTGTATCTATTGCTACAGTTTGGAAGATTCGATGGAAAAACTAATCTCGGGTACTCGCCGCCGCCAAATTATTGGTGAACTTCGCCACCAGCTTCGCTACGCCAGCTACGAAGATCGGGAACGCATTCGCCAAGAGCTCAGCTTCTGGGAGCATCGCGGTTAACCGCGATTATTTATGCCCCAAAGGAAATGCCAAAGGAAATGTCCGTCATTCCCGTGGAAACGAGCCTTCACTACGCAGCACCACAGGCGTTGTTGGGTTTCTGTCTGCGCGGGAATGATCACCGTGGACTCCTGTTTTAAGGAAATGTCGGTTCTTCCGATGGAAACGAGCCTCCATTACGCAGCACTACACGCGCTGTTGGGTTCCTGCCTGCGTAAGAATGACAACCATGGACGCCTGTTCTGGTAAATAATCTAGGTTCAGCCTTGGCCGATGCCCCCTACAGACAACCCCAGCGGAGAACGGGATTTAGCCACCCTGCTGCGCACCATGAATCCCGTTCTCCAGCCGGAGGAGTATGTGTTTTGTACCCTCTCAACCAGCCAGTGGCTAGCCCTGGGGCAAAATCCCCTTGGACTATTTCAAGAAGCTGAAGGCACCACGGTGATTTTGCTCAAGCAGCAGGCGGCTGAGGCAAAGCTGCCGGTTGACCCAGCCTGGCGATTGATTACCCTGGAGGTGCATTCTGACCTTCAGGCCGTGGGCTTTTTGGCGGCCGTAGCCCAGGCTCTGGCAAGGGCGAAGATTAGCGTTAATGCTGTCTCGGCCTATTTTCATGACCATCTTTTCGTACCTTCTAACCAGGCGGAGGCGGCTTTGGCCTGTCTGCGGGAGCTTTCAAGCACGGCCTGATATCAAATCCAAATTCAAAACCCCTGGCTAAATAAAGATAATCCTGGAGGGGCCATCCATCTAGGATTGAGTCGACCAGTGGCCAAAAGCTCTATGCAAACCGCAGCGCCTGACCCCGCACGTCTAGGTTCAGGGTGCCGTGGTCATACACCACCTGGCCGCCCACAATGGTAACCACCGGCCAGCCGGTCAGCGACCAGCCTTCAAAGGGGCTCCAGCCGCATTTGGTTTGCAGGTCTTCGCGGCGCACCGGCTGGTAGGTTTGCAGATCGACCAGCACCAGGTCGGCGTCGTAGCCGGGGGCAATTTGCCCCTTGTTGGGAATGCCGTAGGCCTGAGCCGGGGCGGCAGACATCCAGCGGGCGACCTGGGCGACGGTACAGCGGCCCTGGGCGGCCTGGGTCAGCATCAGCGGCAGGGAGGTTTCCACCCCCGGCATTCCGGAGGGGGTGTTGGGGTAGCCTTTGGCTTTTTCTTCTAGGGTGTGTGGGGCGTGGTCGGTGGCAATGAAATCGATCACGCCGTCGAGCAGGGCCTGCCACAGTACAGCGTTGTCGTGGGCGGTGCGCAGGGGAGGGTTCATCTGGGCCAGGGTGCCGATGCGATCGTAGTCGTCGGTGGTGAGCAGAAGGTGCTGAGGGGTGACCTCCGCCGTCACCCAGGCGGGTTTGTCCTGGCGCAGCAGTTCGGCTTCTTCGGCGGTGGAGAGGTGCAGAATATGCAGCCGCCGCCGATATTTTTTAGACAGCTTGAGGGCGAGCTGGGTGGCTTCCAGCGCCGCCTGGTTGTCTTGAATCTGGGAATGCACTTTAGGATCGGTTTGGCCCGCAAACAGTTGCCGCCGCTCGACAATGCGGGCCTGGTTTTCGGCGTGGACGGCGATTAGCCGCTGGCCGCTGGCAAAAATGGGCTCCAGGGCGGCTTCGGTATCCACCAGCAGCGCCCCGTGGGCTGAGCCCATGAAGATCTTGATGCCGCAGGTGGGCTGGGCAGTGTTGATGTCGGGCAAATTTTCGGGGGTCGCGCCGATGAAAAAGCCGTAGTTGACCAGGCACTTCTGCGCCGCCAGAGCCAGTTTGTCATCCAAAATCGCCTGGGTAATGGTGAGGGGCTTGGTGTTGGGCATTTCTAAAAACGACGTTACCCCGCCCCTGGCGCAGGCGCGGGTAGCGGTGGAGAGGTCTTCTTTATGCTCCAGACCAGGGTCGCGGAAGTGCACCTGGGGGTCGATTACCCCCGGCAGCAGGGTAAGACCGGTGGCATCAAGGGTTGAGGTGGGCTGAGCCGGGTCATCTGGGAGGGTTGTTCCCACCGCCACGATACGGCCTTGCTCAAGGCGGACATCCCCCCGAAGGAAGGTGCCATCCGGCAGCAGGATGTCGGCATTGCGAATTGTCAGGGGAGTGGGGGACATGGCAACGGAGGGAGTAATGGCAGAGCTGGGGATGGTAGCACCTACTTTTAGATTACTAGAGCTTTTGCGGTTAAAGATCTTAGGGTTCTGCGCAAGAACGACATAGCACTCGCTTAACCCCCGCAGAACTCTGACCCCTAAACCTTTGACGCTGGCGCAGATTTCAGACTTCTCGCGGGGATGGCCTGGAAATCGCCTCATCCTCGTTGATCTCCCCCGTGGTACTCACCGCCAATACATAAACCCACTGGAGATTCTTACTCCGAGCGCTGCTAATTTAGCCAGCCCCCTGGCCCAGGTTCCCTATAATGGGGCATTGTGGAGTCGTGCCATTCACCGGTTTCTTACCATGCCGTCTGACCCTAACCGCCCCGGTCAAAGTGCCTCTAGCCTCGAAGACATTCGCGCGGCTCGTTTGCAAAAAGTTGAGGAGCTAAAGCAGCTCGGCCTCAACCCCTTTGCGTATCGGTGGGAAGTCACCCACCACGCCACCGACCTCCAGGCCAAATATGCCGATCTCGCAGCGGGGGAAGAGGTAGATCAGCCGGTCTCCCTGGCGGGGCGGATTTTAGCCCGGCGGGTGTTCGGCAAGCTGGCCTTCTTTAGCCTGCAAGACGAAACCGGCACCATTCAGCTCTATCTCGACAAAAACGACATCCAGGCCGCCATGGCCGCAACCGATGAGCAGGCCTTTGACCACCTCAAGCAGCTCACCGACGTGGGGGATATCCTCGGCGTGCGGGGCACCATTAAGCGCACCGAAAAGGGGGAGCTTTCCGTCAAGGTGCAGGACTATGCCGTGCTCACCAAGGCGCTGCTGCCCCTGCCCGACAAGTGGCACGGCCTCACCGACGTGGCCAAGCGCTACCGCCAGCGCTATGTCGATTTAATCGTTAACCCCACTGTGCGCGACACCTTTCGCAAGCGGGCCCAGATTACCACCGGCATTCGTCGCTACCTGGAGGATCGCGGCTTTTTAGAAATCGAAACCCCGGTGCTGCAAAGCGAGGCCGGCGGGGCTGAGGCGCGCCCCTTCATCACTTACCACAACACCCTGGAGATGGATCTCTACCTCCGCATCGCCACCGAGCTGCACCTGAAGCGGCTGGTGGTGGGCGGCTTTGAGAAAGTCTTTGAAATCGGCCGGATCTTTCGCAACGAGGGCATCTCTACCCGCCACAACCCAGAGTTTACCAGTGTCGAGTTTTACCAGGCCTACGCCGACTACCACGACTTTATGGATCTCACCGAAGACATGGTGGCCACCCTGGCGAAGGATATTCTAGGCACCCTGCAAATCACCTACCAGGGCGACGCCATCGACCTCACCCCCCCCTGGCCCCGCGTTACCATGCACGACCTGGTGCAGGAGCGCACGGGGATAGACTTTCACCAGTTTGCGACCCTGGAGGAGGCTAAGGCGGGGGTTAAAGCCCTCAACCTGCACGGGGTAGACGACTGCGACTCGGTCGGCAAGCTGCTTAACGAAGTCTTCGAGCAGCGCATCGAAACCACCCTGATGCAGCCCACCTTTCTAATCGATCATCCGGTGGAAATTTCCCCCCTGTCGAAGCCCCATCGCAGTCAGCCGGGGGTGGTGGAGCGGTTTGAGCTGTTTATCGCCGGACGTGAAACCGCCAACGGCTTTTCGGAGCTAACCGACCCCGTTGACCAGCGCCAGCGGTTTGAGCTCCAGGCCGCCCGCAAGGCCGCCGGAGACCTGGAAGCGTCGGGCGTTGACGAAGACTTTCTCACCGCCCTGGAGTACGGCATGCCCCCCACCTGCGGCGAAGGCATTGGCATCGACCGCCTGGTGATGGTGCTCACCGACAGCGCCAGCATCCGCGATGTAATTGCCTTTCCGCTACTGAAGCGGGAGGGAGATGGGGGAGAGGCTGGTTGACCTGGTCAGCAATCCAGCCCCCTGGCTTGGTAGGGTAAAGGCAGCGTAGACCGACAGTACCGATGACAGACTCTCCTGCTCCTCTAGCCTCACCAGCCGCCGCTGCCCTCATGCCCCTGGCGCTGCCCCCGATGGGCTGTGGCACCTGGGCCTGGGGCAATCGCCTCCTGTGGGGCTATGACCCCGTCATGGATGCGGACTTGCAGCAGGTCTTTAACTATTGCGTCAGCCACGGCGTTACCCTGTTCGACACCGGCGACTCCTACGGCACCGGGCGGCTCAACGGGCGCAGCGAAACCCTGCTGGGGCAGTTTGCCAACGCCTACCAGGGCGAAAACCAGGCCCGCATCTGCGTCGCCACCAAGCTAGCCGCCTACCCCTGGCGACTGACCCGTGGGGCGGTGGTGAAGGCGGGGCAAGCCTCGGCTAGTCGGCTCGGTCGCCCCCTCGACCTGGCCCAGATGCACTGGTCTACCGCCAACTACGCCCCCTGGCAAGAAGGCCCGTTTTTAGACGGCCTGATCGATCTCTACGCCCAGGGCCAGGTCAGGGGCGTCGGTCTGTCGAACTTTGGCCCCCGACGGCTGAGCCTGGCCCACCAGCGATTTGAGGAACGGGGTATTCCCATCACGACCCTGCAAGTCCAATATTCGCTGCTCTCCACCTACCCGGTTACCGAGCTGGGGCTGAAGGATCTCTGCGACCAGCTCGGCATTCGGCTGATTGCCTACAGTCCTCTGGCTCTGGGGTTATTGACCGGCAAGTATGCCGCCCAAGGGCCGTTACCAAAAGGGCTGCGGGGCTTTTTGTTTCGCCAGCTGCTGCCCGGCATTCAGCCCCTGCTGGATACCCTGGCGGAGATTGCGGCTACCCATGCCAAAACCTCCGCCCAGGTGGCTCTGAACTGGTGCATTGGTAAGGGCACAATTCCTATTCCTGGGGCCAAAACCCTGGCCCAGGCCCAGCAAAACATCGGTGCCCTGGGGTGGTCGCTAGATGCCGGGGAGATGGCCGAACTCGACCAGGCCAGTCGCCGCAGCGACAAGCAAATGGTGCAGAATATTTTTCAGTCGCAGTGAAGGGAGTGGCCATCGTGTGCGCCACAGGGATAGGGACTACTACTAGGAGATCTCAAAATGCCGTCCCCACGGAAAACTTAAGGCACCTAACGGCAAAGTTATGCGGCGGCAGATAACCTCGAACACGCCCCGATGACCTTTGTTCCGTCCGCACCAACGCAGTGTTAGGTGGCGACAGCTACTATTGCCTACCGTAGAGGTAGAAATCTTACTTGCCCTTCCCACTCTCCTTCGA
>DAIUJR010000112.1:0-14064 GCA_036848635.1 Nodosilinea sp. CTOTU7336
GGGGTTTGTTTTGGATGCCGCCCCTGGGGCTGGATCCGTAAGCTCTAAGAAGGCTCTTGATACTGTCCACGCTGTAGCCGTTTTGGTGGTTCCTAAACGCTTCAGTCAGCGCCTTCAACCCTGAGATTTGGGCTTCTTGTACTGACCTCCTAACGCCGGATGGGGCTCAAAATCTGGCTGAGCAGCCGCAGCTGATCGGCGTTGCCCATGGTAATAACTAAATCGCCGGGGTGCAGGCGGGTGTCGGCGGTGGGGCCAAAAAGTAGCGTATTGTCAGACCGCCGAATGGCCAGAATTAAAGCTCCTGCCCGGCGACCGAGCTGGGCTTCGGCCAGGGTTTGGCCGATCAGGGGGCAGGTATTAGGCGTCAGCAAAAATTCTTCCACATAGACCGTGCGGTCGGCCCCGGTCAAAATGCCGTCTAGAAAATCCACCACCTGGGGTCGCAGGGCGGCGGCGGCCATGCGTTTGCCGCCGGTAATGTAGGGCGAAACCACCACATCGGCCCCGCCCCGCTGAAGCTTTTGGATGGCCTCCTCGGTGCTGGCCCTGGCAATGGTGCGGATCGCGGGGGCTAGAGTCTTAGCCGATAGTACCGTGTAAAGGTTTTCAGCATCAGATGGCAGCGCCGCCACCAGACACCGCGCCCGCTCAACTCCGACCTGGAGTAACACCTGATCCTGGGTGGCATCCCCCTGCACGGTGATATAGCCTAAGTACTGGGCCGATTGAATGGAAAGATCATCAGAATCGACCACAATGAAGGGAATAGCCTCATCGGCAAATTCTGCGGCCACCTGCCGACCAGTGCGGCCAAACCCACAGATGATGTAGTGATCGGTTAACGATTCCATAAGTTTGCGCCGTTTGAGTAAGCGAAAGCCGGCCTGAAGATGGCCCTGTGCGACTGCTTCTGTCAGGTTGTTCAAAATGTAGGCAATCACCCCTACTCCCATCATGATCAAGATGATGGTGAATAGCCGTCCTCGGGCACTGAGGGGGTTGATTTCTCCAAATCCTACGGTAGATAGGGTAATGACGGACATATAGATAGAATCAAGCCAGCTCCAGCCCTCAATCAGTCGATACCAGAGGATCCCCGACAGCAGCACACAAACTAGAGCTGCTGCGCCCCAGATTAGATGTCGTCGGGTGCGTCGGTATCTCTCTTCAATCAGTGCCTCGGCGTAGCGAAAGCGTTTTAGGCGCGGGGCCATGGCACCTCAAAGGTCGGGATACGAAGTGAGCACAGCGATAGTCGTCTTAAATTGTAAGGGGCATGGGGGAGAACCCGGCTTTAAGGCTCTGTCAAGAGAATTTTAGGCTAGGAGCCTCTGGGTAAGAACGGGCCAAGGCTAGTTATCTTTAGACTCACCACCTGCCAGGGTGCCACCTCGAAGGGCACGCAGTCGGTGGAGGATGTTGACGGCGACGGTTGCTCCAGGATATTTACCGCTTCGCCAATGTGTAAGGGAAGATCGCTGCTGATAGTGAACTCACTCGGTTCCCCGGCACTTTCGTAAACCCTCAGAATGAATTGGCTGTCAGCATCTTCGGCCAACTTCAGTGCCGCTAGCACAAGGGAATTATGGCCTAAGTTGAGAAAGCTGGCTGAGGCTGGAACTGAGCTAAGGGAATCAGTAATCCTAGATGGGGTAGGGAAATCCGCGGCTAACCAGCAGGGCTGAACGGTAAGGCTGAAGTTGTGAGCTATTTGAGCGGTTTTGGCGGCTTGCCACCCCTGGCTGTGAGGATAGATGGCGTAGCTAAACGCCTGCATCCCCCGATCGGCGGTGGGGTCTGGCCATAGGGGGGCTTTGAGCAGAGTCAGGCGCAGCTGACTCAGAGAGGCATCGAAGCCATGCTTGGCCTGAGTCAGCAGGCTCACGCCCCGGTCTGCCTGGCTCAAGTCGGCCCAGCGCAGGGCGGGGACTTCCCATTTCGCTTCGTCCTGAGGGGTTTGGGCTTCGGTAGCGCGCTGGATGGCCCCAAAGGGAATTTCGTAGGTGGCGTGGGGGGCTGAAACGCTGAGGGGAAAGGCGGCCTTGACCAGCACCTGGGTTTCTTGCCAGTTAGCGCGGGTGTGAATGACTAACAGCGGGGAGGGGTTATCCAGGGTATAGTCTTGCTCAAAGATGGACTGGTTGAACGTTCGTACCACCCGAATGGTCTGCCGCACGGCACCGTAGTCAACCCACTCAATGCTTTGCAGCTGAAAGTCTTCCAGGGGATGATCACGGTAGTCGGGGGCAATATTCCAGGCATCCCAGTACTGGCCCTGGTCTCGCCAGGCCTGGAGGCGGTTGCCGGGGCCGCTGAGGGCTTCGGTATGGGCCTGTTTATCCAACAGGCTAGCGATATCGCCGGTTGAGCTATCGATCACAATTCGGAGATACGGGTTCTCTAAAACCCAGTGATCTGGCGGTGGTGCCGGAGCAGGCGGGCGGTTGGCGGGCACTAGCCAGATGACGCGGTAGCCCACAGAGGGGATATCTGGCACGTCGATGAGTAGGGAGGTTGCAGGCTCTCCCTGGTCTAGGGCGGCCGGGATCATCTGTGTGGACAAGTCCTTGCCCTGCTCATCCTGGGCTTGCCAAAACCCTGGGATAGGGTGACCAGCGGGCAACGGTACTAAAACCGCCTCGTGGCGCAGCCAGTTCAGGGGGTTAAACAGCACTAGTGGCCGCGCATGCGGCGACGGTGGCGGCGGTAGGGGGCAGTGCTGAGCCAGGTTTTGAAGGGAGTCGGCAACGATTTGGGTGGCCGTATCTAGAGCGGCTTGCCAGGCTTGGTTAGCCTGCTCAAATACTACGGGGATGGAAGAGCCCGGCAAAATATCGTGGAACTGGTTAAAGAGCACCTGTTTCCATGCGGTTTCTAGCTGGGTGCAAGGATAGGGTTGCCGCCCCATTATGGCGGACAAGGAGGCCCAAAGCTCGGCCTGAAACAGAGCATCTTCGCAGCGGCGGTTATACCACTTTTGGTCGCTGTGGGTGGTGTAACAGCCCCGGTGCAGCTCCAGATAAAGCTCGTCTGTCCAGGTGGGTAAGGCTGGGCTTTGGGACTCGGCGGGCTGGGTCGAGGCTACTGAAAAGGTGTCTAAGGCAGATACCGAATGCTCGGACGAATGGGTCTGCGGCGGCGGCAGAAACGCCTCAAACAGCGGCTCAGCCTGGCTAAAGGTGAGGGTCGGGAAGAAGGGAGAGCTGGCCCACCGCCGGGCTTTGAGCAGCATGTCGCGGGTGGGGCCACCGCCGTGGTCGCCTACGCCGGGTAGCCAAAGGGACTTTAGCAGACCGGTGCGGGCGGCCCATTGATAGGCGTACTGAGCCATATCTACGGGCTCAATGTCGGTGCCGATGGGGGGTAGGGTAACGCCGGTAATAGTGGTGCCATCTCGCCCCTGCCAGCTATACAGGTCGTGGGGGAAGGGGTTGGTGTCGTTCCAGCGGAGTTTTTGGGTGGCGAAAAAGCGAATGCCTCCCTGGGTGAGCAACTGGGGTAGCTGCCAGGAAAAGCCGAAGGTATCGGGCAGCCAGGCAATGGCGCTGATCTGGCCAAATTTTTCTTGACAGTAGCGCTGACCGTAGAGAATTTGCCGCACGATGGCTTCTCCCCCCGGCAAAGTCAGGTCAGGTTCTACCCACAGCCCGGCATCAATGGCCCAGCGCCCCGCCCGCACCTGCTGCTGAACGGCGGCAAACAGCTCGGGGCGCTGGTGCTCTAGCCAGTCAAACAGGGCCGGGGAGGAATGGGTAAAGGTCAGCTCCGGAAAGTCTTGCTGTAGGGCCAGTACCGATTTGAAGGTGGCCTCGGCGGCGGCCCAGGTGTCGGTCATGGGCCAGAGCCAGGCGAGATCCAGATGGGCATGGCCCAGGCAGTGGATGGTGTAAGCCTTGAGCCGTGGGGAAAATTTCTCCACGGCAGCCCGTACCTGGGCTAGGGAGTGATCGAACCGCTCCCGATGGGGCAGCTGATCCCAAGCGATGTCGGCGAGGGCATCCCCTAGATCAGTGAGGTGCTGGGGGGCAAACTGCGTTAAGTAGGCCTCCAGCACCGCCAGTTCGTCGGCCACAAACCCCGGTTCGGGAGGGTGCCCCTCGGCAGATTCAAAGACGAGCTGAGATTGCACCAGCGCCCCCTCGTCGTGGCCAGGGCTGAGCAGCTTCAGGGCCACTTCAATGGCCTGGCCAGGGATGACCCGCTCGGTCAGCTCGATGCGCGTCCAGCAGTTGAAGATATCGCCAGTCTGTACGAGCTGGCCGTTGACATAAATTTCGGCGTGGTTGGCCCACCACCGCAGGGCTAGTCGAGCGGTTAGCCCGGCCAGGGGGTAGCCCTGTAAATGCTCGGGCCAGACGAAGCGTTGGTACAGCCAGAGGGGGAGTTTGCCCTTCGGCCAGACGATGTGATGCCGGTCGTTGAGGGATGACAGGGGCCAGGTCTCTCCCGTTTCGGATAAGGGGGGTGACGGTGACAGGGCCGTGGCCTCTAAGCCGCGGTGCCAGGTAGCTTGAACATCCTGCTGACTCAAGTGGCGAAGTCGGGCCAGGCACTCTGAAATTTGCTCGGATAGGGCGGGGGAACTGTCGGTGGGGGGCATAGCTCCGGTATGATCAGGGCAATCTCTTCAGTGTACGCAGACAGTGTACGCAGAGTTATGGCCTCTTCGTCGCGACCGTTCCAAAGCCAAACCATGGCTCGCCTGCTGGCGGGATATCGGCAGCTGGCACACGGGGCAGGGCGGCTGCTGAGGCAGGGGCGCACGGCCCTGGTCTGGGGGGTGCAGGTGGCAGTTTACCCGGCCTACGTAGCGTTTCAGGGGATGCGACGGGGGTACCGGCAGCTGCTCGTGGGCCGCCCCTGGCAACGGGCAAGGGCGGTGCTAGCGGGATGGCGACAGCCGCCTTTAGCTCATTCCGATACGCCCATTCGCGCTCTGCTGACGATGATTCAGCCCCAGGGCATAGAGCGGCCTGGTGGGTTGCGACCGATCGATCACCACGGGCAATTTTTAAGGCAGTCGCGGGCTGGGGCGGTGCTAACCAATGGCCAGTGGCACGTGGTACCCCTATCCACGGCGGTACGGGGCATTGCTTCGGACTTAGCGACCCGTAACCTGGTGTTGGTCACCGCTGGAAATGTGGTTTTCGACGGCCTGACGACCGACCAGCAGGACCGGCTGCGGCGGGCCATTGTGCTGCTGCTGGCTGAATATGGACGGAGTCAACGTCGTCAGGTGCTCGAGCAGCGGCTTCGCCACCCCTCGCTGCCATTGCCTAAGGCTGAGCCGGTGCAGTGGCTGCCCTTTCGGTGGCTGAACCAGGGTATGCGGTGGATGCAGACCAGCCGCCTGGCGGTAACCACGAATCTGTTTGGGGAAGCGAATCAGCGGTGGGGGCGACTGCGATCGCGGGCTAGCACCGAACTGATCGCGCCCAACCCAGCCCAGCTCGATCCAACGCTGACCGCAACCCCAAACCTTTTGGCCCCTTCGTGGTCTGTCTTCCCCTCGTTCCTGGCCCCTGACTCCGCTAGGGCAGAGCTAGCCTGGGTAGCTGGGGATCGGCCCCAGTCGCTCGGTCTAAGCCAGGTTGCCCAGCCGCAAGAGACGCCGACAGGGTCATCCTTAAACGGTGGACAAGCGGCGGTGGGTAAGTTGACTACGGTTAGCTCCGGGACTACCGTGCCAGTCACGCCGCCAGCGCTTTGTCCAAACCTTGAGGCGATTGAGGCAGAGGCTACCCTGGTGGACTATGTTGATCATCCCCTGGTGGTTTTGCTGCGGTGGCTGGATCGGGGCATTCATGTGCTGGAAACGGGTCTAAAAGCCGTTTGGCAGTGGCTGCGTACCCATGTTTAGGGGTGAGGCCAAAGCTAGCGTTCTGCCGGTTAAGATTTTGGGGGACGACCTTAGTCAGGGGGCCGTTTCAACCGAGTGGGGGAACAGAATGCCCCCATTACTCGACTTGGGTTTTAGGGTAATCTCCAGCCTTGAGATTAGTGGCGGAGTTTAGAGAGGCGGGCATTTGGCGATATGATAAACCCAGTTCAGTCCTGATCCTGGATGTCTTGGTGACCGATGGGTGAATGCCTCTCCACCGGTACAGCGGGATGGGGGTAAGGATTTATTTTCTCGTTTAGCCAGCCGTTTGGAGATTTAACCTATGCTGACTCTCAAAATTGTGGTTTACCTCGTAGTGGCCTTTTTCGTCGCCCTCTTTGTCTTTGGCTTCCTGAGCGGCGACCCCTCCCGCAACCCCGGACGCCAGGACATGGAATAGACCTGACTGAGGATCGATAGTTCTAGCCCATTATCCCGTTTCATGCCATTGGTTGACTAGAGTATGAGCTAGGGGCTGCGGCGAAGAACCTGGAAGCGCGTCTGACGATAGTCTTACCTAGAGCCCGCTTGTCGGGCTTTATTTTTGGTGTGGTTAAACCTGAGATATGCCCTTGCCGCTAATTCCGCTGGATCTGCCGCCCACCATTGAAATTGCCGAAACGGCCCCAGCAGTGACGGCGACGAATGGCCTAGATCCGTCCCTGGCAGGGCCGCTATCTGAGCAGGAATCTTGGCCGCTGCCATCCCCCCGGCTACCCCAGGCTACGGTGTCGAGGTTGATCCATCCTCCAGGGCAACGGCTGGACTGGCCGGGGCTGACGGCAGAGCCAGGGCAGTTGGCTCCGGGTTCTACCTCCAACGTCAGCTTTACGGCAGCGGATTTGCTTCCGCCTGAGGGTAGCCCAACCTCTACCCTGACCTTAGATGGAATGCCCCTCCCCCTGGCCGCTGATGATGTTGGGGCCGCTTGGGTGGATGGCGGAATACCCTCTGCCCGTCTGGCCCAGGGGAATGACTCCGAGGCCGCCCCCCCAGAGCCTGCTGCCCCAGAGCCTGCTGCCCCAGATCCCACCATCCCAGAATCCACCACCCCAGATCCCACCACCCCAGAAGAGCCCGCTACCCCCGCCAGGGCCCTGCGGCTGGAGGCCGACCGCCAGGTTTTCGACCCCAACCGCCAGGTGGTTACCGCCACAGGGGATGTGCTGGTGCAGTTTGGCAATAGCCAGTTGGCCGCCAACCGGCTCTGGGTTAACCTAAACAATCGCCACCTGCGGGCCGAGGGCGACGTCTTTTTTAACCGCAACGAGCAGATTATTGAGGGGGAAACGGCCACCTACAATCTGCTACAGGGGGCCGGCGAGATTACCTTTGGGCGGGGAGAACTGCTGCTGCCCGCCCTGGGGGAAGACCTATCGGCCACCTTCGCTAACGATCAGCCCCTGGATAGCGGGCCGGTGGACTATCGGCTTCAGGGTCGAGGCTCGATTTCTCAGGTCACCAGCCCCGGCGGCGTGTCGCTGACGACGGATCCTCAGCAAACGCTATTTGGGGGGGAATCGGGGGATCTGCGGCGGATTCGGTTTGAGAGCGAGACCATTTATTTTGACGCCGACGGCTGGTACGCCGACAATGTGCGGTTGACGAACGATCCATTTTCGCCGCCAGAGCTGGAATTGCGGGGCGACCATGTGCGGCTCACCCCCCTGAACGAGGTGGAAGATGAGCTGATCATTGAAAACCCTCGCCTGGTGTTTGATCAGGGGCTGTCGATTCCGCTGCTGCGCAACCGCTTTATTTTGCAGCGGGGGCAATTTCCCGCTGATGCCCTGAATCCGGTGCCGCCGGTGATCGGTATCGACGGCCGCGATCGCGACGGCGTCTTTGTCGAACGCGATTTTCGAATTCCCCTGGGCGGGCCACTACAACTCACGGTCACCCCCCAGTTTTTTATCGCCCGCTGGTTGGGCAGCTCCGATGCCAACCTGTTTGACCCGGCTAACTTTGGCCTGGTGGCTGAGATCAACGGTGCCCTAGGGCCGCGCACTACGGCCACCGGGGTGCTGAATGTCTCCGGGCTAGATCTGGATAACTTTCCCAACCGCCTCAGGGCCAGCTTTCGTACCCAGCGGCTTGTGGGTACCCACCGCCTGAATTTGGAATATAGCTACCGCGATCGCCTCTTCAACGGCTCTCTAGGCTTTCAGGATGTGCAGTCGAGCCTAGGAGTGCTGCTGGAGTCGCCGATTATTCCCCTGGGCAATACCGCCATCAACTTGAGCTATCAGGTTTCGGGCCAATACGTTACGGCCAACACCGACCGCACTGACCTGCTGAATCCGGGGGAAACCCTGGAGCTCACCAATCTATTTCGATTTCAGGGATCCGTAGACCTGAGCCGGGGCTTTTTGCTCTGGCAGGGGCAGGCCCGGCCCAGCACCCCCACCGAGGGGTTGCGCTATTCGCCCCGACCATTGGTGCCCTCTCTGGTATTAATCGCCGGGCTGCGGGGTACGGCGACCTACTACACCAGCAGCGATATCCAGGAATCCCTAGAAGCCAGGATTGCCATAGGAGGCCAGTTTGGCCACCTAGAGCGGAACTACCTCGACTACACTCAGTTTAATATCGGCTTTTCCAGCACCTTTATTGCCGGCGATCCGTCGCCCTTTTTGTTTGACCGAGTGGCCGACCAGAACGTGCTAACCGGGGGCATTATCCAGCAAATCTATGGCCCGGTTTTGGCCGGGTTTCAGACCGCCATCAACGTTGATACCGGCCAGGAAATTGACACCAATTTTGTACTGGAGTATCGCCGCCGGGCCTATGGCGTGCTGGTGCGCTATAACCCGATCCAGGATACGGGTTTCATTGGCTTTCGGATTAGCGACTTTAATTGGACGGGGCGCACGGATCCCTTTGATCAACCCGCGCCGGGCAACGACGTCATGGTGCAGTAGTTCCACTGGGAGGACGCAGGGGCATTGGGGTACAATAGAGTAGTATTGCCTACAAATACACCCCTGTAGCTCACCTAAACTTGAGTCCCTCAGAAAATTTGTATTAAGCCCTGGTCTGCCTGGGTAAGATCACGGGAGTAAATCATGACTAGTCCTCCTAGTGCTGTAGAAGCGTCCCATATTCAACAGCTTTTGCTCGATTACAGCTTTGATACTGAAGCCTATTCAGTCGAGGCTGTGGTAGTTGGCTGGCTCCAGCAGTTTGAGCCAATTTGGGTTGGCCATGCCATCACCGAAGCCCTTTATCAGGGGCGCTACAAGATTGTTTCAGTAGATCAGATCCTCCAGCTTTGGCAGCGGCGAGGGCACCCGATTCGCCACTTTAACCGCGAATTTGAGTCGATTATTTTAGGCAAGCCTCTGCTCTGCTCCTCGGCCTATTCTGAGCCTGCCGAATCCAAGGCTTCCCAGGACAGACGTCTAGGCCCGACCGAGACAGATAGTCGGTCGGTTCGTGAGTCGTCGGTTGCGGCGGCGGCCTCGCCCTCATCTCCTGAGCAGGCTACGCGGGCCTCAATAGGGCAGACGGCCCCAGCACCTGCCAGGGCCAACGAAAACCCGTCTCAGCGATCAGATCGGCCAGTGCCAAACTTTCGCCCCTTTACCCCAGACCTTGCCTCTCTTTGGGCCCACGCCGAGACGATTCAGCCTTTTGTGCCTGATCTAGATGCGTCAGGTTTGCACCAGCGGCTGAAGGCGGTGGTGCAGGGGGGAATGCGAGGGTAAGGGCCCTGTAGACCCGCTGCATTTTCATTCTGCATTTTTATTAAAACTGTTCTAGCACCTCGCGTAATCTTGGAGGTTAACGAATCGACGCTTGTGCCTTTGGGGCAACCAGCGTATGATTGGCTAGTATGCATGATCTATAAAAATGGTTCAATATACCCTGGCCCAAAGCCCAGACATCGTGCTGACGGTGCCCGGCAAAGACTCGAACAAAGCCCGCGAAAAGGCGCTGGATCAGCTGATGACCATGCTGGATGAGGGAGAGTTGACCACCTCCCTGGCCGATGGTTTTAGCGCCCAGCAGCTGGTTGAGGTGCAACCCCTGGCCCCCACGGAGGCGACCCAGCAGCATGATGATGCCGTGGTACAGGCGATTCAGACCCTCAACCAGTTGGCCACCCTCAAGGTTAAGGTACAAGAGTCGCGGGAAGAGGCCCATAAGATCCGCAGCCTGGTGGATTTGCTGTTTGTGGATGACCCCATTACCGAAGCTCAGGTGGCGGAGCTGAAGGACGGCTTTAAGGTGCTGAAATCCTTTGCCCAGAGCAACCTGCGTTTTCGAGAAGCCCGCAGCCAGGCAGAGGCGGCTCGGGCCGTGCTGGATGAGGCGCTGGGGGGCTAGTGCTCGCGTCGGCGGGGCATCAGGACGGATCGAGTATTTCGGCACGGATGGTAGCGTTCTCTCAGTGCTCGAAAACTCAGTGCTCGAAGATATTGCTGTACTGAAGCAAATCTAGACTCACGATAGTCGGCAGGCACTTAAAGCAATCCTGGGCCAGTTCCCACCGCCCTTCGCGCCTGAGCATGGCGTCTAGGGTGTGGTGAATGCTGTGTAAATAGCGCACGTCGTTGGCGGCGTAGCGCAGCTGCTCGTCGGAGAGGTGCATGGCGTTGCCCCAGTCTGAGCTTTGGGCGGTTTTATCGAGTTCGGTGCCCTCTAGCTCTTTGACGACATCCTTAAGGCCGTGCTTGGGGCTGTAGGTGCGACTGAGCTTGCTGGCAATTTTGGTGCAAAACACCGGGTTCACCGCAATGCCCAGGTGGTAGCGCAGGGTGGCCAGGTCGAATCGGGCAAAGTGGAATAGTTTGAGGCTGCTCGAAGCCTCTAGCACCTGCCGCAGGTTAGGAGCAGCCTTCTGCCCCGCCTGAATGCGCACCACGGTAACATAGCCCTCGGGGTCGGCGATCTGCACCAGGCAAAGGCGATCGCGCTGGGGCAGCAGGCCCATGGTTTCGGTGTCGCAGGCCAACACGCTGGCTCCCTGGTAGCGGGCGGCTAGGTCGTTGGTGAGGTCGCGATCGCAAATTTCAAATCCGTCGGCCATAAAATCTAAATTTTAAAATTGACTGAGCGCGACTGGGTGATTTGGCTAAGCTTATTGTCGCAGCTTTGGGCCGCAATCAAGCACAAGAAGCAGGCCTGGTCGCTTTGCTGAGGGCCAGGTGGGCGGGTTGAGCCCAAAACTGCCATGCCAAGACCCCAGGGATTTTCAAAACCCCTGGGGTCTGCGCTGGGGGCGTTTACCCGGTTGTCACCCCCCGCCGGCGGGTCATCACGCTGATGAACTCGCCGCTTCCCTGTCGGAATCATTCCCCGCAAAATCGACAATACAAGAAGCACGGCTGAGGGGCAACCGTATTGATGATGAAGTTTTGCTGAAGTTAGCCGCATAACACCGCCCGTGGGCTGTGATATTCAACTGGCGATCAGCCTAACCACCCAGATTAGGGGTGTTATACCGCGTAGACGGGAGTAATGCAGGCTAAACAGTAGTTCCTCCGCAGCAGTATAAATGTTTGGTGTCGTATGATAAAACCTTGGCACTAACAGCGGCGTTCGCGGCTCAGTTCGATCATCATATGGCTTTAAGTTACCTGTGAGGACAGTCCTGTAAAAGACTCCCTGTTGAGTCAAGTTAAGTGATTCAGCACATCCCTTTTATGTTCAGGGGCAGTCGCAACAGCAGCTACTTCTTTAATGAGTTCATCTGAAATTCCCAATTCTCGCAAAGTTTCGACCAAATTCTGGACAACAGCATCAAAATGTCCACTGTTTAAGCCCATGTCTTCAACTAGATGTTTGTGAGCTTCTCTCATCATGCTCCCCTCATATTGAGGAGCGCCGTCAAAAGCATAGGTCAAGAATGCTTTCTGATGCCCTCGCTGCTTCTTCATATCAACGTTTTCAAAGAAGTGTTTGATTCGCTCATCATTTAGGACACGTTCATAGAATCGATCAACAGCTAAGTCAATAGCACCTTTGCCGCCTAGTTTTTCAAATAAAGTAGTCACGGTAACTCCTCTTGTATGCTGGATATCCTTGACCTAATCGATTTCGCCTTGCAGTTACACCTCAAAATGTGGCTTACCTCTAATTTAAGTAGAGGCAAGCCGCGAATTGGAAGCCAAGTGTACAAGCTATGTCAGGTCTGATAAAGCTGCGCCGAAGTTGATGTGGAAGGGCTGGTTATCTAATACTAAAGCTGGGACAGACTGAACACCTCTAGCTTTGGCTTCTGCAATTTTCTCTTTGTGTTCACCCAAGTGAGTAATTTCCAGATCGTAGCGGGTAGGATCGAGAGCTTGAGCTATACTCTGCTCAGCACTGATACAAATAGGACAGCCAGCATGATAGAAAGTTGCTTTCGATTTCATTTTTTTCTCCCGATTGGGTTTGCACAGTTACTCTACCAAAGTGCTTATGAGAGCGAAAGTAAGTACAATTTAGAAGGGTAGGCACTTTTTGGTACGGATTTAGGCAGATGAGCGAACAAAATTTTCTAAGGTCTTCGCCAGTTCAGCAGACATCAGTGATTAGCATCGCTGAGGATATTCTGGGTTGTAAGTGGTCGCTTACGGTGCTTCAACTGGTTCGTCAAGGAGTCTGCCGACCCGGTGCAATGGAACGCAGTATTGAAGGGCTAACCACAAAGGTGCTGAATGAGCGATTGAGAAAACTAACGAATTACAAGATTCTTCAGCGTCATGCGTATCCAGAAATTCCACCTCGCGTAGAGTATTGCTTCACAGACTTTGGGCTACGTTTTATGCCGATTCTAGATTCTATTGAAGCGTTACAGAGCGAATTTGAGGAACATATTGACCAAGGTGCTGTAGAAGGTCAAACAGCCGTCTAACAATTCCGTTGCACGTCGACCGTATAAAAGATGGTTGGTTGAGTCCGCAATGTTCTCTGCGGCGGGTGCACGGGGTCAAGGCTTTTCCTATGTATAGAAAGCTACTTCTGCAAGGAATAGAGTAGGCGGTAACATTGGTGGGTTACCATGAACGCCTCTGGTGCTACCGCCAATGCCCATCACCCAAATTGTAATCGACACAAATATCGTGGTTGCTGGGCTACGTTCTAGAAACGGGATTGCTTTTCGTCTATTGGGGTTGGTGGGTAGCGAGCAGTTTAAGATCAATCTTTCTGTACCGCTAGTTCTGGAGTATGAAGAGGTCTTGTCGCGGAAACTGCCAAATCCGGCTATTAATGCCTTAGATGTACAAGATTTCCTTGATTTTCACTGTTCCGTTGCGACCCATCACCAAATTTTCTTTGGCGACCTTTCTTGTCCGATCCAAAGGATGACATGGTGTTAGAACTGGCGGTTAAAGCGGGGTGTGATAGCGTAGTGATATACAATATCCGCGATTTTGCAGGCATTGGGCAGTTTGGGGTTAGTGCCGTTACCTCGGCAAATTTCCTAAAGTCTATTGGAGCATTGTCATGAGCACGTTAAGCATCCAGCTACCTGACTCCTTGTATAAAAGCTTACAAAGACTTGCGAAGCAGGATGGGGTTTCGCTAGACCAGTTTATTGCGCTGGCAGTTGCCGAGAAAATTGCAGCATTAACGACTGAGGGGTATTTACAAGAGCGCGCCAGCCGTGGTGATCAAACAAAATATGAGGCTGTGTTGGCTAAAGTCGCTGATATTGAGCCAGAATTGTATGACCAGTTGCCGCCAGCATAACAACCCCAATGCACGCCGACCGCCGGGAGGTTGTCTGTGAGTAGCAGAGATTGTCTGCGGCGGGTGACTGGGAACGTTAACTTGCTTTTGGAACAATGTTATCGAATTGGTAAAAGCGAGAGTTTAAAAGGCTGATATGGTAATCGGTGGATTGGAGATCGCTGGTCATGTTTAATCTGGGATTTGGGTGGGCGATCGCACCTTCAGGGATTGCTAAAGGCCTGGGGGAAAGGGCCTCAGTCCTCTCTGTATCAGTAGATTCGTAAATATCGTGATCATTTTTGAGAGCAGACGTGTCACTGTTTCTTTCATGAGCAATAAAACCTCGGCAATATCCCGTGGTGCAAACGCTATGTCCGGAAGTGGAAGTACCTGTACGTATGTCTAGCTATCGACTGTCTAGTTATCGATCAAACGCTTCATCTAGCCCTAAGCCTCGTCCTGGTTTGAACTGCGGATGTTGCAGTTTGTCGCTGAATGCTTGGGTGAAATATATC
>DAIUJR010000113.1:0-13806 GCA_036848635.1 Nodosilinea sp. CTOTU7336
CGGTCAGTCTTAGGGCCTAGGGACTGCTGAGCTGGAGCAGGGGCATTGCTCTGCGTCAGTGCCGCCTTGCCTTAGCGTTATCCCCCCTGCCCCACAAAAGCTACGGTTTTATACGATTCCAGCCAACCTTGGGACGAAACTTTGGCAGACGAGAGACCTTAGTTATAATTAAGGGACAGTTATCAAATTAGTTAAGAAAAGATTAACAAACGTCCTATGACCCAGCCAAATTCCCCTAAACTCCGCCAGCTCGATAGCTTTCTCTATCCCCACAGCCGCTACTACGGAGAGTTCTCACCCCAGCGGCTGGCCTTTAACGCTAACCTGCAAGAGTTTGCTCACCGGGTCAGCTACATTTCCGGGCTGCAGACCGGCGGTAAGCTTTCCCCAGAAGAAGCTTATGGTCAAATCAAGTCGCTCTACAAGCAGCTCAAGCAAACCAAAAAAGGGCTTGAGCTCTAGTGCAGCGTCAAGCTTAAGTTTTAGGGGGTCGAAGGGTGCATTCGCGTAGCCATGCACCGCAAAGAGGCCATAAAAAAAAGTTACACCCTAAATTTCAGCCTTGACAAACCATTAGCCGCCCAGCAACTTTATAGGCGACATAGCTGTAGCGACTTAGGTCAGGACAGTCCGTAGGCGTTGTACGCCATTATTTCCATCCCTCGAAGGGCGGCGGCAGGCTCTAGGCGAGAGAGCTAAGGAATGAGGATTAAATAAAACCCAAGTTTTGTAGGCTAGGCATCCTGCCGGACGTAGGACAGTCGTCCCGTCTGTCCTACGTTATTTAATTCTGGATCCTGAATTCACCCTGCAAGTAATTAGGAGATTTCTAGTCAAGAACTTGCCTCGTCATTCCCGCGCAGGCGGGAACCCAGCCTAAAAGTTTGTTTATATCGGGTATCTTCTTTCCGGGAAATTGCCTTATTCCAAATCCTGAGTGACCTGCGGCCATGGTACGCGGCCATCGGCGGCCAGCAGACGGGCTACCTCCCGCGCGCCGTAGCGATTGACGTGGCTTGGATCGGCAAACAGGTGCGACTGCCACCGCCAGGTTTCGAGCAGGTCAACCACCGTCATCGCCCCTGCCTGGGCCTGACCCTGCAAAAAGGCTTGAAACTGGAGCTCGTAGCCCAGCCGCACCGGGTCTAAATAGTCATCGCTGAGGGGCAGGTTCACGAACACTAGGGGAATCTGTCGAGACTTCAAGAACTCGGTCACCGCGTTGAGGGAATCCGTCTGTAACCCAGCTAGGCGAAAGGGACGGTAGGCATTATCGTAAGCTCCCCGCACCTGGGGAAAGGTTTGGTAGTAGACCCTGGGGTTGAACTGGTCGTTGACCGGTAAAAATCCCTGGGCCGTAATCAAGCTGACGGGCACCGTACCTAGTGGTTTTGGCGCGGCAGCGGCGGCTTGATCCGGCGCAGGTTGGGTGGTGAGCTGCGCCCCTGCCGCCACGGCAGCATAGCCTGGCGAGGCCAAAATTTCCGCAAAGGTGCGGTCAAACCGACCGCTGTTAAACGCCCGCGACCCCTCTGCCCAAATGACCAGGCGGGGGTGTAAATCCTCCGCTAGCAGCCGCCGGAGGATGAAACTCACCACCTGGGCCGTAGCCCCGTTGACGCTAAAGTTGTACACCCGTAGGCCGGGCCTACCCTCGTAGGCCAACGCCTGCTGAAGCACCTGGGGATCGATGCCCTGGAGCGATCGCGAACTCCCCACAATTAGCACATCCGGAGCCCCCAGAGTGGCCACGTAGGACTGGTACAGGCTGACCTGCTCGTCTAAAACTGGACTCCCCAGGGTGGGAAAAACCCGCTCTAATCCCTTTTGCTCGGCCCGCGCCTGGGCAATCTGAAGATTCTGCAAATACTCACGGGCTTTGCGCTGGCTAAACCCCTGGCGAGGGTCATCGGCGGGAATTGTTTGCAGCAGCACCACAGCCTCGCCCCAGGCCTGGGCCACCTGGCTCCAATCCTCGGCGGTGGTAGCAGCAGCGGCCCGCTGAGATCCCCGACTGGCGGCGGCTACCGCCTGGTACCAAAAGTCATCATCGGGCAATTGGGGCGGGGGGCTATCGGCTGCCACAGACTCCACCGCCAGGGGGGCTTCTGAGCCCAGGTCAGAGGCGGGAGCGGGCATCAAGGAAGGGCTAGGGCGACCGATGCAGCAGGTCAACAAAATCCCCAATACCACCAGTCCCCCTAGCCATCTACGGGACGACAATCGTGGTCTCATCATGGCGTTACCCCGGCGTAGCCCTGCCACACCGCCATCAGCATCACCTCCCACACCAGCCGGGGCTGCACAAAGCGGCGCAGGTAGCCCTTAGCCTGCTCCAGCTGGGGCAACCAGCGGGCGCTCTCCAGGGGGTAGGTGCGCCAGTACCAGTGCAGCAGATAATCTAGCAGCCACAACTGGGCTTCGGGATCGAGGGTTTTAGCCACCTGACGGCCCAGCTCCAGGGCCTGCCGCAGGCTGTTGGGGGGGGTGTGCAGCGCCGTCATCAACTCTGCGGGAATAGCCTGAAGCTGCTGATAGGCCTGGATTCCCTGGCCTGGGCTACCCTGGGCCAGGGCGAGAACCTGGGGATGATTCAGCACGTCTTCCTGGCCCGCCTGCCCCAGCACCGCGGCCATATCGGTGGGGTTCAACCGCCCAAAGGGAATGGTCTGGCACCGTGACACCAGGGTGGGCAACAGCGCCTGGGGGCCTGGGGCTAGCAAAATAATCGTGGCTTGACCAGGCTCTTCGAGGGTTTTGAGCAGCCCGTTGGCAGCGCCTTCGGCCATGGTTTCGGCCCCTTCAATTACGACTACGGCCTGGGTAGCTTCCAGGGCCGGACGGCTGAGAAACTGGGCCACCTGCCGCACCTGTTCAAGGCGGATTTGAGGCGGGCTCTTGCGTTTAACGCCCTGGGCTTCAGCCTCGGAGGCGGGGATTAGCTTGCCCTGGTGCAGATAGGTAGGCTCGACCCACAGCAGGTCAGGGTGGTTACGTTGGCGAATGCGTCGCCGCCTGCCAGAGTCTGGCCCCAGCCCCAGCGACCGTCCCCGACCTACTGTAAATAACGCCTCCGTAAAACACTCGGCGGCCAGCCGCCGCCCCACCCCAGCGGAGCCCGCAAATAGGTAGGCTGGGGCAATACGACCCTGCTGAATAGCGCGGCAGAGTAGGGAAATCGCGGTAGGCTGGCCAACTAGCTCGGCAAATAGGGCTTGTACCATTGCTGCAGGTGTTGAGTAACGACGGTAAACACAGCGGCGGCGACTGTCGCTGGAGGATCGGCCCCAGCAATTGGGCATATCCGGTGGGGATGCTGCTGGGCCAGGGCCTCAAACCCCCCCTGCACCCGCTGGTGGAACCCTAAATCAGCTTGCTCCAGCCGGTCGGTCTGCCCCCGCTGGCGGGCGCGGGCTAGCCCCTGGGCGGCCTCCAGCTGCAGCCAGAGGGTAAGGTCGGGGGTCAGGCCGCCGGTGGCCACCTGGTTAAGCTGCTGAATCAAGTCTAAATCTAAGCCTCGGCCATAGCCCTGGTAGGCCACCGTCGAGTCGATGAAGCGATCGCACAGCACCCAACCGCCCTCGGCCAGGGTTGGCTTAATCACCTCGGCCACATGTTGGGCCCGGTCGGCGGCATAAAGCAGCAGTTCCGCCCGATCCCCCACTCTAACCCCCTCAGATGAGGTCAGCAACAGCTGGCGCAGCTTTAGTCCCAGCGCCGTCCCCCCCGGTTCGCGGCTGGTCAGAATATGGGACACTAGCCCCTGCCGCTTTAGCTCTAGAAACAGGGGGCTACCCAGCAACCCCTGGTGCAGCACCCGCAGTTGCGTAGACTTACCACAGCCCTCTACACCTTCAAATACGATCAGCTTGCCTTGCATAGTTGATGACTCGGTGCCTTAACTCTAACAGGCACTGAATGACTCAGATCCGCGTAAATTTTTCCTGAATTACATGAAAAATTCATGAAGATTTAACCTGACCTGTCTGTATCCTTGAATAAAAATGGTAGTCACAAACAAATACCTAAATTTGTAACCTGTTATGATGGGCGTGTCGTTAGTAGGGGCGAGCGTTCCAAGTCAATGGCCTGGATGCGCCGATCCTAGTCTAGCGTTGCCCGTGCTGGGCGTAGATCCTGGGGTCGCTTTTGCCGGTAGCCCTAACCGCTAGTTAGTTCAGCCGCGGTCATGTAGCAGTTGTGGTAGGAAAGTCCTATGGCTCGATACACCAATCTACTCACCTTCTCTAAGGCCATCCCCGGCTTGCGGGATTCCATCGTGAGCTCGCTTGAATCTTGTGGCCTGAGCATGATCTATGAAACCGGCGATTATTTCGTCGCCAAAGAAAAACCAGGTCAGGTTTCCCTATCCCAGCTAACGACCATTGAAGTTTTAATTAATCCCCCTACCCAAACCCTCGGTGCCGCTAAGGTCAACCTGGTGGTCAAAAACGAAGAACTGCCCTTAAATCAAAACAACCACTGCCAGCGAGTGTTTGAGGCGGTCAATCAGGCGATCGTAGCCCTGGTCTAAGCTAAAACTCGTTTGGCGAAAAGTCATCGTCGCTGTCTTCCTCGCCCTCTTCTACCATGTTGGGGCTAATCAGCGTAATGTCAAACTCATCTGGCGGCAGGGTCGATTGGCTGTCGCGCTTAAGCTGGTAGTAAATCGCCCGGGCCTGGGGGCCAAAGACAATTTCATCCTCATTTTTTAGATCGTGGGCCTGAAGCTTGCGCCCGTTGATTAACATACCGTTGGCGCTGGGCTTGCCCTTCAGGTTGCCATCGACAATCCGGTAGTAGTAGGTATCGTCATCCTTGGGCAGCTGCACTAGGGTAGCGTGGTGCCGCGACACAAACTGAGACGATAGCCTAATGTCGCACTTTGGATCCCTCCCAATGGAGTAAACCGACCCATCTAAGACGATCTCTCGACGACCTTTGCTATCTTCAACGATGAGTATGTTGCTGAGTTTGGTGTGAAGTGCCATGCTCAAAAATTAGCTCCGAAACAGCCCTAAGCTGGTTTCCAGGTTTCACGTTAACGCTAACCCTTAGTTTACCTCTAGTTTTGAATTGAGACTGAATGTTAGCAGAATCCCCACGCTAGGGCTGAATGCCTTGCTAGACAAGGTATAGAAGCCGAATCCGACATCGCGCTGGTCGCGTCAATCTAACTCATAGTTCCCCCCGGCGGCGGCGGTTTGATCCTATCGCCTAGAATGAATCAATCTCGACTCGTGTCGAGCCTTACAGTCCTGTTCCTATCTTCCTAATCTAGAATTCAGGTGGCCGGGCCGTTGGGTTCAGGGTATGGTTCTAGACTGGATTTTTCATCGTCTTATCATTTTGGCTTTCCCATGACTTCCGTTGATCCGGCGGCGGCTATAGCCGTGCCTCTAGGCCCCGACCAGGTTCCAGTACGGGCCTACTTTATCGGTCAAAGCATTCGCCTAGAGGCTCTCAGAACGGGCACGGCGGCTCCTACCTCTCCCCTGATTTTGACTGCCGGGTCAGCCGCCTACGGGGTGCTATTTGCCTATGGGGTGGTGGTGGTGTTTGGCCTCTCAGAAACCGCCGCTGACGGTTTTTTGGCTAACATTAAGCCCCATGTTGAAATGCCCTTTGACCAGCCCGAAACGGAGACGGTAACCATTCAAATTGCCCCCGGCCACGATGGCAAAGTACAGGATGAGCAAGTTCTACTCTCGATTTTAGATCTGCCCCGCCTGCAAATTGTGGCTGAGGTGATGGCCAAAAGCGTAGTGCTGGCCCACTACGAGCTGGGGGCTGCCGCTGTTTTTGACCGCATTGAGCCCTATGCCCTTGAGCTTCAAAGCCAGCGTCCGCCCTACCTACAGGGAGATCAGCTGCTCAAGCAGATTGGCAACACACTGATGATTCAGCACAAAATTATCGGACGGGTTGAAATTGTCGATAAGCCCGAACTGCTGTGGGAATACCCCCAGCTCGACCTGCTCTACCAACGCCTGGAGGATGAGTATGAAATTCAAGAGCGGCACTCGGTGCTAGAGCGCAAGCTTGATTTAGTCAGCCGCACCGCCGAAACCGTACTCGACCTGCAGCGACACCGTACCGGCCTACGGCTAGAGTGGTATGTGGTCATTTTAATTGTGGCCGAGGTGCTGCTATCGCTATACGACGTATTTATGCGCCCTTGAGGAGGAGACGACGTGGGACAGTCTATTGTGGCCACCCAGGCCGATTTTGAAACAGCGGTGCTGAAGCAGTCCTTTCAGCACCCGGTTTTGGTCGATTTCTATGCCACCTGGTGCGGCCCCTGCCAACTGCTCAAGCCCATGCTCGAAAAGCTGGTGGCAGAATATGACTTTACCCTGGCCAAGGTAGACATTGACCAGAACCCAGACCTGGCCAAAACCTTTGGGGTCGAGGGGGTACCCGACGTGCGCATTGTTAACCAGGGGCAGGTGCTTGACGGGTTTGTGGGGGTGCTGCCCGAGCCCGACATTCGCGCCCTGCTGGCCAACCTGGGGCTGCAATCTTCTCTGGAGCAGGGGTTAGCGGCCTTCAAAGCTCTCCAGGCAACCGGCCCGGCTGAGGCGGCCCAAGCCGCGCTGACGACGTTGCTTACCCAACACCCCGAAAATCCTCAGGTTTTGCTGACCGCCGCCCAGGTCTACCTGCACCGAGGTGATTGCGACACCGCCCGCCAGTACCTCGACCTGATTCAAGCGCCCGATCGCCCCCTCCAAACCCAGGTGGAAGGATGGCGAGAACTCCTGGCCCTCCAGCCGCCCCCGCCCGCCGAGGCTGCCGAGTCACCCCTAGATGCTGACTTTGAAACCGCCTCTAAAGCCGCCCTAGAGGGCGATTACGCCACTGCCCTCGAAACCTTCCTCGCCCTGGTGCAAACCGATCGGCGCTACCGTAACGACGGTGCTCGCAAGGCCATGCTGACGGTGTTTAAGCTGCTGGGGGATAGCGACCCCCTCACCGCCACCTACCGCAAACGCCTGATGCAGGCTCTGTATTAAAGCCGCGAGATTAAAGCCGCGAGGCGAGGGCCCTCGCCGTCCTCGCCTTGGGTTTACCCCTCCATCTAACCATTCATAAAGGTGGATTTAGGGACGCGCAAATCAGCGATAGAGGCGCGGGGCTAGGCGCCCTCATGCTTCTGAATAGATTGCCGCCCGCAGCCTGCCCCTGCTAAATCGGGGCACGGAAATGACAGCCGCTGCTTCTGTTCTAGCGAAGAAGCCAGGTTATTAACTTGTAATGCGTCAGGCGTAGACCTTCGCGGCAATGTTAAAATGCTCAGTGCTATCGGTTTCAGCGGGGATCAGCCGCTGAAGGAAACGGGGAAAGCGCCGTGGAAATCGGCCACTGTCCCGCAGCTGTGAGCCAATTTTGGAGTTTAGATTTTGGTTCAGCCAAAATCTAAACTCCAAAATTGAGTCAGTCAGAATGCCCGCCGATGACGATCATGTGTTTACGACATCTGCGAGGTACGGATGCTGAAGTCTTATGCGCGTTCAGGACAGCGTTTGGCAAGGGTGCGGCGGCTACTGGCTACCCCTCTTTATTCGAGAATATGTGCTGCCTCTGGGGCACGAAGCCTGGCAGGGCTTTTTGCGCCAGGGCCGAGGCTTGGTTACCTGTCGGGTAGCGGTAACCCAGGCGGCAACGGTGGACTGGGGCCGCACCCCGGTTCATTACACCCTTGACTTTAACCCCCAAGCTCAGGTGGGGGAACATCTCCAAGCGCTCCAGTTAGAACCGGAACTCGTAAGCGGCGGGCTGACCGCTGTGGCCACCTACGACCCCACGCAGGATTTGGTGTTACTGCTGCTGGGCGACGGACAAACCACCCTCACTCTGTTGCGCCGCCTGGCCGTGCCCCCGCCGCAATGCTACCGGCAGGTGCGCAATCGCTGGGCCGAATTTGCCTTAGTTCCCGATGATTCTGGTATTTAAACCTTCGGTTTTAATTTCTGTAATGCCCCCAACGACCCTCTTCGTCTGTGCCCTGTGTCAATTTAAGGAGGACGAAACCCCAACCGATCAGGCCATTCCAGCGGGCATGGCCGCTGGCCAGTACCTGCTAGAGCAGCTTCAGCAGCAGCTTCAAGCCAGCCCCTGGGCTGATCAAATCAGCCTTCAATCGGTGCGCTGCATGGCCGCCTGTGATCGCCCCTGCAATCTAGCCTTAACAGCCCCCGGCAAGCTCACCTTCATTCTCCGCGATCTGCCGCCGCTAACCGCGGCCCCTCAGATCCTAGCGTTTTGCCAGCAGTATCTGGCCTGGGGCGATGGCAAAGTGCCCTATGCCACCCGCAGCCAGCTAGTCAAACAATCCACAGTCTATGTGCTGCCACCCTTGCCAGATCTCCCTGGCAACTCTCCGTAATGCGCTGGCGCGAACGTGTAGAAGCTATGGTTCCACTTGCGAAAGCGTCATTCTCAGTCGTTATTCCTAGATTATTGCCAGCACAATGGAGCCGTTAGCCCACCATCTGGGTTTACTAAATTCCGAAAGCGGTCGGATGCCTGCCAGCCATAGGATTAGCCTGACAGTCTCCAGGCTCTTTACAGGAGCTTTAGCGGGGATCAACCGGGCTTTGCCGAGGCTTCACCCGATTGACTAGGGAGTTCTTTAAGTTAGACGGGAAGCAGCAGCAACCTTCTGCTTCTACCGTGGGAGAAATTGAGTTGTTAACCATGAAAAATTTCGTCGCCACCGCTAGTCAATGGCTTCAACGCCTCGCCCAACCCTTTGGGATAGACGTGCTGCGCCCCCTGCGGCAGCAAATTAGCCACCTCAGTATTGAAACCCCCCACCGGGCTAGAACCTTAGCCGGGCTGATTCCGGCCCAGTGTCCCTTCGAGCGCGACATTTTTGTATTTGGCCGCCTGATCGCCCATTTCCCGCCCCTGTGTAAGCTCAATCCTCTCTACAACGAGCTTGTGGAGCTACGGTTCCGGGCGCTCTGCTACCTAGCCGACGAGTGCGGCGAAGATATCTCGGCCTATATCTAGCCAAATGGCTATTCCTGAAAACCCCCCTTGGCTTGCACGCAGCACCCATGGGCATTTTGCCCAGAAGACTCAATCCAAGTCGGCCCAGTCTACCGCCAGACGTTACTCAAACGATACCCCCACCCCACCCTGTTTTACCCTCGGAGGATAGCCGCCCCGGCGGTTCGAATTCCTCATCAAGAATTAAGACGTGTAGAATCGGTAGGCACTGTCTCCCCGGTTAACCATGACCGCCCTTTCCTCCGCCCCCTTCTCTCCCGCCGAAATTGCCGCCGAGGGCATTAAACCCGAAGAATATAACGACATTGTGCAGCGCCTGGGCCGCCACCCCAACCGAGCCGAGCTGGGCATGTTCGGGGTGATGTGGTCAGAGCACTGCTGCTACAAAAACTCTCGTCCCCTGCTAAAGCAGTTTCCTACCGACGGGCCTCGGGTGCTGGTGGGGCCGGGGGAAAACGCCGGGGTAATAGATGCGGGAAATGGTCTGCGGGTGGCGTTTAAGATTGAGTCCCACAACCATCCCTCGGCGGTGGAGCCTTTTCAGGGGGCCGCGACCGGGGTAGGGGGTATTTTGCGGGATATTTTTACCATGGGAGCACGCCCCATTGCCGTGCTCAACTCGCTGCGGTTTGGGGATTTAGCCGACCGCCGCACCCGGCGCCTGTGCCAGGGGGTGGTGGCGGGCATTGCCCACTACGGCAACTGCTTTGGGGTACCCACGGTGGGGGGTGAGGTCTATTTTGACCCCGCCTACAGCGGTAACCCCCTGGTCAACGCCATGGCCATTGGGCTGATGGAAACGCCGGATATCGTTAAATCCGGAGCGGCGGGAATCGGCAACCCGGTGCTCTATGTAGGCTCTACCACGGGCCGTGACGGCATGGGCGGAGCCAGCTTTGCCAGTGCTGAACTCACTGACGAGTCCGAAGCCGACCGGCCAGCGGTGCAGGTGGGCGACCCGTTTTTAGAAAAATCTCTGGTGGAAGCCTGTTTAGAAGCCTTCAAGACCGGGGCCATTGTCGCCGCCCAGGATATGGGGGCGGCAGGTATTACCTGCTCCACCGCCGAGATGGCGGCTAAGGGCGGCGTGGGCATCGAGCTAGACCTGGATTTAATTCCGGTGCGAGAAACCGGCATGGTGCCCTACGAGTATCTGCTGTCAGAATCCCAGGAGCGGATGCTGTTTGTGGTGGCCCAGGGGCGAGACTCTGAGGTGATCGAAATCTTCGAGCGCTGGGGTCTCCATGCGGTAGTAGCGGGCAGCGTCATCGCCGAGCCGATCGTACGAATTTTGTTTGAGGGAGGCACGGCGGCGGAAATTCCGGCCCTGGCCCTGGCCGAAAATACCCCTATTTACCACCGGCAGCTGCTGACCCAGCCCCCCGACTATGCCCAAACCGCCTGGGCCTGGTCAGAGGAGAGTCTCGCCGCCTGCACGGTGTTAGGTCTGGCTGGGCCAGACCCTCAAGCCATGACCTGGACTGAGGTTTTAATGGCGCTGCTCGACCAGCCCACCATTGCCTCTAAGCGCTGGGTCTATCGCCAGTATGACCAGCAGGTACAAAACAACACCATCCACGGCCCCGGCCAGGGGGATGCCGCCGTGATTCGACTGCGACCCCTGGAAGCCGTCCCCGACTACGCGCCCCCCACGGTGCCGCGGGGGCTGGCCGCTACGGTAGACTGCAACGCCCGCCACGTCTACCTCAGCCCCTACGAGGGGGCCAAGGCCGCCGTCGCCGAAGCCGCCCGCAATCTCAGCTGTGTGGGGGCCGTGCCCCTGGCGGTAACCGATAACCTCAACTTTGGTAGCCCCGAAAAGCCGATCGGCTATTGGCAACTAGCGGAGGCCTGCCGGGGCCTAGCGGAGGCCTGTCGAAGGTTTGAAACCCCGGTAACCGGCGGTAACGTATCCCTCTACAACGAAACCGTTGATAGCCAGGGGCAGCCCCAGCCCATTTACCCCACCCCGGTGGTAGGCATGGTAGGGCTGATTGAGGATTTGACCCGTACCTGCACCCAGGGCTGGCGAGCCGTAGGAGATTTAATCTATCTACTTGGCGTACCGGTGGAGAAGACCGCCACCGCCACGATAGACGGTCGCCCCCTGGTTACCCTGGGCGGTTCTGAATACCTGGCCGGGGTGCAGGGTCAGGTGACCGGGCATCCTCCCATGGTTGATATGGAACTGGAAAAACAGGTGCAGGCCGTCTGCCGCCACGGCATCGCCCAGGGCTGGGTGCAGTCGGCCCACGACTGTGCCGAGGGCGGGTTGGCGGTAGCCCTGGCAGAATGCTGCATCAGCGGGCAGTTAGGGGCTCAGGTTAGCCTGCCACTGCGGGCCGACCAAACCAATGTGCGGTGGGATCGCCTGCTGTTCGGAGAAGGGGGGGCGCGGATCGTGGTTTCCGTTGGCACTGATCACCAGGTTCAGTGGGAAACTTATTTAGACACTAGCCTCCAGGGCCACTGGCAATCCCTAGGGACGGTGCAGCCAGCCAATGCCCCCCTCACCCTAACCAGCCTGGATAGACAATCTGCCATCACCGCCGCTGTGGCCACCCTGACCCACGTTTGGCAGACCGCCATTGAGCGCCGATTAGAGGCTTAACTTGGGCCGCAAAATGGGCTAAAAATGAGCTTTGTATACAAACTCAGGTGCTATGATTGTTAGGTCATTAAGGGACTATTAACCCCAAGTTAGGGGTTCGGTAGTCTCTAATGCAGATTTTTAGGCCCACACCTTATGATGAAACGTGGGTGCGCATTGAGGGCAGAACGCTGCCGGTGAATGCGTCCTAGAGCCTCGCTTGTCTGCTATCGCGTCACCTACCGCCACCCCAAAAACCCATGACGTTCCCTTCCGAAGCCTTGGCCTGCCCAGAAGGTTCCCTTGACCCCGATTCCCCCGGTCATTCCACGGAGCGTCCTGACAAGCCCGAAGAAGCCTGCGGCGTTTTTGGCCTCTATGCCCCCGGCGAGGATGTAGCCCGGCTGGCCTATTTTGGCCTCTTTGCCCTTCAGCATCGGGGCCAGGAATCGGCGGGCATTGCCACCTTTGATGGGGCAGTGAGCCATGTCTATAAGCATATGGGCCTGGTAGCCCAAGTGTTTGATGACCAAATTCTGCACGAGCTGATCGGTCAAATTTCCGTCGGGCACACCCGCTACTCCACCACGGGGTCGAGCCACGTGTGCAACGCCCAGCCTGCCATCGTGCCCACCCGCCTGGGAGACTTAGCCCTGGCCCACAACGGCAACCTGGTCAACGCCGCCGACCTGCGGGAAGAGCTGCTGGAGCGCAACCACGACCTGATTACCACCACCGATTCAGAAATGATTGCCTTTGCCCTGGCAGAAGCAGTCAACGACGGCCACGACTGGGTCAGCGGCGCAGAACACGCCTTCAACCGCTGCCAGGGAGCCTTTAGCCTGGTAATTGGCACCCCCGACGGTGTCATTGGGGCCCGCGACCACCAGGGCATTCGGCCCCTGGTGCTGGGGGTGCTGGGAGATAACATTCCCTCGGAGGGCAGCCCGTCCCAGTATGTGCTGGCCTCAGAAACCTGCGCCCTCGATATCATCGGGGCCACCTACATACGCGACATCCAGCCCGGTGAGCTGGTGTGGATTACCGCCCAGGGCTTGAGCTCCTATCAGTGGGCTGAGCCGACCCCGCGCAAGCTCTGCGTCTTCGAGATGATTTATTTTTCTCGCCCCGACAGCATTGTGAATGGGGAGAGTCTATACAGCTATCGGCGCCGCCTGGGCCACCAGTTGGCCAAAGAAGCCCCCGCCGACGTGGATTTGATTATGGCGGTGCCCGACTCTGGCATTCCTGCCGCCATTGGGTTTTCGCAGCAGTCAGGCATTCCCTACGCGGAGGGGCTAATTAAGAATCGCTACGTGGGGCGCACCTTTATTCAGCCCACCCAGTCGATGCGGGAGGTGGGCATTCGCATGAAGCTCAACCCCCTTAAGGATGTGCTGGCCGGTAAGCGGGTGCTGATTGTGGATGATTCGATTGTGCGGGGCACCACCAGCCGCAAAATCGTCCAGGCCCTGCGGGATGCCGGCGCGATTGAGGTGCACATGCGGATTTCGTCGCCCCCGGTAACCCATCCCTGCTTCTACGGTATCGACACTGATAACCAGGATCAGCTGATTGCGGCGACCCGCTCCGTGGCAGATATTACTAAACAGATCAACGTTGATTCTCTCGCCTACCTGAGCTGGGAAGGGATGCTGGAAGCCACCTACCAGGAACCCAGCAGTTTTTGCTCCGCCTGCTTTACCGGACGCTATCCGGTAGAAGTGCCGGAGCCGTTTAAGCGGGCTAAGCTCAAGTTTGAGGAACTGGAGGCGAAGCAGCCGGTGGCAACCTAGGGACAAAGGGGTGATCTAGGCGATCTAATTGCCAGAAGGGTCAAGGCTTCTCCCTGAGAGTTAGCGAATTCTACTTCATAGGCGCGGTGGTCATCGTATGCTTCGACGATGGTACCCTGGTCGTCAGCCTGTAGCTGAACGTCGGGATGATCAGCCAGAAGCTCGACAACGTCTAGTAATTCGGGTTGGATCATTTGCGCTCCCGAAACAACAACTTTAAGCTTTTCTGCATTATTCCTAACGACAAATCGATTAGGCTTTGCTTTTTGGTAGTCAAAGCGATAGTCAGGCTGTAAGTCATCTTTAGGGTTGTACATAGGTTCAGAGGGCATTAAAGCCAGGATTCTAGAAAACCTTATCGGAAATTGAGCCTGTAGAATCAATAGCAGGAGCAGAGACCAG
>DAIUJR010000114.1:0-13718 GCA_036848635.1 Nodosilinea sp. CTOTU7336
CTCTGGCGTTTTGTCAAGTACAATTTATACCAAATTAGATGCGATTACCCTGTATGCAAAGGTCTTTTTGGGGGGGACGACATCAGCTGGAAACCGATGTCAGGCCACCAGGGCCAGGGGTGATCAATATCAATCTACGGCGGCTCCTGACCTCAGCAGGCTTGCATCCTCCCACACAGTTATGCCCTCGTCACACCCAGCTCTTATTGCCAGCCCCCCAGAGTGCTGAGCTCGACTTTATCCATTTGATCCGAAAAGGAAAGCAGCAAGCAGAATTCAGATGAGGGTCTGAGGAGCTTGCTGCGATGGAATTGATGTCGATGATGATAGCGTTTGCGCCGCTGTTTTCCCAGCGGGTGTGGCCCCAGGCCCTGACCCTGGTGATGAGAGCGCTGTTGGCTCCAGGGAAACGCACGGTGAGCCAACTATTGCGGGTGATGGGGTTAGCCGACAAACCTCAATTTCAGCGTTATCACCGAGTGCTGAATCGGGCTGTTTGGTCATCTCGGCAGGCGAGTCGAATCTTGTTGAGTATTTTGGTTACAACTTTTGCGGCTGACGGGGTCATGGTGATGGGTCTCGATGACACCATCGAACGACGGTGGGGAAAGCGGATTGCAGCGCGGGGTATCTACCGCGACCCAGTGCGTTCGAGCCAAGCGCATTTCGTCAAGACCAGTGGATTGCGTTGGCTCAGTTTAATGCTGGTGGTGCCGATTCCCTGGGCACAGCGCGTCTGGGCCTTGCCCTTTTTGACCGTACTGGCCCCGTCAGAGCGCTACCACCAAACCCCAGGGCGACGGCACAAGGCGTTAACGGACTGGGCTAGACAGATGCTGGTTCAAGTCCGACGCTGGCTGGGCAATCGGCCTCGGGACGCCCACACCATCGGCCGGCCTCGCAAAGTCGGGCAACGCTTGCCCACCCTAACAACCCGGTTGGCGGATTCCACCCCCCACTGGCAGTCCCTCACCCTGGAGGGCTGGTATGGTCAGCAAACCTACACCTTAGAGTGGGTTTCCCAAACGGCGGTGTGGTATCACACTGGACTTCCCCCGGTCCCCATTCGTTGGGTCTTAGGCCGTGACCCCCTGGGCCAGTTGGAGCCTCAGGCCTTTCTCTGTACTGATCTCGAGGCCACACCTGCCCAAATCTTGCTCTGGTGCTGGCAACGGTGGCAAGTCGAAATGCCGTGCTGGGTATAACTCTCTAGAGTCTGCCGCAGCTCTGACTGACATCTTCTGATCAGCTGAGGTCGCTGCCTCAATACCTGGCTAGCCTATGGCGGGGAAGGCTGCCTCCGCTATAGGCAGAACTGAGAACGCTCTCGTTCAACTTCCAATTTGATGCTCCGTTCTAGAATCAAAGGTACCCCATTCAAATGTGATTACAGGATGCGATTACCGACCTAATCGTCCTGTTTAATTACTATCTAGACTTGCCAAATCTTCCCCCCGGCTGAGGTTAGCTCTACACCTCGGTAGAGGTCTGGAAACGGTTTTTTCCTTAGTCTGGGATAGGTCATTTTACCCATGTTTAGGAGTCTACGTGAACAGCTCCATCTCTCCAGCCCAGGCAATACAGATATCTCCTGACGACGTTCTAGCCGAGTTTGGGGTTGATGCCGCCCAGGGGCTAAGCGACCGTGCCGTGCACCGCCAGCGTGAAAAGTATGGCTACAACCGCCTGGAGGAAGCCAAGCGGCGCGGGGCCTTGAGCATTTTAATTGACCAATTTAAAAGTCCGATCATTGCCCTACTGGGGGTGGCAGCGGTGCTGGCCTTTGCCTTTCAGGAATGGGTTGAGGGGGTGGCGGTGGTAATCGCCATTGGCCTCAACACGATGATTGGCTTTTTTACCGAGCTACGGGCCGTGAAATCGATGGAGGCGCTGCATCAGCTTAGCCAAACCCAGGCCAAGGTACGTCGAGGGGGCCAGGTGCGGCAGCTGGGGGCTGATGCTCTGGTGCCCGGCGACATTGTGGTGCTAGCGGGGGGCGACCTGGTACCGGCGGATCTACGGCTGATTACGGCCTCAACCCTACTGGTAGACGAGTCAGCCCTGACGGGGGAATCGATGCCCGCCAGTAAGCATACCGACCCGGTGCAACCCGACCTGCCCCTGGCGGAGCAAAGCAACCGCCTGTTCAAGGGCACCGCCGTTACCCGTGGGTCGGGGGAAGGGCTGGTGATTGCCACGGGCATGGCGACTGAACTAGGGCAAATCTCGGCTTTGAGCCAGGCCGCCGGAGGAGAGCAAACGCCCCTAGAACAGCGACTCGATCAGCTGGGGCGACGGTTGATTTGGATCACCCTGGTGATTGCCCTGGGGCTCGCGATCGCGGGCGTCTTGCAGGGCCAAGACCTGGTGTTAATGGTCAAAACCGCCATCGCCTTGTCAGTCGCCGCCGTTCCCGAGGGGCTGCCGATTGTGGCTACGGTGGCCCTGGCTCGGGGGATGTGGCGAATGGCCCAGCAGAATGCCTTGGTCAGCCGCCTCTCAGCGGTAGAAACCCTAGGCTCGACCAGCATTATCTGTACTGACAAGACCGGCACTCTGACCCAAAACCGCATGACCGTTACCCAAATAGTGATTGATGCGGGTTCCGTGACGGTCAAAGACGATCCGTCTGGCTCCAGCTTTGTTCTGGAGGATCAGCCGGTAGATTCCAGTCAGGACATGGATCCGGCTCTGCGCCAGCTGCTGGAGGTAGGGGTGCTCTGCAACACCGCCGAGCTGCCTGACCCGGGTAAGTCTGAGCAAATCATTGGCGACCCGATGGAAATTGCCCTGCTGGTCGTGGGGCAGCGGGCGGGGCTAGAGCGGCGGCAGCTTGGGGAGCATTTGCCCAAGGAGCGAGAGGTGGCCTTTGACCCTGACATTAAGATGATGGCCGTCTTCAACCGGGTCGACGGTGGCTATCGGGTCTCGGTCAAGGGAGCGCCGGAAGTCGTGCTAAACCACTGCACCCACACCCTGACCACCGCCGGGGTGCGGCTCCTCGACCCTGAGCATCGCGATCGCTGGCAGCAGCGCATGACCGCCACCGCTAAGGCCGGGTTACGGGTGCTGGCCCTAGCCCAGAAAACTGTAGATTCCCCAGCCGCTGACCCCTACGACCACCTCACGCTGCTGGGGTTGGTAGGCCTAGAGGATCCTGCCCGCCGCGGGGTGAAGGACTCGATTCAGGCCTGCCACCGGGCGGGCATGCGGGTGATCATGGTGACCGGTGACCAGCCAATTACCGCCCAAACCATTGGCCTGGCAGTGGGGCTGGTGGGAGATCGCGAAGCCCAGGCCCTCCCCGGCCATGCCCTTAGGGCTCTGGATGAGCTTACGGAACAGGATCAGGAGCGCCTGCGGCAGGTGTCAATTTTTGCCCGAGTTAGCCCCGAGCAAAAACTTAACCTGATTACCCTGCACCAGACGGCGGGGGCGATTGTGGCCATGACCGGCGACGGTGTTAATGATGCCCCGGCCCTGAAAAAGGCCGACATTGGCGTGGCTATGGGCCAGCGAGGCACCCAGGTGGCTCAGGAAGCCGCCGACATGGTGCTACAGGATGACTCCTTTGCCACCATTGTGGTGGCGGTGGCCCACGGTCGAACGATCTTCCGCAACATTCGCCAGTTCACCCTGTACCTGCTGTCGGGCAACACGGGCGAAATCATCGCCGTTGCCCTCACCTCGCTACTCAACCTGCCGCTGCCGCTGCTGCCCCTGCAAATTTTGTACATCAACGCCATTAACGACGTGTTTCCGGCCCTGGCCCTGGGGCTGGGGGAAGGGGATGACCAGATGATGCAGCGACCTCCTCGCCGGGGCGATGAGGCGGTGCTGACCCGCGACCACTGGGTCCAGGTGGCGATATATGGCACGCTGATTGCGGCGGCGACCCTGGGAGCCTTTGCGATCGCCCTGGTGGTTTGGCAGCTGGATGACACCCCAGCCGTTACCATTTCGTTTATGACCCTGGCCTTTGGCCGTCTCTGGCACGTGTTTAACATGCGCAGCGCGGGCACCGGCCTGCTCCGTAATGAGGTCGTTCTCAACCCCTACATCTGGGGAGCGTTAGCTATTTGTACGGGGCTGCTACTGGGGGCCGTTTATATCCCTGGCCTCGCCGATGCCCTGGGCACCACTGGCCTGGGCTGGCGCGAGTGGGGGTTGGTGTTTGGCTTCAGTCTGCTCCCCGTGGCGCTGGGGCAAGTCGGCAAGCTGGGGGCTGATCGTCGCCACCAGGCTAGGTCTCAAGATTCTAACTGAGCAGCGGTTTTGGTCGCATTCCTGAGTAAAATCCTGGGATCTCCTGTATCGGTGCCAGTAGTTTAAAGGCCCCGTTCTTTGTTTAGATCGATCAGATGCTCGATTGGATCACCCACTGGATTCAAACCCTTGACTACTGGGGCATTTTTGGCCTGATGGTGCTGGAACACCTGTTTCCGCCCATTCCGTCGGAACTGATTATGCCCCTAGCTGGTTTTACCAGCAGCGTCAGCCCTAACCTGAGCCTGGGCGGGGTAATTGCGGCGGGCACCCTGGGCTCGGTGGTGGGCACGCTGGGCTGGTATCTGCTGGGGCGGTTAGTCAACCCAGCTCACATTCTGGCCTGGGCTGAGCGCTATGGCCGCTGGCTGGCCCTCAGCCCCCAGGATATTGAAAAAGCTATCGCCTTTTTTAACCAGCGGGGCGGCGGCTGGGTAGTTGGGGCCGGGCGCATGGTACCAGGCATTCGCACCTACGTTTCGGTGCCCGCCGGGCTCAGCCAGATGTCGTTTCTGCCCTACCTGCTCTACACCACCCTGGGGTCGACACTGTGGACCGCTACCTTAGCCAGCGCCGGTTTCTTTCTGGGCAATCGGTTTGAGCAGGTACAAACGGTGATCGCCCCGATTAGCAAAGGGGTGCTGCTTACCCTGGCTATTGGCTCAGTGGTTTGGCTGCTGCGCCGCCTGCTGCGCCGCCATCCATAACGCCGCAACCCCACCTGGGCTAGCCCAGGTGGGATGTCCCCAGGGGGAAAAAGAAAGTGCGGGGAAGCCGGTACCTGATGGCAACGCGGCTCCCCAATGACAAACTTTCCCCCCGAACGGGCAAACTGGGGATATAGAAAAACCACCGCCCCGCTAACCTTAGCCAGCCGGTAAACCGGTCTCTACCGATGGCCCGGCAACCAGCCCTAGAATAGCGAAGTTTCTTTCTACAGCCGTGGCTCACTGACCGTAACTCAATTCATCAGTAGCGTAAATCAGGATGGTGAATATGGACTGGCCCCCTACCATGACCAGGACATTGGGATTATTGGGTATGGCCTGGGTAATGGCAAGCTGCGGGGCCGTAACTGAAGTCCTCTACCCCTCTACATCCACCGACCCGGCTAGCGGGGCGGTGACGACCCCGCCGCCCACCGCCGTCGCCACCCCGGCGGTGACAACGACGGCCCCAGCCGACAGCCAGGCTGCCCCTCAAACCGACTATTTTCGGGAGGCGGTCAACCGGGCCACCAGCGCCGTGGCCATTGGCCAATCGGCCCAGTCTCCTACGGACTGGCAACTGGCCGCTGGCCGGTGGCAGCAGGCCATTGCCCTGATGCAGCAGGTGCCCGTCCGAAGTTCAAGCCATGTCCAAGCCCAGGCCAAAATTCAGGAGTACCAGCGCAACTTAACTGCCGCTCAGCAGCGGGCCACGGGCAGACCCGCCGCGGCTGCCGCTCCGGCCCAGCCCAGCCAGTCTAATGGCCTGGTAGCCCAAATTCCTATCCAGGAGCGGCGGGGGGGCACGCCCGTGGTGGCTGTTACCCTGCGGGGGCAAACCGGCGGCCAGACCTTTCCGATGCTGTTTGACACCGGTGCTACCGGCACCCTAATTACCGCCGCCATGGCCCAAACCATTGGCGTAGTAGTCGTAGGGGAAACCCAGGCCACCATCGCCGACGGCAGCGTTGTCACCCTACCGATTGGCTATGTAGACGTGATCGAGGTGGGGGGGCTGCGCAAAGAGTCGATTCTGGTGGCCATCGGTGGCGAGGTGGGCCTCCTGGGCCAGGATTTCTATGGGGAATACGGGATTGCCATGGGGTCTGAGGTGATTAATTTGCATCAGTGAGCCATTCAAAATTCAAGGTGTTGCTGAATTAAGGTTTAGGGGTGGTTCAGGTACTCCACTAGCGCCTGGAGCTTATCCCACCCCGCGCCGCTGCTGAGCACCGCGTGAGCCAGGGCAATGCCGTCGGTCATGGCATCCTCGAAGGTAGCCCCGGTGACTTTTTCGCCGACCTTGAGGGCCAGGGCGGCATTGAGGGCGACCACGTCTCGCTGGGCTGGGGTGCCTTTGCCCTGGAGCACAGCGGTGAGAATGGCGGTGTTTTCGGCCAGGTTGCCGCCGCGCAGGGCACTGGTGGGGGCCGGAGCGAGCCCCAGAGCCTGGGGGTTTAGGACTGCCGAGGTTACCTGGCCAGCCTCGACTACGGCCAGGTCGGTTTTATCTCCCAGGCCAGCCTCGTCAAGCCGTTCGCGACCGTGTAGCACGATGGCCTGGGGGCGACCTAGCTGGTTGAGGGCGGTGGCCATGGTGGGCACCACTGTCGGATCGTAAACTCCAATCACCTGCCCCGTGGGTTGTAGGGGGTTGACCAGCGGCCCCAGCAGATTGAACACCGTGCGAATTTTGAGAGCGCTACGCAGGGGGGCGACCGCTTTCATGGCGGGGTGCCAGCCCCGGGCAAAGAGAAAGGTAATGCCCACGTCATCGAGGGCGGCTTTGACCCGCTCGGGGCTGGTGGAGAGGTTAATGCCCAGGGCTTCGAGCACATCTGCCGACCCCACCTGGCTAGAGGCAGAACGATTGCCGTGCTTGGCCACCCGTAGCCCCGCTGCCGCCGCCACAAAGGCGACACAGGTGGAGATATTGAAGGTATTGGCCCCATCGCCCCCGGTGCCGCAGGTGTCGATGCAGGGGGTGGGGTGACCAATTGGGTCAGCGCCTCCCAGGGACTGGCCCTGGAGCACCCGCGCCATGCCGGTCAGCTCGTCGGCGGATATCCCCTTGGCCTGAAAGACGGCCAACAATGCCCCCGATACCACCTCGGGAATGCTTTCGCTTAGCCACCCCACCATCACGGCTTCGGCCTGGTCGGGGCTAAGCGACTCGCGGCCAATTAGCTGCTGAAGCAGAGCGGACCAGTCTGAGGGATGGGTGGCGGTAGCTGGGGTCACGGTGGGGGTGGGCTCCTGACGAGGCGGTATACCCAAATTTATCAGAACTTATCCCCTGGGCTGGGCGGCGCCAGGCTTGCGGCTGTTCCAATAGCCAGGGGTAGGCGTTACATTCCGTAGCATTGGCAAAAGATTTACGAATGTATATAAAACTCCCCTGGCCCCAGGAGCTAGCCCTATCAGGACTAGCTCCTGGGTAGCGCCTAGCGGCTCTAGGGCAACCCGCTTCCATCGCCAAACTACGTTGAGTAGGGGCCTAGACGCCTGCTTAGCTAAACCTCATCCTGGCTCCTGCAGCCTTCGCCCCTAGCCCGATCTGCCCGCCTATGTCCCGAAAGATTTAAGAATGTATTTTTGCTATTGTCCTGATTTAATATAAATAAAAACACGAATTTTGATTTAGAGGCTTTAAGCTAGCTGGCTTTGGTTAATAGGGCTTTAGGCGCTCTATGGGGTTTCTGGCGTGATTTTATTTACCCATAGTCCCCAGCCTATTCCAAGAGCCCCTTCCCAAACCGTTTGAATCATGACCATAATCCAAACAGCCGAAACACCCTGGGCTGCGCCAGCCGATGGTGTAGACCAATTGTTTAAATCGCCTGTCTAAGTCCAGACCTTGGGGTTGCCCCAACGGGAAGCACACCGCTTCATTCTGGACTTGGCCAGGGTTTTGCCCGCCCTAACTGAGCAGTATCCCTATGGACAATCAGACTTTAAAGCTCTCCGTGTATGGCAAAGGGGGCATTGGCAAGTCCACCACCAGCTGTAACATCTCGGTGGCCCTGGCAAAGCGGGGCCGTAAGGTGTTGCAAATTGGCTGTGACCCCAAGCACGACAGCACCTTTACCCTGACTGGATTCCTGATTCCCACCATTATCGACACCCTGCAAGAGCGTTCGTTTCACTACGAAGACATCTGGGCCGATGATGTGATTTATAAAGGCTACGGCGGCGTACACTGCGTTGAGGCCGGCGGCCCCCCAGCTGGGGCGGGCTGCGGCGGCTACGTGGTGGGCGAAACCGTCAAGCTGCTGAAGGAGCTGAACGCCTTCGACGAGTACGACGTGATTCTTTTTGACGTGCTGGGAGACGTGGTCTGCGGCGGCTTTGCGGCCCCGCTCAACTACTCCGACTACTGCATGATCGTTACCGACAATGGCTTTGATGCGCTGTTCGCCGCCAACCGGATTGCCGCCTCCGTGCGCGAAAAGGCCCGCACCCACCCCCTGCGGCTGGCGGGGCTAATTGGCAACCGCACCTCTAAGCGCGACCTAATCGATAAGTACATCGAGCATGTGCCCATGCCGGTGCTAGAGATTCTGCCGCTGATTGAGGATATTCGGATTTCCCGCGTTAAGGGCAAGACGGTGTTTGAGATGGCCGAGACCGACCCCTCCCTGGAGCCGGTGTGCCAGTACTACCTGAATATTGCCGACCAGATTCTGGCTCGCCCTGAGGGGGTGGTGCCCGATGAAACCCCCGACCGGGATCTGTTTAGCCTGCTGTCGGACTTCTACCTGAATCCCCCGGCGGCTGCCCCGAAACAAGACGTTGATGAGATGGAGTTGATGATGGTTTAGATCGAATGGTGGGCAGTGCCCGCCCCACCTGGCCGCTAGGCCAGTACATCTCAGGGTGTGATGCCCTAGATAGTTGACGTTATCGATTGCGGCAAAAAATTCGGCCCCGCGAAGTTCTAATCCTGGGTGGCTGCATTATCATCTGTACGCAGTTGTTCAAACCGAACACCTCACCTACAGCGATTTAGCAAAGAGTCAGGATTATGGCCTTTTTCGAGAACTTTACCCAGGTCATTCGCCAAAAGTGGTTGGACTATGTTCAATCCAACCGGGCCTGGTTGACGCTGCAAATGCAGCAGACCTCGGTGCGCACCCCCGATGGCGGTCGCCGTCCCTCATCGTTTTTGGTGCTGGGGGTGGTGAACGCTCTAGAGCCCAAGCTGTCAAACCTGATGGTGCCCTTTTATCAGCTGAATTCTGACGAAGATGCGCTGGTGGAGGTGCTGGGGCTCAATTTCGACCCCGAAATGGTGCTCGACAGCAGCGACATGCCCCAGACCATCGACGCTAACGACGACCATCCCCTACTGCCAGATTCCCCCGATATGTAGGGATACGTAGGGCGGTTTTCTGGTTTAATCAGTCTCTGGACATGAGGTTGGCGAACCCCGCCCCGAGGCATCTGTGAATAGCAAAAAACTGCGTTGGTCGCTCAAAGTTAAGTGGTTAACCTACTACCGCGACAACCGCGAGTGGATCGATAATTTGGGCATTTGGGTCACCTGTGAGGGGCAGCGGCGGCCCTCGTCGGGCTTTATTTTGGGGGCGCTGTCTACCCTAGAGCCCAACTTGAACAGCCTGCTGCCCCTGGTGGTGGATTTGAGCAGCAACCCCGACCGAATTATTCTGGCCCTGGGGCTGAACATCAGCCCCACCCAGGAGCTAGAGGCGCTAGGCGAGGCGCAAAAAATGCTGCCCAGCAGCGCCGTCGCCGAAGTCACCCTGGAGGCTCCCGGCCCAGAGCCAATCACCCTAGAATCGAGGCCCCCGGCCCAGCCCGAGCCCCTATCCACGCTATACCGCGACGAAGACTGCACCGGCAGCGGCGGACGAGAGGGGGAACGACCGGGGCCATAACATCCCCTTTAACCCGAGACCTTTGCTATGACCCTTGCCGAAACCCAACCCCAAGCCCTTGAATTTGACTGTGACACCGGCAACTACCATACCTTTTGCCCGATTAGCTGCGTCGCCTGGCTGTACCAAAAAATTGAAGACAGCTTCTTTTTGGTGATTGGCACCAAAACCTGCGGCTATTTTCTGCAAAACGCCATGGGGGTGATGATCTTTGCCGAGCCCCGCTACGCCATGGCCGAGCTAGAGGAGGGGGATATCTCCGCCCAGCTCAACGATTATGAGGAACTGAAGCGGCTGTGTGACGATATTAAGCGCGATCGCAACCCCTCCGTAATTGTGTGGATTGGCACCTGCACCACTGAGATCATCAAAATGGATCTCGAAGGGCTCGCCCCCCGCCTGGAGGCCGAAATCGGCATCCCCATCGTGGTAGCCCGGGCCAACGGCCTCGACTACGCCTTTACCCAGGGGGAAGACACGGTGCTGGCCGCCATGGCCCACCGCTGCCCCACCAGCGCCGAAGTCACCACCCAGGACGAAAAAGACGAGCGCGGCGGCATTCAAAAGCTGCTCAGCTTTGGCCGCAAAAAAGACGAGGTGGCGGCCGAAGCGTCTGACTACCACGACCATCCGCCCCTGGTGTTATTTGGCTCGGTGCCCGACCCCATCGTCACCCAAATTACCCTGGAGCTGAAGAAGCAGGGGGTAAAGGTCTCCGGCTGGTTACCGGCTAAGCGCTATACCGAGCTGCCCGTGGTGGATGAAGGCTACTACGTGGCGGGGATTAATCCCTTTCTTTCCCGCACCGCCACCACGCTGATGCGTCGCCGTAAGTGCAAGCTGATTGGTGCCCCCTTCCCCATCGGCCCCGACGGCACCCGCGCCTGGATCGAGAAAATCTGCTCGGTCTTTAACATCGAACCCCAGGGCCTCGATGAGCGCGAAGCCAAAATTTGGGAATCGGTGGAAGATTACCTCGAAATCATTCGCGGCAAGTCGGTCTACTTCATGGGCGACAACCTGCTGGAGATCTCCCTGGCCCGCTTTCTCACCCGCTGCGGCATGACGGTGCAGGAAATCGGCATCCCCTACATGGATAAGCGCTACCAGGCGGCGGAGCTGGCTCTGCTGGAAAAAACCTGTCATGAGATGGGCACGCCGTTGCCCAAAATCACCGAAAAGCCCGATAACTACAACCAGATCATCCGCATTCAAGAGCTGCACCCTGATCTGGTGATCACCGGCATGGCCCACGCCAACCCGCTGGAGGCACGGGGCATTAGCACTAAGTGGTCGGTGGAGTTTACCTTTGCCCAAATTCACGGCTTCGGCAACACCCGCGACATTCTAGAACTGGTGACGCGCCCCCTGCGCCGCAACAACAGCCTCAAGGATCTGGGCTGGGAGAAGCTGGTCAAGGAAGACGCGAAGGTGTAGGCCAAAGGTAAGACTAGAGGCCGGGTCTCTTCGAGACACCCGGCTTCTTTGTGTTTTAAGAGGAAAAGTCTAGACTTGCCAACGGGCTTGTTACCATGACAGATAGTCGCGATCGCCTCTTCCACCATGATCGATACCCAAAGCCTGATACCGACTGAGTATCCCCACATCGTCCTCAGTGATGGGGATGTTGCGTGGATTGAAGGGACGACGATGAAGGTGGTTGAGCTGGTGATGGCTCAACGAGCCTATGGTTGGACGCCGGAAGAGATTCAAATCAACCATCGCTACCTGAACATGGGGCAAATTTATGCGGCCCTGGCCTACTATTGGGATCACCGTAAAGCCCTAGATGCCGATATTCAGCGACGGGAAGACTATGTTGCCCAGCTAGAGGAGCAGGCTGAAGAGTCCCCCTTTGTAGCTCGACTCAAGGCCCAAGGCCTTTTACCATGAGCCTTGCTCTTTACATGGATGAAAACGTTCATGGGGCAATTACTAACGGGCTACGCCAGCGGCAAGTCGATGTCTTGACCGTCCAAGAAGATAACCGCAGTGGAATTGCTGACCCTGAAGTTTTAGATCGAGCTACTGAATTGCAGCGAGTGCTGTTTTCCCAAGATGATGACTTGCTGGCTGAAGCCAAGTCTAGGCAAACGTCAGCCGTTACTTTCCCTGGGGTTGTATTTGCCCGCCAGTCAAAGGTCTCGGTTGGCACATGCATTAGAGATCTTGAACTGATCGCCAAACTGAGTGCGATCGAAGAGTTTGCCAATCGAGTACAGTTTTTGCCTTTATAGGCAGAAATTTAGTAGAGGAATTACCCTTTAAAGTACACAGCATCACTATGGGCTGCTTTGAGGTGCAATGTAGCCGCAGGTAATGTTCTACAACCCAGTATTAGGGCAACTTTTGCTACTTGTCCCTTTCTTTAACTTGCTCATAATCTCTTTCTGGAAGCGACTCTGGTATAGCGTACACAATTGCCTGATTGAAAGATTGCCATTGCTTTCTGGCTTCCTCATCTGAGGTTGGTGCTTTAAAGTGAAGAGCTCTCCGTAAATCTGGAAGATAGAGATCAAAAGCAGATTTCACAAATTTGCCGTACCTTTGAGCTGAAGCAACAGTCCTAGAAAAAGAAAACCATAAAGCAGTAAAAAACAAAATCAATGAAAATAATAGTTGCCAAGGCCAAGAAAATAGCGAAAATCTATAATGAAATGCTAAAGCCAAATATTCAAATAGCAAAACAAAGAGCAAGTACCAAATATTCAACCAAAAATTAACGTGGGATTTTGCATCATCCATAAAGTCCCGGTAATCTCCCGGAATGATAGAGAGCAACCTTTCCCAAGCAATTATGGCATCTACACCATACATTGTCCTAGGATACTGCTCGAATGCCCTCATAACATTCCCGAAGGAAGTCGGCAGCAAGGGAGGTCTGCAAGGAAATCTCTCAACTCGAAGAGTATGCTTTATTCGTCTTTCTTGCTTTAGGCTATCTGGAAAATCACGATTTTCCTCTTCGTGCTTATCTAGTTCTTTTTCTAAAAAATCTATTCTATTTTGAAGGCGCTTAGACCAAAAATCTTCAATGGGTTGCAACATTTTCAGCGGATTTCGATCACCGTAACCCTCTGCAAATCTGATTAGTTCTCTGTTGATAGCGACTAGAATTATTCCTCCAATCCAGGAGAAAAGCACTACTAGAGAAGCATTGGCTAGAATCTCTAGAGAATTTTTCTCAAACAAATTAAAGAAACTTTCCTGAGCCGTTATTTTGCCAGCAGATATTTGGCTTTGAATATCATACCCCTGAAAGACTAATATGGATAGAACCAAAAAAAGCAAAAAAGGCAGGAAGAATCCTACTGCAAATTTTTTGTCTAGAAGATCAGGAATCTTATCTATCATTTTGCAGCAAGCCAGAAACTATCGTGTTGCGTTTGGCTGTCAATCTAGAAGCGATTTAACTCCCTTTTCTTGATTCTATTTGCCAAGAGCAAGAAGAGACTCAGAAGATATCTAAGGATGTCTGTTGACAGAAAGACTAGGCTCTGAAAAATCGCGTAAAGTGGCTTTTAGAAAGCCTCTACGCATCTACTAGGATGAAAGTGGAGGCTGCTGCCACCTGAGAAGATCTTCCTCATGGTTACCTTCTAGCCAGTCTAGAGGCAGATCCGTTGACGGAGATCCTTGCAATGGAATTGCGCCTTGATCGGCATCAAGCGGAAAATCGGCATCAAACGGAAAATGTATATCGTCAGGCGAGGTCTGCTGCGGTAAGCTTTCTAGGGTTGCTAGACTTTCGCTAAGCCTCTGAATTTGACCTTCAAGTGCTTGAACTTTATTTGCTGACTGCCTGACACATCTTTAGGCGGCCTGCCAGGGTGGTAATTGGCATTGC
>DAIUJR010000115.1:0-13411 GCA_036848635.1 Nodosilinea sp. CTOTU7336
ACGTAGCAGCCTGGCGAAAAAAATGGAGGATGAACGTTCCCTAACCCGTCCCGGCCCCGGTACCGGCTCGACCGGGCCGGGAATCATAGGCAAGCAGCGGCGAGAGCGACGACCCCAGAGCGGGCGATGTCCTAACCCTGATCAGAAACCCCCACCGGCAGCGCTGCACTGGTGGGGGTTTTGTTTTGCCGTCTGACGACGTTCCCCGCCCATTGCCGCCACACCAGCCCCGGCAACCCCGGCCCCGGCGTCATCGGGCGGCAACGTGCGGCAGATGGCGCGGCTACGCCCTGGGGGGCTACGCTGCCGAACCGTACAGACATTACGCCATCCCTGGCGGGGTGAATAGCCATAAACCCCATGGGGTGAGCAGTTTAGCGATTTGGCTGGCGCGATCGCACCAGCACGTCTTTTCCCGCTGGGGCACGGTCAGCCAGGGCCTGCACGATGGTTCACGATGCCCCCGGCTGTTAGACCAGGGGCGGTGTTTTTGATACCTTGGCCTGCTGGCCTAACCAATTCCATCCCATCACCCTGGGGGCGGTGCTGCTGGGGGGCTGCGGATTTTTTACCAAGATCTTGGCGTACTGTGTGGCTCCCCCGCGAATGCCCCGACTAGGGGCGTAGCAACGATGGCCTATCCCAAACTAACCTCAGTGCGATCGCAGATTAAGCTCCCCCAAAAAACGCCACCCAGGCGATGCACAGGCCCAATCCACACAGCAGAAAGTAGCCAATACGCGACAGCCCCCAGACCATCGAGTTAGGCCAGAGGGCGATTGCAGTAACCATAATCAGTGCCCAAACCATAATCAAAACCCCTTACAAATATCGGTGGTGTATTCATCAATGCTGGGGTAGACGTTCCCGTTGTAAGTCTGCCGGCGCTTGTTGTTCCATAGGTCAGGGTTGCCGCTGTAGTGGAAGCTGGCCAGCATTCGGCATTGAGTATTTAGATCATCGCTTTTAGCCTGAATTGTGGGCAGTGCTGAGGCGGTGTAGCAGGACATAATCTGGTCTTGCAGGTCAGGCGTCCCCAAAAACTCAGACGTCATCGGCACACGCCCTATGCAGCTCTTTGCGGTGCTGGCCATCGTGGCGGGCATGAACTGATACTTGCCCAGCGCCCCGCTATCAGAATTGACAGCGCTGTAGCTACGTCCTGATTCTTTGGTGGCAATCGTCTGCACGTACTGATCGATGGGGAAGTCACCGCTGGCATTCTTGGGCGCGGCCATGGCTTCATTAGCCCAGGCCTGCGGGTTGACCCATTGCCCGTTGCGGCGGATCTTCCAGTCGAGGTGTGGCCCGGTCGAGACAGAATCGGTGGGCGATACCTTGGCTACGACCTGGCCAGCCTTCACCGAGTCACCCACGGCAACCATGATGCTGTCGACGTGCACCAGCTGGTGCTCAACTTCACCAGCCCAGTCTTTGCCCACGATATGCACCTGGTGACTGGCCCCGTTGGCGCTGGTGCCAATGCGGCGAATCTCAGAAACTTGCCCCGCAATGGGAGAGGCCACTGCGGCACCAGCACACCCACCGACTCGGCAGTCGAAGTCGATACCACCATGGGGGCCATAACTGCGCTTGTTGCCTGTCTCAGGCCCAAACGATTGCCCCTGACTAGGCTTGTAGTTCACCAGGTCTTGCAGGGTTTTGCCCACGATGGGGGAGGCGTAGCTCTGGCCATCGGCAGCGCGATCACCCCGGCCCCCACCCTCCCCAGCTAGGCCCAGCCATTGAGCGGCCCGGCTCTGGCTAACCTGCTCCCACTGGTAGGTCAGGTGATTAACCGTTGCCATCGTGGGAGGGATAGCGATGGTCACCAGATACAGCCCCCAGAGAATGCCGACTTCTGCCCAGGTGGTTTCTTTGGCCAGGCGCTTGGGATCGAGGCGCTTCTCTAGACCATTGAGCTGGCGCTCGATGCGGCGAAACCCATCGGACTGCTTTGCTTTGGGTACTGCTTTAGGTTTGGGCTTCCCCTGCGGTCGGGGCTTGGTTGCTGTCGGCGTGGGCACCTCAAACGGGTTAACGTCCCACTCTGGGCTATTGGGGGTTGCTGCTGTCATCGGACTCGCCCTTAATAGTGTCCACCAATCCATCGCGGGTGCCTTGGAAGTCAACCGAGGGGCGGCCCCCGTGCCACTGGATAACGTTTAGATTTTTCAGCAGCAGTACAGCCAGCAGCCCAACGCAGAAAAATTTCAGGGTTTCCATGGCCTACCGCTCCCACTGGCAAACGCCAGTTTTGTAATCGCAGTTGAGGCGCTGGCTATTGGGATCGCCTTGAATGTTGATCCCCTGAGTCTCTTCCCCCAGGGCGGCAAGCATGACGTTGCGCATGATTTGCCAGATGGGCTGGCCCTCAATCTTGACTAGAGAGAAGGCCCCGATAGACACAACCAAAAGGACGATCACAACAGAGGTGGCGGCGGTGCCGATAGATTTAAGCATGGGTTTCTAGCTCCTGCAAAAAGGTTTTGAGCGCTTGATACTGGGGGTTGTCCTTCAGCCGTTTGACCTTGAGGTGCTCGCTGATCTGTCGGGCGCTGTCACCCTTGGCAACCATTTCCTTAATCGCGTCGGCATTCTGGGCTAGCCATTCGTCAACCCCTGGGTCAACCACCAGCCGATCAGGGGTGGATAGGTCAGGGCTAACCACGGGATAAGCCTCACCGCTTAGGGCATCGCGAAAAATGAGCACTCGCTGGGGTGGCTGTACTGCGGCAATTGCTTTTTGTCGGGCATCGAGTAACCGGCCCCGGTCCCTGGCCAGGCTGGCAGGGTAGGTGTAGGTGGTCTGGCTCAAGCTGTCGCCCATCAAATAGAGATCAGCAGCGCCGGTGATCGCCTCGTCCAGCTCGGTCTTCTCACGGGTTAAACCGTGGACGACAATCGAGACATCAATGCCAAACTTGCGGCCCTCGTCGAAGATGAACGCGATAGCCTGCACCGCTAACTTGGTTTCCTGCGGTGTCCACTTGCGCACCAGGCCGCCCCATTCGTCGAGCACCAGGTGCTTAGGTGACTTATCTTGGCTCATCCCCTCAATGCGGTTATGGAGGGTTTGCTGCAAGTGCATGATCGCCTTATGGCTGTCGGCGGCATCCCTGATCAGGTAGAGCTGCTCAAAGGTGTCTCGATCAATACCTGGCAGCCATTCGTGCTCACCATTGGGATAGTGGCGGTCGCTGATCTTGAGGTCGATACCCGCCTGGGCCATCTGGCTACAGTGGAAATTGACCAGGTAGCTCTTACCGCTGCCCCGAGCGCCAACATAGATTTTGCTACCCCTGGCCCGTTTTACCGTCCAGAACTCGGCAGTGGTTGGATCAACGGTCGAAGTCACTAGCCAGTCAGCGACAGGTCTAGGGAGGTTAGCGATCGCGTGGGTGGTTGGTTCAGGTGCCACCCCGCTGGGTGCCAAGGTGCCCAGGCATAAGCCCACGTCCCAAGCTTCTAAAGCCCAATCACTTAGGCGGTGCTTGCGGCTTTCCTGGTAAGCCACCATGGCGCTGGCGCTGCTCAGAGCAATAGCAGGGAGGGTTAGGAGCACTGGGCCTTTGGCTGCGATCGCAGCGCTACCCACGGCCAGGCTCCACAGAAATAAGGTGCGAGATACGTTAGCCATCGGTGGGTACCTCCACAGGCTGAGCGGGTGCAGTTACCGAGGCCGCCTGGTTCTCTTTGATGCGCTGGGCCTCAAAGTTGAAGCTGTCGATTTGGGTAGCGCTGTCAAAGGCAGCCACCCTGCAGCTGCGGTTCTCACCCACGTAGAGCGCATTAAGCGCCTGCAAAATAGCAGCCCGGTTTCGCAGTGGGGAGTCGAGGGCGGCGGCGTGGGTAGCGCTGCCGTCCATGCTGCCGTTGTTGGCCATCAGCTCTTTAACCTGGCGATTCTCTTTGGCCAGTTGGTCGAGCAACCAGCGCTCAACATCAACAGAATCAGAATGCTGTCGCGCCTGGGCAGCGGTTAAATACTGCGCAGACCGGGCACACAGCAGGTTATCTACATCGGCCTGGGCCAGCTCTAGGGCAGTGTCTAGAATTGCACCCCGCGTAGCTAATGCGGCAGGCAAGTTGGATGGTGCGATCGCCTCTCTCATCCCCTCGTCACGCCCTACGGCTTTGGCACCTGCAACGGCCTGGTTGATCTGCCCTAGCATCCCCTCGGGGTTGGGGGCGGTGGCATCGGTGCTCTGAGGTGTGGCTAGGCGAATGGCACCCACGACGATCAGGGAGCCAGCTACCAGGCCACCAAAAACTAACGGCTTGGCAAACTTAATCGGCATCGGATAAATCCTCCAAAATCAGGGCGATGGCCCCTCGGGTTTCATCGGGCAGGTTGCGGCCCGTCAGTGCATTGAGTTGGGCAATGAGTCTTGCCCGTGCTCTGGCCTTGGCGGTTCTCTCACGGCGGGCTAACTGTTGCTCAATGGAGATACCAACAGCGGCACCAGGAGCACCAAAGAGGAAGGCCCCGCGAAAGCAAAAATGAGTGATTTGGTATGAACTAAAAACCCCGTCTTGGTGGGTGAGAAATTTCTGCCATTCACCCCCCAGGCTCCATGCAGTACCGACAGCGGCAAAGCCCAGGGGCAGGATAAATCGGGTCAACACATAGAGCATGGTGGGGTGGTTCTGAGTGGTTCTAGGTGGTTCTTGGTTCTGAGTGGTGCAGAACCACCGAGGGCTGCACCGATTGGTTCTGCGTGGTTCTTGGGTGATGGTTCAGTTTTTCCGGCAAGTATTAGCCCCCCGCGCAACTCAAACCCGACCGGCCCAGAACTCGGCCAGGGCGACTTGCAGATCTCGGCACATCTCATGCACCCGGCGTGCCCGGTCGGCGATCTGCTCCGGGCTCTCTTCCGGGAACCGGGTGGCCAGGGCGGCGAGCGTTTCCGGTGCGATTTGAGTGTTCTTGGTTGAGGTGGTCATAATGGGATCAGTCCTTTACTTAGTAGGTTTTGGGCGACTCCCCCGCCGTGTTTTCGAGGCCCAGCGGGGGTTAGTCTTTCTTCACTCAATCTCAAGCCGGTAGCCAATCGACTCGGCAACCCGGCCAGCCAGGGCCAGGCGCAGGGCGTGGGCAACGATCTCCAGGTGGTCTTGGGCCTCATGGCCCTGGCCTAAAGCAGCCAGCACTACCGGCTGCACGTGCCCCAGATGCTCCAGTGCAGCCACGATCTGGGCAACCTCCGGCTCCAGCCGGGCCAGGCCGGGGCCGAGCTCCGGGGCCGGTAGGGGCAGGGTGGGGGCATCAGCTTGGGATGCGTACAGGTCAAAGCTGGGGTCGGAGCGGTCAAATTGAAAGGTCATGGTGGTTCAACTCAGATAAAGAACTGCAATAACGGTCAGGAATGCGATCGCTGGCAGGATTAACCAGCGGGGGTAGTGTCGGCGGGGGCTGACTTTCCCAGGCTTTGCAACTGCGCCAGGGCATCGGCTAGGGCTTTGGTTTCGTCGGTAGTAGCGGTATCGAGCTGGGCAGCTTGCAGGCGGTATAGGCGCTGCTCTAGGGCCAGCTGCTGGGCTTTGGTGGCTACTTGGGCCTGAGCCTGCTTGGTGCGGGCTAGACGCTGCTCACGGGCGGCAATATCACCGGCCAGCGCACCCTGAATCAGGTCTGCGGCATTGAGAAACTGCTCGGCAGCGGCCAGCGGATCGTCGAGCACCAGGGCGTTGCTGTCGCGGAACTGGCCCAGGTCGATAGTCATCCCCTCAAAACCGGGAACATCGAGGGCAGTGCAGTGGTTGCCGGTATGAATAGACAGGCCACCGGCGGCGGGTTCGGTGGGGGGCTCGGTCTCCGGCTCCAGCGGAGAGCAGAACTGCCCCAGCGCAGCAGACACAGCATCGGGGCTAAGGCCCTCTGATGTGCTGTATCCGTGCTCGTTTAACCAGCGGCGAACAGTGGTTTTGGGTAGGTCGTTGTCCTTGCAGAAAGAGTGAAGGCTTACGGGTTCGGTGGGCATAGCTAAGAATCCTTTAGTCCGTTGCGGGTACGGGTTTGGCGCGGGTTGGCACGGCGAACAGTGGGCCAAGTAGGGCCAGCCCTGTGCCTATGCCGTTTCGCGTCTTGGCACATCCTAGCAAATCTTGTTAGGATTGCAACAGGTTTTGTTAGAATTTATTTGAAGCGTGATCTTTTTTGATAGATGAGTATGATGTTTGCAGACCCAAACCCTGCTGAAATGGCCAAAGTCACTGTTACGGCGTTCATCGAAGACGAATTGAAAGACGACCTTAAGGCCCTGGCCGATAAGGAGCGGCGCTCTATGTCGCAGATGATTGCAGTAATCATTGAGCGGGCTGTTGAGGCTGCCAAGGAAAATGGGGAGATTCCACAGGAGGCTAACCAGTGAGCACACCAAACCCAGTGCTGTCGATTCTTGAGGCCGTCAGCGCAAGGCTCGAAATTATTACCAAGTCACTAGATCGCACGGCAGCGGCGGTTGAAGCCAATACCCAGCAGGTGGCCTCTCTCAGTGAGAGCTTGACCCGCATGGAAAACCTTATGGATCGGGGCTTTGCCCGCACAGAGTCGCTAATTCAACAGCAGCTAGAACTATCTCGCCAGCAGCACGAAACAGCACAGATGCAGGGCAGACACATTGATCGGCTGATGGCCATCACTGAGAGCCTAATTCAGCAGCGAGTAGCCTGACCCCAGCCCGGCCACGCCGGAAAAACCGGCACCGGGAGCCCGGCAAGGGCTGGCTCTGCTAAAGTTTTTCCATCTGAAACCGTAAAGGAGGTGAGACTCATGTGAAGCGAACAGCGAAGTCCCTTTAAAAGCGAAAACGACGCAACCCGGCCAAGGTAATCGCGTCGTCTCTGCTTCTCCAAACCGCGCTATCCATTGCTGGATGGTGCACGGGATTTCTATTTGTATTATTTCAAGCCAGTTTAACTCACGCGGATCGGCAATGCAAGCCGGGCCGGGGTCGGGTTGGATTTTGGTGCAATTTTTTCTCTAAATTCCGTCAGGAAACACCTGTGCCACCCCCGTGAAATGCAGTTAAAATGGGGGTGCCGAGCCGAGAGACATGTTTTCTCGGGGATGGATGCCACAATCGGGATTTTCCTGACGGACGCTGCAAACGCAACAGCAAGAGTCCGTCGTGGAAAATCGCAGAATTCCTAGATTTCAACGTGAGACGGTGAGCGTCGGGGTTTCGATCCCGAAAACGCTCCTAATCACATTAGATGCTGAGGTGGCCGACACCGACAGCAACCGCAGTGCTGTTGTAGCAACAGCACTGAATTTCTACATCCAGAATCGTGAAAAAACCCCAGAAGCCGCCTAAACGCGGTTCCTGGGGTTTTTGTTTTTGAAAATCCGGCAGCTCTCCTAATTGTGCGCCACACACGGGAACTAGCCGATCAACCAATCGATCAAAATGAATTACCCCAATTATAGCCAGACCGAGAGCAACGACCAACAAACATCTGGTGCAATGGCGAAGGTGTTCGCCGTTGGCATTAACCAAAAGATTGTCGGGAAATGCGACCCTGAGCGTCTGAGCTACTCAGGCGCGTGGACAGCTGCTACCCTCTCGCTGGCTGGTCTGTCAGACCACATCGGGCAGGGGCATCCATGGATGCCCTCACGGTTAGACGCTGGGCAGCGGCGCTATCAGCACCATGCTAACCATGCCGAGGTGTTGGCCCTCGATATTGACGGTGGAATGGCCATAGCCCAGGCGCTGGGCCATCCTGTCATTGCTGCGCACTGTGGCCTCGGGATTGAATCGGCCAGCAGCAGCCCTGAGCTGAATAAATATCGCCTGGTGTTTGTGCTGCCCCAACCTGTAGATGGGTGGCAGACGATTCGGATCTGCAATCGCTACCTAGCCCACTTGGTAGGCACCGCCGACCCAGCATGCAAAGACGCCTCTCGTTACTTCTTTGGCGCACCTGGCCGCACACCGTTCCTGCTGAATGAGTCGGCCACGCTGCCCGCGTCGTTTGTTGAGGATGCAATTGCATGGCATGACGCCATCGAGGCTCAGGAGAGGGCCAGGGCTGAGCAGGCCCGGCGGGCATGGGAGGACTACCAACGGCAGAACCCAGGGCAAGACACCGACGCGCTGATCCTGGATGCCCTCAACGCCATTAGCCCAGACTGCGACTACAACACATGGATTGCCATTGGCATGGCCCTAGCGGGTATGGGTGACCAGTGGCTGAGCGTTTGGGATTCCTGGAGCGCTGGCAGCAGCAGTTACAAGTCGGGTGAGTGCGATCACAAGTGGAAAAGCTTTAGAGGCAAGCGGCCCGCTCCAGAGGTGATCTTTGGCATAGCCAAGAACCATGGGTGGAGATTTCCTAGGCGATTATGGCTCGACCGGATTGCAGACCGGCTCACCCGGCGACCGGCCCCGGTAGACCGGCGACGGGGTCGGGATGAGGCGACCAACCTCCAGGCATATCGTGAGCGCAAACAGGCCCAAAAAGCCCAGGAGCAGGCCCGGTGGTTGGATGATGTGGTCAAGCTGGCAGGGGCACCGGCAGGGGCAGACCGGGCGGTGATCGCGGCGGCTTTCGACCGGCAACACAAGCTGTCGGGTGAGCCCGTTGTTGGCACCTTTGATCCAATAACCTGGCCAGAGGTTGGGCAGCGGAAGTTGTCGCTAGCTGACGGCCAAAAAATGACCAGGAAAACGTCTGTGTTCCTGCGGTCTGTCGTTGACCAAGGGCGGGCTCGGGGGTTGTCTGGAATAATCTACAACCCTACTCGGATTCTTTCTCGGCGGGCTGCCCAAGAACTGGGAATCCTCACAATTGATCAATATCTGGCCATGGACGAGGATAAACGCCCACCCCGGCCATGGCTCTCCGGGTGCCCGGAAAGTGCATGGAAACTAGATGGCATGGCATTTGATGTGGTCTCATTTGATGAAGGAAACGAGGGTATCCCCCGCACACAATCCGGCATCCTGGGCAACCATCCCTATGAATCCCGCCAGGTCGTCAAGCAGCAGCTCATCAATGCACCCCTAGTTGTCTTGGCCCAAGATAAGCTGTACCGGCCAACAGTCCGGGCTGTACAGCGGTGGGGGCATTTTGATGCCAGCCAGGTCGAGAAGCACCAGCGGCGACGGCCTGCAACTGAAATGGCAATCTATCTCTACCTAGATAATGGCAACGCCGAAGATATGGAAGCCTGGGACGGCACGGCCAAAGAGAAACCGCCACAGGCAAATCAAGCCTTCTACACCTGGTTCGATGGCATTGCCCGGAAGATCGAAGCCGGGAAACGAGTCATTATCCCCTGTGGCTCCGAAGCCAAAGGCCGGGCCATCCACCGGGCACTCCGGAGCCGGTTCCCGGAATGCCGGGGCCAGGTGCTGGACGGAAAGTACACCCCGGCTGGCATTCGGGCACAATTCGCTGATGACCCGACCGGCTTTGCACCGGCCCGGCGGCTAAACTGGCTGATTTTTACCCCCGTCTTTAACTCTGGAGTCAGCATAGAGGGAACTTACTTTGATGCTCAGTATGAGTACGTTCGGGCATTTGAATCGGCCAGCTCTGCCAGCCAGCGGGGCGAACGCAATCGGGATGCTATCCGGGGCGACAAGATAAAGGAACGCCATGTCTACATCGCCTCTCGGGGGATAGCAACCATGCCCGATCCGGCTGTCTTCACCCCCGATTACTGGCAAACCTTACTTGGCAAAGCCCCCAATACTGACGCCATCAACCTGGCGCAGCAGATGGGCTGTAATCAGCTCATTGAGCGGATCACACAAGATACTCCGGAAGACTGGCTGGAACTACCGGAATTTATGGCTATAGAAGCCCGTGAAGTCTACTTCAGACTGGAGCTGCTGACCCAGGAATGGGAAGGAAACGGCTGGGCGGTAGCTCAGGCACCCCTCAGCATGGAAGCCGTCAAAGCCTGGTCGGACAATTTTTACCTAGTTGACCAGAGCATCAAAAGCCAGAAGTCCCGCGCCCTAGCCAAAGCCAATGGCAAGCGTCAGGAGGGGGATGAACCAGCCGGTGCAATCGAAGCGACCAAACATCATAAGTGGGAACTGTCCCAACTCCTGGGAGACTACGCCGGGCTGAGCGATGCCAAATGGATAGAGGCTTGGGTCATTGACTCCGGCAACACCGGCCTATCTGCCCTGCGCATCCGGTCACTGGTGAGGATAGCTCATGAATCCCCCGAACTATGGGCCGAGGCAAACCGGCAATTTGCCCTATCCATCGTCGCTAAAGCCGGGACAGTTACCCCGGCTGACCTGCCCTGTACCTACCGGGAATTCGATGCCGCTAAACTCCTAGCAACCTGCCCAGGACTGTACCCGGTCATCGCAAGGCAGGTGGAAAGGTGGCACAAGCTGGATTCTCTGGTTCTGGAGGCTGCTGGGTGGAGCCGAAACCATGCCCAGGAGTTGGGGCGGCTGAGCAGCACCAACAACCGCATTCGTGGCTTTCAATTTACCGACAAAACGCCAGCCGTTAAAGCGTTTCACAAGCTGCTGGACATTGTCGGGCTGGAGACCGATGAACTGCCGCGTCAGGGCACAGGAGACCGGCTTTGGGAGTACCGCCTAAAGGCCGCTGACGACATCCGCGCTAAGCTGGCGCAGAAGCAAGCCCAACAAGACATTCGCACCCACGACCTGGAACGCCAGCTCACCCGCCACGAAACTGAGGCAGAGGTATTTGCAGCCCTCGATCAGGTGCTGAGAGCCAACATTGAACGACTGACCCCGAAGTGGGATCAGGTCGAGGCAGAACTGCTCGAAAAACACTCGTCCAGAACTTCAGTAGAGATAGATCAACTTACTGAAGTTCTGGACGTTGCTCCATACCCCCCAGGCACGCTGGTCAGAAAGATAGGCGTCAACGGCTGGCGCGGGCCGGTTTTGGATGTGACCCCTAACAAAACAGCTCTAGTTGCATGGTTTGGTGACCCTGAACCAACAGAGGTGCCCATTTCACTACTGGAGCTGGCCGCTTAAACCCCGCAACCACACACACACACCACCGGCCCTGCCCCGGTTCTGGAGTTCTGTGCCAAAATCCCCAAAACTCCCTGGGATATAGGATTTTCAGTGCCCCATCTCCGATTTCTCGCAGTAAAATGGAGGAGCCTGCCATTCTGGCAGAATGCCCACCTGTGGATGCCTGAACGATACATCGGCAACCGTTGTTATGGGCAAGCAAATAGTTTTTAGAAACCGTAGGCGGGGAGCAGAAAAGATTCTGCCCCCCATTGGAATAACCCTGACTAACCAGGCCAAAGACCGGCTCGATTTTAGATGCCAGCTAACAGGCCAGAGTCGGGGGGCAATCGTTTCTGATTTGTTGGTGCTGCACCTTCCCCCGGCTGATCTACCTCCGGTAGGAGGTGCTGCATGATTCCCACTTCTGCCGAGATGGACGCTCCCTTGAGCCCCGGCGACCTTGTCACCATGGCCGATGTCGTGCAGTTGGAGCTGACCGGCGATACTTCCTACCTGTTGTCCTGGCTTGGCTTATTGTCGCCAGTGCAGAAACAGCAGCTCTGGGGAGTCCTGCCCGAACCCGCCCGCCAGGTCCTGGCGGGGTTGAAGCAGCCGGAGGCAGCATGAGACCCTATCTTTTTTGTCGCCATGATGGAACCACCCGTGCTTGGCTGCTGCTACCAGGTACTGGTCCCCATGCAGGGAAGGCGGTCTGTGGAGAGTGCGGAGGGTTTCTCAAGTGGGTCTCCCAGTCTGATGTGTCGCTGTATGGAGGCTTTGATCTGAAGCCATCGGAAGCGATCACATGAGCACCACCATTCCCCCCAGCGTCATTTTCGGTTGGATAGACCAGGGCGACGGCCAGTCCCTGGATGACCTGCTGGAGCAGCAGCCGGAGAGCCCGGAGGCGTGTCTGGCGGTTTGCTACGCCATGCGGCGCGGCATCCACTTTGCTATCGAGGACGACGACGACGATGAACTCGCGCTGATTTTTGAGTGGGGTGAGCAGGTTCTGACGCCGCACAGCGCCATGCGCCAGATGTGGGCGCTTGACGAAGTTGCCGCCCACGAGCGATCGCAGGGCCTTTCCCCGGAGCAACAGGCCGCCTGGAGCCTGGCACGGGAGCAGGCTGTGAGTGAATTAACTACAAACTGAGGAATTCCCCATGCAACCCTACGAATTTGAGAGGATGGCCCGCGACATCCAACGCGAGCTAGAGCCCAAAATCGCTGCCAGTACCCGGCAGATGGAGGCTCAACTCGAAAACCTGAGCCAGTTTTGGGATTCCTACCCCGCCCTAGTCCGACAGACGCTCGATGCCGGTAGCCCATCTCCGGCCACACCGGCCCCGGCCCCCCCGGAGCCGGAGTCGACGCTGGCGCAGAAGCTGGAGGCTATGCCACCCGATGAGTTTTTCAAAGCCATGCAGTCAGACCCCGCTGGACTGCTGGCCAAAATCGCGGCGGCAGACGCGGAGGCTTAACGATGCCCTGGAGCCCCGAGGCGAGAGAGGCGGCCAGACAGCGGTGCCTTGCCGCCCAGCCGTGGACCCGGTCAACCGGCCCCAGGTCGGTGCAGGGCAAGGCGGTATCGTCACTGAACTCGCTACGCCATGGGCTTTATTGTCGAAATACTGTTGTCGCGCTGCTAGGAAAATCGTTGCTCTCCCAGCAGCAGTATGAGCAGGCCCGGCAAGAGCTGGGCACGTGGCTGGTGGATGCGATCGCACTCAAAAAAGCGAACCCGCGCCTCTACGCGGAGCTGCTCGATTTCGCGGAGCAAAGTGAAAACGAACTGTCCTAGTCCTATTTTTTGGTATTCGCCATGGGTTTTCGATTGATCTCCCCGGCCCTCCCCGCTACCCCGGTAACCGGCCCCCCGGCCCCGATAGGGCAGATGGCCGACTTCACCGGGCTGCTACCGGCCCCGGCATGGCGGTTCGACCTGGGGGCAGTGCCGCCGGGGGTGGCGGGCCAGGATGGGGATGTAGCCCCGGTGGTGGTGGATGGGGCAGAGACTCCAGTAGACGGGGCCATAGCCATTCCTCTGGGCACCAGTGACCCGGTGGTGGCGGTGGTGGCCGACGGGCAGACATTCACCAAGGCTCAGAACCCGGCCAGCCCACAGCCCGGTGAATTCGTCCAAAACTCCTATTCAGGGGAAGTAGTACTTTACAGCCAGGCGGCGATTGCTGGCTTGGTGGCCTACATCAGAAGTACTGAGCTAGTCCCATATCGGACTCGGTTGCCTGGGCCTGTTCCCGAGTGGTTTGGACGCACACCCTTGACGGGTGATTTCTCGATCAGCTTGGCCTTTGAGCAACAACCTTCTGGCAGCCTGGAGTTCAAGCTTTCCAGTCGAACTGCCCTGCTTCAATTTTTGGCAGCCTTCAAGCCCGATACCAAAATCCCGCTCTATGGTTATGGCCTGCGGG
>DAIUJR010000116.1:0-13234 GCA_036848635.1 Nodosilinea sp. CTOTU7336
TACCACTGCGCGGAGCACGCGGTGGTGGCGGCGGCGTTGCAGCGGGTGGTGGTCGCGGCGGAGACCATCACCTGTTGGTATGAAACGCGGGTGCAGGCGGTGACCTACGGAGTCGAGGCTGCCGAGGTCGTGCTAGAAAACGCCCAGGGGCAGTGGCCTATTACAACTCAGTTGGTGGTGGCCGCCGACGGTGCGCGATCGCCCCTGCGCCAGCGGGCGGGCATTAAAATCGATGGCTGGGACTATTGGCAGTCGTGCATTACCGCCGTGGTGGCCCCGGCCCAACCGCACCAGGCGATCGCCTACGAGCGGTTTTGGCCCAGCGGCCCCTTTGCCGTCCTGCCCCTGCCTCAAAATCGCTGCCAGGTGGTGTGGATTGCACCCCATGCAGAGGCCCAGGCGATCGCGGCTCTCCCACCCGCCGAATTCATTGCGACCATGCAAGCCCGCTACGGCGACCATGCCGGGGATCTCTGCCTGCTAACGCCGCCGCTGGTGTTCCCCGCCCGCTTGATGCACAGCCGACGCTACGTGCAGCCGCGCCTAGTGCTGGTCGGCGATGCGGCCCACGTCTGTCATCCCGTCGGCGGGCAGGGCCTAAACATGGGAATCCGCGATGCGGCCCGGTTGGCCCAGGTGCTGCAAAACGCCCAGAGCAAGGATCTAGGAGATCTCAAAGTGCTGCAACCCTACGGTTGCCGTCGCCTGGAAAATTGGGTGGTGCTGCTAGTCACTGACCTGCTAAACCGCACGTTTTCTAACGCCTGGTGGCCCCTGGTACGGCTGCGGCGCGGGGGGCTGCGGCTGATGATTGCCTGGGCTCCCCTGCGGCGACTGCTGCTGCGGTTCATGGTAGGCGATTGGGGCACCCCGCCCCTAGGGTCTCTTCCTGTAGCCATTCTGGAAGATGACGAGCCTGCGGCAGTGACTGTCGCTAGAGGTGGTTCCGGTTTCTCTGACGCCAGATCTGACGCCAGATCTGACGCTAGACGAGGATCTCATTAATGGCATCACCATCCTCCTCAGACTGGCAGCAGGCGTTTGTCGCCACCAATCTCCTGGCCCTGGGCTACAACGCCTGGTGCGGCTATTTAGCCGGGGGGCGCGGGGTCGTGGTGTGCAGCCTCAATGCCCCTCACCTGGGGCTGACCGGAGAAAGCCTCCAGGCTCACTATGTGCCGCGATCGCACTTGGCCCCCTTTCTCAACGCCTGGCTCGCCGCCCCCGACACGGTGATTTTGAATCACCACCACATCAATGGCCACATCCTGCAGGCGGTCGATGGCTACAACCCGGAAACCGGCATGATTTTGCTGCTGGAATCGGGCGATCGCGCCTCGTTTCTCTATCTGCGTCATCTGCCGATTGCGCCGCCCCAGGGCTACGAAATTGTCTGCAAAGGCTGGGAGGAATTCCATCTAGATGAGATCGATGGCTCTCAAACCCGGTTGTTTCATATCGACATCACCCCCCGCTGACCTACAATGCAACCCGATTCTCTCGAAATCGCTATTCTGCTCTATGAAGGCATGACGGCCCTGGATGCGATCGGCCCCTACGAGGTTTTGAGCCGGTTACCACATACAACAGTCAAATTGGTTGCCAAAGAACCAGGATTGGTCGTGACAGACACTCGTTATCTGGCTCTAAATGCCACCGATTCACTCACCGACGCACTCACTCCAGACGTGATTCTGCTTCCCGGTGGTTCGGCTGGAACGATGAAAATTACTCAGGATCAAGCCGTATTGGATTGGGTTCGTAGCGCCCATGCCCATACACAATGGACAACCGCTGTCTGTACCGGAGTCTTTTTACTGGGGGTAAGCGGATTGTTGACCGGTGTTGAAGCTACAACTCACTGGGCGTCAACCGCCGATTTAGCCAAGTACAACGCCACCTATCGACCGGCTCGCTTTGTGCAAAGCGGCAAGATCATCACCGCCGCAGGAGTTTCGGCGGGCATCGATATGGCCCTTTATTTGGCATGTCAACTCAGCGGAGAGCAGGTTGCCAAGGCAATTCAGTTAGCGATCGAGTACGATCCAGACCCCCCATTTCAATCAGGTTCGTTGCAGAAAGCCGATCAGGAAATTGTTCGGCAATCGAGAAAATTATTAAGAAGCTGGTTTTTAGACGAGTTTCAGAAGTTTTTTCCAGATCAAGCAATTCCCAAACTTTGAATCAGGGGAATGCGCAAACTGAGTAAGCTGTTGTGTATTTAAATTGCCTGCTGACTTTTGCAGAGCCTTGAGTTTACGGTTTGCCATGCATCTTACGCCTAAAGTCTGGCAGCCAGCCCCTGTTACCTGACACCCAGACATTTATAATCTTGCCTCGATCACCAACCCCGCATTGCGCAGCGGCGGCAGCTGACTGAGCCAGGGCACCCAGCGAAAGGGGCCAATGCGATCGCGGTAGCGGCAGTTCTCTTGCAGCAGCGATCGCACCTCCACCAGCTTTAGCCCCATCGCCGCCGCGTCGGCTTCGGTTTGGATAAACCACTTCAGCGGGGCACCCAACTCGGCCAACTGCTTGGCTCCCTTGGCGTGGGTCACGCCGCCTACCGCATCAAAGGCTAGGGTCACCCCTGGGAAGCGCTGTTTCAGTTGATCGATCAGGGTTTGCACCTGAGCTTTTTCAAAATACATCAGCAGCCCCTCGGCGATAATCAGCCGCGAGTCGGGCAGGCCATCGGGCACAGCCTCCATCCAGCTCGGGTCAAGGGCCGAGGCGCTGACGAAGCGGTGGCGATCGCTCTCCCGATCAAAGTAGCAGCGCAGCTCCGTCACCTCGGGCAAATCTAGCTCAATCCAATGGCGGCAGCTCTGCCCCACCCGGTAGTAACGGGTCGAGAGCCCCGCCCCCAGCTCCACCACCGTGGCATCGGCGTAGGTACCCACTGGAGTTTAGACTAAAGCCATAGAAAAAAGCGGCCCAGTAAGCCTGAGGCCGCTTTTTAGCAGACGCTGAGAAAGCACAACCTATCTCAGCGCCTACTATGTCCTACGATAGCCTGTACGGATTTCGCCAACGCGCCCATCAGTATTTAGGGCGAGCCCACGACGCCACCTTTGAGCTGGTCGATGCGGTGCTGACCACCCGTCGAGTGTATAGCTTTGCGGAATTATCGCAGTCCCCACTGTTTCGGCGGCAGTGGTCCAGCGTCTATGAAGCGCTGCAAGATAGTCGCCCTCAACGGCAGCGACTGATGGGCCTGTACCTTGAGCAGATCCCCAGGGATGGCCCGATTGTCCTAGCAGGAGACCATACCGGATGGCCGCGCCCTGAGGCGAAGCGGTTACGGGAACGCACCTATGAGCATCAGGCCAATAGTGGCGGAAGTTTGGGCCCAGTCAGTCTCGGCCAAGGCTACAGCACCCTGGCCTGGATTCCTGAACGCGACGGGAGTTGGGCGTTGCCCTTACGCCATGAGCGCATCACCAGTTGGGAGAGCCCGATTAGCTTAGCGGCGTTTCAACTTAAACAAGTGTGCAAACACTTGCCCCATCGACCGCTGAGCCTATGGGATAGCGAATATGGCTGTGCCAGCTTTGTGCTGAAAACAGCGGATATTAAAGCCGACAAGCTGATGCGCCTGCGCTCCAATCGCCATCTCTGGGGTGCCCCACCGCCCTACTCCGGGTGGGGACGGCCCCGATTGCATGGGGCCTGTTTCAAGCTGAATGACCCCACCACCTGGCGAGACGCTGAGCAAGACCTGACGGTCGTGCATCCGAAACTGGGCTCCGTGCGGGTGCGCGCTTGGCACCAGATGCATTTTCGTCAAGCCGCCAAGCATCCGATGACCCTGATTCAGGTGCAACGTCTGGACGAGACCGGACAGCCACGTTCGACCCGACCCTTGTGGCTGGTCTGGGTGGGAGACACCCGGCCCGACCTCGAGGAGCTCTGGCAACGCTACCTGCGGCGCTTTGCCCTAGAGCATTGGTACCGATTCTTAAAGCAGCGCCTTCACTGGACGATGCCCAAACTCGGTGAACCCAAAGCCGCCGAGCGCTGGAGCGATCTGATGCCCTTGGCCACCTGGCAACTGTGGTTAGCTCGAGACATCGTCCAGGATTCCCCCCTGCCCTGGCAGAAAACACTGCCTATCCTCACCCCCGGACGGGTCGCCGATTCCATCGCCACCCTTTTAGCCCGGTTGGGGACACCGGCCACAGCACCCAAACCCCGGGGAAAGTCCCCGGGGTGGCCCAAAGGCCAACAACGAAACCGAAAACCTCGCTATCCTACCGTCCGAAAACGCGCGAGTCGTCCTAAAAAAACCTCAAAAACGGTCGCTTAGCTCTCGGCGCATCCTCGAGTAGTCGATATCTCTCCCCTCTGGCGGCAGGGGGAAAATTCGCTTTAGTCTAAACTCCAAGTACCCAAGTGGCGCTGCACAATTTGGTCAAATAGGTGAGCGCGCACCGCCCAGGTGAGCTGGGCCATCGGGCTATACATCGAGTCTAGGGCTGTATCCCAGGGGAGGGATGGCCACCACTCGGCGATGGTCGGGTCGCGAAACAGGCCGTCGGCCCGCTGGTGCTCTTCGACCCGAGCACGGGTGGTCATGAGCATGGTGCGGGGGACGCCGGAGAGGGGGAGGGTGGGGGAGGTGGGGGGCATGGGGGTGGGAGGGTAGGAGGGTGGAGGGGTGGAGGGATATCGGTTCTACCTTTTGCTGTGCACCGTACACCTCTTGCCGTAAACCGTTTACCTGCCACCCATTCATTCATCAAAGACCAGCTCTAACTGCGATCGCCATCGCTGTTGTTGTAAACCCCACCATGGCAAAGCGCCCACTCCAAAGCTCAACTCGCCGAGAGGGCGTCAGAGGCTGGGGTGCTGCGAGGGCGTTGGCCTCTGGGGAGACGGCTAGGGATAGATCAGTATCAGTATCAGAAAGGTTTTTCATGGAGTATTGAGTTTTGGGTATCGGTATCCCCTCCTGGGATGGGCAGGGGTGGGTTAATCGGGTTTCGGGTTTCGGGTTTCGGCCTAACACCTAGCAGCTAGCACCTATTTCGGCGCTGCCACCAGCAGCAGCGTAGCCACCAACACAGCTACGGAGGTGGCGGGCACCAGAAAGATGGCCCGGCGATAGACGGCGGCACTGCGATCAATTACGTCGGGGACGGGCGATTTCAGCTGCCCTGATCTCAGGAGTTGATCTAAATGATGACTGTCGTAGCGTGCCATGCGGGCAAAGGGTAATTCTCCTGTGGCTCGCTGGGGGAGAATGCGACGGCGTTGGTAGGGCACGCAGGCGTCACCAAACTGATCGAGGTACTCGTCGCTGTTGAGCAGTACTGCCACAAAACCAGGTAATCCCTGGGTGGCTAGCACAATCGACCAGGCCAAGGTTTCTCGCTGGTTGTAGACCGATCGCCCTAGCACCCGCTGGATGCACAGCTCGGCAAAGCGATAGTTGCTGTTGGTGTCAAACACCAGCCGCCGAAACGAATCCGACAGCAGCAGCCCGCGAATAAAGTCGCGTACCGTCAGTTGACCATTGCGCAACTGTGACTCCAACATCACCTGCCGGTGAGCCGCAATCATCTGCTGCTCGTTAAAGATTTGCCGATAAGCCGCCCGGATGACATTATCCATCTCGGCACCCACAGGCAGGTTATCCAGGGAGAAAATTCTCGGCTGCTCATCCCCAGGAATTTCAAAGTTCTGAACTCGCTGGTTTTGGCTAGAGGGGGGATAGGAGAGGAGGGGGAGGGGCATAGTGGGTATTAGGTTTCGGGTACTAGGTTTCGGGTACTAGGTTTCGGGTTTCGGGCCGTGGGGAATGCTGAGGTAGTCAGGTAAGCAGGGGTTGGTTATGGGTAAATTTCATTTCAGGAGTTGAAGGTGTGGCAAAAAGGTAAGGCTTTGGCTGTCTGGGTGTATCAAGCGCTAGGACGCTTAACCGTCTTATTCAAACTCGTCAATCACAAAATCGGCAGGCAAAACCAAAGGTTGGGTGTTAGGTACTAGGTGTCGGGTATCAGATTTGACACCTGCCACCCGACACCTGCCACCCGACACCCGACACCCCTCAAATCCCTGCCCGCTGAATTTCGAGCAAAATAAAACAGGCGAAGGTGACGCCGCCGAGGCCGCCGATCAGGAAGCCTGAGGTAAAGAAGCTCCAGTCTTTGTAGGTGGTAATGTTGCCAGGGAGTTCGCCCTTGGGGTTGGTGCGGCCCTGGAAGACGGCACCGCCGTAGAGGAAAAGACACAGGCTGAGAATCACTACTAGACCAGATGCACCGCCGAAACCGGCAGAGAGAGCAACATCGGTATTGCGCAGGGGGCCGAGTTTGAGGAAAGGGCCAAGCAGCAAGTAGCCGTGGGCCATGCCGATCTCTAGCCCGCGAGTGATGGGGGCCAGGCCTGGGCGGTAGATGGGTAGGTTTTTGACCCAGGTGAGGGTAATGCTGCTGCTGTTGAGGGGGGTGGCCAGGTTGCCCTGCTGGGGGTCTTGGCGAAAGGGTTGCACAATGCCCTGCACCAGGGGGCCGTTGTTGAACTGGGTGTCGCCGTAGAGGGCACCGGGGTTAAACCGCATTTGGCTGAAGTTGTACCCGGCGGCAATGGCGCGCGATCTCAGCCCGTGCCAGAAATGCCCCGCCAGCAGCAGACTGGCAAAGATGACGTGAAACAGCATCAGCCAGGTGCGGGCGGTGATCGCCCCATCTACGGTGGTGGTGCCCACGGGGCCGTAGAACACCTCCGGGTACACCGTGCCATTCACCCAGACAAAGTAGGCGGCGAAAAAGCCCATGTAGGCTAGAGCGGCCTGGCTGTAGGCCAGGTAGGCTTCTCCCGACCAGACCAACAATCCCTTGGCCCAGCGGGTAGGCTCGGTGCGGATGTGCCAGATGCCGCCGAGGATGCAAATCGCCCCCACCCATAGGTGTCCGCCGATAACATCTTCTAAGTTATTCACCGCTGCCATGCCTTTCAGGGTCCAACCCTCAGGGGTGATGCCCACCAGGTAGCCAAAGATGGTCAGGGGGTTGAGGGTGGGCTGGGTGATTTGGCGCACATTGGAGATCGCCGGATCGTACAGTCCGCCAAAGATCGTCGCCTTCACCACCAGCAGCAGTGCCCCCACCCCCAGCAGCACCAGGTGAATCCCCAAAATCGAGGTCATCTTGCGGCCATCCTGCCAGTGGTAGCCAAAACCCTTAGGGTCGAGCTTGCCAGGGCCAAGCACCGCATGGTAGACGCCCCCGGCCCCCAGCACGGCAGAGCTAATTAAATGCACCGCCCCGATCACAAAGTAGGGGTAGGTGCTGACAATGTTGCCCCCAGCCCCCACGCCAATGCCCAGGCTGGCCAGGTGGGGCAGCAGGATTAGCCCCTGGTCGTACATCGGTGAAAAAGGGTCGAACCGCGACAGCTCGAACAGGGTCATAGCCCCGGCCCAGAGCACAATCAGCCCTGCGTGGGCAACGTGGGCGCCCAGGAGCTGGCCCGACAGGTTGGCAAAGCGCAGGTTGCCCGCCCACCAGGAGTAGGGATCGAGTGAGGCTTCCACGTAGGTCGTGGCCACGGTGGGATCGCTGGAAAAGCCCAGCGGCTTGAGCGGATTCGCTTCAGTGACGGTCATAGCTAGCTCACCTGTCCTCGCATGGATTGCACAACTCGGCCTGCTTTAAAGCTGTAGCCCGCCGCCCGCAGGGCATGGAATAAATGTCCCTGCAAAAAGAAGAAGCCTAGCCAGAAGTGGGCATTGGCCAGCCACACCCGCGCCGTCAGAGCCCCATCGACGCTGCGAAATATCGGAAAGCGGTCAAACACTAGCTGCAGGGGTGGCCCATAGAACTCGGTGGGAAACACTAGGGTATTCACTGAGACAAACAGCGTGGCGACAAAGGCCATCAGGCTGACTGCCCCAATGCTGTAGGAGAGGTAGGCCTCCCCCGACCAGACAAACAGTCTCTTGGCCCAGGGCCGGGGCACCGTGCGGATATGCCAGATGCCACCCAGAATGCATAGCAGACTTACCCAGATGTGGCCGCCGACTACATCCTCCAGATTGTCAACGCTGGCCAGCCAGAACCGGCCCTCGGCACCAAACAGATAGCCAAAAATTTTCAGCGGGTTTAGCGTCGGGTCGCTGATTACCCGCACCTGCTGTGTCACCGGGTCGTACAGGCCGCCAAAGCTCATGGCCTTAGCCACCAGTAGGAACGCGCCTAACCCCAGCAGCACCAGATGAATGCCCAAAATTGTAGTCATCTTGTTGGCATCATCCCAGCGATAGCCAAAGAAAGAAAATTTGTCTTCCAGCTTGGCTGGCCCCCGCAGAGCATGAAAAATGCCGCCAGCCCCTAAAAACGCCGAGCTAATCAGGTGCAGCACCCCAACTACAAAGTAGGGGTAAGTATCAACAATTTGGCCGCCGTCGCCTACCCCCCAGCCCAACCGGGCCAGGTTCGGCAACACAATCAGCCCCTGGTCATATACGGGCTGCGCGGGGTCAAACCCTGCCACTTCAAACAGGGTAATTGCCCCCGCCCAAAATACAATCAGCCCGGCGTGGGCCACATGGGCACCGAGCAGCCGCCCCGAAAAATCCACCAGTCGGGCATTGCCCGCCCGCCAGGGAATTTGGGAGAATGATTCCATCGCTATGGTCATTGAAGAAAGTCTCCTTAATTTTGAAAATATAGATTGAGGGGGACTTAGGTTTGAGGCTAGGGATCAACGGTCTACGGTTGTGGTTTTACCGTCTACCGTTTGCCACATCTACTACCCCATCACCCCATCACCCACCACCCCATCACCCACCACCCCTGCTGCCCTTGCCATCTGGTCAAAGAATGTGCCAAACTCTCTGCCTTGCTGGGCAGCACGGGCGCGAATGGCGTGCCAGAGGTGGCCTAGCAAGGCCAAAAAGCCGAGTCCAGCATGAACGCTGGCTAGGGCAGCGCGGACGGAGGTAGTGCTGTCGAGGGAACCGTAGAAAAGGCTGGGGTAGGCGATGTCGTTGATCGAGACAAATGCGGCGGCGCTCAGTCCGGCAATCGCCAGGGCACCCAGGCTATAGCTCAGGTAGGCTTCCCCCGACCAAATCAGTCGCGGTTTAGCCCAGGCAAAAGGCTTTGTGAGGATATGGAATAGACCACCGCTCAAGCACAGCACCCCCACCCATAGGTGACCACCAACTACATCCTCTAGGTTATCTACGCTGGCCATGCCCGCCAGGGTCCAGCCCTGGGGGCCAAACCCAAACAGGTAGCCAAAGATGCGCGCTGGGCTGAGGTTGGGCTGCACCAGCCGCACCTGATCCACCAGAGGGTCGTAGAGGCCGCCAAAGCGGGTACCCCTCAGCACCAGCAACAGCGCCCCCATGCCCAGCAGCAGTAGGTGAATGCCCAGAATAGTGGTCATTTTGCCGCCGTCAGACCAGCGGTAGCCAAAGCCATTTTCATCTAGCCGCTCTGGCCCCAGCACAGCGTGGTAAATGCCTCCTGCTCCCAACACAGCGGCGCTAATCAGGTGCACCATGCCGATGGCGTAGTAGGGGTAAGTGTCTACAACTTGACCCCCGGCACCGACGCCAAGGCCCAGGCTGGCCAGATGGGGCAGCAAAATTAGCCCCTGTTCGTACATGGGTCTGGTCTGGTCAAAGTGGGATAGCTCGAACAAAGTCATCGCCCCGGCCCAAAACACAATCAGCCCGGCGTGGGCAACGTGGGCACCGAGCAGCCGCCCAGAGAGATCCTTAAAGCGATTATTACCCGCCAGCAATGGAGCACCGACTGAGTCAGTGGCCTGGAAAGACCAGCCCAGTGATCGCATCAGCGGTGTCCAAAAAATTCCATCAGCCATTCTGGTTAGCTCCTAGACGAGGGCTACAAAGCGCGTTGAGGGAGCAAGGTTGGACTCTGGATTTCAGGCAAGCCTGATCCCTAGAACCTGTACCCAGCAGCCCATGCTCTTATTGACTTAATTTATCAATAGATCCATGTCATCACAATTAAGAATTTTTGCCAATAAGAAACTCGTTAAGTTATGTGGAGATGGATGGATTCCAAGGGTGAGGCACCGGTCAAGGCTCGATCGCCACAATGCTTACCCAGTCATCATTAAGTCTGCTGGTGTAGGCGTAAAACACGATCTGGCGGCTGTGGTATTGCGATCTCATATCGCGATTATGGGCTGTTGATATTGAAAGCCAAAACGATAGCCGCTTTAATTGAGATAGCTAAATATCGGGCTGTTATCTGAATATTGATGGCCTGAAGGTGAAAATTGATTGCAATAGTAGAGCTATTGCTTGGCGACATGAATTTGTTCACCGTCGCACAAGCCTCTGGCTTGCCGCAGGTAAGATGCCGGCGCGACGATAGTCGAGAGCTTTCTGCTGTCTGGTATTAGGTACTAAAACAAAGGCGCTATGACGCTATGAGCTATGAACTGGGAAATTTTATTGGCTGCAACGGGATCGGCTGGGGTTGAGTTTTTAGAAACTGCGGCCATTGCCTACGCCATCGCCCGCTCTGGCTATTCCCGAGAAGCCGTCGGCGGCAGCATCCTGGGGCTCGCAATTGTCGCTCTGGCGGCGGTGCTTCTGGGGCAGGGGCTGACGCTGGTGTCGCTGCGGTGGCTACAGGTGGGCATTGGTGTCATTTTGCTCTGGTTTGGCCTGGGCTGGGTAAAAAAATCGGTGCGGCGGCAGGTCAACCAGCAGCGGGCGGGCTGGATCGGTGATGATCCTCTAGGGGCTGAAGGCATTACCCTGATCCCCGACGAGGCCAAATTTAGCTGGGCTAATTTCGCAATTATGACTAAAAGTGCTGCCCTAGAAGGGCTTGAGGTGGCCGTGATTGTGGTGACGCTGGGCCTGGCCTCTGGGGCATGGTTCGAGGCTTTGGGCGGGGCCGCAACGGCTCTGGTGCTGTCGCTACTGATGGTGATCCTGCTGCATCCTTACCTAGTGAAGCTGCCGGAGGTGCTGATTAAGCTGGGGGCCGGGGTGCTACTTAGCGCCCTGGGTACCTTCTGGCTGGGCGAAGGGCTGGGGCTACCGTGGCCCCTGGGCGACTGGGCGATGCTAGCCCTGGTGGGCCTCTACAGCCTGGGCGTAGCGGCAATCATTTACTGGCAGCGGCGGTCTTTGCCGGTGCCCTCCCCATGAACCTCAGGGATGACGAGGACTGTCGCTACTGCTCCGTGACCTCTCAAGCCGCTGGTGAAGACCCGATTGGCACCGCCATCGCGGCGGATCAGTGGCTGTTTATCGAGGATAAGGATCGTCTGCTGAAGGCGATCGCGGGTATCAAAGACTCCTCGGTGAATGCGATCGCCAATGAAGCCATCGACCACTGGCTAGCCGAGGCAGAGCAGCAAGAGATTATCCAAAAGTTCAACCTCGATCAGTTGGAAGAGTTGGGCTAATCGCTCAGGGGCTGAAGCGGGTACAGATGGACAAGATAGCTCATCCTTCATTTAGCTCCTTGCCCTTACTCAGGTTGAAGCGTTTCTGGTCTTGCTGTAGCTCCTGTCGAATCAGGGCAAACCGCTGGACATCTGCCTGGGTCAGCCAGGCGTCAATCTCGTAAAACGTCTGCCCACCCTGCCGGTGTGTCCTCAACGTGAGAATCGTCTCCGGCAGGTGGTGAGCATCGCCCCTGAACTCGATATTTAGATCGCGCCCCCGCTCCACAATTGTGTAGAACTGCTTGCCCTCGAACACCCGCTGCCCCCGGTGCTGCCCCTGACAAAACCGCTCCAGCAGCAGCACCGCTGTCCCCGCAATCTGCTCCTGGGTCTGGCGGTCAATAGGGATCGGCGTTCTGGGGCGCGGCGGGGTCACGTCAGGTCATTGATAAAGGGATTAAGCCCCGCCATGATGGCGGCATCGTCGCCCAAAAACTCCCGCAGCGGCTGATCCACCAGCCCTAGGCCAGGCAGAGTTTTGATTGGTTCTACTGGGGTGGATGCTTTAGAGCTATTGGCTGATGGTAGATGTCGTCGGTTTGGCTTACCCAGTGGGAGAGCTGTCTTGGGTAGCGTTATCGAATCATCGAAGGCTTCTAGTTCTGGGAGAAACCGCTCCTTGATTTCTAGAATCTGAGTCGTCAACTGCTGAATCGACCGCATTGCCTGTCGCCGGATCTCATCCTTGGGGGCTTGAACCGCTGCCATGGCAAATGGCCCATAGCAACCATTCAATGCCGATCTCATCCGGGCATGGAGGTCATGGCGCGATCGCCCCCGGCAGTAGCCAATCACCGCCACATCCAGCTCATCTCGGCTGGAGTACTGAATTCGGGCTTTTGTTTCTGATGTTTGGGTCATTCCTCTGATTCCTTATCTTTGCTGCGATTGGGGAGAGTTTGGCGCTATCGAGCCTGGGTCGGCTTGGCGCTGTACATAAAGGTTTTGAATAACCCATAGACATCAGCCCAGCGAACGCTGGTGATCAAGTCGGGTTCCGCCGTGCCCTCCTGGCCCCGCAGCACGTCAGTCATCTCCTGTCGCAAAGCCTCAGCCCAGGTAATCTGCTGGGCAAGCCCGCGCTGGTCAAAAAACTGCTCCAGTTCTGGCCGAATGAAGTAAGCGGCACCCCCGCCGACAATTACCTCTACTTCAGCCGAGGGCAGCCACTCCACCAGAAACTGATTTACCCGATCCAGATAAAACTCACGGGCGTAGCTACAGGCCTTAGCCAGGTCGAGAGCTTCCTTGCGGCCTGGGACGTGAAAGGTGGGGTGCCCCTGAAGGATTGCTTCGAGCAAGGCTGGATCATCGGGGGCAACGCCCGGCAGCTCGGTGGCACACTGCTTCAGATATTCCACAAACCCCGGCCCCTGGGAGGTACTGTTGGTTTCCTGGGGCGTGCTGCCCTTCTCAAAGGTGAGGATGGAGAGATTGCGGTGGCCAAACATCAGGACAACGACAGTGGAGTCGCGAATTCCCACTCCGGCTCTGGCTAGCTGCAACCCCTTAGCCAGGTAAAGCCCGGCCCCCTCTGGCTGCATCTCAATTCGCTCTAGCTGCCCAAACAAAGACCGACCTCGAAAGCTGAAGTCTGAAATGGCCCCTAGAATCTGGGCTTTCAACTCCTTGCGGTCTTGCCAGTATTCTTCCAATGGCAGCAGCAGCCCCAGTTGAGCGGTGAACTCACAACCCGAGCTGTTGGAGTCCTGATCTGCCAGAGTCTTTTCAGCGATGACGCCGAGGGTGGCCAAGATTTTGTAGACAGCGCGATCGCGCTTTG
>DAIUJR010000117.1:0-13089 GCA_036848635.1 Nodosilinea sp. CTOTU7336
ACGGGTATGACATTCGCACCGTGCAGGAGCTTTTGGGCCACAAGGATGTAAAAACCACGATGATTTACACCCACGAGCTCAATCGCGGCGGCCTTGGCGTCAGGAGTCCTTTAGATATCAATTCGTGAATACGGTTGCCCCTCAGCCGTGCTTCTTGTATTGTCGTTTTTGCGGGGAATGATTCCGACAGGGAAGCAAGGAGTTGGCGCTCCTCACTTCCCCTGATCATCCCACTTAGTGCAAGTAAGTCGAGATGACTGGCATCATTCTAGATCCGGTCGCTTGCTTTACCGAACAAGGGATCTGGATAGTTCCCCGTTTTCTTTACCGAAAACGGAGTAACCCGACTATGTTTCAATCATCTAATTCCGAGGAGACCCCCGTCTCCGCCCGTTCGGCTGAGCTCACGTCGAAGCCCTTCACCCTGCCCACCTACCGGCAAGAGACCATCCGCCATATCCTCCTCGGCGACCATGCCGCGTTGGTAGAGGCGATCAGCCACCTGGCCGCACTGGGCTACTGCGAACACCTCGCCTGGAGTGAGCCCATACCCACGGGTCGCCATGGTGAGTTCATCAGCGTGATGACGCGGCGGCGGGGGGTGACGACGGGGTAAACGCTAGCAGCGCAGACCCCAGGGATTTTTGAAAATCCCTGGGGTCTTGGCATAGCAGATGCCGTAGCCGTCATTAAAGTAAGCTATTGCCGCTAGCGCAGCTTACTTCGCCTCCATCCAGTTGGGGCCAGCGTGGGCCTCAACCTTCAGCGGCACCTTCAGCGCCACCGCCCCTTCCATGGCGGCGGTTATTTTGGGCGCCAGCTCCTCCCATTCCTCGGGGGGTACCTCAAACACCAGCTCGTCGTGCACCTGCAGCAGCAGGTTGGCCCGGTAGTCTTTCAGCAGCTCGTGCAGGCGAATCATGGCGATTTTAATAATGTCGGCGCTAGAGCCCTGGATCGGCGCATTGGCGGCGGCTCGCAGCGAACCGGCATCATAGCCGTTGGGGCGGATGGTCTCTAAGTCAATCGAGGCCGGGTCTGTGCCGCGCAGCGATCGCAGCTTGCTATCGGTAAAGTTAAAGTACCGCCGCCGCCCCTCAATGGTTTGCACATAGCCCTGGGCAATGGCCTCTCGCTGCATTTGCAGCAAATACTCAAACACCAAGGGGTAGCGCTCATAGTAGCGGTCAATAAAGGTTTTGGCCTCGGTGCGGCTGACTCCGGCCTCGCGGGCAAAGCGGGCCGCTCCCATGCCGTAGATAATGCCAAAGTTAATCACCTTGCCAGCGCGCCGCTCTTCCGGGGTGATTTCGTCTTTCTCGAACAGCAGCCGGGCGGTGAGGGCGTGGACATCTTCATTGTTGTGGTAGGTCTCCACCAGTACCGGCTCGCCGCTGAGGTGGGCGAGAATGCGCAGCTCAATTTGCGAGTAGTCTGCCGCCACCAGCCGCCAGCCCGGCGCGGGCAAAAACGCCGCCCGAATTTTGCGGCTAAAGGCGGTGCGAATGGGGATATTTTGCAGGTTCGGGTTCGACGACGACAGCCGCCCCGTGGCCGTAACCGCCTGGTTAAAGTCGGTGTGTACCCGGTGGGTGTCGGGCCGCACCAGGGCGGGCAGGGCGTCTACATAGGTAGACTTGAGCTTCGAGAGGGTGCGGTGCTCGACCACCAAATCCACCACGGCGTGGTCACCCTGGAGCTTTTCGAGGGTCGAGGCATCGGTAGAATAGCCCCCCGACTTGTTGCGCCGCGACTTGCGCTTGTCGAGGCCTAGCTTCTCAAAAAAGAGCGTGCTGAGCTGTTTTGGCGAGCCCAGGTTAAAGGTTTCTCCCGCTTCTGCGTAGGCGGTTTGCTCGATTCGGGCCAGGTCGGTTTCGAGCTGTTTCGAGAAGGTGGCCAGGTAGTCGCAGTCAACGCGAATGCCGGTAGATTCCATTTCTGCCAGCACCGGCTCTAGGGGCAGCTCGACCTCGGTAAACAGGGTCTGGAGGGCAGGAACCGCCGCCAACTCGGCCCGCAGCTTGGCCACGAGCAGGTAGGTTGTGTGTACATCGGCCCCGCAGTAGTCAGCCACCGCCGCGATCGCCACATCGGCAATGGTTTTGCCCTTGGGCACCAGGTCGCCATAGCTCTGGGCGGTGAGGTTGAGGTAGCGCAGGCTGAGGTCGGTGAGGTTGTGGCTGGCCTCGGGGTTGAGCACATAGCTGGCCAGCATGGTGTCAAACACCACCCCCCGCAGCTCAAGGCCCTGGTGGCGCAGCACCAGCCGGTCATACTTGGCATTTTGCAGCGCTTTGGGATAGGTCTCGCTTTCCAGCACCGGGCGCAGGGCGGCCAGCACCGTATCTAGGGATAGCATGGCTCCATCGCTGTGGCCAACCGGAATGTAGGCCAGGTCGGCCCGGCCCGGCCCCCAGCAGCAGCCGAGGCCTACCAGCCGAGCATCACGGGGCTCCAGGGAGGTAGTTTCCGTATCCCAGGCCACGGGGGCGGCGGGGTTAGTTTGGTCAGAGAGACAATCCAGCAGCTCGTAGAGCTGGGCCTCGGTGGTGATGATCTGCGGGGTAATCGCTACCGCATTCACCGCCTGGGCGCTGTCGGTTTCGGCGGCGGTAAAAAAGGCCAGGTCGGCCCCGCCCAGGTCGGTTTCTGGGGCAGAGACAGCATCTTCCGGGCCTGACTCCAGGGCCTGGCTGGCCTTGGCGGCGGTGGTGGCAGCGGCCTCTCCCCCAAAGGCGGTTTGTAGCTTGCCGAGACGATTAATAAAGGCCTGAAACTCCAGCTTTTTTAGGGCCGGAATCACCACGTCGGGGTCGAACCCGTCGAGCTTGCAGGTGGCCAGATCGGCCTCCAGATCCATGTCGGTGATGATTTTGGCCATGTAGCGCGAGTGGTAGGCCGCGTCTTTACCGTCAATCAGCTTTTTCTGGACGGCTCCCTTGATGGTGTCGATGTCGGCGTAGATGGCGTCTAAATTGCCGTACTCCTGCAAGAGCTTGGCGGCGGTTTTGGCCCCGATCCCCTTCACGCCGGGGATATTGTCGGACGAGTCGCCGCACAGGGCCTTGTAATCGACCACCTGGGCGGGAAAGATATCCAGCTTGTCCTTCACCTGCTGGATCTTAAACTCCTGGGGCAGGCCGGTCTTGGCCCCCTTGGCAAAGGCGTTGCCCAGGTGGAGGACGGTGATCTGCTCGTCGTCGTCGATGAGCTGAAACAAGTCTTGATCGCCGCTGAGAATTTTGACCCGAAACCCCTCCCCCAGGGCGCGGGTGGCCAGGGTGCCGATTACGTCGTCGGCCTCAAAGCCCACGGCGGTGTAGAGGTTGAGGCCAAAGTCCGTCAGCAGAATTTTGAGATTCTGCACGTCTTCAATAAAGCCCTCCGGCGCCTCGGGGCGACCGTCTTTGTAGGTGGCGTCGGCCTCGTGGCGAAAGGTGGGCTGCTCGAGGTCAAAGGCAACGGCGGCGTACTGGGGCTTTTCTGCCTCCATCATGTCGAGCAGGGCCTTGAGAAAGCCGTAGCACACGCTGGTGGGAATGCCGGTGGAGGTGCGCAGGCCCCCCTCGGCGTTTTTGGCAAAGGCATAGTACGAGCGAAAGGCCAGGGAATGGCCATCCACCAAAATTAGAGTGGGTTTATCGGCATCGAGAGGGGTTGCGGCCACGGCGGTATCGGGGGATGAGGAGTGGAGATCCTATTGTAAGGGGCGGGGCAAATCTGCATTCGCGAGTGGTTGTGGATGAGCACAGAGGCAAATTGGTAAGCTGGGTTTGCCCTGGACATTTCTTTCACCAATGAAAACACAACCCTCAGTCCCGTTGATGGAGTCAGTGGATCCGATTCCTGAGCATATTTATAACCGCCGGGAGCTGGTGTTTTTAGTCTTGTCGGGGCTATTTCTGGGCACCCTCGGCATGCTCAACATCCTTGGCATTAGCCGGTTTATAAATGTTTTTACCTGGGGAGACTTCGCCGTGACCGTGGCGGTGGGGGTGCTGCCCTACCCGCTGACGTTCCTCTGCACTGACCTGATTTCTGAGCTATACGGCAAAGAGCGGGCCAACCAGGTGGTTTGGGTGGGGCTAGTGCTGAATATTTGGGTGGTGTTTATTGTCTGGCTGGGGGGCGTGCTGCCGGGGTTCGAGGCCACCGACCCCACCACCGGCGAACTGGTTCGCGATGCCGCCGGTCGCCTGCCGGTGTTTTTTGAAATCCGCAACCTTACCTTTGGGGCCGTCACCGCCTCGATGGTGGCCTACCTGACCGCACAGTTTGTAGACGTCTACCTCTTTCACTTTTGGAAAGAGCTGACCAACGGTAAGCACCTATGGCTGCGCAATAACGGCTCGACCTTAATTAGCCAGCTGGTAGACACCATTGCCGTGGTGCTAATTACCCACTTTTTGGCTGGGGTGCTACCCATCGACGCCGACCAGAGCCTCTGGCCCCAGCTAATTCGCTTTATTGGCTACGGCTACATCTTTAAGATGGTGGCGGCCCTGCTAGACACGGGGCCGTTTTACCTGGCTGTATTCTGGCTCACCAATTATCTGCGCCTGGAGCCTGCCGTCCTAAAGTCGAAGCGCCCGCGCCTGGGGGCTAGGGGGGAGGATTAGCGGCCTAGGCGCGGGCGAGTAAAACTGACCATAGCGCCGATCCCAAGGGCAATAACCAACGGAGGCAGTAGATTGAAGCTAATGCCAGATCCTTCGCTATCGTTGCGCCAGCGGAGGATCCAATAAAAACCTTGGCCCATTTCGAAGGAGGGTATATTGGCAAGCAGAAACAGGGCCGGTAGCGCCAAGAAGATGAGGACTAGGGTTAAAAAGGCGAGCGAGGCTGTGATCACAAACCGCTTTGCCTTTGATTGTTGAGGCCAAGTCATGGGTTAAGTGATGCAGGTCAAACGGTATGGCTGGGGCAGTATGGCTGGGATCATTCAGGTTAGGGAGGGGGCGGCGTTCGGCGGTGTCTTTCTCGGGGCAATCAGATTTCCCTGGAGACCTTGATGCTGAACCCTCGCTTTCACCTAGGCGGGAATGGGAGTTCAGCAGCCTGCCTGGCCCAAACATTCGCCGCATAGCGGCTCTAGCGCTACATTTTTAGAATAAAGAACGCCGCCCAGATCGGTCTCTATCAGACGAGGGGAAATCCTCATAGCCGCAGCCCAGGGGAAATGCTGGGTGCACTGGGGCAGCAACCCAAACCCTTCCCAGGGAAGCCGTTTGCCCTTAGGATAGGGGTAGGTAAAACCTTAGGGCTCCGTGTTTTGAGGTTTTGATTGAGGGCTGGGTGAGCTGAGCGATCGCGGCGTTTCTGCGATTGGGCTTCAGGCTCAAGCTAGTCCGTAACTAATTAACGCTATTAAATTAGGACGTAAACGCTGTGGTTGAGCCGTTATTGAGTGGCATTGTTTTAGGGCTAATTCCGGTGACTCTGGCCGGGTTGTTTGTGGCGGCTTACATGCAGTATCGTCGTGGCAACCAGCTAGGGCTGTAGTTCGCTAGGGCTGTCGTTCTGAGGAGAGGTCCGCCAGCGGGCTCCCCAGGGCTAGGTAAGCCGCACCCACAGCCGCTTCTGGCGAGGCGGCTGTTTTGATAGATATTTGCAGAAGGCTGGCGCGAATTTGCCGCCAGGTTTCATTCCTAGCGCCGCCTCCGGCGGTGTAAATTTGGCTAGGTCGAGGGGCACCCAGGGTAGCCAACAGGTCGTATCCCTGTTTTTCGATGCGGGCCATACCCAGCAGCAGGCCATGTAGAAAGGTGGCATCCTCCTTGGGCCTAGGGGTGAGGCACGGGGGCAGGGTAGGATCGTTAACGGGGAACCGTTCCCCCGGTTTTGCCAAGGGGTAATAGTCCAGGTTAGGGGGAGAGTTGGGATCGATTTGCTGGCTCAGCTCCGCCAGGGTAGTATCGTCAAAAAAAAGCCGCAGCACGGCTCCGCCCGTGTTCGAAGCCCCGCCCACCAGCCACTGATTTCCCAGGCGATGGCTGTAAATGCCGTATTGGCTGGCATCTACCCGGCTCTCACTGAGTAATTTAATCACCAGGGTCGAGCCCAGGGAGGTGACAGCATCGCCGGGGCGCTGGGCACCGCTGGCTAAAAAGGCCGCAATGCTGTCTGTTGTACCTGCCGCCACCTGGCACTGGGGCGAAAGGCCAAACCGAGCTGCTATGGCACTGGTGACAGGGCCAAGGGTTTTACCTGGGGCCATCACCTCGGGTAAAACCCTGGCCCAGTCGTGCCCCAGCAGCCAGGGGGGATAGGTCAGAGCACCCACGTCGTAACCCAGCTTAAGGCTGTTGTGGTAATCGCTCAGCCCCCATTGACCATGGAGCTGGGCACTGAGCCAGTCGGCCTGGTGGAGTAAATAAACCGCCCTGGCCCATTGCTGTGGGGGTAGCGCCTGCCGCCACCAGAGTAGCTTAGCCAGGCTAGAGGTGGCGCTAACGGCGGGGCTATCAGGTGGGGCAATGGCCTGCACCTGGGCCAGGGCCTCGGCTCCGCAGGAATGGTTATAGAGCAGGGGAGGTGTTACTGGTGCCCCGGCGCGATCGCACAGCAACACGGTGGCCGAGGTGCCGTCAATGGCAATCCGACCCAGCTGCTGACGAATGACCCCAGGCAACGCCTCGATCACGGTAAGCAACGCGGCTAGCCAACCTGCGGCCAGGTCTAGATCTGGCGCATAGCTAACTCGATAATTCCATAGCAGCTGGTGTTGAGGATTGATCACCGCTCCCCGTACCCCAGAGGTACCAAAGTCAATGCCCAACGCCAGGGGAAGAGAAGCCATCATTCACAGTCCTAACAAAAAAAGGAGATGCCATCGGCACATCTCCTTTTTCATTTCATTTCAATGACAACTACCTACTTAGGCGATTTCTGGAAAAGAATATACCCAATATGAATAGACTCTCGGGCTGGATTCCCGCCTGCGCGGGAATGACGAGGTCAGTTCTTGGCTGGAAATCTCCTTGAATCCCCCCTAGATGCTGATTTCGCTCAGGGAGCGAGACATGTGGTCGAAGGGGGGCTCAACCACGGCAGCCTCGGCAACGCCAGCGGCCTGCACCTTGGCCTTGATGATATCCTTCATAATTTGAATGCCCATTACCGTTGGCGCAATAGGAACGCCGAGGGAGTTATAGGTTTCCCGCAGGCCGGTCAGCACCCGCTCGTCGAGCACGTCAGAATTACCGGCTACCAGGGCATAGCTGGCGTAGCGCAGATAGTAGTCCATATCGCGCAGGCAGGCGGCGTAGCGGCGGGTGGTGTAGGCATTACCCCCAGGGCGAAGCAGCTCAGGGACTTGCTCAAACAGGGCTGCACCGGCTTCTTTAACAATTTCTGAGGCGTTAGCGCTAATTACCGCTGCCGCTTTAACCCGGTCGAGACCACTGTCAAAATAAGACTTCATTGAGTCGAGGGCGTTTTGATCAAGGTAACGCCCAGTGTTGTCGTAGGTTCTGATCAGCGTCGTTACGGCATCCCGCATGAATGGTATCTCCCAACTCTCACTTGGCAAACAGCTATGGAGAATCAAGATTGGCCCCATGCCCAAGGTGTCAGTCCTATAGGACACATAACCAAATCTAATTCTCGTGAAAGTTTACCACGGTGGCCGATCCCCTTGGCCGTCTGAGGGGGCTTGAGGGAAGGCTTTATGAGTGAATCGTTACAAAACCACAAGTTCTGACATCTAGTCAGCTGGATAGATTATGTCAGTCGGTCAGGATTTTATGATCCTTCCCTGACAAAAGGTAGTAGCGGATACAAACTGGAGGGGCACCTGTTTCTAGGATTTAGCCAGGGTAATCGATAGCTGTAGAGTCGACCAAGCCAGCGTGACGCCCTCCACAGGGCATGTTCTTAAGGCCCTACGGCGTTCTAGTAGGTTTATCGCAGCCCTTTTTCCCTGAAAATTTAGAGCCGCAAATTTTCAGCCTGTAGAGCTTTAAGGAGTATTCATGGCAACCCCCACCGATATCCTAAAAAAAATCGAGGATGAGGGCATTGAGTTAATCGACCTCAAGTTCATCGATATGCCTGGCATTTGGCAGCATTTGACCCTCCACAGGAGCCAGATCGACGCGGGCAGCTTTACCGACGGCGTGGCCTTTGACGGCTCCAGCATTCGCGGCTGGAAGGCCATCAACGAGTCGGACATGATGATGGTGCCCGACCCCGATACCGCCTGGCTCGACCCCTTCATGGCCGAGCCCACCCTGAGCATGATCTGCACCATCAAAGAGCCCCGCACCGGCGAGCTTTACTCCCGCTGCCCCCGCGCCATTGCTACCAAGGCGCTGGACTATCTGCAATCCACCGGCATTGGCGACACTGCCTTCTTTGGCCCCGAGGCCGAGTTTTTCATCTTCGACGACGTGCGCTTTGACCAGAACGAGCATTCCGCCTACTACTATGTGGATAGCGTCGAGGGTCGGTGGAACAGCGGACGCGAAGAGAAAAAAGACGAGTCCGGTGTCAGCCGTAACCTGGGCTACAAGCCTCGCTATAAGGAAGGCTACTTCCCCGTGGCCCCCACCGACACCTCTCAAGACATGCGCAGCGAGATGCTGCTGACCATGGCTAGATTAGGGGTGCCGATCGAGAAGCACCACCACGAGGTGGCCACCGGCGGCCAGTGCGAGCTGGGCATTCGCTTTGGGGAACTGGTGCAGGCCGCCGACTGGCTGATGATCTACAAATACTGCATCAAGAACGTGGCCAAAAAGTACGGTAAAACCGTCACCTTTATGCCCAAGCCCCTGTTCAACGACAACGGCTCGGGCATGCACACTCACCAGTCAATCTGGAATGACGGCCAGCCCACCTTCGCCGGGGATCGCTACGCCGGGTTGAGCCAAACGGCCCTGTGGTACATCGGCGGCATTCTCAAGCACGCCCCGGCCCTGCTAGCCTTAACCAACCCCACCACCAACTCCTACAAGCGCCTGGTGCCGGGGTTTGAAGCGCCGGTGAACCTGGCCTACTCCCAGGGCAACCGCTCGGCCTCGGTGCGCATTCCCCTCTCGGGGGATAATCCCAAGGCCAAGCGCCTGGAGTTTCGCTGCCCCGATGCCACCTCAAACCCCTATCTGGCCTTTGCCGCCATGCTCTGCGCCGGCATCGACGGCATCAAAAACCAGATCGATCCCGGGGATCCGTTGGATGTGGATATCTACGACCTCAGCCCCGAAGAGCTGGCCAAGATTCCCTCCACCCCAGGGTCGCTGCTAGATGCCCTCAAGGCCCTGGAGGCCGACCATGGCTTCCTCACCTCTAGCGGGGTGTTTACCGAAGACTTCATCACCAACTGGATTGAGTACAAGCTCGATAACGAAGTCAACCCCATGCGGCTGCGGCCCCACCCCTACGAACTGGCCCTATACTACGACTGCTAGGGGCATTGCCAGAATAAGAGGCCACGAGATGCCAGGGTTTTAGCAAAACCTTGGCATCTTTGGTTTTGTGCCCCACTGACCCAGAACAACGCTAGATTTGAGGGAATCTACTGGGCTTTTCTATGTCCCTGGTGCTGCCGCTGTTTGCCAAAGCCTTTCTCACTATGTTTGTGGTGATCGACCCGGTAGGGCTGGCTCCGCTGTACCTGGCTCTGGTACAGGATCGTCCTGAGAACGAACAGGCCCAAATTGCCACCCGGGCGGTGGTCGTGTCCGCCGCTATTCTGCTGGGCTTTGGGCTGACGGGGGCCTACGTGCTGCACCACCTGGGCATTAGCCTCCAGGCGTTTCAAATTGCGGCGGGGTTCCTGCTATTCAAAATTGCCCTGGACATGATTTTTGTGCACCAAGAACGAGAGACTAAGGCGGAGGCTGAAGAAGCGGAGTCTCGGCAGGATGTCAGCGTGTTCCCGCTGGCTATTCCTCTGATTGCGGGGCCGGGTAGTTTGGCCAGCATTCTAGTGCTGTCGCGGGAATCCACCAACTACTACCTGGGCCTGAGCGTGGTGCTGGCCGCTACCGGGACAGTCGTGCTGCTGTGCTATGGGTTTCTGCTGCTGTCGCGGCCCCTGGCTAAGGTACTGGGGCAGATTGGCATCAACGTTATCACCCGGGTGCTGGGGGTGCTGCTGGCGGCTTTGGCGGTGCAGTATATGCTCGACGGCCTGCTGAGCTTATTACAGCTGCCCCCCGCCCAGGCGTTTGGCACCGATACGCCAATGTCTGGGTCGTGAAGATGCTGAATTTTGGCGATATGATAGTAATCTCTGATTAGTTTCACAGGCCAGCCCTCAGAGCCGCTATGGTCAATACCTCCACCGTGCCCAGCCCCACGTTTACCCCCCAGGCCATTAAACACACCCTATCGGTGCTGGTTGAAGACGAGGCCGGGGTGCTGACCCGCATTGCCGGGTTGTTTGCCCGTCGAGGCTTTAACATCGAAAGCTTAGCCGTCGGCCCGGCGGAGCAGTCGGGCATTTCCCGCATTACCATGGTGGTGCCTGGCGATGACCTGGTAATTGAGCAGCTGACCAAGCAGCTCTACAAGCTGATTAACGTCATCAAGGTCAACGACATTACCGACATCCCCTGTGTCGAGCGGGAGCTCATGCTGCTCAAGGTCAATGCTACCAGCGTCAATCGGTCGGAAATTATTGAGTTGGCTCAAATCTTTAGGGCGCGGGTGGTAGACGTGGCGGATGATTCTCTCACCCTGGAGGTGGTGGGCGACCCCGGCAAAATGGTGGCCATTGTGCAGGTGCTCAACCGCTTTGGGCTGCGAGAAGTGGCCCGCACCGGCAAAATTGCCCTGCCCCGCGAATCGGGGGTAAATACAGAATACCTCAAGTCTCTAGAGCGGAAGCTGCAATAGCGGCATGGCCGCTTTCATAGACCGCTGAGTTGATTTGATTCAAGCAAGACCGGTTTTGTCCCCTAAGTTCTCCCAGCCTGGAGAACCTTGCCTGAAGAACCTTGATTGAGCCCGATGTTCCTGAAGCTTAGGACCGGGGGATAAATTGTGTGGGCACGACCCGAGCGTTCCATAACCCTATGCCATTCCTTCTATGACCTCCCAAACTACCATTCCCGTCGTTGTTAACGGAGCCTGCGGCAAAATGGGTCGCGAGGTGATCAAGGCCATAGCCCAGGCCGACGACATGACTCTGGTGGGGGCCATCGACAAAAAGCCCGAGCTAGTAGGTCAGGATATTGGCGAGGTGATCGGCGGCGCCCCCCTGGAAGTGCCGATCATGAATGATCTGGAGGCCACCCTGGTGATGGCCCAGAGCCAGGGATTAGCGGTAATGGTAGATTTCACCCATCCCCGCAGCGTCTACGAATCGGTGCGGGCGGCCATTGCCTACGGAGTCCGCCCGGTGGTCGGTACCACAGGTCTCAGCCCTGGGCAAATTCGCGATCTGGCTGAATTTGCCGATAAGGCCAGCATTGGCTGCCTGGTGGTGCCGAACTTTTCCATTGGCGTCGTGCTGATGCAGCAGGCCGCCCAGCAGGCCGCTCAGTACTTCGACCATGTGGAAATTATCGAGCTGCACCACAACCAAAAGGCCGATGCCCCCAGCGGCACAGCCCTGCAAACGGCCCAAATGCTGGCCGAGGCCCAAAAGTCCTTCAATCCTGCCCTGGTCACCGAGACTGAGACCCTTCAGGGGGCCAGGGGCGGTGCCACTGAGGCGGGCATCCATATCCACAGCGTGCGGCTGCCAGGTCTAATTGCCCACCAGGAAATCTTGTTTGGCTCCCCGGGGCAGCTCTATACCCTGCGCCACGACACGAGCGATCGCGCTAGCTTCATGCCCGGCGTGCTGCTCTGCATTCGCCGGGTCATGCCGCTGAAATCCCTAATTTATGGTTTGGATAAGATTTTGTAGGCCATCGGTATAGCGCTATGACCCCGGAACAGTCCACAGAAATTCTTCGCCTTCGGGCGGCCCAAGTGGGTTCTAAGCAAATTGCCCGTCAGCTAGGGCTGCGGCCAGCGGCGGTGAATCCCTTCATTCGGGAGCATGCCGAGACGGCTTACCTGGAAAAAGCTAAATCCGGCGAGCTACAGTCACTTCAGGAATGCCTGATTAATCAAAGTGCGGCCCAGTGGTTATTAAAAAACAAAGCCCGGAAGGGAAATCAGAGTGCCAAAGGCTTAGCCCAAATTATCATCACTCGCCAAGCTCGCAACCGGCTGTTAGTCGGCAGCTACCTGGTCGATTACTGGTGCCTGGGGGTTAAAAACGTCATCCCGCCCCGCAAGATGGGGAGCAGCGAGTCCATACTCTTCGTCAAAAGCTGCGCTGAGAGATTTGCGGAGCCTTTTATCGAGATTTCCCTAGCCCAGGCTCAGTCCATTGTCTATGGGGCCATTGACTATGCCCATGGTCTAGGCTTTGAGCCCCATCGCGACTTTAACGCCAATGCCCAGGCTCACCTGGGCCTGCGCCCTGACAGCCTGATCCCCATAAAGTTTGGTAAGGATGGTCAACCCTTCTTCATGAGCGGCCCCTACGATGATTCCGAAAAAATCCTTCGTACCCTTGAGGCCAGCGTGGGGATAGGCAATTTTCACTTCATTGCCGGTCTCGGCGGTTCAGAGCCAGACGATGCGTTCTTTCTTGAGTAAGCCAGCGGGGCGCTACCATGGGAATGCTAGAAGCATTGTTTTCTGCCTGACCCCATGACTGCAATGTCAACCCCAGAGCCAACCCTACAGGGGATATCCGATCAGATTCAGCGGCTATCTGATAAGTTCACCACGGATGTGGACAAGCTCACCACGGATGTGGACAAGCTCACCACGGATGTGGACAAGCTCACCACGGATGTGGAGCAGCGGTTTGATACCCTTGAGCAAACCGTCGAGCGCTCGAATGACAAGTTTGATACCTACCAACGGGCCACCCAGTGGGTCGTGCAGCTCGCCTTTACGCTCATTGCTAGTGCCACCATTACCGTCATTCTTTCTACAGTGCTGCGGTAGGGGTAAAGGGGCAAATACTCCTTTCAGATCATTACCCCTTACCTGGCTTTAAGTCGCCTTGTCTAGACCTTAAAGGGTGACAACGTACCTAGAGAGCTTGCTGCATCAGGGATAGAGCATAGAACCCTC
>DAIUJR010000118.1:0-12498 GCA_036848635.1 Nodosilinea sp. CTOTU7336
TGCCCAACTCGGCCCAGCGCAGGGGCAACTCTCGGTACGAGTGCAGCTTATTCTGGTAGGTCAACACATGGAAAGGGCAGTTCATTGGCCTGAGCTGGTACTGCTGCGCTTCAATCGTCATCGAGTCAAACATGTTGTCTCGGTAGAAATCGAAGTGGCCCGAGGTCTTCCACAGGTCGAGGTTGGCGATGTGGGGGGTATAGAGCAGGTCATAGCCCGCCGCCAGATGGGCATTGCGCCAGTAGTCCTCAATTAGCAACCGCATCCGCGCCCCTTTGGGATGCCAAAACACTAGCCCGCCCCCGGCCTCTTCTTGGATGCTGAAGAGATCCAAGTCTTGCCCCAGTTTGCGGTGGTCGCGCCGCTTGGCCTCTTCTTTTTGTTGCAGGTAGGTCTGCAATTGTTCTGGGGTTTCCCAGGCGGTGCCGTAGATCCGCTGGAGCTGGGGTTTAGTCTCATCGCCGCGCCAGTAGGCTCCAGCCACACTTTCTAGGGCAAAGGCATTGGGGTGAATCTCGCCAGTGGTGTTTAGGTGGGGGCCAGCGCACACATCCCACCAGGAAGCGGTCGGAGCAGGTTCTCCAGGGCCGGGGAGGGCAAAGAGTGAGGGTGGTTCAGCGCCTGCGACCGAGTCGGGACAGCCAATGTAGTAGCGTGTAATCGGCTGGTCAGGGAGAATGCCGTCAAGAATTTCGAGCTTGTAGGGCTCGTGGAGCTGGGCAATTTCTGCCCGCAGCTCGTCGCGCTCAACGGTTTCGCGGACTATCGGCAGGTTGGCGCAGATGATCTGCCGCATTTCAGCTTCAATGCGGGTGAGGTCGTCAGGGGTAAAGGCGATTGCGCGGTCAAAGTCGTAGTAAAAGCCGGTCTCTGTGGATGGGCCGATGGTTACCCGCGTTTCGGGAAACAGCCGCTGCACGGCCATGGCCAGCACATGGGCACAGGTGTGGCGAAGTCGCAGCAACCGCTGAGGGTCGCTGGGAGTAGTGCAATCGCCAGAAGAGGGACGGGAGAGCTGGCTAACCATGGGCAAATTATAGAATGATAATCATTATCAAATTAGCACAAGGTTGAGGGATAGTAGGTAGAGAAGAGGATGTCAGGTACAAGGCAAAAGGCAGGACCGAAATCCGGTACCCAAAACTCTCTTTCCGTTTCCCCTCACTGTGGCAACAAGTGTCGGGCCGGGGAAAGAGCGTTGCGGGTGCCGGGGGGCGACAGGGTCTCAAAATCTTGTAAAAAAGGTGCGGCTGCGTCCACCAGGCGGGCTTGGTTGAGCTGGGCAAAGCGGGAGTAGCTGTGCCCGGCCTGCACGTAGGCCAGCTGGGTCGGGGTGAGCTGCCCCAGGTATGGGTCGGTCTCGGGTGGGTTGGTCTGGCGGAGGTTGGCGTAGAGCTGTTCCCGTTCGTGGCCGACGAGAAAGCGGCGCTCGCCCGCTTCCACCTGGCGATGGGTCTGGGGGGCCAGGTACTCAATCAGGGGATGGTTGTCGGTGTTGAGGGGGGCGTCGGCAAACAGGCCGCTGGCGGTGAGATTGCCCGCGTAAAGGCGCAGCAGCAGGGCTTCAAAGTACTCGTCGGGCAGGTCGGCGGCATTGGGCCACTGCGCCATCAGCGCTCGCCCCTGGCGCACCGCCACTGCCGGGTCGAGGGGTGCAGGCCGCTTTTGCCCCACTAGCGCCACAATCGAGCGGCTTGGCCCCAGATCGCCGCGCCACACCACCACCTGGGGAAACACCGCCGCCATGGTGCGGGCGATGATGGCAAACTCGCGCTCTGACACCTGGTAGAGGGGCACCCACTGCACGTAGATACCGCCGTCTTTTAAGCGGTCTAGCCCCATTTGGTAATGCTCTAGGGTGTAGAGGTTGCCGGTGCCCTGCTCCCAGGGGGTGAACAGGTCGCTAATGATTAGGTCATAGGTGGCGCGGCTGCGGCTGAGGCAATTGCGGCCATCCTCGGCGTAGACGGTGACCCGAGGGTCGTCAAACAGGCCGTAGAGCCAGCGGCCAAAGTGCCGTTCTGCCAGATCTACCACCTCCGGCAGCAGTTCGCATACCACCACCCGTTCGGGGGCGAAGGGCAACGCCGCCCCGGCGGTAATGCCTGTGCCCATGCCCAGGTAGAACACCGAGCGAGGGTTGGGGTGGGTCAACATTGGCACCACCGTCTGGTTTTGCTCTAGGTGCAGGTTGCGGGAGCTGCCCAGGGTGTAGTGGCTGTTGACCCGAATCGCCCGCCCGCCGCCGGTATCTACCACGGTCACCGTGGCCTGGGAGCCTTCCTGCACTTCCACCAGGCGTTCGCTGCCCCGCACCCCAAAGGTGACGGCCTGCACCGCATCGAGGTTGAGGCTGGCCAGGGCGATCGCCGTCCCGACCGCCAGCGCCCCCAACCCCAGCCGGGGCCAGCTCGCCCGCCGCAGCGCCAGCCCCGCCAGCATCAGCGGGTAGAGGGCCGCCAGCAGCATTAAGCTGCGCCAGGTGCCCAGGCTGGGCAGCAGCACAAAGCCGGTGAGCAGGGAGCCTGCGATCGCACCTAGGGTATCTGCCATCACCAGCCGCCCGATCAGCTCGCCGGGTTGACAGGCGTCGGCCTCTAGCAGCCGCATCAGGTAGGGCAACACCGTACCCAGCACCACCGCCGGCAGCAGCACCACCAGCACCGCCACCCCAGCCACCTCGCCGAGGTAGGCCCACCAGCCCAACCCCCGCCCCAGATAGGTCAGCCCGTCGGTCAGCCGGTAAAACCCCCAGGCCGAGACCACCGAGACCAAACCGGCCAGCCCCAGCAGGGTCGCCAAAATCGCGGGCGGAGCCGGGCGAGACAGCCGCGTCAGCCGATTGGCAACCCCTGCCCCCACCGCCAGAGCCAGCAAAAAGCAGGACAACACCAGGGCATAGGTATAAGCCGAATTCTGCAACACCTGGGAAAACAGTCGCGTCCAGAGAATTTCGATGCCCAGGGTGGCGAAGCCAGAGGTGAAGGCGAGGGGGTAGGGAGTGATGAGGTGAAGGGTGAAGGGGTGGATGGGTGGATGGGTGGATGGGTAGGCGGGTGTAGACGCGGTAGCGGCTTCCCGTAGGGTAGGGATGTCGTAGGGGCAGACCGGTGTGTCTGCCCTGGCCGGTGTGTCCGCCCTGGCCGGTGTGTCCGCCCTGGCCGATTGTCGGGATGACGGTGTGTCGTAGGGGCGGACCTGTGTGTCCGCCCTGGCAGGGATGCGTGACGAAGATGATCGGGGGGATATAAGGAGCGCAGTGAGGCCGACGGCTAAATCTAGCCCAACGGCCAGCAGGTAGGCGTTGCGGAAGCCCAGGGCCAGGGGCAGCACAAACCCGGCGGTGAGGGCACCGGTGGCGGAACCGGCGGTGTTGACCGCATAGAGGCGGGTGCCGACGTTGCCCAGGGCTTTGGGGTGGCGCACCAGGTGCTGCACCATCAGGGGAAGGGTGCCGCCCATGAGAAAAGAGGGCGGAAACAGCAGCGTCGCGGCGATCGCCCCTTTAGCCGCCGTATTCAGCCAGAGAGAATCGCCGAAGCGGTCGTAGAGCAGGGGGTAGAGGGCGTGGTAGCCATCGATCAGCACAAAGTGCCCCAGGGCGGTGACGGCTACGCCAATTTCTACCCAGCCAAAACCGCGCAGGCTAGAGGTCATCTGCGGCGCGCGGTGACCCCAAAACCAGCCGCCGCTGGCCAGCCCAGCAAAAAAGATCGCCACCGTCAGCGCCGCCGCCTGGGCCGTGCTGCCCAAGAGCAACCCCAGCTCTCGCACCCACATCACCTGGTACACCAACGCCGCAAAGCCCGAGACGAAGAATAGGCCCAGGAGGAGTGCCCCGTAGCGAGGGGCAAGAGCGGGTAGTGGGGGAGCGGGGGGAGATTGGAGGGACATGGGTAGATGGGTGAGAGGAAATTCAAAATTCAAAACTTTCCCTTACGGCTCCTCACCCCACAACACCACCAGCGTCCCTCCACCGCCCAGCGGCACCAGGTTGAGGTACTGCCGCAGGGGGCCGCATTGGGTGGCATAGACGGCTCCGCCTCCGGCCTGTTGGTGGGGGGATGCGGTGAGGGCAGTCATGTCGCAGGCGGCGGTGGCGATTAGCTGGGGCTGAACGAGGTCGGTCAGGGCCTGGGTGGGGCTGTGGCGGGGTAGCAGCACAAAGGTTTCTAGGTGCGATCGCACTTCCCCCTGCTGATCTAAAAATAGTGCCGCCTGGTGGGAGGTGCCGAATAGCTCTAGGGTCTCGGCTAGGGAGCCAGCGTCTAGGGTGCGATCGCTGAGCCCGGCCCAGAACTGGTGAAACTGGGCTGGTTTGGCGGAGCTGTCGTCGGTTGGGGCCAATTCAATCGTGGGCGACGTTGTCTCAACCGCAGCGGCGGATTTCTCCAGTGACGATGTGGAATCCTCTCTATTTATGTAAGGCACAGCTAGCGATGTCGGCTGATGGATGGGAGGAGGATTAGACTGATCCGATGGGCTGGCTGGGTTGCTCTGGCCCACGGGGGGCGGCTGATCTAACTCGCTGGACTGCTCCGTTGGCGTCAGCAGGGAAACAACGGCAATATCGGTGACAGCAAAATTGGCTGCGTCAGCCGCCAGCGGTTGATCTGTGACCGGGTAGGGTCTAGGAACCGGCAGCTGCAGCAGCAAACTGTGCCCCGCCAGCGATAGCCCCAGGGCAAACAGGTAGCAGAGTGGCCCAGACAGCCTCCGCAACATAGCGCGGCGATCCTCAACGTTGACAGCATCGGCAGATCAATTCTAAGCTCTGGGAGAAAGAATGAAAATCATTATCATTTTGATGGAGAGGTGCCCATGGCAACCGCCGCCCGCTCGGCTGGAGCAGTTCTGCTGATCACCACCCTGAGTCTGCTGGGCAGTGTCAGGCCGGGGCTGGCTGATCGCCCCCGCGTGGTGGCCAGCCACAGTGTCCTGTGCGACTTGGTGGAGCAAATCGCCACCGACACCATCGACCTCACCTGCCTGATGCAGCCCGGTGACGACCCCCACGTCTACCAGGCTCGACCATCTGACCGCCGGGCAATTGAGACGGCTGACCTGGTGTTCTACAGCGGCTACAACTTCGAGCCTTCGATTATTGACATGATTGTGGCTACCCCCAACAGCGCCCCCAAGGTGGCGGTGGGGGCGATGGCGGTACCCAGACCGATCATGGGTGAGCATCACCACCACGGTCACGATCACGGCCAAGGCCTCAGTCACGATCACGGCCCCGGCCCCTCGGCTGGTGAGGAGGTCGGCGGCCCGACCCTAGCCCACGACCACAGCCACGACCACAGCCACGACCACGGCGATGGCGGCCTGATGCCCGACCCCCACGTGTGGCACAACGCCCGCCACGGCATCAGCATGGTGCTGGTGATCCGGCGCTACCTAATTGACCTCATGCCCGACCAGCGCCACGGCTTGCATTTCCACCGCAATGCCCAGGCAATCGTCGATCAGCTGGAGGTAATCGACCAGTGGATCAACGATCAAATTGCCACTATTCCGGCTGAGCACCGCACTCTGGTCACCACCCACGACGCCCTGGCCTACTACGGCGACGCCTACGGACTCACCATCGAGTCGGCCCTGGGCAGCATCAGCACCGAGGCCAGCCCCTCGGCGGCCCGAATTGCCGAAATGGTGGATCTGGTGAAAGACCTGGGGGTTCCCACCGTGTTTGCTGAGGCCACCAGCAACCCTCGACTGATGACGGTGCTCGCCCGCGAGGCCAACGTGACGCTGGCTGACCAGCCGCTCCATGCCGACACCCTGGGCGAACCGGGCACCGCCGCCCCACCTACCAGGGCATGCTGGTGGCCAACACCTGCGCCATTGTAGAAGGGCTTGGCGGCCAGTGCGACCTGAATCAAGTGCAAGCGCATTACTAAGGTACGTCTACCACCACCGTCGATTCAATCGCCTGACCGTTGTAGGTAAAGGCTTCATGGCCATTGGCATTGAGGCTGACGGTGATCTCATTGCGACCTGGGGGTAGCTGGGGCAAGTGCAGCCAGGGGCCGTAGACCCGAGCATCTCGTTCGCCATTGATCGACAGGTGGCCGTGGCCCACGTTGGGCTGGTTGGGCTGGTTGACCTGCTCAGGCGCAAACCGAAAGTTCGTGGTTTGAATTTCTAGATTCCACCCCCGCACTGGGTCAGAGTGAGCCACCAGGGTAACCGTCGGAACCGGCTGGCCTGCTGGAATTTCAACCGTGCCGTGCCCGTGATGGTGGTCCCCCGCATTTGAATGGCCAGAATCATCATGATCACTGGCGTCATGGCCGTGGGGTTGGCTATCGGCAATATTGGGGCTGCCATCGGTGGCGTTAGGGGCTGGGCTGCTACAGCCGAGCGTCAGGCCTACGGTGAGCAATGCCAAGGCAAGATTGGAGTTAGCGTTTAAGAATCGGTAAAAGGACATAGTTCTCTATAGTAAATCGGGTCACATGGGTTGGGGTGAGCGTGTTGGTGATGGCCAGCGCGTCATCTGGAGGGGCCAAAATCAGCCTGGAAAAGCGATCGCGCGCATTACCCCATCGTCGTTACAGGACGTTGCCACTCGTTGAGCAACGTCAAAATGTAGTGGTGTAACTGCTGTTCACCTTGAGACTGCGCGCAGTCTGCCGCCTGCTGTAAGTCGGCTACTCCACCCCCTCGATCTCCCAGCGATCGCCGCAGTAAGCCCCGCTTGAGGTAGGTGCGGGCATGGCCAGGGTCGAGCACCAGCACCTGGTTGAGATCTGCCAGGGCGTCGTTGAGACGCCCCATCTGGTGGCAGGCGCAGCCGTGGTTAAACAAAGCGCGAATATCATGGCTATCGATAGCCAGCGCCCGGTCAAAATCCTGTAAGGCCGCCTGGGGCTGGGCCGCCATCAGCTTGGCCAAGCCGCGATCATCGTAGATATCGGTGAGTGGGGTTGGGTCTGAGGTGAGCGCTGCCGCCTGGTCAAAATCGGCGATCGCCGCCTCGAAGCGGTGCAGAGCTACCTGCACCAGCCCCCGGTTGTAGTAGCCCCGAAAATCGTCGGGATTGTGAACCAAGGCCTCAGTGTCATCGGCCAACGCCTCAGCAAAATTTCCGGTGCGATAGAGGGCAATGCCTCGGTTGAGCCAATGTTCTGACCTGTAGCCATCGAGTTGAATAGCCTGACTACAGTTGGCAATGGCCTCGTCGTAGCGCTCTAGTTGAACCAGGCTAAGGCAGCGATCGCCCCACTCTGTCGCCCGGTCAGTCGGGCTGCTCAGAACCGATTGCCTTTCTGTCGGGTACGCAGCAGCAGGGGCAATGGCATCTGCTGCGGTCAGACCTGGCCAGCCCAACCACAGCACCAGAGTCAGGCAAAGGCCAACGATTTTGGATAAGCCCACGGAGATGCCTCCTAGACAAACGAGAAATAAAAAGCCCCAACCCTTTGTAGAACTGGAGCGACTGAACTGGAAATCAGTGGAAAAACTACCAACCCTGCTCCGCCTGACTGAGTACGTAGGCCGCCACATCGGCAATATCGTCATCGCTGAGCCGCCCTCTAAAGGCAGGCATGGCATTTTTGCCATTGGTGACCTGGTTCGTAATGGCCTCTACGGAGGCCATCTCGTACTTTTCTAGGTCGGCCTGCTTCAGAGTTTTAGCTCCGTTGACCACGTTACCGCCGCCGATATGGCAAGCCGCACAGTTGTTGCCAAAAATCTGGCTACCGTGACCCAGATCTGCCGCCTGGGCCACCGGAGCCATCCACAGGGTAAGGGCGGTTATGACCGCCGCCATTACCAAAGCAAGTTTTCGCATAGGTTCTATAGACAAAATTCCTCTTGCGAAGCATTGTCTGGGCAAGGTGCTTTGAAATCAAAAGACAGCCTGTCAACTATTACAGATTGGAAACTTAGTTCAAGGACTGGGGGTGAGGTTTGCGGTTTGCGGTCTATGGTATAGGGCAGATCCGTGCACCTTGAACCTTGAACCGCACACCGTAAACCGTGTAGCTTGAACTGTAAGCCTGCCCCTTCATCCCGATTGCCCGATGTCTCCGCTCCCTCGCCATCGACCTCGCCAGCTTTCCCTTGGGCCGCTAGAGGCCGAAATCCTTGCCATCATCTGGGCTAGGGGCAGCGCTACGGTAAAAGAAATTCACGACCACATCCTGGCCGATCCCGATCGCGACTTGACCCAGGCCTCGGTGACCACGGTGCTCCAGCGGCTGGCCAAAAAAGGCTGGCTGCGCCGCGAGGCAAAACCCCAGGGCAAAGGGGGGCGCAGCCGCCGGGTCTATTGCTGGCAGCCCATGGTGTCTCAGCAGGAGGCCAATGTGTTGGTGGCCCATCATCAGCTTCAGAGTTTTTTGGCGGTCGGCAGCCCTGACCTGGTAGCCGCCTTTGCCGACAGCCTCGACATCGCTGAGTTGGACCAACTCGATGCGATCGCCGCCCGCTTGCGCGCCCTGCGCCCTGCCCAACAGCCCAGCCAAGGGGAGGAGGAGTAATGCACGGCAGTCTACTATTACTCACTGGATTAATAGCAGTGGTGTGGCGGTGGCAGTGGCAATCAACCGCTGGCCCCTGGGCTGCCCGCTGGCAGTCAGCCCTCATTGCCTTTTGTCTACCGCCGCTGATGGTTATGCTCGCTGCCGGAGCGGTGCTCTCTATGGGGCACCACGGCACCATGATGGGTTGGAGCGTCAGCCCCCTAAGCTGCTGGGTTAGCCTGGGGGCGTTGGGTTTTGCCAGTGGCGTTGTGGCCCATACTCTAGTGAGGGCGGCTGCAACCCATCTACGACTAAGACAATACCGTACTGTTACGTTACCCACTGGCGGCCATGCCCGATGCTTAGAGACCGACCTACCGGTTGCGGCTCAGGTTGGGCTGTGGCGCTCGTCTCTACTGGTGAGCCGGGGCTGGTTAGAACATCTGACTCTTGCCGAGCAGCAGGCCATGGTCGCCCATGAGCAGGCCCATGCCGACTACCGTGACCCTCTCTGGTTTTTGGGTTTGGGTATGATCCGGCGATTTTCCAGTTGGCTGCCCAACACCCAAGCACTTTGGGAAGAACTGTTGCTGCTGCGAGAAATTCGCGCCGACCAGAGGGCGGCTCGCACGAGCGACCCACTGCTGCTGGTAGAGCTGCTGGTTAAGCTATCCCGGCAGATGACCCTAGCCACCCATAGGTATTCATCTAATCTTGAGCCTTGTGTGGGGTTCAATGAATCCCTATCCCTCAGCCGTCTAGAGCAGCGGGTGAATGCTCTACTGGAACCTGGTTCGGTAGCGGAACCAGCTGTTCCAGGGCCAGGGCGACTGATGTGGCTGATGGTTACTCTGCTCCCCTTGACTGCGACCTGGCTCCACTCCTGATAGTCTCGCATTAGGTATGGTGCAAGCACTAGCAACCAGTTCTGTAAATCAGTAGATAGCTAACCGACACGCGCTGCGATCCTAGAACCAGCTGTCGGGAGCAATCCCAAAAAAAGTGTCTGCCTTTGCTCGTCCATCCTCATTGCCGGGCACACCTCTGGGCCGATTGCGGTAGGAAATTGGTAGGACGGTTTATTGAGAACCGCTATAATTGAGGAGCAGAAGGGATTAGAAGATTTTCTGAACTTCGTTCGGGACGAAGGGGCCGTGGGTTCGAATCCCGCCATCCCGATTCTTCTAAAACCTACTGCGGAAGCGCCTTGTAGCCGACGCATCAACCTTTTGATGACCCTAACATATTGTCAATAAGGGGGATGAGGTTGGCTACTTTTGGACGCTTTTGGACGTCTGAGTGGTAGGAAATTGGTAGGAAGATGACTACTATGCACCCCCCCGTAGCGGCACGCCCGCTAATGAATCATGCTCGGATTCTACTCAAAGCCAATACGCACCAGGAGGGCGGTGGCTGGACAGATGTGGCGATTAGCCAAGCCTTAGACCTCAGTGTGTCCACCATTGAACGGGTGCGCCAACGGTTTGTCGAAACTAATTTGGAGACGGCCTTAAGTCGGCAAGTGCCGCAAACCCGAAAACCGCATCGCTTAGATGGAGAACAAGAAGCGCACCTGATGCTATCACGTGTAGTGAGGCACCGGAAGGTCAGGCCCGTTGGAGTCTGCGTCTACTCGCTGACCGCATGGTGGAATTGGAATATGTCGACAGTGTGTCCCATGAAACCGTGCGCCAGACCTTAAAAAAAATGACCTTAAGCCCTGGTTACGAGAGTGCTGGGTGATTAAAGACCTCACGGGCGTTGTCGATGTCGAACCAGTTGGGGAGCTGCTGGCGGTGCTCAACCATCCAATCGGCGTACTCGTTGCAGGTGGCGATCGCATCCTTCGACAACATAATTTTGTCGCCTGCGCTGATGTATTTAGGATCCCAATCAAACAGGCGGCGGCGAATGATTTCGGAGGTTTCAGACTCTGCCGACATCATGATCGCTTGGCCCAAGCGATCTAGCATTTTTTGAAGCGCTGTTCGTCGGCCTCGTCTTTTTTGGTGTACTCCATCTCTGAAGCCGGGATAGAGACCACTAAGACAGTATTGGTCTCGCCTCTGACGGTCTCTGAGAGGGACTGGAGAAAGTTGTAGAGGCGATCGTTATATTTAAGCTGGCGGTAAGTGGAGACGTATTCGGCTTCAAGTCACATCTCATCATTAACGACCACGGTGAGCTGCTGGCCGTCGCCTTAACGCCGGGCAACACGGATGACCGCAAGCCCGTTCCCGACATGACTCAAGACCTGGTCGGAAAGCTGTTTGGCGATCGGGGGTATATTTCGCAGGCGCTCTTTGAGTCGCTCTTTGCGCGTGGCCTGGAGCTGATTACTAAACGTCGCAAGAACATGAAAAACGCCCTGATGCCGCTGCTGGACAAGATCCTGCTGCGCAAACGCCCGATTATCGAGACGGTCAATGACCAACTCAAAAACCTCTGCCAGAACGTTTGCGAAGCGTGCCGAAGGCAAACATTCGCGGCACCACAGTCCTTTCAACTTCCTCGTCAATCTGGTCTCGGGCCTGATCGCCTACGCCTACCACCCCGACAAGCCTTCATTGGGTATCCCAGATTATGAGCTTAAAGCCCTGCCACAACACGCTTTCTAGCTGTCGAACTCAGATGTCATTAGGCATGATGGCCCAGGTTGCCTGGGTAAAAGATGCTAATGATGGCGGCGACGGCCATCACTTCCCCGTTTGAACTGCCGCTGCCATAGGTATAGCGGGCTGAGCAGGCTGTAGCCGTACAGGGTTAGTTCGCAGGCGGCTACGGTATCGGTGACGGCGGCGGCGCGATGGGTGAGCAGGTGGCGGGCAATTTTCCGGCAATCATTCAAAACGTAGAGGGGGGTGACTAGGGGACGCTGCCAGACTGGAAAGCTCAGCATGCGGGTGCGGTGGCGGCTCAGGCCAATGCCCCGGCACAGGCGTATGAGGTAGTCGCGGCTAAGGCGATGGCCAGGAATTTGGTGGCTGACGCGCATGGCCGGGTTGTACCAGACCTGCCACCCTTGGCGCTGGATGTAGAGCACCACTTCCAGGTCTTCCCCCGCTACTCGGCTGCCAATTTTGTCGGCTAGGGAGAGGGTGGCTGGCACCGCACCTAGCCAGGCCTGACGCCGCACCACCAGGCCCGCCCCTGGGGGCAGTACCTTTTGGCCGGGCGGATAAATGAGCGGCACCGCCCCCCGTTCAGTCAGGGCTAGCAAGGCCCCAATGCGTTCAAAATGAGGGGGTGGCTCCGTATCAAAATCTCCTCGAATGCGGCTGCCGTAGGCCCCCGCCTGGGGATTAGCCTGGCCAAATCGGTGGGCCGCCATCACCCACGACAGGGCGGGGTGGTTGTCATCATCTAAAAACCCCACCAGGGGAGCGTTGGCGATTTCAATTGCGTGTTGGCGGGCAAAACTTGCCCCCTGGCTAGGTTCGAAGGCATAGCGCAGGGGCACATAGCGAGGCCATCGGGGCCGAAAGGCTTCTACCACCTGGGCGGTGCCATCGGTGCTGTTATTGTCAACGACAATCACTTCCCAGGCCAGGTACTCGGTGTTGACCTGCCCTAGCAGACACTCCAACACGGCGGGTAGGCGATGTTCGCCGTTGTAGGTGCAGATCACCACAGAAAAATCTAGGGGGACGGTTTGGGGTACCCCCTCGGCCAGCTTCAGCCGCAGCCGCCGCAGCAATAGCTGAGTCGGACTTGGGCAGGGGTCAGGTTTAATCCCCAAGGGTAATGGACGCAGAGGCGACCGCTGACCAGGAGCTAAGGAAGGGTTCAAGGACACCGCCACCGGAGAAGAATACAGAAGTCATGGGCCAGGGCTAACCCCCACGACTTAGCCCTAGTTTGCCCTGGAGGCATCTGGGATTCCCCCCAGGGACAGTGAAGCCTTGGTGAAGATCAGGGGCTGACGGTTAGATTAACCCCAGCTTGTATAAAAGTCTCGCCGTGCTTAACGGGTGACAACGTACCTAGAGAGCTTGCTGCATCAGGGATAGAGCATAGAACCCTC
>DAIUJR010000119.1:0-12441 GCA_036848635.1 Nodosilinea sp. CTOTU7336
GGCTGGCCAAGTGGCTGCGCGAAAACGCCACCGATGCCCGCGTGCTGATCATCACTGATCGCACCGAGCTCGATGAACAGATCGAAGGCGTCTTTAAGGGCGTAGACGAAGACATCTACCGCACCACCAGCGGCACCGACCTGGTGGCCAAACTCAACGCCACCACCCCGTGGCTGCTGTGCTCCCTGGTGCACAAGTTCGGCAGCCGCGACGAGGCCGATACCAGCCAGAGTACAGAAGAGTTTATTCAAGACCTACAGCGCCATTTGCCCAGCAACTTTAGCCCTAAGGGCAACCTGTTTGTGTTTGTCGATGAGTGCCACCGCACCCAGTCGGGCAAGCTGCACACCGCCATGACGGCGCTGCTGCCCGAGGCCATGTTCATCGGCTTTACCGGTACGCCCCTGCTCAAAGCCGACAAACAGACCAGCCTGGAGGTGTTTGGCACCTACATCCACACCTACAAATTCGACGAAGCGGTCAGCGATGGGGTGGTGCTCGACCTGCGCTACGAGGCCCGCGACATCGACCAGCACCTCACCTCCCAGCAGAAGGTCGATCAGTGGTTTGAGGCCAAAACCCGCAGCCTTTCAGAACTGGCCAAGTCTCAGCTCAAAAAGCGCTGGGGCACAATGCGCAACGTGCTCTCTAGCCAGTCGCGCCTAGAGATGATCGTCAACGACATCTTGATGGATATGGAGACCAAGCCTCGACTGATGGACGGGCGCGGCAACGCCATGCTGGTGTGCGCCAGCATTTACCAGGCCTGCAAAACCTACGAGCTGCTCAGCCGCACCGACCTGGCGGGCAAATGTGCGATCGTCACCAGCTACAAACCCGGCCCCGCCGACATCAAAGGCGAAGAAACTGGCGAAGGCGAAACCGAAAAGCTCAACCAGTACGCCATCTATCGCCGCATGCTGGCCGAGTATTTCAACGAGCCCGAAGACCGGGCTATGTACCGGGTGGAAGAGTTTGAGCAAAAGGTCAAAGAGCGTTTCAAAAATGAGCCGGGCCAGATGCGCCTGCTGATTGTGGTCGATAAGCTGCTCACCGGCTTCGATGCCCCCAGCGCCACCTACCTCTACATCGACAAAAAAATGCAGGACCATGGCCTGTTTCAGGCCATTTGCCGGGTCAACCGCCTCGACGGCGACGACAAAGAATATGGCTACATCGTCGACTACAAAGACCTATTTAAGTCCCTGGAGGGGGCGATCACCGACTACACCAGTGGCGCGTTCGAGAAGTATGACGCCGACGATGTGGCCGGGCTGCTGAGCGATCGCATCGAAAAAGGCCGCGATCGCCTCGAAGACCTGCGCGAACAGGTTAAAGCTCTCTGTGAGCCGGTGCGCCTGCCCCGCGAAATGATCGACTACCTGCATTATTTCTGCGCCGAAGACACCGCCGATAAGGAAGCCCTAGCCGCCAACGAACCCAAGCGCGTCGCCCTCTACCAGGCGGTAGCGGCCCTGCTGCGCGCCTACGCCAACTTGGCCAACGAAATGGCCGAAGCAGGCTACTCGCCTCAGGAAAGTGCCACTATCAAAGCCGAAGTCACTCACTACGACGAGGTGCAAGAGGCGGTCAAAAAGGCCAGCGGCGACTACATCGACATGAAGCAGTACGAGCCCGCCATGCGCCGCCTGCTCGACAGCTACATTCGCGCCGACCCCAGCGAAACCATCTCTGACCTCGACGACATGAGCCTGATCGACCTGATCGTCCAGCGGGGCACCGCGGCCCTCGGCCAGCTGCCCAAGGGCATCCGCGATAACCAAGACGCCGTGGCCGAAGCCATTGAGAACAATATGCGGCGCGTCATCACCGAGGAGAACCCGGTCAACCCCAAGTACTACGATCGCATGTCTGAACTGCTCGACGCCCTGATCGAGCAGCGGCGGCAGCAGGCTATCAGCTACCAAGAGTATCTGGAGCAGGTCAAACAGCTCGCAGGCCAGGTCAAGCCCGGTGCTGAGGCGGCCCCGGGAGACTATCCCCCGTCGATGGATACCACCGCTAAGCGATCGCTCTACGACAACCTCGGCCAAGATGAAGCCTTGGCCCTGCGCATCGATACGGCGGTGCGCTACACCAAGAAAGCCGACTGGATCGGCAACAGATTTAAAGAGCGGGAAGTGGCCCGCGCGGTGCGCGAAGAATCGGCAGGTTACAATGTCAACCTCGACCAGGTCATGGAGTTGCTAAAGAACCAGCGTGAGTACCAGTAGCCTCACCTTAGATTCAACCCCCCAGGCACCAGCCATCGTGATTCGCGACATCCCGGTGCAGGTGCTGCGCAAACCCATCAAAAACCTGCACCTGGGCGTCTACCCCCCCGATGGCCAGGTGCGGGTCTCTGCTCCCCAGCACCTCACCGACGACAACATCCGCCTCGCCGTTATCTCCCGCCTCAGCTGGATTCGCAAGCAGCGGGCGGCCTTTCAGGCCCAGCCCCGTCAGTCGGAGCGAGAGATGGTCAGCGGCGAGAGCCACTACCTATTTGGCCAGCGCTACCGCCTGGAGGTGATCGAACGGCGCGGTCGCCACGAGGTGGTGGTGAAAAACAACAGCACCCTCCAGCTATTGGTGAACCCTGGTACAACTCAGAAAAATCGCGATCGCGTCCTCAAGGAGTGGTACCGCCAACAGCTCAAGGCCCGTATCCCCGACCTGCTAGAGCATTGGCAGCCGATCATTGGCCAGTCAGCCTCTACCTGGGGCGTTAAGAAAATGAAAACCAAGTGGGGCAGTTGCAACATTCAGCAGCGCCGTATCTGGCTCAATCTAGAGCTGGCCCAAAAGCCCCCTGAATGCCTAGAATACGTAGTCGTTCACGAACTGGTGCACCTACTAGAGCGCCATCACAATGACCGCTTCAAAGCCCTGATGGATGAGTACCTGCCCCCCTGGCGCATCCGACGCGACATGCTCCAGCGCAGCCTGCTGGGGCACGACAATTGGGCCGACTAAAGCCAATGCTGATAGCCACTGCCCCACCACAGGCAAAACCTCAAGAAAATCGATCCGCTCGCTGCGCTCACTCGAAAAGGGAAAGAGGGGAAAAGAGAAAATGGAAACTTAGAGCCCTCGGGCCTCGCAAATAACTCGAAAACCAAGATAGTTGACGCGGTAGTCGGGGATGTCGTCGGTGCGAAACGCGGAACGGCAAAGCCTCGGAGAGTCGAACCAAGAACCGCCGCGTCTAACTCGGCCAGCTTTTGCGTTTTCAGTCAACCAGGCTGATCCATCCGTGGGTGCTCCCTCATAATTGTCATGCCAGTGGTCTTGGCACCATTCCCACACGTTACCGTGCAAGTCGCACAGCCCCCAGGCATTGGCTAACGGATGAAAATAATTAACGGGGGTAGTTTCTTTTCTGTAAAGGCCTTTAGGGCCGTCACCATAGTGACCAGGGTATTCTTTAGGATTATGCTCATCATCCTTACTGCGATAGTTAGCCAGATCGGTGGTGATGGTTTCGCCAAAGTGGAATGGGGTCGTGGTACCTGCCCGGCAGGCGTATTCCCATTCGGCTTCGGTGGGCAGGCGGTAGGTTTTGCTAGTAAGGCGAGAGAGGCGGTCGCAAAATTCTACCGCATCGTGCCAAGACACCTGCTCAACCGGGCGATTGTCGCCCTTAAACTCTGCGGGGTCGGGGTCGAGGTCGGCATTGACCTTAAAGTCGGTGCGGGTAGCCACGGCTCGCCACTGGGCCTGGGTGACGGGGTAGCGACCCATTAGAAAGGTCGAGACAGTGCCCTCGTGCTGTAGCCCCTCATGGTCGTAGCGGCCTAGCTCATCGAGAGGCGAGCCCATGATGAAGGTGCCGCCAGGAATGAGCATCAGATCGAGCTGAATGGCAGGCTCGGTAAAGCACTGGGCTCGATGGGGCTTTCTTAGAATGCCTAGAGAAGCAAATTGAGCTAGTAATTGGAAAGTGAAGGCGCTAGCATGCCGAGCAGCTATCTTTTGTCGATTTAGCTCTGACCCTAAACTTCGAGCGTTACTTTTGTTGTCAATCAGATCAGAGATACCTCGTATAACCATAGCTGAACCTGACTTCTGACATTTCTGCACTATCTGAAAAAAGCCGTAGCCTGCCATCTCAACAGCTAGCGCATCTTCATACTGTGACTGTAAAGACTGAGAGATATCTGATTTACTTGAGGCAATAATCTTTTCACCAGCCACCATGGGCGCAACAAAGACTTTTGGTGGTGGGGAAGGAATAGAAGGTAACCTCTCTAGCCAATCTGATTTTCGAGCTTCGGCTCTGGCACGTTGTTCTAGGTCATAAGAACCCAACCAAGTCTCGGATCGGGGAGGTAAGGGCTCATCAGCATCGCTAGGAGGTTCATAGCCATAAACCTTTGAGCAAGCAACAACATCACCAGGGACAACATCCCTGATGCCGCCAGCTACTCCAACAAAGAGAATGACATCTGGCCTGAAGTAGGCGATCGCACGTTCTGCCTCAAAGGCTGCACCTAGATTTTTGGCACTAATTTCGACGATCCCAACATCCCAGGTTGAGTTGTTGGCAGTAAATTGGCCTAGTTCGTAAATCGCCCCATCAGTACGAAAAACTTCTTTCCGGGCAGTCAAAAATTCTGAAACAGCTTTATATTCAACAGCTAAGGCGGTGAAAATAACTGCACTTAGGGTTTTTTGAGGCATGATCGGCACTCAAGCTGTGAGAGTTGATGGGCCAGACAAAGATTCCAACTAATGCTGTGTGAACAGATTGTTATTCCAAAACCGCTGCATTTGGCTGCCTGTCTCTCTTTAAGAATACTAGGAGTTTGGGGTTTAGGAGAGAAAAAGGCATCAGAGCCCTTGGGCCTCGCACATAATCCGAAAACCAATGTAGCTGTCGCGGTTGGCGGGGTCGTAGCTTTCGCGACACGCGGAACGACAACTCCTTGGGTAGAAGAACCAAGAACCTCCGCGTCTCACTCGTCTAGCTTCTTCATTTTCAGTCAACCAGGCCGTTCCATCCGTCGGTGCTCCCTCATAGTTGCCATGCCAATGGTCTAAACACCATTCCCATACATTGCCGTGCAGGTCATACAACCCAAAGGCATTGGGGGGAAATTGCCCTACAGGGGTCGTTGCACGCCGCGACCGCCCCCGCGGCTCACGTAAAAATACACGGCCGTTGTAATTAGCAAGCTCTGTAGTGAGAGTTTCCCCTACATAAAAGGGGGTAGTGGTGTCGGCCCTACAGGCATATTCCCATTCTGCCTCCGTTGGCAGTCGATAGGTACGCCCCGTCAGCTCTGAGAGGCGGGCACAAAATTCCACTGCCTGGTACCAACTTACCCGCTCTACCGGTCGGTCATCTCCCTTAAATTCGGCTGGGTTAGGTTCTAAATTCTGCTCTTGCTTAGGCAGGGACGCCACGGCCCGCCACTGGGCCTGGGTGACTGGAGTGTGACTCATAAAAAACGGCGATACTTTCACCAAATGCTGAGGGTTTTCCTCCAGATGTCGCTTAACCTCATACTTCGGCGAGCCCATCATAAATTCACCACTGGGGATGGCTACCAGCTTGAGCGGGGTAATGGTTTTGCCCAACGACTCTTCAAAGTAGCGAGCAGTGTGGGGTTCCCGTGCGATAATTTCTCCGTGGTCATTGACTGTCACCGTCTCAAACTCAAAGGATTTGAGTTCTCTCTCCTCTTGGGGGGGTGAGTCATCTGCCTCAACGCCAAAGGTTACGGTAGCGACTTCAAAATCCAACCAACTAACCCGAAAACCTACTTTTTCTAGCGATTGGGTTTGCTCAGCAGCGGCATCAATAGGGTTCTGTTCTGCCAGATTGTCTGCCCAGGTATACATAGGTAACTGGTAGTCCTCGCCCAAAAAGTCGGCGATGTTTTCTACCAGCCCTGCCATGCGAAATATGTCCTCGGGGTTTTGAGTTTTACGAGCCAGCTCTTCCAGGGTTTGGCGAATTTCGATGAGAGCCTCGCCAGGACGCAGGCAGGCCAGAGCGATCCAGTGGGGTTTTTCTCCCAGGGCCAGGATGCGGCGGTCCCTGGAGTCGGAGTTGGGTTCGTCGGGGTTGCTGAGGTGGTAGCGCAGGTAGGCCGCCATAAAGTCTGCTACCCGGTTAATGCGGGCTTCCCCAAATTGGTTACGCAGATAACGCAGTAACGAATGGCGGGTGGCGGCTTCCATTTCGTACAGGTCGTAGCCAATGGGCTTGCACAGCCCTGACAGCAGGACATCGGCAGCCCCGTACCAGGGGCAGGCATCGGCCACAAAGTTTTCTCGCAGGCAGTACACCAGGTCGGTAGTCAAGGTCAACGGAAAGGCGGCATGGGCGGCCAAAGCCAGCGACCCTGAGCCATAGCGCTGGCGAAAGACACGAATACGACCCACTGCCGGGTCACGGCTAGATTGCGGCTGAGATGTGGTCACCATGGCCCTACCTCCCCGTCGGGCAGTCTTAGAAACAGGTGGTCCTTTTCCACCGGCTGCTTAGCCAGCGCCAACACCTGGGGCACGCTCAGGTGGGTCATGCGGCCATCTAGCCAGTAGGCCACCTCAGCGGCCAGGGTACCCTGCCAGCGTTCGGGAGGTAGGGGGTTGAGCCAAATTAGCGACCTTATACAGGGAGTCAACCGGGTGAGAAACGCCTTCAGGCCGTCGCGGTGGGCTACAGTGGGGCTAATTTGAGTGGCCCCAGCATCGCTCCAAATCAACACAATGGTGCGACGGCGGTGCATGTGGGACAGCATGCGAGACACGGGCACTACCTGGGTGCGCTGGTTCCAGGCATACACATAACGCTGGGGGTAGGTGGTAAAACGGTACAAGGTAGCGGGGGTAATTTGGTGCGTAGCGATGGCCTCCATCAGGGGGGCCAGGGCCGGGCGATAGGGCAGCATCACATTACCGTCATCCACCAGCACGACTAGATCTACCCGCTTGTTTTTCACCGGGCGCATTACCACATCGCTAAAGTAACCCGCCTGGCTGATGCGGTGAATGGTGGCTTCCATATCCAGCTCGTTGCGCAGGCCCTCCCGCCCAGGACGACGCAGCAGGTGCCAGCTATCTAGCACAGCCCGGCGGGGTAGAGGCAGATGGCGAGGGGTGAGGGTAAATTGGCTGGCATCAACCTCGGGTAAGCCCTCTAGCCCCAGGTTGGCAGCGGCCACAGGCACCTGTTTTTCGGGGGGGGACGGTTCGTCAATAGCGGGCCGCTTGCCAGGGGGCACCTGGGGCCACTGACGACGGGGCGGTTCTGGGGTTGATGGCGGTGGAAATTCTGATTCTGCCTTGCGTTTCAAAGCCTGGATGGTGCGGCGCTTGTCTGCCACGTACTGGTCGAATACCTGGTCAAACAGGTCGCCATCGTAGCGATCGCAGGGCTTTACCCACAGCACCCGACACACCTGGCGCAGGTCATCCCAGTTGTGGCCCGTCCAGTTATCTAGCCCCAACCCTTGCCCCAGAGCTTGCCGTAGCAGGTCATACTGCTCGGGAGAAAGGGCCATGCCTTCCCGCCGCAGAGCATGGAACAGGTCTAAAAACGGAAACTCAAGGGACGCCATGGAGGTTTAGGAGGCTTGGGAGTCGGCAGATGGGGTAGCGGATTTTTCGACAGCAATGCACTGATCCTGGTCAGTTTTGGTTTTCACCAGGGCTCCCAGAATGTGCAGTTCGTCGGCCAGGTTGTTTAGCTCGTAGATGGCCTGTTCAGTGTCCTTATCATCAATTAAGGCAGTTAAAAATTCCAGCAGTTCGCTGGTGCCAGGGGGGCGGCTGCCGGGCTGCCTTTTCAGCACGTTATAGATAGTGTTGAACTTTTGCAGGGCCAAATCTATTACCGCTTTCTTGTCAGCAATATCACGATGATCAAAGCGGGCCGCAATAATCTGCCGTAGCTTAGCCTCCTGGGGAAAGGGCACATAGTAGTACAAACAGCGGCGCAAGAAGGGCTCGGGCAGGGGCTTTTCCCGATTGCTGGTAATGATAATGATGGGCTTGGTGACGTCGTCTGGGGGGCCGATGGGTTCGTTGTCTAGCTCAGCTACATTAAAACGCAGCTCGTCTAGCTCTAGCAGCAGATCATTAGGAAAGTCGCTATCGGCTTTATCAATTTCATCAATGAGCACCACCGGGCGATCTCTCTGATTTTGCAGGGCTTTGCCCAGGGCACCATACTTCAGATAGGCCGATTTATCCTGAAGGCGCTGTTTGAGCTTTATGAAGTCATCCTGCAAAAAGTCTTGTAGCTGGTCGGGGTTGGTGCCCACCAGTTGAGCATCCCGCAGTCGCCACACTGCGTCAAAGGTGTACAGTCCGTCTTGAGCACGACTGGTAGAGGTCACATTCCAAATATAGAAATTCCACCAAGTGTCTTGCTTTTCAGGATTTGGCTTTTGCCCAAATTTTTTGCAGGCTAGTTGGTAGGCTAGGGCATTGGCCACGCGGGTTTTACCACAGCCGGGGGCACCCTCCAACAGCAGAGGGCGTTTAAGGGCGATCGCTAGGTTCACCGCCTTCCCTAACCCCGGTTCCGGCAAATATGGGAAATACAACCGCCCCTCCGGATCACAAACGCCCTCAGGAGGGGGCTGAAATTTATCCGACTCGACGTAGGTATAAAGTTCCTTCGGGTCCATTAATGTCATCCGGCTAACCTCCAGTCTTCCCGAATATCGTCAATACCGTTTTTCAGCCCACAAAACTTGCAAATATCGTTTATTACCCTAACGGAGTTTTTTAAACTAGCTACCGAACTGAAGTCTTCAAGAAAGTCTCTAATTTGCTCATTGTCAGAATAATGCCCGAGGAATGGTGCCCACTGTCTTAGCTCTCCTGGTGGAATTGTAAGCGGGGCCAGGTCAATCCATCCGGCCTCACCAAACACATCGCCCAAATTGCCCAGGTTGCCTTCATCCCCTTTGACATCCATTAGGCACAACACCAGCCGATGAAACAGAGGGCTTACGTCCTTTTCCCCAATACGCTGCCGCAGAGGGAGCCAAAATTCATCGGTCAACCGCTGCAAAAACGCCTGGCCCTCTCGGGCTCGCCTCTCCTTAGTGCTAGCGTGCCAGTCATCTACAACGATCACGATGTTTTGGTCTTGACCGTAAAATTCCACTAGGGCATCAAGCACCGCTTGTGGACTGTCGTAAGGGGTTCCTTCCTGCCCTGGCTGACGCTGTAGCCAGTTCCACAGCTCAGTCCATACTACGTCAAAGTCTCCAACCGCTTGCCGGGCGTGAATTATACAGCAATCGTTGTAAAGATTAGTTTCCGGTTTTGGTAGCTTCCGCAGTAGCCGTTTAGCCAGCCAGAGCTGTAGCACGTTTTCTTCGGCCTGTACTGCAATTACCGCCCCGTTGGTGATTGCAGGCATCTGTTCGCGAAATACCTGGCACTGGCGCTCGTAGTCTAAGTCCCATAGGGAATCTATAACTTGCTTAACCATGGGCAGTTGCGGGTTTCCGCCCCGCCCGGTCACCGACTGGGCGGTTGCCCCTACGCCTGGCTCAGGCGGGCACAACCTAGACACCGCCTCCTGGTGCTCCTCTGGAATTAGGATGAAGCCTGCAAAGTCGTCAACCTTCTGGCAAGGGCTTTGATCAATGTCCAGGGTATGGGCTAGCTCTCGAATCTTGAGGCTCAGGTAGAGTGCCAGGTCGCTAACGGTGACGTATTTGCGATCAGTTGCCTCCCCACTCAACCCTCGTAACACGCAGTAGGCAAAAATCCCATGTTTGATCGCTGTCCATTCGTTTGCCGTTTGATTGCTAGTACTCGAAGCAATCAGCGCATAGCCTTTTGCGTCTTCGTGGATGCGCTTCATCATCTCAGCAGTGGCAGTACCCCGCTGCTTCAAGTCTGAATCGCCCTGACCAATGTGGCAGGCATCAAGCATTAACACTTGACAACCTGCCCGACTGTTCTGCATTAGTTTTTCTACATCGCTTACCGCAATAGCCTGACTTAACCGGTTGGGATGGGTATCATTAGCCAACAACCTCGGGATATCTTGCTCGTCCCGCTTACCATGGCAGGCAAAATACACCAGTAACAGATCATCATCCTCTGGATTTTGCCCTTCTTTAATGCGATTACAAAATCGCTCTAACTCTCCGAGAATATTCTCTTTTGTAGGGAAATAAGGGTTGTCTGACCCATCTTCGCATTGCCGTGGTTGCTCGTCATGCAAACAGGTCACCGAATAGCCAGCCTGGTTTAGTAGCGCTTTCAGAGCCAGCACATCAGGTACACAAAACTCCAGGTTGTCTTCGCGGATGTACTTGTTAATGCCGACCAAAAAAGCCCAGCGCTTTTGCACCTGCCGTGGCTCTAGGGATGAACTGTCCGTTCTTGAGGTCAACCGCCCAACTCCTTACACCCATCCTGCATCAACACCTATCTACTTTGCTGAGGGAAGTCCCATGCCACGGGTAGCCTTTGCCACTGACTCACGGGTTACCTCTGCTCCAAACCCCCAAGCCAGTAGGGCAAAGTAGTCACGCAGAGGGGCAGCACCAAAGGTTGAGCTATTGCTATATAGCTCAACCATACCCACCCCAGCCAGTAATAAAATAGACACCGTTCGGGTTATTCTTCCGGCCCAGATCAAATTATCCCGCGCTTGCTCGGGTGTAGGCGTAGAGTCAGCTCCACTCACCGTTGGAGCCAGCACCATTCTTAGAGGAGCAGGCAACCGATCCGCCACAACCCGTTGACGAAGCCCATCTTTTGTCCCGTGCTCAGCTTCATTGGCCATAGCAGCCTTTTCCTGGGCCTGACGAATCGCGCCCACCAGTTTGTCTTTTTGGGCATTAAGTTCCTTTCGCCAGGTTTGATAGCTCTCTGGTGTGGGCTTCAGGTTACTCAACCGGGCTTCAAACTGTTCTAGTTCCTTGTTCCAAAATTGCTCCTCTGTTCCGCTGAGGTGATCGGAAACACGAGTGAGCAAATCTTGAACAAGTTCCCAGCCTTCATTAAAGTCAGCAATCTGATTATTGACGGCAGAAAACTCATTCCTTAACGTCTCGGGAGTTGTGGTCTGCCCCATGCTCAGGCGGCGATAGACGGCCTCCAGGTCTTGTTTTACCTGCACCATGTACGATGTTTTTTGCGTCTCCTTATTTAGGTCACATAACCGCTGGGCCACCTCCTGCTTACCAAATTTCAGTTGGGCTAGCCAGTCGAGTTTCAAGCTACGCCAGGTATCCATACGCTGTTTAGCTAACCTCAACTCAGCATCAGCGGCTTCCCAATTTTTATCTTCTATGGCAGAAAACGCCTTGTCAATCTTTACATCAATGCTGGCTTTGTAGTTTTCATCCAGGTCGTCTCCTTCGGCCTCGATTTTTTTGTTCAGTTGCCCAATCTTCACCAAAATTTCGTCTCGCTGTTGCCCATCCGCCCGATAAAGCGATAGGCCTATCCCTAGCAATACCCCCACAATCATTGCCACCCAAGGCCAAAGCGGCGCTGCTTTAATCTTGACTAACAGAGGTACAATCTGCCGCCCACCCTGGTAGTAGAGATAAAGAGAACTGGTAAACTCTCCATTGGCAGAGGCATCGGCTAAATTGACCGCGATGGTGATCTGGGCCGGAGCATCCGCAGGAACGGCGATCTCCGGTGGGTCAATCACAATCCTATTGGCAGGAATTAGGGCTGCCCCATCGGCCCTACGCAAGTCTGAGACAGCGGTTTGCAGGGTGGAAATGCCATCACTATCGCTAAAGGTAAGCGTCGTAGAAATCTGGTCAGTACGGTTTCCGGCGATGGTAATGGTCTCAGGCGAGACATTGAGCTCAGCATGGGCTGGCAAAATGATGGTGGTTGCGGTGATGGCTGCCAAGACGATTCTTCGCGGTAAAAAATGCCAGAAACGTTTTGCCATACCATCATTTCACTCGCTCACCGACGCTCTCCATTCTCGCCTGAAATCTCAAAGAGGAAAAAGATGATTTAAGACCTTCTGCTGCTGGACAGCCGCTTCTAGACCACTAACATCCAAGTAACGCTCCAATGCCGCCAAGGTTGCGTGCCCCGTAATTCGCTGAATCGCCCGCAGGCTAACCCCGGCTGTGTGGAGGTGAGTCGCCATCGAGCGCCGAAAGCTGTGGGTACTGGCCCCATCCACCCTAACCTGCGCCGCCGCCCGCCGCACATGCTTATCTACCGCTCGCACCGTCATGTGGCCACCCACTGCCGAACTAGGGAATAGATACCCTGCCGAGGGCAACGCCACCGCCCCTAAGCCATCTCTAAGTTGCTGGCTCACCATCGCTTCTCGCGTGGTTTTGGTTTTCGTTTTAGCCGAGCGATACACAATGCGCTCGCCCTGGAGGTCGGAGCGCTCCAGACTCAGCACTTCACCACAACGGGCCGCCGTGAAATAGCAAATCTGAGTTACCAGCCGGTAGGGCTGATCCAGTT
>DAIUJR010000120.1:0-12260 GCA_036848635.1 Nodosilinea sp. CTOTU7336
TAGGGGTGGGCGTGGGGGCAATCGCACTTTGCCGAATTGGAAGACCCGCGCGGCCGTCAGGGAGTAGAACACCCGTTTTTGAGCATCGTGATGATAGCGATTTTCGCCGTCATCGGCGATCCGACGGGCTGGGAGGACATCGAGCGAGACCTATGCCGAGGGCCACGAGGCATGGCTACGCACCCTGTTCTCGTTACCGAACGGCGTCCCCCATGCCAATCCATAATGAGAATTGCTGGCTAACACCTCGAAGATACTAAGGTGAATGACACTCGGTTTTTAGCCTTAATGTTGCTGATCGCCTTAGCCTACGGTTAGGCCACCTTGCCCGAATAGCAGCTGAAACACCTCAGATTCTGCACAACATCCTTTATCTCATCGCCTACAACCTTGACGAGGAGAGCGTTGTTCAATTTTGTCATTGGCGTTATGCCAGTCGCTTAGGCCGGCTGCCCCAGCGTCGTTATATAAATCACCGCCTCATCTACGGGAATACCCAGCACCTCATTCACCTGGTCATCGTAGAAGCCGCCAATGCCGCTTACCCCTAGCCCCAGGCGAATGGCGGCCAAATTTAGCCGCTGGCCCAGGTGGCCCGCATCCAGGTGCAGGTAGCGGTAGACGCGATCGCCATAGGCGGCCACCGCCGCCGTCAGATCGGCGGTGTGAAACAGCACGGCGGCGGCATCGCGGCCCAGTTCTTGCCCCAGGCAGAGGTAGTGGAGATCGCGGCGAAAGTTTTTGAACCGCACCTGGCGCAGTTCTTCGCTGTGGGGAGCGTAGTAGTAGCAGCCATCATCGAGACCATCGATGCCCAACGCTACCACAAAGGTTTGCAGCAGGGCTAAATCGCAGTAGTCGGGGTCGGGGTCAAGCCCCTGATCGCGGTAGTGGTGGGGCTGGTAGGTAAAATCTAGCAGCAGTTTGAGGGCGTCTAAAGCAAAGGGTTCGCCGCTGTACTGGCGGGTCGATCGGCGCTTCAGTAGGGTGGTCTCGATCGCGTCGAGGCGCAGGCCCCAGCTCAGCGGTGGGGTTTGGGTCGGCAGCTTGAGGCAAAACGGGAAGTTGTATTTGTCTTCTAGCGCCTGGGCCGGTTCAACAACGGCGCTGGGGCGAATTTGCCATTTGGGAACGTCGGCGTCAGCGGCAATTTCCGTCAGCCGGTGGACGTGGTGCAGAAGCTGGCCATCCGTCACCGCCGGAAAGCTGGTCTGGGGCAGGGTGGGAAAGATGGTGCTGTGGTGGGGCAGGTTCTGCTCTACCGCCAGCAGGTCAGCCAGGGGTAGCACCGCCAGCACCCCCTCATCGTCGGGGTTGAGATAGAGCAGTTCGGCCATGGCCTGGTCGGCAAAGCTGCCAATTAGGTGGGGGCGGTAGTCGGTCAGGGCGCTGGCCAGCTCAATGTTGCCGAGCAGGTGGCCGCTGTCGAGGCAAATGCGGCGATAGGCCCGATCCTGGTAGCGCCAGGCCGAGCGGTAGAACACAGCCGTTACCACCAGGGCCATCTGGGTCGATTCCAGGGTGGGGTGCCAGAAGCAGGCCTGCTGCAAGCCCGACCAGCCGTGGTCATCCCAGTAGCGCCAGAGGCTGTGGGTACGGGCCTGGTAGTTGTACAGCCCCGCCGGCAGCAGCGGCGTGCCCCTGGAGATCAAATACAGCTCCGCTGGATACAGCCCCCCTGCCGAGGGGGCCGACCGCAGGTAAAACATCTGCCCCGTAATGGTCGGGAACTTGGCCGTCAACCCATAGGCGTTAATCAACAGCCGCGACAGCCGCATCCAGTCGGTGGTGCCGATCGGGGCATCGGCCCTGGCCCTGGCCCTGGCGTCTAGGTAGGGCTTGAGGTCGACCTCATGACCCAGCCGATAGGTCTTAAACGGCACCGGCTGGCTGGCAAAGTCTAAGGATTGATGTTTGGCCGCCAGGGTTTGGGGATCGTACTTAGTGCGGCTGTGATAGTGCTGGGCGATAGAAACCAGAGCGTCAGGCATAACCTCATTGTGGCCGTGGAATTTCCCTCATTTTTAATCTTATCTGAGTCCAGTCGCAAAGGGCTGTGTCAGCCAAAAGTCGAATCGGCAAAGCTGGTATACCCATCGGCAGAAAGGATCCATCTCCCCAAATCTGAAAATATGCTTAACGGCAGGGTGTTACGAAACGTAAACAGGTACATTAATTTTCGTTTCCTATTGAGCAAAAATACTTAGCTCTAGTTCCACATGCCTATGTTACGACTCACGAGTGATGCCCTGCTACGGGCCTACCAGGCGGGGGAGCGCAACTTCACCCAGGTAGATCTCACCAAAGCCCAGCTGTTTCAGGCCGACCTGCGGTACATTAATCTGCAAAGTAGCGGCCTGGCCGAGGCCTACCTGCCCTACAGCACCCTGGCCATGGCTAACCTGCAGGGGGCTGACCTAGACCGCGCCCAGGCGGGAGACAGCAACTTCTACGGAGCCAATCTAGCCCAGGCCTCGCTGGTGGAGGCCAACCTCAGTCGCTCGGATCTGCGCGTTGCCAACCTGAGCGGGGCGGATCTGCGTGGGGCTAACCTCAGCGGGGCGGATCTGCGCCAGGCGGATTTGACGGCTGCGAACCTGGAAGGCTGTAGTTTGACCGCCGCCAAGCTCGACGGGGCCAGGCTGGGGCAGACTAACCTCAGCCGCTGCAACCTGTTTCGGGCGACGGGCGTAGCGCTTGATGGTAGCCGCTGCGACCTCACCACTATTCTCCCCAATGGCCATAACTACGGACTGTAACGGCAGGGGCAGGAAATGTTGACGCCCCTGCCCAAACCCTCTGAAGTATCAGGTATCCTAGGCTTATTCCATCTGCTCTGGGTAGACAACGCACCTTGGGGGCGATGTCGTCGCTAGGATTGAGATGGTTACCCTGCACCGCAAGGGTATGGTTTTCCCCGCTTAAGGACATTCTTGATTGATGAGGCAGCCCACCGGTTCCTTGGCGTCGATGCCCCAACCACTCCTAATTCTGGCGCTGATCATGCTCAGCGGCGGCGGGGTGGTGGCGGGCAGCCAGGGGGCAGCGGCCATCGTTGCGCCGCCGCCGCCGCTGTTAGCTCAGGCGTCAGGAACTCCGACAACCGCCGAACTAGAGCGGTTGCGCCGGGAGGCCGACCTCGCCTTTCAGCGGGCGACCACGCTGTTTTTTGTGCTGCTGGGCACCCTGCTGCTGCTGCTGGGGGTTGGCGTAGCCATGCTGTGGCTGATGCGGCGCTCGGTCATTCAAGAGGTGTCGGTGGTGGTGCGTAACCAGATCAACGACATCACGGATCTGGAGACCAAAATTCAGGCCGCCACCCGCGACCTCGATCATATTCTTAGCCAGGCTAACGAGATGACCTCGGCCCTAGAAAGCCGCACCGACCGCTTTCAGGAAGAAGCGGTGACTAAAAAGCAGGTGCTGAATCGCCTGGTGGATGACCTGGCTGAGTTCAAGGCCCGCACCATTAACGACTGGCAGTCTACCCTGTCGGATCTGCAGGTCAAGCTCGAAACCACCCAGGCCGACTTTGTGGGGCACCTCTCGGGCCTGCGGCAGGCGGCGGATGACCAGGTCACCACCCTGCGCAAAGATACCCAGCTCCAGCGGGATGCGGTCTTTCGCACCATGGAGGAAAACCAGACCGGCTTTCTGCGGGATGTCAACCGCCTGCGCAGCGATGTGGAGGTTCACCAGGATGCCGTTGTGCAGCGGCTGACCAATGCCGAATCGACCTTTGCCGACCAGATCGGCACCCTGACCGCCGGAGTGCAGGCCGAGCGGGAGCGGGTACTGACTGTGCTGGCCGACCTGCGCGACCAGCTGACTACCCAGGCGGGGGAGCAGGCCGAGCGCCAGACCGCCGCCATTACCGCCGCCCTGGAGGCCCAAAAGCAGGCCAGCCTGGAGCGAGTGCAGGGGCAAGAGCAGGCGATTAGCCGCCAGCTTGGGGAGCTACAGGTGGCGGCCCTGGGCCACAAAGACCTGGCAATTCAAAATATTGAGCGCTCCATCGACGAGTTTACCCAGCGGTTTGCCAGCCTGCGGGCGGAGGTCGAATCCCAGCGCACCCGCATTCTTCAGGATCTGCGCCGATCGGCGGATGAGTTTTTGGCCCAGTTCAGCGGCCTGCGGGGGGATATTGAACAGCGCCAGGAAAGCTTACTGACTGACCTGCGCCGGGCCGCCGATGACGCGCTGGATCGCTTTGCCACCGCCCGCACCGAGGTGGATAGCCGCCAGCGTGGCACCCTGGACGAGTTTTTGCAGATGGCCCAGGAAATGCAAACCCAGCTCAGTCAGGTGACCAGTGAGGCTGATATTCAAAAATCGACCCTGCTGGCCGACCTGGACGCCTCTGCCAATGCCTTTAACCAGCAGGTGCGGGTGCTGCAAGAAACCGCTGGCGAGCAGCAAATGCAGGTGCTCGACGGGCTGCGGGCGATGGAAGCCGCCTTTACCGAGCAGCTCGGCCAGGTACGAGAAATGGTGTTTACCAAGCGCGATCGCGTCCTCGACAAAATCGACGCCTTCGATGGCCGCCTCAGCGCAGACTTGGCCAGCCTAGAGGCCATGGCTGCCGACCGCCAGGCCCAGGTGCAGGCCCGCCTTGACGCGCTGATGGTCGAAATCACCGAGCGCCTGGGTCAGCTGCAGGCTGACGTTGAGGCCGGTCGAGAAACCTCCCTGGGGCAGCTAGCCGACTTACAGCAGAGCTATCGAGTGCGGCTAGAGGCCATTCAAGCCGAGGCCCAGCACCAGAAAAACGACATCATGGCGCGGCTGGGGGAGGTCACCCCCCAGTACCTGGCCGACTCGTTTATGAGCGAGGCCCGCCAGCAGTTTGCCAGCCTCAACGATAAGCTCAGCCGCCTCGAAACCAACCGGCCCCAGCTGTTTCTCACCGCCGATGAATATATCGAGCGGGGCGATCGCTACCTGGCCGAGGGCGACTACCCCCTGGCCGTTGGCGAATACGACAAAGCGTTGGAGATTCAACCCGTCAATATTCAGGTCTGGCTGAACCGGGCCAAGGCTCAGCAGGAGCTAGAACAACTGGAAGGGGCGATCGCGTCCCTCGATCAGGTGCTTGAGCTTGACCCTAAACACACCCTGGCCCTCAACCAAAAGGGCCTGCTACTGCGAGAGCTGCGGCAACACGAAGCCGCCCTGGCGGTCTTCGACACCCTCACCGAGCTTACCCCCGGCGATGCCAAGGTCTGGCTCAATCGGGGCATGGTGCTGAGCCGCCTGAAGCGCCGGGAAGCGGCCATTGAAGCCTTTGACCAGGCCCTAGAAATTAACCCCGCCTACCACGAAGCCTGGGTGAATCGGGGGGTGTCCTACGGTATTTTGCAGCAGCACGACGAAGCATTTCAGTCCTTTGATCGGGCGGTGGAGTTCCAGGCTAACGATGCGATCGCCTGGCTGAACCGGGGCCTTTCGCTAATTGAGCTGGAGCGCTACGACGAGGCCCTAACCTCCTTCGACAAAGCCACCCGGTTTGCCCCCGAATCGCCCAAAGCTTGGGATAATCGGGGGCTAGCCCTAGTTAAGCTGGGCCGCGACGAGGATGCCATCAAGAGCTTTGATAAGGCCATTGGCTTCGACGTCGACTACCCCAAAGCCCATTACCACAAAGCTCTCTGCTATGCTCTCCAACGCAAGTTTGACCTGGCCATGGAAGCCCTGCAGCAGGCCGTTCAACTCGACCCCGACTACAAAGAAGAAGCCCGCACCGAACCCGCCTTCGACGAACTCTGGAGCGATAACTGGTTTCGGGAGCTAGTCGAAAAGTGACAAGATTTCCACCCCAGTACAGCCCATCTAAATTAGTCAGCCTCAGCACATCGTTTTCGATCGGCTGAGTTTCTGGAGTGCCGTGGTAGCCGCAGCCAATCGCCTACGGCTACCTGGTTGACCTCGCGGCTGGGGAGCATGCATGCCAGCCCTGGGAAGAACAAAAGCTAGGACTTGGTGTACTCCCTCATCCGTTGCTACTTAAGCCACTAGATCGATTTGGTGGAGGTTTCCCATCCCGGCGACCGGTACCACCTACACCTGCCGATGCTCCCGCCGATGATGGCCCGACTCTACCCGAGCGTCATAACTGTGCTCTAGACCCGCAACGTTGGTCGCCTCAGCCTGCTCAAACCACGCCGTGACTTCGGTCCACAGGGTGGGGTGATTACCTTTAAGGCAGAGGACGTCATCGGCCCCGGGGCCGATAATCTCACGGGCATCATCACCCTGGGTGCCCATCGCATCCAGGGTGATGATGCAGCCGCTGATATCGAGCAACTTGAGCAACGTCGGAATGGGCGTCTATCATCTGTTCGAGGTCGGCGTTGTCGAGCTGGGCGTTGTCGAGCTGGGCCATGGGTCATAAGCGCATCACTAGGCGCTAGTATGACCCCTGACAACCCCCATGGAGCTTTCAAAAACCTGGAATCTATCGGCCTGATGGTAGGGATAAATGAACCTTCACAGGACGGCTGGCAGTTCGGCTGACTACAGATTGATTTGTCCCTTTCCGCAGGTAGATGCATCTCGATTAGAGCCTTGATAAATTCGCAACGGCAAAGCTACATCATTGCTTTGCGAAGACTAGAGGTGGTTTATGCAACGTCTGCTGATGCACAGCCCCATTGCAGTGGCGACTCTGTGGATTGCGGCCTACCTGCTGATTTGCTTAATGCCCTTGGCAGTGGCCTTGGCCTACCCTGCCCCCTCTAGGCAAGATTTTTGGGTAGATTTCTCCGTGGCCCTTGGCTTCATTGGGCTGGCCATGATGATGCTCCAATTCGTTCTTACGGCTCGCGTCAACCGCATTGAAGCCTCCTATGGCATCGATATTTTGCTTCAGTTCCATCGCTTTACCTCCCTGGCGGCTTTCTTGATGGTGGTGGTGCATCCGATGCTGTTATTTGTCGTGCAGCCTGAAACCCGTCAGCTCTTAGTTTTTTCACAGGCTCCCTGGCGGGCGCGAATGGCGGTGATTGCGACCCTGGCCTTTTTCATCATGGTGGTGACGACGATCTGGCGGCGGCCCCTGAAAATTCCCTATGAGCTATGGCGTGCTCTCCACAGCGTTTTAGCCGTGGTAGCAGTGGGTTTTGGCTTTGGTCACGCCGTAGGCGTGGGTAACTACCTGAGTCTGTTTTGGAAAATGATGCTGTGGTCGGGCATGGGATTGATAGCCCTGTGGCTCATCCTGTACGTGCGCTTAATTAAGCCCTGGCTAATGACCCAAAAGCCCTATCTAGTTGAAGAGGTGATTCCCCAACGAGGCAATGTTTGGACCTTGGCCCTGCGGCCCCAGGGGCACGATGGCTTTGCCTTTGAGCCGGGGCAGTTTGCCTGGTTGACCCTAGGAGTGCATCCCATCAACATGCGAGAGCATCCATTTTCAATGTCGTCCTGTGCCGATCGGCGCGATCGCATTGAGTTTGGTATCAAAGCCCTAGGCGACTTTACCGGCTGTATTAAAGACGTCAAGCCCGGTACTAAAGCTTATCTAGATGGTCCCTACGGCGTGTTCACCACCGAGCGCTATCCAGACAGTGCTGGGTTTGTGCTAATTGCCGGAGGCATAGGCATTACTCCCATATACAGCATCTTACTAACGGCGATAGAGCGTCGGGATGATCGGCCCTTCTTGCTCATCTATTCTGCTGCATCGTGGGAAGACGTTACCTACCGGGAAACACTGGAGGCCATGAAAGCTGACCTTGATCTAACCATCATCTATGTGCTGCGCCACGGCCATGAAGGCTGGGACGGAGAAACCGGTTACGTCGATCAGCAGCTCCTAGAGCGCTATATCCCTCTTCATCGAGGCAGCCGCCAGTATTTTGTCTGCGCCGCCGCCGCCATGATGGATACCGTAGAAGCAGCTTTGCTAGATCTAGAGGTGCCCGTTACCCAGGTACATATGGAGCACTTTAATTTAGCCTGAGGAGACCGTTCTACAAACGATCTACACCTATGCGATACAGCATCATGTTACAAATCGTAATTGCTACAACCCTAGTTTTTATCGGGGCTGGTGCTTGGTTTGCTTGGTTGCAAATTCGCTCAATCGAGAATAGGGACATCGTACAACCCGTGAGTTTTACCAAAAAGTTAGCCCAAACTGAGCTTCTCTACCGATGACAGGCTCAGTACCTAAATGCTAGACAACGATAGAACCACCCTAGCGACTGCATCGCTGATGCTTGCCCTACCCATCTTTCAAAACCAGGCCTTGCTCCTCCAGGCCCTCACCCATAGCTCCTACGTCAACGAGCACCCAGGCACCACCGACTACGAGCGGCTGGAGTTCTTGGGCGACAGCGTGCTGGAGTTTGTGGTGCGCGATCTACTCTTTACTCGCTACCCCACCATGGCCGAGGGTGACCTGTCGAAGCGGAGCGATTACCTGGTAGACGAGGCGAGCTTAGCGGCCCTGGCGGTGCAGTTGGGCATTCCCCCCCGGCTGCGGCTGGGTTCCGGGGCTCAGCACGAGCGCCATAACCCTAGCGTCCAGGCCGATGCCTTTGAAGCGGTGATTGGGGCTTACCGCCTAGACGCTGGCCTGGAAGCAGTTTATGCCTACGTTGAAGCGATTTTTAGCCCCCGGGTAGATCAGGCCCGAGAGCTGGCCGCCAATGACCCGGTCAGCGACTTTCAGGTCTACGCGCTGGCCCACTTTGGCTCCACGGTGCCCACCTACCGCCTGCTTGAGGAATCTGGCCCCGATCATGCCAAGCGCTTTAAGCTCGCGGTCTGTGTGGGGGAAACCCTCTACGGGGTGGGCCAGGGGCACAGTAAGAAAGAGGCCCGTAAACAGGCGGCTATGGATGCGTTAAGAAAGCTGTAGCACGGCTGATGGCTACCGTGGTTTTGCACTAGGCGATTTCTGGAAAGGAAGACACCTAATATCCCCAGACTCTTGGGCTGGATGCCCGCCTGCGCGGGAATAACCGGGTAAATGCTTGGCTAGAAATCGCCTAACCCCTGGGTCGAATGACCAGCCAGGCAATCACCACTAAAAACGACACGTAGCTCGCCACGAAGCTCCATTCCTGCCAGTTCCCCTGCTCCATCAATATATTTCCATCTCCTTGAACTAGGGGAAATTCTCAATCCGATCGCGCTGACCAACGCTCTAGCCAGTGCTCCATTTGGGCTGACAGGGGCTGACGACGGCGGTGTTGGGTATCGATACACACATGACGAGTTAGCGCCTGAGCCAGAACCTGTTGCGATTCACCCCGATAGAGCTGATACTCCACCTCAAAGCTGGAAACCTCTAGGCGGCGGGGCACCAGGTGAATCGTCACCGTATCGCCACAGCGCATCGGGCGGCAATACTCCATCGCGGTATGGACAATGGGGTAGGCGACTGCTCCTGGGCTAAAAAACTCCCCCAGGTCAAGGCCCACCGCCTGAAGGGAAGCCTCGTAGGCTCCGTGGCACATCACTAAGCCGTTGGCGAAGTAAACCACGCCAGCGGCATCGGTTTCATGGAACCGTACGGTATGGTCAAGGGTAAATCCCACCAGGGCTCAGTCAACCTAGCCGGCTCTCCTAGCTGGCATTGGGCTGAGCCGGGCGGAAGGGATAATCTTCCGCAAGCGTTGGGTCGGCCTCGTCCCCTGCTGCCGTACGGTTCAGGGCCAGCATGGGGTTATCGATAATTTCCAGCAGGTTGGCCATGCCGTATTCCAAAATTTCAATTGGATCCACCGCTACCCACCCTCCATCAGTTAGCTCCCGCATCTCGTAGTGCAGGTGCGGCCCCGTAGAGGTGCCGGTGCTGCCTACCAGGCCAATCACTTCTCCCTGCTCGACCCATTCTCCCGGCTGCACGGCAATTTGAGACAGGTGGGCGTAGCGCGATTCGAGGTTGCCTTCGCCGTGGCGCAGCACCACGGTGAGGCCATAGCCCCCTAGAAAGTCAGAAACCGCCACTCGCCCGGCCTGGCTGGCCAGTACCGGCGTGCCCAGGGGTGCGGCCAGGTCGGTACCCGAGTGAAACCGCCAACTCTGATGTACCGGATGCATACGCCAGCCAAACAGCGACGAAATCGAGGCCGGAATGGCCAGGGGAAAGACATATTCTTCGTTGCCCCGGCGGAGGACGTTGAGAGGGCGAATTCTCTCGTTAAGCAGCTCGCGGCTAATAATGGTGGTGCTGCCCAGGCTGACCCCGCGCGGGCTAACGCTGATGGGGCCGACCTGAATGCCGCGATCGCCACCCGCTCCCACCGCCCCGGCCCCCGGCTGAGCCGCCGCCCCACAGGACGAGGTCAGGGTGGTTTGCCCTCCAGGGGCAGTCACCTGACAACCAGTAGAGCGATCGGCCAGTACCACATCGGGAGCCACCGCTGGAGCCTGGGTGGCCCCCACGTCATAGCTGGTGGGGTCAATAAAGACGGCACCATAACCCGCCGGAGCCGCTTCATCGGTCGCAATCTCGGCAGGTACTGCCGACTCCGCCGTCGCAGCACCGCTTGGCGCTGGATTAGCTACCGGTATAACTGCGGCATCCGTCTCTGGGGCCAGAACACCGTCGGGCTGAGCGGCAACGGGGGTAGTCGAGGGCCTCAGCAACGACTCGGCCATGGTAGGAGCCGCTGCTGGGGCAGGAATCATAATGGCCGCGGGGGGCACAGGGGGAACCGGAGGTTGCATTGGATTAGGCCCAGGTGGGGGAGACGGTAGAGTGACTGATGGCGATGAGCGGGAGACTGAAAAATGAGGCTGCGCCGCAGAAGCACTGGTTGAATCTAGGCTCACGCTAGCACTTGGGCTGGGCTGATGGGTACTGAGAGCCGCGGGCATCAGGTAGTCTGCCGACGTTTTGATCGACTCATCTACCTCAGGGGAAATGGGGGCATCGGCCACGGCTAAATCGCCGCTGGCCAGGCCCAACCCACTCAGTAAAACTGTCGCCTGCACCCAGCCCAGGGAACGGTATGCCGCACCACGGCCCAGGGGCCGCTGAGACTCTAGGTTGTTCTGCTGTTCTCCTACCATATCAATCGCTACGCATTGTAGCCCAAAGTTACTTTACCCGGCTCAATTTCCAGCTTGGTCAGGGCTGGGGGATGGCTTGACTTCGGCTGCACCTGCAAGTTGCCCGAAGCTGCCACCCCCGTTACCTGCATATCGTCGCCATTAACCTTAAGAATATGACCCAAATGGGTCATACGAGCGCGATAGGCGGCTAAAAAAGCCGTATCGCCCTGGTTTTGCCAGTAGAGATAGCCCTGGAGGAGCCCGTAGATTGCTACCGCCGCTAATCTCTCCAAGGTATTCACCGGGGGCAGGGGCTGTTCCGGTTGAATTAGCTGCTGAATCGAAATTCCTGTCGCCGGTACCGGGTTAAAGCCGTTTAGGCCCAGCCCAATTACCACATCCTGAATCCGCGATCCGACCAGACGAGTTTCAACCAGTACCCCCCCCAGCTTTTTGCCCCCCCCGACTAGGTCGTTAGGCCACTTAACCTGCACCGGCAGGCCCAGGGTCTCTAGGCTGGTGGCCACGCCCCAGGTACTAGCCAGGGTCAGGTAGGCGCTGCGACGAGCCTCCAGGTCAGGCTTCAGGCCCAAGGAGAGATATAGCCCCCCGGTTGGAGACTGCCACTGCCGCCCCCACTGCCCCCGCCCTCCGTGCTGGGTAGCGGCCATCAGCACCGTCCCCGCCGGGGCCCCGGCGGCCATCATTTGCCCGAGGGCGCGGTTGGTGGAGTCAATGTGCTCGACCCAGTGAAGGTGCAGCCTTGGCCGCAGAGCCCAAAACGCTGGCATAACGCCTAGATGCTTGGGAGGCTGCGCCAGTTCCCGGTGCAGTTGCTCTAGATTCACCCGCTGGCTATCCTCCAACTCAATGTCAACGTTGTCCGTATAATCACGCTATCACCCCGGGAAAACCCCCACTCGACCTGGGCAAAGCAGGCAACGGAACTTGATAAAAAAAAGAATTCTCTTAATCACAGCTCTATACTTGCCGGATTGAAGCAACTTTTGCCGTAAACCTTGCTTTTTGTTAGATTGCCGTTGCTGCCATAGCGGTGAGATCTAACCATTAGACCTGAACTTGGTGGGGGCGTGATATTAGCATCCCGCATTTTGGTGTTGCTTAATTCAGGCCTGAATTTGGGTAGGGGCAAACGACTGTTTGCCCCTACGAGGAACGTTGAATGCTTGATTCATACCCTTAGTGGTGCAGAAAAGTCCTGAAAGGGTTGCTGTGCAAGGAGTCTCAAATGA
>DAIUJR010000121.1:0-11260 GCA_036848635.1 Nodosilinea sp. CTOTU7336
GTCTCTGCTCCTGCTATTGATTCTACAGGCTCAATTTCCGATAAGGTTTAATGTATACGATGATCTTGGGCGGTACGCACAGGCGATCGAGGTTCAGCAGCAGGCGTTAGCTATTAGACGCAAGATTGGCGATCATCAGGGTGAGGCGAATTCTCTGGGCAATCTGGGGAATGTGTACCAGTCTCTAAAGCAGTATGCACAGGCGATCGAGGTTCAGCAGCAAGCGTTAGCCATTAGACGCAAGATTGACGATCAACAGGGTGAGGCAAATTCTCTGAGCAATCTGGGGAATGCATATCAGTCCCTGGGGCAGTATGCGCAGGCGATCGAGGTTCAGCAGCAGTCATTAGCCATTACACGCGAGATTGGAGATTGCAAAGGTGAGGCGAATTCCCTGATTAGTCTGGGTATTGCATATCAGTCCCTAGGGAAGTACGCGCAGGCGATTGGGTTGTATCAGCAGGCGTTAGCTATTCAACGCAAAATTGGTGATCGTCAGGGCGAGGCGATTTCTTTGTTAAATCTCGGCAATGCCCTCGCCAAGGTTGACCAAAAACAGAAAGCTTGCTCGGCTTACAAAGTAGCACAAGCGTTGTTTGCAGACTTAGGATTGCAGCATTACACCGAAAAATGTGATGCCGCCCTAGAGAATCTTGGCAACTAGAAATCCGGTTTCTCTAGCGAAGCTTAATGCCTGGGCGATTAGCCCAGAAACCGGGTTTCTTGAGCGAGGCTCAAGACCCCGATCGCCCGCATAGAAACCCGGTTTCTCGCCCCCCGCAGGTACCCGTGGCGGTTGGTTTTTAGGGGGCCTAGGGCTAGCCGGGCTGCTGTGGTGGCTTTTGCGGTAGGGTGCATTCGCGGCCCCAAACCCACGCCCACCACCCCCCAATTCCCGCGCCGCAATGCACCACCCACCCATTGCGAGAATCCTAATCTCTAACTCCTTGCCATTGGTGCATTGCGGCGACGCAGGGTGAAACGGTTGACGCAGGGAGAGATCGCGCCGCGAATGACACCCTACGGGAATCCACCCGACCATGAACACACTTACTGGGGGTTTGTTTTCTGGCTCTGCCCAGGGTTGCCATCTCGATCTAAAATTCCCTGGCCCCACTTGACGCATTGCAACCTATCGCTAGGTTGTGTAGCCTGTGCCTAGGGATATATGGGCTACAAATGCCCTCTACAGTGGGACATCGCCCTTGTGATCAACGAACAACAGCTGATCCAAAAGCTCCCACGCATTGAGCGGCTCCATGCCGGGGCCACCACCCCTGGGGAACAGGCCGCCACCACCCATGCTATCGATCGCATTCGGCAGCGGCTGGATGAAGTGCGGCAGGTTGACCCACCCATTGAGTACAAGTTCACCCTCAACGATATGTGGTCGCGGAAATTGTTCGTAGCGTTGTTACGCCGTTATGGCATTCAGCCCTATCGCTACTACCGCCAGCGGTACACCACCGTGATGGCCAAAGTGCCGCAAAAATTTGTCGATGACTAGATTCTTGAACTAGCCGATCAACTCACGCCACGGGGCTACTAGCCAAACCGACAGTTTTGCCGCAGAGCCACCTTCAGCAGGCTTTTATACTCCGGTTCAGCCACCACATAGGCCCCAAACCGGGCTAGGTGGGGGTTCATCATTTGGGCATCAAACAGGCCAAACCGCCGCTGGCGCAGATGCTCCACCAGCTTCACCATCGCCACCTTAGACCCTTCTGAAATGTTAAAAAACATCGACTCGCCGATGAACGCGCCGCCGATTACCAACCCCAAAATTCCCCCGGCTAGTTCGTCACCTTCCCAGGTTTCAAAGCTGTAGGCCCATCCCGCCTGGTAGAGTTCCTCGTACATCTGCTTGAGTTCGTCAGAAATCCAGGTAGTGTGGCGATCGGCACAGCCGTCAACCACCTCAACAAAGGCTTGGTTAATGGCCACCCGAAACCGATTTTGGTTGAGAGTTCGCCGCAGCGATTTGGGATATCGGAACCGCTCATCCAGCGGAATTAGCGTACGCTGGCGGCTCGAATACCAGCCCAAGTCGTCGCCGTTGTCGTCGGCCATTAAAAAATAGCCCTGGGAATAGCCACGAATAATCGCCTCAAGGTCGTACTTGTAAGAGTTCACGGTGGTCAATCGTCACCTATCAAGACAAAGGGAGCCCTAGTAGAGTGCGGTGTCAATTTGCACACCATTAGCGATGACTGAGGTATAGGGTTTACGGTTCACGGTTTACGGTTCACGGTTCATGGCAGGGAACCCTCGCAAGGGCAGGGAGACTTCCGCCGTTGTGTACTAGCTGGCGAGGTGTAGTTCTATATTTGAGGCACGTCATACCCAGGTAACCTTCTGATACATTCGTTTGCCATTACCGACAGGATACACCTAGTATTTAGGCAATAACTGGCCACAGACCACCCAGGTGAATGACTGACTCCATCGTTCCGATCACGCTTCCGCCCCCAGAAAACGCCCAGCAGGAAGGGCAATGGCTGCAAGCGGCGCTGCTGAAGTGGCTAAATGCGGAGTATTTGCCAGAGCCTGCCAACCATCGCATTGCCGAGCGGGCATCTCAGGTATTTGTGCGCCAGCGCATGGAGGGGGAAAACGACGTCGGCTCCTTGGTAATGGCGATTTTGACCGAGCTGCAGGGGTTTGATTTTTCAGAAAGCTTTTACGGCGAGTTTACCGTCGCCAATGCTGTGGGTGATTTACTCTTCGACAGCCTGGGTATTGACCGCTGCTGTGGCCGCTCCACCACCCTTGATGCAAAAGAGGTGCGGCCATAGCGCGCACCTCTTTTATGGGCGTATTGGGTTCTACAGTCCATTAAACGGCCAGTCCCACCCATGCGATGGCACCCAGGCCCCTAATCACTCTGGGCCAAACCACCGGTTTACCAGCTTGACTTAACAACCCCAGGCAGCATGCCCTGGTGGGCCATTTCGCGCAGCTTGTTGCGGCAGAGACCAAAGTCACGATAATAGCCTCGGGGCCGACCCGTCATCCAGCAGCGGTTGTGCAGACGGGTGGGAGCGCTGTTACGAGGAAGCTGCTGAATCTTACGGTGAATAATCACCTTTTCCTGCTGGTTAGGGGCGTTGTGAAACTCTAACAGCAGCGCCTCGCGCTTGGCGGCGTACTGGGCCACAAGTTTTTCTCGCTTGCGCTCCCGCGCAATCATGCTTTTCTTAGCCATGCAAATCCTTAGCTGTAGAACCGTTGAATATAAACACAGTCTACAAGTATAGCTGAGCTGCCTTTAGTTAGTAAACCCTTTGGCCAAACTAGCAACCAGGCATTGGATATCTGAAAACCCGATACCTACGCCTGGCCGTTCAGCTGCCCTTTCAGAAATGGCCTCGGGCATTCTGGCAACGCTTCAGGATGTTCTTCATGGGCCGTCAAGACGCTTGACACTGTGGCCCACTGGCATCGCCTACGCACTTAGGGGGGTCAACATGGGGCTCTGGCGACCGACAGCCCGCTCAACATTGAGCCCTGCACCCCTCGCTATCTATTGAGACCTGGTATCATTAAACGATTGATAGCATTAAGCCTGACCTATGCCCCTTACCTTTCAAGACGGTGAATTGAGGCAGCTGCTGCGAGAGCAGACCCAAAGCACTCAGCCTGAACTCTTGGCCAACAGCCAAGACCAAACCCTGGTGTATCCCGACTGGTTGGGTATGGGCCACAAGCGCGACATTGGCCTGCCCAGCGGCATTGATTTAACGCTACACGAGTATCACCTCAAGGAAGCTGTCGTCAACCTCTGTGAGGCTGACTCCTACGGCTGTTTCGAGTTTATATTTAGTCTGTCTACCCAGTGCCTTTACAACGATAGTCAGCTTTTTGAAAACCATCAGACACGTCTGTGCGGGCCACATAGCTCTAAAGGGCGATGGCACGAGTTCTCAAATCAGGACTACCGCTCGGTGGATATTCACCTTGACCCGCCATTGCTGACATCACTCATCGAAAGCTACGATGCCGCCCTGCCACAGCCTCTCCGACAGATGCTGACCGGAGAGAGCGAGCACCCGTTTTTTAACCCCATCGCCATCACTCCGGCGATGCAAACGGCGCTTTGGCAAATCTTGCGGTGTCCGTATCGAGGGCTGACCCAAAAGCTTTATTTGGAGGGCAAGTCGTTAGAACTGATTGCCCTCTTTGTCGAAGCAGTTCAGGAACCAACCACACCGGTTCGCTTAGGCTGCGATGAGCGCGATCTCATCCACCAGGCCGGCCAAATTTTGCTCAACAATCTACAAGCTCCCCCATCTTTGATAGACCTCGCTCGCCAGGTCAGCCTCAACGATCGCAAGCTCAAAGAAGGCTTTCGTCAGGTCTTCAACACCACCGTCTTTGGCTACCTCACCCAGCAGCGCCTGGAAAAAGCCAGCCAGCTTCTGACTCAGCAATACTCCATCGCCGCCGTCGCCACCGCCGTCGGCTACGCCAGCCCCACCGCCTTTAGTGGCGCGTTCCGCCGTCGGTTTGGCATCACGCCAAAGGCGTATCAGATGGGGCAGCGGTGTGGGGCATAGGGGAGTAGGCGGGTGGATGGGTGTCTAAAACCCTGCCCTCAAAAAAGTCCCGTTTGAAGAGAAAAAAGTCCGGCTCGAAGAGAAAAGCTGGGCTAACACCGCGTAATCTACCTGAGAATATTTCTTATTTGCTAGGTGGCTTGGTTGGTGCCGCTAGGAATGGTTGTGAGTGGTTGTTGAGATGTGGAAACGATGATTGCAAAAACGTTAGGCCTTTGGATAGCGGCCACTGGGGCGCTGGGGGCGATCGCCGTCGTTCCGGCTAAGGCAGAGATGGCTGAGGGAGAGCGAGGGGGCGATGCAATTACCCTTCCAGGCCGGTCTTCAGCGATCGCATCGCCCCAGCCAGAGGTAGCTCTCACGGTAGCGGCCTGGTTTGCCCAGATTGCTCAAACAGAGGCCGCTGTTATTACCGATGTACAAATCCGCAAGACGGCCGCTGGGCTGAGCCTTGAACTGGTCAGCGATCGCCCCCTCAATGCAGGCCCTGCGCGGGTAGAGGGAAACGCGCTGATTACTGACATACCCAATGCCGTACTGGAGTTGACCAACCAGGGTAGTGCCGAGCAGTTTGCCCCCGCCGAGGGCATTGCCCTGGTACAGCTGACCAGCCTGCCCGATGGCAGCGTGCGAATAGCCATTACCGGCACCGACGGGCCACCCACCGCCCAGGTCGATACCGCCACCGGAAACCTGGTCTTTAACGTGGCGCCAGGCCTGGCCCAGCTTGACGGGGCTGAAGACGCCATTCAAATTGGGGTGACGGGCCAAGGGCAGCCAGATTACCGCGTCCCCAATGCCACTGTCGGTAGCAGAACCGATACACCCCTACGGGATCTTCCCTTTTCAGTACAGGTAATCCCCCAAGAACTATTGGAGGATCGGCAGGTACAAAGCGTCAATGAAGCCCTTCGCACGGTGGTTGGCATTAGCCCCGACAATTCCTCCCAGTCGGCCTTTGAGGGCTTTACCATTCGCGGTTTTTCGGGGAGAAATATCTTGCGCAACGGGCTGCGCGATGACACCAACATTACCTCCCGCATTGCGATTCCCAATATTGAGCGCATTGAAGTGTTAAGAGGTCCGGCAGGAGCCTTGTTTAGCCAGGGTGCTCCTGGTGGCACCGTCAACATTGTGACCAAAAAGCCGCTCGCAACACCCCATTATATTGTAGAGGGAACCATTGGCAATTTTGAGACCTACGGGGGCTCGGTAGACTTTACCGGCCCACTTAATGCGTCTGAAACCCTGCTCTACCGTTTTACGGCAGGCGCATCTAGCTCAGCAACCTTCATTGACTTTTTTGAGCGCCGTAATTACGTCATCTCCCCTGTCATCAGCTGGCAAGTTGGCCCTAACACCCAGCTCACCTTCGAAGGGGAATACACCATTTCCGAACAGCCCAATGATCGCGGACTACCTGCCGTAGGCACCGTTCTACCTAACATCAATGGTCAGCTCCCGCGCAATCGCTTCATCGGCGAACCCGACGATGAGCTAGATAAAAACGATCGCTATGTGCTGCGGCTGGGGTACACCCTCGATCACCAGATCAACCCCGACTGGCAATTCCAAAACTCGTTTCGAGCCAGCTTTCAGCAGACTCCCCAAAATTCACTCTTTCCCAGTGCACTGCTCGATGACCAGCGCACCCTAGAGCGGGGCCTATTTAGCACTGCCGATCAATCCCAAGATAACTACTCCTTTGATACTAGCCTGACGGGTACAGTACAAACGGGCAGCATTTCGCACCGGCTTCTACTAGGGTTTGATGTCAACCGTGATATCTTTGCGGCCAGCAGTCAAGAATTTACGCTTGATCCCATTGACATTTTCAACCCCGTATATGGGGTGGCTCAGCGACAATTCGTGGCTGACTTTCCTAGGGAGCCGTTTATTACCAACTCAGTAGGGGTTTATTTTCAAGATCAAATTGACCTGCTGCCCCAGCTCAAACTACTGCTAGGGGGGCGGTTCGATTTGGTGAGCCAGCAAACGCTGTTTGCCGATGGTTCAGAAGCGTTTCAGGATGATGGCGCGTTTAGCCCCCGTCTGGGGCTGGTCTATCAACCCAGCGATAATCATGCCCTCTATGCTAGCTATAGCCGCTCGTTTCTACAGAGCGTGGGGACAGCGTTCGACAATACTCTCTTTCAACCCGAGCGCGGCACCCAGTACGAAGTCGGGATCAAATCAGACTGGCTTGACAACCGGCTCTCAACCACCCTAGCGCTTTACCAAATTACGCGCACGAATGTGTTAACCGAAGACCCCATCAATCCCAACTTTTCAGTACAAACTGGAGAGCAAAGAAGTCGCGGGGTTGAACTCATGGCTATGGGTGAGATTTTGCCCGGCTGGAACCTGGTAGCAGGCTACGCCTACACCGATGCCCAGATTACCGCCGACAATACTTTGGCGGTGGGGAATCGCCTTAATAATGTGCCAGAACACGCCGCCAGCCTATGGACGACCTACGAGCTGCAATCGGGCACGCTCCAGGGGCTAGGCTTTGGGCTGGGGGTGTTTTATGTGGGCGATCGTCAGGGTGACTTAGATAACTCATTTCAAGTTCCTGGCTATACCCGCACCGATGCCTCGGTGTTCTATCGGCGTGAGAATTTTCGGGTGGGATTAAACCTTGAAAACTTATTTGATATCACTTACTTTGAAGCCGCAGAAAGCCCTCTGCGCGTTTTCTATGGCGCTCCGTTGACGGTCAGAGGTACGGTTTCGTGGACATTTTAAGGGCTCTGATTGGGATTACGGGGAAGTAAACGGCATGATTTGTAAAGCTTGGTGGCGACGCATCCGCTTGGTTTTAAGTACAGCTTTAATGGTGGCCCTAATTCAGAGTTGCATGGGCTCAGCAACTCAACCAACGGAGAGCCTACCGCCATTACTGGACGCATCAAATTGTCGCATGGTACGCCATGCTATGGGTGAAACTTGCGTTCCCTTACAGCCGCAGCGGGTGATTACGCTGAGCGTGCCCAGCCTAGGAGATGCGATCGCCCTCGGCATTCAACCAATCGCAACCATTGTCTACTTTGATGAGCCACCACCTTACTTGGTAAGCCATCTTGCCTCTATTCAAGTTCTAGGAAAAGAAGAGCAGCCCAATCTTGAAAAAATCCTGAACTTAAAGCCAGATCTAATCATTGGCATCAAGTATTCAACGGAAGCTATCTATGGTCAACTGGCTCAGATTGCCCCCACAGTAGTACATGACTGGGAGGGATATCCCTCCTGGCGAGAGCATTTTGATTTTGTAGCCAAGGCATTGGGGAAAACAGAAATGGCTAAACAAGTTTGGAGCCATTACTACCAGCGAATTGAATCTTTAAAGACTGCTTTAGACAATCAGTCTCAAGACTTAGAAGTCTCGTTTGTTCATAGCTGCTGTGGCACAATAGATCTGGATTTAAAGAATTCTTTCAATGGCGGTATTCTGGCCGATGCAGGCTTGCGTCGCCCGCCTGCTCAAGCCATCCCCATTGCGGGAGGGATTCTGTCGATTTCTGAAGAAAGGCTGATAGATATCGACGGGGATGTTTTATTTATTGCCACCGATGGTGATGAAGCAACTCAAAAATTGGCTGAACTCAAGCAAAATCCGCTTTGGCAGAAGCTTAGAGCCGTTCAAAATGATCGAGTTTATGAGGTCAATTATCCTACCTGGCGCGGCGGCAATCCTCTGGCAGCAGATCGGGTAATCGATGACTTATTTAAGTATTTAGTGGACGATGCTCAGCCAACTTAATCGGTTGCTTATGAAGACTCTATTTCTTCAATGGAAGTTTTTAATCCTCGGCATACTGGTCTGTGCTTGGGTGACAGCCTGTACATCGCCAACAACATCTTTGCCGCCAACAACCTCTGATTCAGTTGAGGACTGTCGCACGGTAGAGCATGAGCTAGGAGCAACGGCAATTTGTGGACAACCTGAGAAAATCGCGGTTCTCAGTCCACACATTCTGGATATTGTACTGGCACTGGGAGCACAGCCCACAGCCTATGCCGAAACGGTCGCTCTCAGTGTGGAGCGATTTGATCACCCGGCTGAGCAAATTCCTTACTTGGGCGATCGGATCTCGACCCAACCCGTGAACCTGGGAGATCGCAAAAACCCCTCTTTAGAAAAACTCGCCCTGCTCAAACCCGATCTAATTTTGAGCGAAGACTGGCTGGTGAGAGATAACTATCGCTTGCTGTCACAAATCGCCCCCACAATGCTGTTTACCGATGAAAAAGATGGGACTCAACACTGGCGCAACGACATCGACGGTATTGCTAAAGCTCTGGGCCGAGAAAAATCTGCTGAGCAGGTAAAAGCTGACTTTTCTCGGCAGTTAGAAGAGGCCCGCCAAGCCTTAGCGCCTGTCGTGGCGACCTGGCCAAAAGTCCTGATTCTGTCCGTCAATAGCGCCATGACCGATTTAGCAATCGCCGCAGATAGTACGGTTGGCTATTTGCTAAAAGAAATCGGCTTTCAGCCCGTGTTCCCTGAGCCAATTATTGCCGGAGAAATGCGAGGGCTCCAAACGTCACCCGAAATCTTACCAACTCTGGAGGCTGATATTGCCGTCGTCATCGGTTGGGATGCCTCAGAGCTCTATAATCCAGAAATAAAACTGAAAGAAAACTGGAGTCAAACACCAGTTTTAAGAGAAATACCTGCTGCCAAAGCCAATCGCATATTCTTTGTTGACTATCAACTCTGGGGCAGCATCACCCGCGGCCCGATCACCGATGAATTAATTTTGAAAAAGCTTCCCGAGATGTTGTTAACCTTACTCTCTAATTTGTAAACACCATGCCAAAATCCACACTTTTTATCTGCCGTTCCTGTCATGGATCAGAGCACCGACCTCCAGAACAACCCGCCGATGGCACTGCTTTATGCGATCGCATCCAGGCCCTTCACCAAACCTGGTCGCGCCAGTCAGAGCTAGAGGTTCGCGGCGTAGATTGTCTGTGGACTTGCGATCATCCCTGCTCCCTTGCCTTGGCGGCAGCCAACAAGCCAACCTACGCACTGGCAAAAGTCTTAGTCCAAGACAGCAATCATGGCGAAATTGCCGCAGCAGTTCTGCAGTTGAGTGAACGCTACCTCAATAGCAAGAGCGGCAACATTCCCTGGAAACAGTTTCCAGAGATCCTAAAAGCTGAGTTTATCGCTTGCGTTCCACCCTCAAACTCTAGGAATTCAGACAAAGAATACTAAGGCTATGAATTAAGTTTGTGCGTACTTTTACGATTATTTGGTTCGGTCAGCTCGTTTCAACTATCGGCAGCTACATGACCGAGTTTATCCTGACCATCTGGGCTTGGGAAACAACCGGTTCGGCAACCGCATTGGCACTAATGGGGTTCTTTTCCCAAGCCACTCGCATTCCTGTTACGCTGTTCGCGGGGCTGATTGTTGACCATTTCAATCGCAAGCAACTGATGATGGTGGGAGATACCGTCGCCGTGCTCGCCACCGTCGGTGTTGGCTTACTTTACTTCACCCACAGCCTACAAATTTGGCATTTATACGGAGCCGCCATGCTCAACGGCAGCTTTGGGCAAATTCAAAGTTTGGCCTACCAAACCTCGATCTCCAGCCTAGTGTCGCCATTACAGTTGACGCGAGCCAACAGCATGGACTCAGCGGTGCATTATGGGGCCGCCATTGTGGGGCCAGCCCTGGCGGGGGTGCTGTATCCACTCATCGGCTTGCTGGGGATTTTGGGGGTTGATGTTGTGACCTTTGGGGTGGCGATCGCCACGCTTCTTTTCCGACCCATTCCCCAGCCTGCGCCTGCGGTCGGCCCTACCCTTGAAACGCTGGTGACCAAACTTACCTTTGGCTTTCGCGAAGTCTGGCGACAGCCCAGCCTGCGATCGCTCCTGCTAATTACCACTGCATTCTGGTTCTTCCACGACTTGGGGGGGGCGGTCTACGACCCGATGATTTTGGCGCGCTCCAACGGCAGCGCCCAGGTACTGGCTAGTACCGCAGCGGCGGCGGGCATTGGCGGTGTGGCCGGGGCAGTTTTGCTCAGCGTCTGGGGTGGCCCCAAGCACCGGGTACGGGGCATGCTAGCCGGATTCATCGGCGCGGGGTTGAGCAAAACCGTGTTTGGCCTGGGACGATCCTCTCAAATCTGGATTCCAGCACAGTTTTGCTCGTCGCTCAATTTTCCCCTCCTGGGCAGTTCTGAAACCGCGATCTGGATGACCCAGATTGCCCCAGCTAAGCAAGGCCGCGTATTTGCCGCCAATGCCCTGTTGGTCCAAGTGGTCAGTGCTGGTGCGGCGCTGATGGCAGGCCCCCTAGCCGATCGAGTCCTAGAGCCTGCCATGGCACCAACCGGATCGTTAGCCGCCATATTCGGCGGCCTGGTGGGCGCTGCCCCTGGCGCGGGCATGGCACTGCTGTATATCATCTGCGCTCTGGCGATGGTGCTGGTGGGAGTAGGCGGTTTTAGTCTGCATCCCTTAACAACGCTGGATGCCCGTGCCAAATAAGTTGATAAACAAGCGGCTTATCCTCAGTAGATGGCAAAGTCTTCGCTGGCCCATGCTGCGAGAAGCAAGCTACCCGTTGGTCGGATGACATTGTTTAATTACGTTCCTCTACTTAATACTATCGAGGGATTAACGGCTCTTCCGCCCTAGACATGGGAAAGAGCTCCTGAGCGAGAGAAGTAGAGAGA
>DAIUJR010000122.1:0-11225 GCA_036848635.1 Nodosilinea sp. CTOTU7336
GGCTCATCAGGAGCCTCTCTCCTTAGCTTAAAAGTTCGTTGAGGGACGGTTACGATTGCGGGGTGATAGTGGAGCTTGCAGTACACCAAATCCGGTAGAGCCAGTGATGAAGGTATTTAGGATCGACTAACATCACATGAGGAACAAAAGTTATATGTATAACATATATCCTGAAGACTTATTCAGAGAGGTGTCCAATAAATACTATGATTCTTTACTAAAAGGAATTCCGGAATTCGATTTTTTCTTACTAAAAGATGAATTTAAAACACAATCTGATCATCCCGTCTGGACTACCTATGCAAAAGAATATACAAGAACTTTAATAAATAATTTCAATGATTTTTCAATTTTAATTTACAGGCTTCATTTGCTTGACAAAATCATCCAGGAATACTCCGACAAGGATCAACTGGAGCTAAGGCGTGAGTTTACGCAAATGAGGCTATATTGCTGTCTACTCAGACCCAATGAATTCAATAATTCCTTGAAGTTTATGAGTTATAACCTTTGCCATCAAGCAAGTAGGATTATTGATCCAAGCTACCTAGACTCTGATCGGCAACTTAAAAATACTAAGGAAAAAATGGGTTCACAGCATTGGGAAAGTGTCAAAAATCTAAATCGTCTAATCAAAGATATGGCTGAATTTGATGAGTTAACACAAAGATTTAGGCATCGAAGTCAACATGATCTGCCACCATTGCTTGAGATAGGCTTGTCTAACTTTGTAGCAAGAGACAAGAACACTTCTATTGAAGAAGCAATCGATCCTGATTCATTAGATATTCTGCTTAGTGACTTAAACATTGATCAGAATAGCTGTGCAGAGTTCATGGCATCGGGGAGCAAAGTCACAAAGTATAGATTTGGATACGCCCCACCCCTTACTAGTAGGGACATGATTCCGGTCTTATTAAAGGAGAGAGATAAGATGAAAAAGAGATTTTATGCGTACTGGGAACTAGTTAAAGAACAAGATTCCGCTATTTTAAATTCGAATCTTAAGCCATAAAAACTATGGAATTCTGCATCACCGACTCTGAACTGCGGTGCCATAGACTCGCTCGAGCCAAAGACCCCAACCTCTGGTCAGTCAGTGCCAACATGGATATTTGCCTGATTGTCTACAGGACCGAGTCGAGCTCGTTGATCTAATATCAGAATCAGGCTGGGAAATACACTACAAGAAACCCTTACGAACAGGGCCGACCCTCGCTATCCAGAAAGTAGCAGGGCCTTGAGGCCTCGCCGGGGGATGGTTGTGCGTTCAGGGCTGGAGTTGCTGGAGCCTGAACGGCCTGACTTTGAGCATTGGCAGTTTGAGCCCGCCGGCCCTGCGTATTTTGTCCCTGAACCGCTTGGCTTTGGCCATTTTGGCCTTGACCCGGCGGCGGCTCAGAAGCCGCGCTACACAGAGCCGTTAAATCCCGAATTTCACCGCTGGGCAATTCCATAAAACAGAACGGCACCACCTGCCCTAGTAGGGGAACATTCAGCCTGGTAGCGGGCAAAATGGCCGGAGTAGAAAATTCGGCGGCGGCTGAGCCAGTCTCACCACTGATCGGCAAAACCGCGCTCAGGACCATCGGTAACGGAACTAATAAACGAAGAATAGACAGCACGGCTTTATCTCTAAATGTGTTGATCAAATTAGAACAGTTGCAGAATGGCGCGGGTTGAAATGCCAACGCCAATCAGGGCAATGCCCACCGCGCTGGTAACGGGGAGCCACTGAAGCAGCTTGAAGCGCGGCACCGATACCGACTTAAACACCCCTTTAGCAGAGATCAGCAGCACGCCCAGCCCGATTAAAACACTGGCCAGCCCCAGACTAAAAAACAGCACCAGCAGCAGCCCTGAAAGGGGATTGCCCAAGGCGATCGCCCCCAGCAGCAGCACCACCGCCGCCGGACAGGGCACCAGCCCTGCCGATAGCCCGAGCATCAGCAAGCCCCGCCAAGATAGGGGGTTGCCCTCCGGCGTTAGCGGTAGATGGGAGTGGCCGTGGTGAGAGGGTAAGGGGGTAAGGGGGTAAGGGGGGTGGGCCGCTTGGGCGTGATCATGGCCATGACTTTCGGCCAGGGCATGGTCATGGCCGTGAGCATCCTGTCCATGGGAGTGCGCATGGTGGCCATGGGAGTGCCCAGAATGGTCATGGGAGTGCCCAGAATGGTCATGGGAATGATGGTGCTGACTTGAGCGGTGGCGCTGGAGCCGCCCCCAGGCCAGGTTGGCCCCGATCACAATGATCATGCCGCCGGAGAGCAGGCTCAGCCAGGGATAAATTTGCTCGGGCAGAATATAGCGAGCGGCCACTACGGTGCCGAGACCGAGGGCGAAGACTCCCAGGGTGTGGCTGATAGTGGTGGCCAGGGCCAGAAAAATCGCGTGGCGGGAGGTGGCCCGTTCGCCCACCAAATAAGCCCCCACCAGCATTTTGCCGTGGCCCGGCGATAGTGAATGGACGGCCCCCCACATAAACGCCCCCAGCAGCGGCAGCAGCCATCGGCCCGAACCCGGCATGGCCCCCGCGGGCAGCAGCGCCAGGGTCGTGTTTTTGGGGGTAAACACGTGGGTGGTAAGCTGCCCAGCCTGAGAAATGGTGGCCAGACAGCTAGCCTGGGGCGCATCGGGAACAAATAGGGTGTAAGACATTTCCAGCCCGGATGGCGGCTTTTGCCAAGCGTAGACTAGCCCCAGGGTGGTGTGACTGCTTGATCCCAGCCCTTTCGCCCCGGTGGAATCTGTCCCGGTAAAAGGCTGAACCGTCACCGTTGCCAGCTGATTGCGACTGTCTTGGATGGCAATGTGCTGACTAAAAAAGGTGCGCAGCTCGGCCGCATGGCGGCTGATTTCGCTGGCGGAAAGCTTTTGATTGCCGTCATCATCCGCGAAGGAAGTGAGCCCGGTGGGGTAGGTCAGGGTGAGCTGGGTCTCGGTGGCGGCGACGACGATCTCAGCCGTGGCTAGATCAGCCCAGTGAGCTGTCGCTGGGGCGGCGTTGACGAACCAAAAAATGATGGTGCTCAGGGCGGCTAATCCGCTCAGCACAGCGTAACGGGCTAGTGGTCTAATCATGGGGCACCTCTTGATTCTGGGCGATCAGGCCTAACCGACGACGAGTCTGCTCATCAAAGCTAGGGTCAATTTCCTGGGCGAGGCGAAAGAGCGGTTCTGCCTGCTCGGGGTGGTTCAAAGCCAGCTCGATTTCCCCGGCGCGGTAGGCGATGCCGGCATCCCGAACGCCCTGGTCGAGGGCCTCATGAATCACCCGCTGTGCCTCGGGCAACCGCCCGGCCTCCACCAACGCCCAGGCCAGCAGATCGAGGGTTTTGGGATCGCGTCGCTGGGCGGCTTCCGCGGCCATGAGGGCGACCGCCTCGGGTACATCCTCGGGGTTGCCGCGCTCTAGCAACACCTGGGCCAGGTCGCGCCGATGCCCCAGCCCGTTTTCGTCAATTTGCTGGCGTAGGGCAGTTTCGGCGGTTTGCCAGGCTTGGCTAGCATCCCGGCCCTGCAGCGCCTGGAGACGGGCCAGCCCATGGAGCGCTACCGGGCTAACCACCTGCCGGTAGTGGTGCCTGGCGGCGCGATACTGCCCGGCCCGGGTCTTTAATTCCGCCAGCTGTAGGTGGGCCAGGGGATAGTCAGGCACGATCGTCAGGGCTTCACGGTATAGCGGTTCCGCTCGGGCCAGGTCACCCTGGGCGAAGTAGAACCGACCGAGCAACACTCTAGTTTGGGCTGAACTGCGCTGGCTGGCTGGCTCTTCTGCCGCGATCGCCCGCTGAAAATCCTGCTCGGCTCCGGCATTATCCCCCTGGGCGGCACGGGTCAGCGCCCGCAGGGTCAGACTACCGAGGGAGGGATAGCGATCAGCCAGGGTTTCGGCATCCGCCGCCGCTGCTTCAACCTGGCCCATCGCCAGCTTAGCGGTGATGGCAATTCCCATCCCCTCTACCCCACCGGCCGACTCGGCCAGGCGAATGGCTTCGGCAAAGTCATGCTGGGCCTCGGCCACGCGGGCCAGTACTAAAACGGCTCCAGTATTGTTGAAGGGTAGATTCGCCAGGGACTGCTGCGCCGACTGTTCGGCCAGCAGATACCAGTTTGGCGTGTTAGTTACCTTAGCCATCTGAATGTAGAGACCTGCTAAGGCCGCTCGATCCAGGCCATCCTCCGGATTGCGCTGAATCCGGCCCTGATAAAACGAAATTTCTCCCTCTAGGGTTTTCTGCCTGCCGTTCTGCAACGACTCATAAAAGGGATAGGGATAACGGCTTTGGGCCAGGGGGTGGGGCAGGTTCCACTGGGTTATGTGACCAACCAGTATCGCCGCCCCAGTCGTCGCTAAGCCCAGGCCCAGCCACCGCCAGGCCAGTCGATGCTGGGGCGAAAATTCATTCGGTTTGAGTAGTACCATCCTGGTCTTGTGCCAACGTCTGTGGATAAATACGCGAGATGCAGCCGGGCCTGTGGTGGGGAGAGTGGTAGCGGTTTAGATCCCAGGGTTCTAGGCTAAATATCCTGGCTCTCAGGCCAAATGCACGGTAGAACCCTGGGATCTGCGCCTCCAGCCGATTAATTGGCGGGGGCTAAATAAGGGAACGACTCTACGAGAGGATCGTGGCCCTGCGCCGGGTTGCCAGGCGTTCCCTCATAGGAGACGTTGTCCGTGGTGATGGCCCCATTGGTTAGCACCGAAAAGGTAATATCAACCACGTCATCCAGCAGTAACCGGCCCCGAATCGGGCTGCCCAGGGCATTGAGGGCATTGGCGTAGCCACTTGGCCCGGTGGTGTCAATGCGCATCACGTCGGGCAAAAAGGCCTGAATCAGGGCATCGGCGCGGGCTTCGCTATTGCCCAGGGCCAGCAAGACTTGTCTGACCTCTGCCACAATCGGCGCCGCCGCACTGGCGGCAGGCTCTTGACCGGCCAGGGCCGCCGCTTCAAAGTCAGGGGTGACGCTGTTTAACGTGTTCAAAAAGTCGTTGGTGATTACCAGGCCCTCATTCACCGCCGGGCGGGCCAGGCGCTCGACCTGGTTAAACTTGGTGCTGCCGGGCACCGTCACCGTCGTCCAAACATCAAAGGTGCTGGCTGACCCTGCGCCCTGCAAAGCGGCGATGGGAATGCTGACGGCGATCGCGTTGACGTTGTAGCCCGTAGCAAAGTCTACGGCATCCTCAGGGCTACGGAAGCCGACGGCTGGCCCAAAGCCGGCGGCCCCGGCCCGCACCCTGAAGAACTGTTCCACATCAAAAAAGAACGGGTCTTCCCGCAATCCAGCAAACACCTGCACCGTAGAGCCCTCCAGATCCCCTGAATTGATGATCGGGCTGGCGGCTCGGGCCGTGGTCTGTCCCTGCAGAACGCGGCTGGTGCCGTCTTGGGTGATGGTCAACGTATAGGCCTGCTGGTCATTGGCATCCGGCTCGTCAAACTCAAACTGGAGGACAACATCGGGCAGGCCTGTGGGCGTCGCGTCGTTATTGGTAACACGGGAAAGATTGAACTTATACTGCGCCCTGCTGCTGAAGTAGTACTGCTGCCCCGCCACCGAGCGGGGATTGGTATTCATGATCAGCACCAGGTTGCTGGCAGAAGCGCTGGGGTTTTGATCACTTTCCCGAAACACGTACAGATCGGTGAGGTTGAGGTTGCGGCCTTTAATTTCAGATTCGCCATCGTCGTGGTCAGAGGCGTTGGCAAAGTAGGCCCCACCCCCAAGGGTGGCGGCAATGGCCACCACGATTCCGGCGAGGGAGAGGGCTTTTTGGGTCATCAGGGTCGGACGCATAGCTTGGTTATCCTTAATGGGTAGGTACAGGTTAGGAAGGCTAAACCGGATGAGCCGAAGCTCCAGGACGGGGCTAGTTTTAGTCGGCGCAAACATTCAGTCGGCGCAAACATTCGATCGGCGCAGGTTCAAGCAGCTCAAAGTCTTGGCCAGAGAATGGTCTAGCCAGCCACGGCCGTGGTGGAGTTGATGGTTAACACCAAATCGTTAAAGTCGAAGTCCGTGAAATCTTCGAAGAACAGCGTGTTTCCCTCGCGCCTCACCTGGGAGGAGCCGACAAAGGCATCGCCCACGGTGGCCAGGTTGACCAGGTCGCCATCAATCAGCAGGGCTGACCCATAGAAAACGCCACCGGGCAGCGTGATATCCAGGCTGGTGCTCTGGTCGTCACCCACCATGAGTTGCACACCATCGACCAGGTTTGCCGCCACCGCCGCTTCGTAACCCGCATCACCGGGCAGCAGGTTAGCCACCCGGCCAGCGGCATCGGTTTGGTAAAACATCAGCACATTGTCGAAGTTGGCTTCCCGCGAGATCGACACATTCAGGGTGATATTGCCATCCAGCCCGGTCAGGTCAATCAGCTCAGGCACAGGGCTGCCCGCCACTCGGGCCACGGCGGTCAGACCCCGCAACTCGATGGCATCATCGCCGCCGATGGCGCCCAAGCTGGTGGCTACCCCCGTCCCTAAATCAAGGGAATACAGCGTAGCGTTAGACACGGCAAAGGCCGTATTATCTCCCGCTGACGACGACACGATTTCAAACCCACCCAGGGTGCCGAAATCGACGCCTAGATTCCCGACGGTTTGCAGGGTGCCATCGTTGGGCGGGTTTTGCAGCACCAGGCTGTCGAGGGCGCTATCCAAGTTAAAAAGCTGGGTCGCGGTGGTACCGGCAAAGGAGTTGGTGTAGGCCGCCGCCGTTACGCTAGGATTCGCCCCGGCATTGGCATCCCCCGCCGCGAAGGCCAGGTCGCCATCCACCGTAACGGCCCCAGTATCGACATTGATGCGGAAGTTCTGGTCATTCTCCCCCACTAACCGCAGGCGGTCGGCAACCGGGTTAAAGTCAAAGCCAGAAATCGCGCCTCCCTGAAACGGCTGCGACAGGGTGCTCACCAGGGTGGCCACGGCGGTGCTGCCGCTGAGATCGAGGGTGTAAATCTGGTTAGTCGTGGTCAGGCCGTAGACCAACCCGTTGGCGGGGCGGGTGTCGATGCCGAGCAGCGTGCCCTCTAGCCCGGTCACCGTCTTGGTGGTCACCCGGCCAGGGCTACGCTGGTCGAACGACACCAGGGTATTGTTGTCGGCCAGGGCCACCAGGTCGAAATTCACCGGTGCGACGGCGGGGGGAACCGTCTGCGCCCCGGTCAGGGCGATCACATAGTTGCCATTCGAGGTACTGCTGTCGCCCCCAAAGCCGGTGAGCGGCGAGCCCCCCCCTGGCCCGGTGGGCGTCAAAACGCCGCTGACGGAACTGTCGGTAAAGATCTCGCCCCCGGCGCTGACGGGGTCATAGTCAAACCCCGAAATGGCCAGGTAGTAGAGGCCGGGCTGAAGGGTGCCCAATTCCCCGGAGGATAGGCTGGCCTGGGCTGACCCAAAGCGGTCATCGTTGGCCGAGATGCCATTCCCTTGAGCATCAAACAGAAAGAGTTGAGGATCTTCTAAAAGATCGGTGGGAATGCCCAGGGTATTGTCGATGGGCAGTTCGAGCAGGGTTTCTCGACTCAGGGTGGTGGCCGAAAAGGGCTCAGTACCCGTGATAAAAATTTGGAACACATCGGCATCGTTAGCCACGCTACCGGAAATGGACGTTAGGGGCATTACTACATCGGAAACCACCGGCACAGAGCTGACCGGTGTTTCTCCAGCATCAGACGTTTCAGTAAACATAATGGATGGTGGTTGAATAGTGTCGGGGCAGCCTCCGAAGCAAGGCTTCGGATGACGTGGACGACCCTCAACAGCTCCTGGGAAGTGGCCCTAAATTCATCTAAAAGCCGCTTCAAGAATTAAGCTGTTGAGCTGGTTCACATCTTGATTACGAGCTAGGGGTAACTGCGGATGCCCACCGGGGGATTACTTTACATAACTTTATAATTTAGGCTGGGTGCTCGCGGCGCATCTGCCCTCACCCCAAAGCCCTCGCCCAAGAGTGGGCGAGGGCTTTGAGCGGCTCCGGTTCCCCTGCTTGGGACTTGATTGGTTAGCCAGCCCCTGATACCTGACCTAGAGCCGCCCTCGACTGATCAGCACTACCGAAGAGCGCGAGCTGACCGGGTACTGGTAGCCCTCCACCGCCAGGGAGTCTTCGGGGTAGGAAAAATCGCGGGGAGCCTCAACGGCGGTATCGACAATGCGGTGCCAGCGCTCGTGGGCATCCAGGGGGGGCAGGTCAAATACCAGGGGCTCCCAGTAGGCGTTGAGCATGACATGAATCTGCTCTCCCGCGTCGGGGTAGCGCAGGGTAAAGGCCAGCACGCGAGACTGGTCTGACCAGTCGGGCTGCCCCAGCTGTAGACCGTGCCAGATGATGTGGGGCTCGTGGCTCCAGGTCTGGGTGACCCGCAGCAAATGCTCAATGCGAAACACCTTGAGGTTTTGAATGACGTGAATCAGCCCCTGGGTGAAGCGCACCAGGTGATGTTCTTTTTCGACGGCATCCCAGTTAAACCAGCTGACCTCGTTATTTTGGCAGTAGGCGTTGTTGTTGCCCTGCTGGCTACGGCGCACCTCATCGCCCATCAGCAGCATGGGGGTGCCCTGGGCCATAAACAGCAGGGTGAGGAAATTTTTGATCTGGCGCTGGCGCAGCTGTTCTACCTCGGGGTCACTCGTGGGCCCTTCGACACCGCTGTTCCAGCTGTAGTTGGCGTCGGTGCCGTCCCGGTTAAACTCGCTGTTGGCCGCGTTATATTTTTGGTTGTAGGACACCAGGTCGTTGAGGGTGAAGCCATCGTGGCAGGTAACAAAGTGGATGCTGCGGTTAGGCTCGCGGTTGGGCTTTTGGTAAATGTCGGGGCTACCCATCAGGCGGGCGGCCAGGGCGGGCACTACCCCGGCATCTCCCTTCACGAACTGGCGCACGTGGTCGCGGTAGGGGCCGTTCCACTCGGCAAAGCGATCGCCAATAAAGCTGCCCACCTGGTACAGCCCGGCGGCATCCCAGGCTTCGGCGATGATTTTGGTGCCCGCCAGAATCGGGTCAGACTCAATACTCCAGAGAATCGGAGGATCTTCTAGGGGCTGGCCGCCCACATCCCGCGACATCACCGAGGCCAGGTCAAACCGAAAGCCATCCACATGCATGTCTGACACCCAGTAGCGCAGGCTGTCTAAAATCATTCGGCCTACCACGGCGTGGTTGGCGGTCAGGGTGTTGCCGCAGCCGCTGTAGTTCGAGTAATAAATCGGGTTATCTTCGAGCATGTAGTAGGTGCTATTGTCGATACCCTTAAAGTTCAGGGTGGGGCCTTCGTGGTTGCCCTCGGCGGAGTGGTTAAACACCACGTCTAAAATCACCTCAATGCCCGCCCGGTGCAGGGCCTTGACCATATCGCGAAACTCCGTTACCGGCCCCAGGGGGTCTTGGCGAGAGCTGTAGGCCCGGTGGGGGGCAAAAAAGCCCAGGGTGCTGTAGCCCCAGTAGTTTTCTAGCCCTGGCATGGCGTCTTGGACATCAAACTGGTGAATGGGCAACAGTTCAACGGCGGTTATGCCCAGATCCTTAAGGTAAGGAATTTTGTCGATTATCCCCGCAAAGGTGCCTCGCTTTTCCACCGGCAGCCCCGACGAGGGGTGCTGGGTAAACCCACCCACGTGCATTTCATAGATCACGCTGGTGGCGTAGGGAATGTGGAGGGGGCGATCGCCCTCCCAGTCGTAGGTGCGGTTATTGACGACGACGCTTTTGAGGGCGGTGGCGCAGTTGTCGCTGGGGCTGAGGGCGGCCTGGCGATCGTAGATATCGTCGCCGATGATGGCGCGGGCGTAGGGGTCGAGCAGCACCTTGGTGGCATCGAACCGATGGCCGTGGGCCGGGTCAAACGGGCCGTGCACCCGAAAGGCATAAACCTGCCCGGCCTTGAGCCCCGGCACAAACACGTGCCAGTAGTAAAAGGTGCGGTTCCACTGAGGGTTGAGGGTGATGACCCGACTCGGCTCTAGGATATTGGCCGACTCAAACAGCAGTAGGTCAATGCCGGTGGCGTGTTTGGAATAAATGCAAAAGTTAACCCCAACCGCGTAAACCGTGGCCCCCAGGGGGTAGCTTTGGCCCGGTAATATGCTTTGACTCATGCCGGCATCCAGAGGAGAGATTCACGCCATAGCCCTGACACGGGTGAGGCTGGGCCGTTTGGCCTCAACCCCACGGCGGCGGCCTAAACCCAGCGCCAGGGCATAACGAATTACCATATCACCGAGCCCAGATTTTTCGCCACTCTGCCGCCAGGAACTAAATGCCTTTAAGGCGACCCGATACCTGGCGGCGGTGAATGGATTGCTCCAGCCAGTAGACAACTGTAGGGGCTGAGCAGTGCTCAGCCCCTACAATTCGCAGGTTTCCATTCAATTGGTTTCTCTAGCGAGTAGAGAGGTGACAGCTTCTGATGTTGGGCCATGGGCTAAATACATGTTTCCATTCAATTGGTTTCTCTAGCGAGTAGAGAGTTAGAAATCGGGTTTCTCACCAAAGAATCGATGACTAAGTTTCCATTCAATTGGTTTCTCTAGCGAGTAGAGAGCAAAGCTGCTAAAGCAGCTAAAGCCACTGAAACAGAAGTTTCCATTCAATTGGTTTCTCTAGCGAGTAGAGAGTTTACGAACCGTTAAGCGCCGGGGATGAACTAAATCTAAGTTTCCATTCAATTGGTTTCTCTAGCGAGTAGAGAGCGGTGGTCTCAGGAACTGACCCAGCGTTCTGTAACTCTTGTTTCCATTCAATTGGTTTCTCTAGCGAGTAGAGAGTCAAAGGTAGGAGGAACCTACGTAGACTTTGACCTGGTTTCCATTCAATTGGTTTCTCTAGCGAGTAGAGAGTAGGGTAGGGCATTGAACCCTACCTGTCAGCCTGTTGTTTCCATTCAATTGGTTTCTCTAGCGAGTAGAGAGCACCGACGAGTTCGTCGAAGGAGAACAATGAAGTACCGTTTCCATTCAATTGGTTTCTCTAGCGAGTAGAGAGCTGGCGACGTGGCTCATGTTAGACCACGGCATCGGCGTTTCCATTCAATTGGTTTCTCTAGCGAGTAGAGAGTCGCCTGTGTTCCCTCCTATATCCGTACTGTATTACACACCTGTTTCCATTCAATTGGTTTCTCTAGCGAGTAGAGAGCTATGCTTCTCTGAGCACAGGCGTAGGTTTAACCAGTTTCCATTCAATTGGTTTCTCTAGCGAGTAGAGAGACCCAGACC
>DAIUJR010000123.1:0-10988 GCA_036848635.1 Nodosilinea sp. CTOTU7336
CCTGGGGCTCTGGAGGCTTTCTCATTAAGCCTCCCTTATCGCTGTGACTAATTACTTTTTCCCTTAACGAGCCATTAATCTAGCAACTGCATCTGCCGATATTTCCAAGAGCCATTGTAGAGATTGGCATAGCGATGAAAGAGCTGCATCGCCTGACTCGACCGTCGTTTTTCAGAAGTTTGGCTGAATAGCCGATCATACTTGCGTCTGGCTAGATGGTGCAGATAGGGCAAGTCCTCCAAAAGGGTGAGACTAGAAGCCACAATTAGTATGGCTTTAAGCAATTCCTTCGGCCATGCCAAGTTGCTAAACATTTGAATGGATAGGTGATGCTCTTTGGCATTGAGAGGCACTACATTAAATAGAACCCGAATAAACTTTTGGCCGTAGGCTGGCACTTTTAGCTCAATTTGGTGAGGTGAATGAATGGTTAGCTCTACTTCAACCACTGGGTTTCGCCACAGCCGGAGAACGTTAAACGGAGAATCTAGCATCGTTTCGAAGCAGATTTTGCCGCCTTCTTGGGTCGCTTGGAAATTGCTGACCTTGACGACCTTCAAATTTCCCAAGCTCAAGCGGTGAATGTCTTCCAAATGTTGAATATTGAGCAGGTGGTACACCTGACACAGATAGGGAAACGGCAGCCGATAGGTCTGCTGGGCAATACAGTTTGAGGCTGGGGCGATCGCAGATTTAGTTGGCTGATCTTCCTCTGAAAGGATCCCATCATGATCATCTTCCGCCAAACCAATACAGACCCATCCCAGCAGAATCACTAGCCCTATCAAACAATAGGAAACGTTGGTCACCTCCAGGTCAGAACCGGAAAAGGCTGCTATACCTCGGTCGACCGCGCCATAGATAATGACCGGGATGCCGAGCAACCACAAACCATACTTAAAGATGTTGCGCTTTAAAGCGTCCTCTACAGGAGAACGGTGTTCACTGATGGAAGTCAAATACGCCTGTATTTTGTCTGGTCGGTACATAGCAATCAATCCCCTTTTGCGGGAACAAGAAAATTTTGTTACTTAACCAGACAATAATTTTCCTGTCGTATTGCCCACCTCAACCCCAAGGATGAGATGGTGGAGCAATCTACAGGTAGATAGATTGAAAAAATCCTTCGATATACTTTTTTGGGGCTTGGGATCAGCCTCAAACGAGCATTCTTAAATGCTGGTTCAATAGCAGCCGTAGGTTGGGTTAGCGATAGCGAAACCCAACAAAACCGTTGCTGGTGTTGGGTTTCGTCACCTCACCCAACCTACGCGAGCTGAGACTAAAATGCCGTCCCTTAGGAATGAGGATTAAATAAAACCCAAGTTTTGTAGGTTAGGCATCCTGCCTGACCATGGACAGCCGGGACGACACCAAGATTGTTGATACGTCTTATCTAAAGTCCCTTATGAGTATCCGTAAGACTGTGAAATAGACACTTAAGTCTCAATCAAAGATCTGTCAACAATTTTTATGAGACTCGTTAATCCTATTTAAGGACTACAATCAAGAGATATAAGTCTCGAAGAGAGATTGATGCTGGCAACCTACCAATGCCCTAATCTTTTTGAAGAGGTTTTATGCCAAATCCGAGTCGCATAGCCCCGATTCTCAATAGACCAAACCGTAGGGGCGTTGGTGCAGCCTAGCCAGAGGCTTTATGCTATTCGCCCGCTTGAAGCAGCTGAGTGCGAACAAAACCTTGCAAGGGATTTACGGCCAGTGGGTGTTTCCAGCAGGCACAGCGGTCAGCCGTCGGGCGATGCATGAGTCGGTGTTCGAGTCGGGATGGAATCGAGAGGACTGGATAGTGCAGTTCTTAACGCCCCCTATGCCTTTGACAATGGGGTGCTGTGTCGCCCCCTGACCAAAGCCATTGAGCAGGTGGGCAAGCATTGGGTCAGTGAATGAGAGGGTTCCCGCCTGATTCTCTGGCAAGGCGAGTGGCAGCGGGTGGAGCGGGTCGCCGCCGCGTTACGCCACGAGCATCCTGAGAGTTTCCGGCCTTATTCCGTACCAAGTCGCAACGGTACGATGCAGAACTATTGGGCGTTCACGAAGGTCGTCCGGCTCAAAAAGTATGGCCGCAAACGCCTCGTCATCGTTCATGAAACGGCCAATTTGAGTGATCCGCCCCGGTATCTGCTCACCGATGCCTTGACCTGGGAGAGGGGTCGGATGATTCGTACCTGGACTTACCGATGGCCGGTGGAAGTCTTTCATGAGTTTTGCAAGCAGGTGGCCGGGTTTGAAGCGGCTCAGCTGCGCAACGAGGAAGCGGTCAAACGCCACTTCTGCTTAAGTTGCCTGGCGCAGTCGCTGCGCTACCAAGCCCCCTAGCGAGTAAAACCTCAGAACGATTCATCTGGGCCGATGACGCCCAGCCCCGTTTGGGCCAACATTGCTACACTAGCGCGCTCCCCGACTCAGCAACCGCTGTCGAGTATGGGTCGTTTTTTCCCGTTGCCGGGTGACAAAATAACGCTTAGTCTCCGTAAACGGGTCAAACCAGGGAAAGGCGAAAAATCCCAAATCAACGACTAACAAGCCACCCACCGGCAAGAATGCCACCAGTCATTACGGCCTGACCAGATTTAGCTGGCCAAATGGTAGCGAAATTAACAGGCTGTATTAAACGCAGTAACATAGGTTAATTGAAGGTTAAAAGTCAATTGTATTCCAGTACCCAGGATTTCCCAACACCCTAGTAGAGTGCGGCGTAAATATGTACACCCTTAGGGATGACTGAGGTGTAGGGCATAAGGTTCACGGTAGGGAATAGAGAGACTTCCGCCGTCGTGTACTAGGGCTGAGTTGTCGACTACCCAGGAGAAAACTGACCATGGTCACCGCTGCCCCCCAAACTCTGAGTGACTTAGCCCAGAAGGCGATCGCGCACTATCTCCACCAGGCCATTGCCTACGAGCAGCCCGTGCTGGCCGATACCGACCCTGAAAATTTGCACCAGATGCGGGTGGGGCTGCGGCGGCTGCGCACCGCCATCCAGGTCTTTTCGGTGGGGGTAGAGTTGCCCAAGGCAGGGCGCGAACCCAGGGTGGCGGCGGTGGGGCGGCGGCTCGGCCAGCTACGAGATTTAGACGTGATTGAGGCGACCCTGCGAGATCGCTACGCCCCCCATCTTCCCGAAGCCGAGCAACGGCTCCTAGATACCGTGCTCAGCCACCTCGACCGTCAGCGCCAGCGCACCTATAAGCAGATCAAAAAACTCCTCGACGGCAAACGCTACACCGAAATGAAGCAGTCCTTAGCGGCCTGGGTCAGCGCCCCAGCCGAAAAGCCCGTGGCCCAGCTTCCGGCGGCGATGGTAGTACCTGATTTGGTATTACCCCTGGTCAGCCAGCTTTGGCTACACCCCGCCTGGTTAATTGGCATTAAACCGGGCACCCAGGGCGGCAAGATCAGTACTCGCCTGGGCCACGCCGCCATCGATGGGCTGCTGGCCGAGCACGAAACCTGCCTCCACGACCTGCGTAAACAAGTCAAGCGCGTGCGTTACCAGCTGAGCCTGGTGGCCAGCCTCTATGGCGATGCCCTGGAGGCCGATATTCAGCGGCTCAGCAAGCTCCAAACCGTCCTGGGAGATCTGCAGGATAGTGCCGTGCTGGGTCAGTTTATTACCGACTGGAGGCCGGAGGCCGAGGCGCAAATGCCAACCCTGTTTGGGCAATTGGCCACCAGCCGCCGCCGGGCCTGGAAGCCGTGGCAAACCCACCAGCAGTACTACCTCAAGGCCGAGCATCGCCAGGGGCTGCGGCTGATTCTGGCTCAGCCCGCGGGTTCTGAACCGGCGGCCATACCGGTAGCTCAGGCGGCTAAAACCTCGTCTTCGGCAAGTCGTTCTAAGACCGCCGCTAAGCGCACCGCTAAACCAGCCTCGACGCAGTTGCAGCCTGCGCCTAAAAGTAGGGGCACCCAAGCTAGCCTACCCCCTGACAGCCTTGACCAGGCGGGATAATGGCTACGTCAGGATTAAACGCGCCGCCCCACCAGCTTGTCCCGCAGGGTCTTGATCCGATCGCGGCATTTGGCGGCCTCCTCGAACTCCAGGTTTTTGGCCGCTTCCTTCATCTGCTTTTCGATCTGGCCGATTAGTTCGGGAATATCCTCCAGGGGCAGATCGTCTTTGTGCTCGAATACCTGCTCAATTTCCTGGGCGTTAAGCCGCCGCGAGACTTCTAGGAAAGACAAAATCGAGTTGCTGTTGCGGCGAATAATCGAGGTGGGGGTAATGCCGTGCTTTTCGTTATGGGCCATTTGAATGGCGCGGCGGCGGTCGGTTTCCGCGATCGCCCTGGCCATGCTGTCGGTGAGGTTATCACCGTAGAGAATGGCCTGCCCCCGAATGTGGCGGGCAGCCCGGCCAATGGTTTGAATCAGGGAGCGCTCGGCCCGCAAAAAGCCCTCTTTATCGGCATCTAAAATCGCCACCAGGGAGACCTCCGGCAGGTCTAGCCCCTCCCGCAGCAGGTTGACCCCCACCAGTACGTCATAGTTGCCGTCTCGGAGGTCCTGGATAATCTCAATCCGCTCGATGGAGTGAATTTCAGAATGCAGATAGCGCACCCGCACCCCGTGCTCCTCAAAATATTCTGTCAGGTCTTCGGCCATACGCTTGGTCAGGGTGGTGATTAACACCCGCTCCTGGCGCAGCGCCCGCTCTCGGATTTCGCCCAGTAGGTCATCCACCTGGCCCTCGGTGGGGCGCACGGAGATTTCGGGATCGAGCACCCCAGTGGGGCGAATAATTTGCTCCACCACGTGGGGGCCAGAAATTTCCATTTCCCAATTGCCGGGGGTGGCGGAGACGAAAATGCACTGGTTCACCTTGTCCCAAAATTCTTCGGCCTTGAGGGGGCGGTTGTCGGCGGCGCTGGGCAGGCGAAAGCCGTGGTCGATGAGCACCATTTTGCGGCTGCGATCGCCGTTATACATGCCATGAATTTGGGGAATGGTGACGTGGGATTCATCAATCACCAGCAGCCAGTCCTGGGGGAAGTAGTCCAGCAGGCACTCCGGCGGCGACCCGGCCTGACGTCCGGCCAGGTGGCGAGCATAGTTTTCCACGCCGTTGCAGTAGCCCACCTCGCGGATCATCTCCAGGTCGTAGCGGGTGCGCTGCTCTAGACGCTGGGCCTCCAGCAGCTTGCCCTCTTTTTCCAGCTCCTCCAGGCGCGCTTTGAGCTCATCCTGAATGGCCTGGCAGGCTTCCTCAATGCGATCGTCGGGGGTAACAAAGTGCTTGGCGGGGTAAATGCTCAGCCCCTCCATGCTTTGCAGGGTAGTGCCGGTGACCGGGTCAACGTAGCGAATCGCGTCGATTTCGTCGCCAAAAAACTCCACTCGAATGATTCGATCTTCGTAGGCGGGGCCGATCTCTAGCACGTCGCCCCGTACCCGAAATCGGCCCCGACCCACATCCAAGTCGTTGCGCTCGTACTGAATTGAGGCCAGATCCCGCAGCACCTGGCGCTGATTCACCTCCATGCCCACCTGCAACGGAATCGACGCCTTCAGGTACTCAGCGGGAATCCCCAACCCGTAGATGCAGCTAATTGAGGCCACCACGATCACATCCCGCCGCTCGAACAGGGAACGGGTGGCAGAGTGCCGCAGCATGTCGATTTCGTCGTTAATAGAGGCGGTTTTGGCAATGTAGGTGTCGGTGGTGGGGATGTAGGCCTCGGGCTGGTAGTAGTCGTAATAGCTGATGAAATACTCCACCGCGTTGTCGGGGAAAAACTCCCGCAGCTCGTTGCAGAGCTGAGCGGCTAGAGTTTTGTTGTGGGCCAGCACCAGGGCGGGTTTGCCGACGTTGTTGATTACCCGGGCAATGGTGTGGGTTTTGCCCGTGCCCGTGGCCCCCAGCAGAGTCTGGTACTTGGTTTGGTCGTGCAAAAACCGGGTCAGCCCCGCGATCGCCTTGGGCTGGTCGCCCGTGGGCTCAAAGGGAGCCTGGATGTTGAAGTCGCCCATAGGTCAACGGTACAAAGACACTATTACGTTTCTTCATAATGACCGATTTTGCCCTGGATGGGGGTTACGGCCATGACCGAAATCTGGGGTAGAAAAACTAAGCGACTGCGCCTCGGGCAAAACAACTAGGGTCAGTCGATCGAAAACGATGTGCCTAGCCGCAGAATTGCCCTTACCCCAAACCCCTCTCCCAAGCTTGGGAGAGGGGCTTTGAGCCGTTCTGTCCCCCTTCTCCCAGGTTGGGAGCCACCAAAAGCCCTGGCAAAGCAAGACCAGACCATCGTCCCCACGCTCCAGCGGGGAGAGCCCCCCTAGACGCTCCAGCGTCGTCTAACTTGGGATGCCGACGCGCCAGAGGCCGCACTCCCACGCAGAGCGAATGATGGAGTACTTCGACAACAGTACCCAGCTCGGAGGATTAATTAACCGAAAGCGACAGCAGGTAGAAGTTTATTGCCCTGGCCAGGTGGCTGAAATTTTAGCCGCATTGCAGACCCTCTCTAGGGAAGGCGTATTGCCAGGATTTGGGTTGGATTTAGCCCTAATCTGGTGAGAACACCTGCCCCTGACCAAGAGCCACCGGCTGACTGAGGGAGAAGGGGGGTTGGGTCTGATGGACTACGCTATAAGGGTGACCCATGCTTCTAAACTTTTACCCCATGACCATCGAACCATCCTTGCTAGAGCAATTGTTTACTGGCGCAAACCTCTTTGTGCTGCCCTTTTGGACGTTAATGGTGCTGGTGCCCAACGCCCAGCTGACCCGCCGGGTGATGGGGTCGATGCTGCCCTATGCGGCCCTGGCAGGGCTGTACCTGTTTCTCTTTGTCACCAGCTTTAGCAACGTCGAGGGCATCGAAGCCCTTTCAGATCCCAACCTCAGCCTGGTGGATTTGGCCGCGCTGTTTGCTAACCCCCACGTTACCGCTACCGGCTGGGTGCACTATTTGGTCTTCGATCTATTCGTAGGCCGCTGGATTTATTGGCAGGGCCAAGAGAGCGGTCTGTTTACCCGCCATTCCCTAGCGCTGTGCCTGTTTGCAGGGCCGCTAGGGCTGCTGTCGCATTTAGCCACCGAGGCCGTATGGCGGCGGTTGGGTCAATCCCAGTCGCTTCCAGTTGACAGCTCGACCGCAAAGGGTGATACAACTATGCAGATTACTGATTCCGCACCCTAGGCGGAGTTTTGTCGGGCAGAAGGCGAAAAACTATGGTTTCTTTGGGCTCTCGGTGGCGACTTGAACGGTTTAAAACCCTTTGGTCGCAGCGGTCATGGCGGCGGCTGGGTCAGTTTTTGGGGCTGTTTGGTTTATGTCTGGGCCTGGCTTTGGGCTGCGCCGGCAATAACCCCAGCGCCACCGATACCTCAGCAACCGGGGCGGAGGATGCCGCCGCTGGCCGCATTACTATGGGCACTACCCTTACCGCCCGCACCCTTGACCCCGCCGATGCCTACGAAACCTTTCCGGGCATTTTGCTCTACAACCTGGGCGATCGGCTCTACACCTATGAACCCGGCACCACGGTGCTGGTGCCCCAGTTGGCCACCGCCATGCCCACCGTTAGCGATGACGGCCTCACCTACACCATTCCCTTGCGGGAGGATGTCACCCTCCACGACGGTACTCCTTTTAACGCGGAGGTCATGGCCTTTTCGATCCAGCGGTTTATGGAAAATGGGGGGCGGCCCACCTCCCTGCTGGCCGATAAAATTAGCGCCGTGGAGGCCACTGGCGACCATGAGCTAACCATTAGCCTACAGGCTCCCTTTGCGGCTTTTCCCGCCCTGCTGAGCTTTTCGGGTATTACCCCGGTCTCCCCGGCCAGCTACGAAATTGGGGCCGGTAGCTTTGCCCCTGACCGCTTTGTGGGCAGCGGCCCTTACAAACTGGCCTCTTTCACCAGCGACTCGATCAAGCTGGACGTGAATGAAAACTACTGGGGAGACGCCCCCGCCAACCAGGGCATTGATATTCAAATCTTCACCAGCCCGGCCAACCTCTACAACACCTTCAAAACCGGCGGGCTAGATGTGGCCTACCAGACCCTCGACCCCGAACAAATCACCAGTCTAGAGGATGAAGCCAGCTCCGGCGGCTGGCAGGTGATCGAGGCGGGCACCAACGTGATCAACTACATGTCGCTCAACCAAACCATTGAGCCCCTTAATGACGTGAAGGTGCGCCAGGCGATCGCGGCGATGATCGACCGCCCCCTCGTTAACGAGCGCGTCTTCAAGGGCCAGGCCGAACCGCTATACAGCCTGATTCCCTCCAGCTTTGACATCGCTGAACCAGTCTTTGAAAAAGCCTACGGTGACGGTAACTTTGACAAAGCCAAGGCCCTGCTGACCGAGGCCGGATTTTCAGAATCAAACCCCCTGACCGTTGAAATCTGGTATCCCTCAGCCTCCACCACCCGCAGCGGCGTGGCCAACACCCTGAAGGAATCCATCGAGCAGGCCCTGCCCGGCCTGGTCACTGTCAGCGTACAAAATACCGAAGGGGCCACCCTTTGGGAAAACGTCGGCAAGGGCATTTACCCAATTATTCTCTCCAACTGGTACCCCGACTACTACGACCCCGATACCTTCATCGAACCCTTTCTAGGCTGCGCCAACGGCGCCCCCAGCGGCTGCAAAGAAGGGGCTTCCCAAGCCAACGGCTCGTTCTTCTATAGCACCAAAGCCAACGATCTGATTGCCCAGCAGCGCGCCGAGCAAGACCCCGGTGCCCGTAAAGAACTCCTGGCTACGCTTCAGCAAATGATGGCCGATGAAGTCCCCTATGTGCCCCTCTGGCAAAACAAAGACTACGTCTTTGCCCAGAACGGCATAGACGGCGTTGCCATTGAGCCAACTCAGCAGTTTTTGCTCTGGCAGATGCAGCGGAACTAGGACAGTAAAGCTGGAGATGTCTACTGATGCCTTTGCAGCCGCCGGTTCCATAAACTTGCCACCACCACCCTACCCCTTCCCCCATCCCCCATGTCCTCCCGCTCCGCTGCCCTGCGCTACTACATCGCCACCCGGCTGCTGCTGGCCCCGCTGATGATTTTGACCATCACCACGGTGGTGTTTCTGCTGCTGCGGGCCACGCCGGGAGATCCGGTGGATTCGCTGCTGGGGGCCAGGGCACCGGATGCGGCTAAGGATGCCTTGCGTAGTCAGCTCGGACTAGATCAACCTCTCTGGCGGCAGTATGTTTCCTACCTGGGTAACCTGCTGCGGCTGGATCTGGGCACCTCCCTGGCCACCCAGGGGCAAACCGTATGGGACATTATTCAGGCTCACTTTCCGGCCACGGTGGAGCTGACGGTATGCGGCATGGTGGTGGCCACGGTGGTGGGGGTGAGCGTGGGGGCTTTGGCGGCGTCGCGCCCCAATTCGGCCCTCGATGCTGGGGGGCGGCTGTTTGGCATCGTCACCTACGCGATCCCCATGTACTGGTTTGGGATGATTTTGCAGCTGATTTTCGCGGTGCAGCTGCGGTGGTTTCCCATTGGCACCCGCTACCCGCTGCGGGGCACGCCTCCAGATGGGCCAACCGGGCTGTATTTATTAGATAGTCTGCTGTCCTTCGATTTGGGGGCCTTTGCCACCACCCTGTACTACCTGGCCCTGCCCAGCCTCACCCTGGGAATTTTAATTAGCGGCGTGTTTGAGCGCATGGTGCGGGTCAACCTCAAACAAACCCTGACGGCAGACTATGTGGAGGCGGCCCGGGCTCGGGGCATTCCCGAACGGCGTGTGATTCTGGTGCATGCCCTGCGAAATGCTTTGATTCCAGTGGTGACGATTTTGGGGCTGACCTTTGCGTCAATGCTGGGGGGGGCGGTGCTGACGGAGGTGACCTTTTCCTGGCCGGGGCTGGCCAACCGCCTGTACGAGGCGATTAGCCAGCGCGACTACCCGGTGGTGCAGGGGCTGATGGTGTTTTTTGGGATGATTGTGGCCATCATTAGCATCGCCATCGATATTCTCAACGCCTACATTGACCCACGGATTCGGTACTAGTGTCGTCCAGGCAGGTTTCCAGCAAAGAACTTACCTCGTCATTCCCGCTGGCGCGGGAATCTAGCCCAAGAGTCTGTTTCTATTGTTCTGTCTGCACCAACGCAGTCTTAGACTTAGGCGACTTCAACAAAAATTCAATAAATCAAATATTTTGGGCAGTTTGATTTATTGAAGCCTGCTTATCAAATCGCCACGTCGAAAGGTTGCAGATAGCTGTTGCAAGGAAACCTCTTGTTCCCCGTAAAGATCGTGAAGCGCCTGGTGGATATCCTGCGCTGAGGCATTGAAATAAGCTTCACCGTTGCGTTCAATAAGTTGTTGAGCAAGTTGGAAGTTCTGATGGGTAACTTCAGTCCATTATTACAAGCTAGGGCTCGAACCTGTGGAATATAGCCATCCCGAATCAAGCTGCGAGCTTCTTCCACTTTCGCAAGTAATCGCTCATTAATATGCTGTAGTCTAGCTGCTGGATCAAATAAGTATTGAATTGCGTTTATTAAACTCTCTATACTTTCCTCAGGGAAGTTAGAACTCCCTTCCAGATTATTTTTATACTTCGTTTGAAACAAGCTAACTGTAAACTCGCCATCATACTCTTCAGAGATATGCATAGCATCTACCCCAAAGTCACCTCCTCCTTCGGTTAAGCAATCAAAAGCATCGTCACTCTCTAAGTCTAAGATGGTTTGAACACATAGGTAGACAAATGTCAAAGATTTAAGTCTGCTTTCGTCTCTTATACGTAACTCTTCAGCAGCATTTTGACCGATATGGTTAGCGATTGATACTAAGCGTTGGTCAATAATAGATGCGTTGATATCCATGCATTTATCTATTGATGTATTCTCAATAGCCTAGCGGATTACACCTGGCATTCCGCTTCACCCGCCACAGATAACTCCTGTAACTCCTGACTTCCAAGAGGTAACCGTCCCTCAACGAACTTTTAAGCTAAGGAGAGAGGCTCCTGATGAGCCGA
>DAIUJR010000124.1:0-10847 GCA_036848635.1 Nodosilinea sp. CTOTU7336
TTGACTATTGGCAGTCCATCCGAGATGTGGCCCCGGAAGACTTGATATTTATGGATGAGGCGGGGGTTAACTTAGCGATGATTCGATTGTACGCCCGTGCTCTGAAAGGCCAGCGTGCGGTCGGGGATCGTCCGGCTAAACGAGGGCAGAATGTATCGCGGGTCAATGCGCTGAGTTGACGCGGCCCGATTGCGCCCTTGACGATTCTCGGTGCGATGGATGGTTTGACCTTTGAGGCCTACATCATCCGTCGAGTTGCGCGTAACCTGTGGCCTGGGGCGGTGCTTGTCGTCGATAATAGTTCTACGCATCAAGCCACGGAAGAGGTCAATGCTGCGCTTGCGGCGGTGGGTGCCCGACTCGTGTTTTTACCACCCTATTCACCAGACTTCTCACCGATTGAACCGTTCTGGTCGAAGGTCAAGAACAGCTTGAATTCAGTTGGTGCGCGAACTTATCAAGCACTAGAAGAAGCGATTGAATTCGCCTATGCTCAAGTTACCTTGGAGGACATTCGTAACTGGTTCACAAATGACTGCTACTGTCCCTCATCCGAATGAGAAACGCTATAAGCGCTACAGACATCTGAACGTACCTCATGTCAGCAAGAACCGCTATAGCCTAAGCAATCTAACTACGGTTTTAACTCTACCGTAATCATCACTCGATCGCCTTTAGGCTCGGCGCTGATGCTAATCTGTCGGTTGCCAGAAAGAGTCACAATCGGCTGCCTGGGATTAGCCTGAATGCCCTTAAGGCTAGTCGCCAGCCAGCGGTTCTTGGGGGTTTCTTCAGGTATGGTAACCGCTAGAAAGCGGCTGGCATAGACCATTTGCGCCATCGACAGGGCAGATTTTGACCCCTCCGCGGGCAGCCTTAGGGTAACCCGGTTGAGGTCTTCGTCAGGGCCAACCAGTTCCAGGGTGGCGACCCCGTCGGTGGAATGCCCGATTACAGTCGGTTCATCCCCACGATCCTGGTCAGCGGCAAAGTCGAACTTCAATTGGCTCTCCGCAAAGGCCGACTGTAGCGTCGATTGAGAGATTTTAACCGGCGTCGCGGCCCCCGGGGGTGCGGCAGCCTTGCGCGCCTCAGCGCGGTCAAAATTACTTAAGTACTCCTTAATTTTGGCCTGGGCCTGGGCCTGGTTGGGGGCGCCAGCGGGAATGCGCTCTAGCTCAGCCACGGCCTGTAGCCAGAGGTCGCCCACCCGCTGCCAATCGGGCTGGGTCTCAGCGGTCTGGGCCGCCACCGCCGCCTGCCAACCAAAGTCTTTGGCCCGTTCCCAGGGGTCGGTGCTGGTGGGCATAGAGCCATGGGTCGCCGTGGCCGCTAGGGCAGTCGAATTATCTTGGTCTGAGATTTCAGCTGGCGGGCGGTGGGAGAGGTAAGCGGCGGCTATGATGCCTAAGGCTACCAAACCCACGCCACCAATGCTCAACGCCAGGGGTGATTTAAACGAATCGTGCACCATTGAGACCTCTGATCTCCCGTTAGGGTAAACAATACAATTTTCAACGGGGTCGAGGTCTCAACCGGGAGATTTTTGGGAATCTACAGCAAGCAGCTTAGATCGCTGGTTTTTTGGCTGAACATCAGGTTTTCGCGATAGTCTACCGGGCAGTCGATGATCGCGGGTACATCATCGTCGAGAGCGGTCTTGAGGGTGGGGATGAAGTCTTCCGTCGATTCAATCCGGTAGCCCTTCAGGCCCATGCTTTCGGCCAGCTTGACAAAATCAGGATTGGTAAAGTGGATATAGGACGACTCACCATACTGGTTCATCTGCTTCCACTCAATCAGGCCATAGCCGCCATCGTTAAAGATGATGGTGACAAAGGGAGTGCCCACCCGTAGGGCGGTTTCTAGCTCCTGGCAGTTCATCATAAAGCCGCCGTCGCCGGTTACCGCCACCACCTTGCGACTGGGATGCACCAGCTTAGCGGCCAGCGCTCCCGGTAAGGCAATGCCCATGGCCGCAAAGCCGTTGGAAATCAGGCAGGTATTGGGGCGCAGGCAGTGGTAGTTGCGGGCAATCCACATCTTGTGGGCGCCGACATCAGAGATCACGATGTCTTCGGGGCTCAGCACCTGCCGCAGGTCATAGATCAGCTTCTGGGGCTTAATGGGGAATCCGTAGTCGCCAGCATACTGCTCGTAGTCGGCCCGAATATCATCTCGAACCTTGATATTGGCGGGCTCTGGGCGGCCCTGGCGCTTGACTCGCTTGAGAATTTCCTCCAGAGAGTCAGAAATATCGCCCAGCACTTCCACCCGAGGAATGTAGCTGCTGTCAATTTCAGCCTGGGTCAGGTTGATGTGTACAATCGGCAGCTTGCCATCTGGGTTCCAGCGCTTGGGGGAATACTCAATCAAGTCGTAGCCGACGGCAATGATCAGGTCGGTCTGCTCCATGGCACAGCTGATAAAGTCTCGCTGCTGTAGCCCCAGCGTCCACAGGGCCAGGGGATGGGTGTAGGGAATTACCCCCTTGCCCATAAAGGTATTGGCCACCGGAATGTTGAGCTGGGTAGCAAACTCCGTTAGGGCTTCGCTGGCGCTGGCCCGAATCGCCCCATTGCCCACCAAAATCATCGGGTTAGACGCTTGGGAGACCGCCACCGCCGCCTGCTGAATGCTCTGCATCGAGGCGTAGGTTTTCTCCTGGCTATCTTTGCGTAGGGCGGCCCCGACCACCTCCATGTCGGCAATATTTTCGGGCAGGTCGATGTGTACTGCCCCAGGCTTCTCCGACTGGGCTAGCTTAAAGGCCTTGCGGACAATTTCAGGGGTAATGCTGGGGCGCACAATCTGGGCGTTCCACTTGGTGACCGGGGCAAACATGGCCACCAGATCCAGGTACTGGTGCGACTCAATGTGCATTCGGTCGGTGCCCACCTGGCCGGTGATGGCCACCAGGGGAGCCCGATCCAGCGTGGCATCGGCAACCCCGGTCATCAGGTTAGTGGCCCCCGGCCCCAGGGTAGACAGGCAGACGCCGGCCTTACCTGTGAGCCGCCCATAGACATCGGCCATAAAGGCGGCCCCCTGCTCGTGGCGGGTGGTAATAAATTGAATCGACGACCGTTTTAGCGCCTGAAGCAGCTGCAGGTTTTCTTCCCCCGGTAGCCCAAAAATGTACTCTACGCCTTCGTTCTCAAGGCACTGGACGAGCAATTCAGCAGTGTTCATAACCCCTCTTTATTCCTGTGTAACTGTAGTTGTGCAGAGTTTGTGTAACGCTATACCGTGGCCTGGTGGGATGCTCTAATGGCTATGGCTGAGTGGTGCAGCGGTCTAACGATGGCAGGAACGGTTGACAGTCTCATTTAACCCAGACCGTTTTGATATTGACAAATTCTTGAATGCCCTGGATCCCCAGCTCTCTTCCATATCCTGACCGCTTAATGCCGCCGAAGGGGAGGCGCGGGTCAGACTTTACTAAACCATTAATAAAGACAGCCCCCGCCTCTAGCTCATTAATCAAGCGCTCCTGCTCCGCAGGATCCTGGCTCCAGCCGCTAGCTCCTAGCCCCAGGGGGGTCGAGTTAGCGATTTGCAGGGCCTGATCCAGATCTGCCACCCGAAACACCAGAGCCACCGGGCCAAAGAACTCCTCCTGGTCGGCGGGGGTACCGGGGGGAATGTCGGTCAAAATAGTCGGCGGGAACCAGTTGCCCTGGCTGAGTTCCTGAGGCAGCTGGGCTTTAAGGGCAGCGACATCGCCGCCAATTAACGCTGTAGCCCCCTGGGACAGGCAGGCCTTGACCTGGTGCTCTAGCTCAGCGCAGATGGAGGGGGTCGCCAACGGCCCCACAGTCACGCCGTCGAGCATCGGATTTCCCACCTTAAGGGCGGCAAATTTTTCTCGTAGCCCCACCTCAAAATCCTCGGCGATCGCTTCCGCCACGATAAACCGCTTGGCGGCAATGCAAGACTGGCCATTGTTCAACATCCGAGCCGTGGCGGCGGCGGCAATGGCGGCCTCTAGATCAGCGCTGGCCATGACCACAAAGGGGTCAGTACCACCCAGCTCCAGCACGGTTTTTTTGATGTGTTTACCGCAGGCGGCGGCCAGGCTGGCCCCCGCCGATTCGCTACCGGTCAGGGTAGCCGCCTGAATGCGGTCATCGGCCACCAGGTCAGCAATGCGGGACGCCTCCAGCAGCAGGGTTTGAAACGCACCTTCGGGCAGCCCCGCCCGGTGGAAAATGTCCTCAATGGCCAGGGCACACTGGGGTACGTTGGAGGCGTGCTTGAGCAGGCCTACATTCCCCGCCATCAGGGCCGGGGCCGCAAACCGAAACACCTGCCAAAAGGGAAAGTTCCAAGGCATAACGGCCAAAATCGCCCCCAGGGGCTGGTAGCGCACAAAGCTGCGGCGGGCGTCGGTGGTGGCGGGCCGATCGGCCAAAAATTCGGCCCCTTGCTGGGCATAGAACCGGCAGACCGAGGCGCTTTTTTCGACCTCCGCGATCGCCGCCCCCAGGGGCTTGCCCATTTCTAACGTCATCAGCTCGCCGTAGACCTGCTTGTGCCGTTCTAGCTCATCGGCGGTGGCGGTTAGCCACTCGGCCCGCTGGGCCAGGGATGTGAGCCGATACGACCCAAAGGTTTTAGCGGCCTGGGCTAGCTTGGCTTCCAGTTGGTCATCGGTTAAGGCCTCAAAGACCTTGATCGTTGCTCCCGTCGCTGGATTAATACTGGCAATCCCCATGATTCGACCTCCCAATAGTCGTTTGAGGTCGGCAGCCCCTTACCCCATCGTTCCTAGCCGAGACTGCGGCTGCATGTAGTTCATCCAGACAAACAGGTATCTATGGGCACAATCGCCACCGAGTGTTAACCCTAGTCCACCGGACTTGGCTGTTGAGTTCGGAACAATTCAGTAGTTAGCCGTCAACCCCCTGATTAATATTTTTCTTAACTGTGCTATCAGACACAGACTCCTATTAGACAATCGTATACCTGTTACCCACAATGTGGTGTTATGTAACGATGACTCTAGCCCATCGCTTCGGCCAGGTCGGGAAGGGCTCAACCATAAACGTATCCAAGCCTTGACGACCCTAGGGGCTAGCCCTGAAATACCATACCAGCGTCCTGCCCCCCGCCTGCGTGGAGACAGACCCTGAGCAGAAATCTATCGCAATCTGCTTACTGACGTCGTTAGGGACATGCGTCTAAATAAAATCCCCGAAGCATTGATCACTGTAGGGTGCATTCGCGCAGCAATGCACCAACAGGAAAGATAGCCATGGGTGCCTTATTTTCTTGCGCGTCCCTTATCTTACTTGCAGCGCGAATTCGTTATCCGAGGTCAGGATTAAACCTGAACTAAACCTAAATCTAAGTTTGGTTAGTGGATCCGCCCATCTTTAGTTCACAGATGCGGCGTGTGGCATCAAGCTAATAGCCTAAGCCGTTGCCCGAAACCCTTAAACTTCTGAGCCAGACCTGGATGAAAACACGGTCAGCCAAGGCGGCGGCGCACCTAAGAGGGCCGTCGCGGCGGCGCTGTCGAGGGGTTTGGCAAACCAGTATCCTTGCCCCCGGGCACAGCCCACCGCCCGCAGCAAGTCGAGCTGAGCCTGGGTTTCGATGCCCTCGGCCACCAAATCCATCCCCAGCTTGTGGCCGAGGGTAACGATGGTATAGACAATTTCCCGGTCGTCGTAGCTCTTGTCCATGCGGCCCACAAACGATTGGTCAATCTTTAAAGTGTCGGTGGGAAACCGGTGCAGATAGCTGAGGGATGAATAACCGGTGCCAAAGTCGTCAATGGCCAGCTGTAGCCCTAGATGCTTGAGCTTTTCCATCAGGTCTTGGGCGCTTTCCACATCGCGCATGATCATGCTTTCGGTAATTTCAAGCTGAATGGGATGGCCGTCTAGGCCCAGCTCTTGGAGGCAGCGGGCAAACTGGCTGACTAAATCCCCTTGGTGCAGCTGACGACGAGACAGGTTAATGCTCATTTTCAGCTCTAGAGCTGGAAACTGTTCCTGCCAGACCTTAAGCTGGCGGCAGGCCTCCCGAAAAATCCACTGGCCCAGGTAGGTAATTAGCCCGGTTTCTTCGGTAACGTGGATAAACTGCCCCGGCGACACAAAGCCCTCTTCGGGGCGATACCACCGCACCAGCGCCTCAAAGCCGACAATGTTACCCGTCACCAGACAGACAATGGGCTGGTAGTGGAGGAGAAACTCATGGTTTTCAAAGGCATCTAGCAGGTGACTTTCCAGCTCCAGACGATGCACGGCCTCCCGGCGCATGGTGGGGGCAAAAATTTCGTGGTGATACTCATTCAGCGCCTTAGCTCGATACATGGCGGTGTGGGCATCGCGCAGCAGGTCTTCGGGCTTGAAGGAGTGGGAATGATGCACCATCACTACTCCCATGCTGCTGGTAATGGCCAGCCGCTGGTTGGCAATGGCCACCGGCTCCGCCAGCTCTGCCTGGAGCTGGTTGAGCCACTGATCCACCGTGGCCTGGTCCGGCACCGGCAGCAAAAAGGCAAACTCATCTCCTCCCACCCGAGCCAGTTGGGCCGACTCGGGCAAAACCGCCAGCAGCCGCTTGGCGATGATGCGCAGCACCCGATCGCCAGCGGCATGACCAAAGGACTGGTTAATCAGCTTAAATCGGTCAATATCTAGAAACACCACCGTCACGGGCTGAGCCCAGTTGGTTTCCCGATGGTGATTGAGCTCCCGCTGCACCTGAAGCAAAAATACATCCCGCCCTGGCAGCAGGGTGAGTTGGTCGTAGCTGCTGCGGTAGAGGGCCTTTTGGGTCACCACCAGACCCAGGGCCAGCAAAAACCCGGCAATGGGGCCAATGGTAGGTACCCAGAGCAGTTGGGCTAGACCTACCCCGCCCAGGCCAAAAATTAATAGCACCATGGCCCCGCTAGCCATTAGCAGGGTAGCGGGGCGGCGGGTTGTCCAGCCCAGCACACTGGCCACCACGGTCCAGCCTAAAACCCACAGAAACTCACCCCAGGGCGGCAAAAACCAGTAGATAGAGGGCTTGCCGTCGATTTCATCCAGCATTTGGCTAATGCTTTGGGCGTGGGCTTCTACCCCAGAAATCACAAATCGAGTGGATTGATCCTGGCTGTAGGGGGTAAAGAATTCATCCTTGAGGCTAGAGGCCGTTGACCCAATCAGCACAATCTTGCCCGCTATCCAGTCCGGTGGAATGGCTCCAGCCAGAACCTGGGTAACGGTTAGAGTTTTAGCCGGGGCAAAGGGGGTACGATATCGCATCAGCAGCTGGTAGCCCCGATTGTCGATCGCCGCATACCCTCCTGCCCCAGCGGGCAAGGCCGGAAACTCCGTCTGGCCAATGCGAAGTAGGTTGCGATCTGGATCCGCTTCAAACCTGAGGTTACGATGATAGGCTAGCACCACTCGCAAGGGAAACGAGTAATGGGGCTGGTCGGCAGAGCCCACGAACAGCAGGCTGCGGCGCAGCACCCCGTCAGGATCTAAGGCAAGGTCATTAAAGCCCACCCGTTCTGGGGGTAGCGATTCTGGGGCGGGCACTTCCGCCCCCTCCGCCGACTGGCCCACATTGCTGATGCCAATCACGTTAGGGGCCTGAAACTGTTCAGCCAGAGCTGCTTTACCCGGTGGCTGGGGGGTGTTGCGGTACACATCTAGCCCCACCACCGCTGGCCTGTAGCGCTGCACCATGGCAATCACATCGGCCATGGTTTGATCCGACAGGGGCCAGCCATAGGCCTCCAGGTCGCTCTCGGTCACCTCCACAATCAGCAGCCGGGGGTCAAGGGGCTGGGGCCTGTGGAGCCGAGTGAGTAGGTCAAAGTTATGGGTCTCTGCGGTTTGAAACAGCTGCAGGCGATTTCCGGCAGACACGCAGGTTAAGGCCAGCAGGCTAGAGACCAAAATAGCTCGGCTGCCAAAGTTAAGGCGGTGGGAAAGAAATAAGGCCAGCCGCTGAACACGCTGACGCAGGGGCCAAGCTTGAAAATGCACCATGGGGTCAGTGGAAGATGGGTAGACACAGCCACCTGGGCGGTAGCCTAACGGCCCTGATCAAGCCTTAACTGCCTATACGGAAAAATTACAGCCACACCCGGAAATATCTGGGTATGGCCGTAGTGAATGCCCTTAACAGATTGTTAAGACAAGTTGGCGGCAACGTGCGGGCGCTATCAGCTCTTGCAAAGCTTTGATCTCAACGCTAACCATAGGCAAGGTGACTAAATCGGCCTACTGTAAACGCTAGGCAACACCAGCAAATATATCCAGGGCTAGGTTCTAGCCCTGGGTTAAGCATTCCCCCAATTCGGCCCCTGACACTAAACCTGTATTTTAGACCGCGACGGGTTAGGCCACCGCTCGACGCGAAGGGTATCGATGGCGGGTAGTATTAGTATTAAGCCAGGTCGCTGGGGCGATTGTCCCAGTGGGTGCCCCCCCCCCGACGCTGCCCTGGAAACTCGTCGCGATCGCCATTGGCTTGCGGCGGTAAATCGTAGGTAGGCCAGTGCAAAAGTATCAAACTTAACAGGCTTAAACCAACGAGTGCTGTGATACCGCTGGGCAGTATAAAGAGTTTAATGAGTGCCGCTTTCATGTCTCGAATCAGCTCTAAAAAGTTGAAGGAACTCCTGCGGCTCAGACTGATTACGGGGGCGGCTATCAAGCCTGGGCATACCTAGATTATCTGTTATTTATGTAATATCAAATACATCGTGCCTGGGGTTTTACGGAAGCTTTATTTTGACATAAAGCCCGACTGGCCAGGCGTTATGTTGTAACGCCACGGGTCAAATCTGCCTGGTTACGGCTTCTATGTGGCAAAACAGCAGCCAGCGGCCAGGGCTGACATTAAAAACTTATTAAGGCTAGGCCAGGGTGCCTTCAGGGCCGGGTATGCTTACGCCAGATACCTCCTAACTGCGTCTCCAGCCCCGTCTGATTCCCCTGTGGGGGTCTTTGTGCGGGGCTGCTACTTTGGTGCCTGGGGCTGGGTCAGGCTCAAGGGACAGTGGATGAGGCGTAACTCAACTTTCTACGAGTACGACGATCGCCCGTTGTTGATCGCCAGCCAAACATGGCATTAGACCTGTTGTGAAATAGGGGGCAATAGCCTCTAGAGCCCGTTAATCTAGTTGTGCCGTGCTGAATTTCCAACGTGCCCTCAAGAGTGACCGTCTCCTCCGAGCTTTGACCGGTTTGCACCGGAAAGCCTTTGAAGAACTGGCATCCGCCTTCGCTCAAGTGTTGGCCTGTGCAGAGGTACCCCGGCGGAGTCACTTACCTCGTCAACGGGCAAGCAGAGTCGGATGAAAACCCACGTTAGCGACGGTTGAGGCGAAACTGTTCTTCATCTTGTTCTACTTCAAGGTGGATCCCACCTTATACCCGCACGCACCGGGCCGCTGTTGCCCCAGACCGCCAGATTCTCGTCTTCAGCACCGCGTATCCCGGTAAGGCGCACGACAAAGGCATCCTCAATACCGAGGGATGGGCCGAGTGGATTCCCGATGAGGTCAAAATCCAGGGCGACTTAGGCTTTCAGGGACTGCAAAACGAGTATGTCAACGTGGAGATTCCGCACAAAACGCCCAAGGACGGACAACTCACCGATGAGCAGAAAACTGAGCATCAAGCCCTCCCCCGAGAACGGGTCGTCGGGGAACATGCCTTTGCTGGCCTCAAACGCTACGGGATTGCCACCCAGGTCTATCGCAATCGCAAAAAGACCTTTGATGACCGTTCAACGTTCACGGCGGCAGGACTCTGGAACTGTTAGCTGATGACGGCTTAGCCGAGGGAGGCGGGAGGCAGCCTTTGAATAATCTGGCTGAGCACTATTTCACAACAAGTTTAATATCGATAGGCATAGTGGCCCACTTCTATTGAATGAGGATGATCTTGACGCATGAGCCTATTCTAAACCGCCCCCTCTTCCCCGTTTACCCCTCACCCATCTCCTCCACCAGCGCCCGAAACCGCTCGTCGGTGCGAATGGAGTTGAAGCCGCTGCCTACCTTAGCCATTTCGCGGTATTGGGGGTAAAGCGCAATCGCCTTTTGCAGAGCTTCAATAGCCTTAGTCGCAGCTCCCAGCGTGCCATAACAAAAAGCTTTGTTGTAGAGCGCTTTGTGAAAGTCGGGTTTAATCGCCAGGGCGTCGTCGTAGCAGGCGATAGCAGCCTCGTTTTGGCCCGAGGCAGCCAGCACATTCCCTTTATTGTTGAGCACTTCGTGAAAGTCGGGTTTAATCGCCAGGGCGGCGTCGTAGCAGGCGATGGCGGCCTCGTTTTGGCCCAAGGCAGACAGCGCATTCCCTTTGTTGTTGAGCGCTTCGTGATCGTCGGGTTTAATCGCCAGGGCGGCGTCGTAGCAGGCGATGGCTTGGGTTTTGTCGTCTAATTCATTGAATAACCAGCCCTGGTTGTACCAAACAACCGCATCTTGGGGCGAAATTTGGGTGAGCCGACTATTGGTTTTTAGCGCCAGTGCATATCGCTGCAACCCAACAGCGGCAACTGTAAAGCCCGTTAACGCAGTGGCTAACCGCTGCGGCTGCTGGTTTGAAAGCTGGATTAGCAGCTTACCAATTTTAGGCAAGTATTCACCGGCCTCAACGGTGTAGCCCTTGGCTTCTATTTGTCCATCTCTAGGTTGCAAAATCCGGTCGCTGGCAGTTAAGGCTTGCAGAGTGTTTCGCAGTGCCCAGCGGTGCCAAACTCCCCAGAATGGGTGCTTTGCGATTAGTAGAACGGCGGTAGGCCGCACAATGAAGTCTTGCAGTTCTACATTAAACCTTATCGGAAATTGAGCCTGTAGAATCAATAGCAGGAGCAGAGAC
>DAIUJR010000125.1:0-10758 GCA_036848635.1 Nodosilinea sp. CTOTU7336
CTTGTAGACACCGTAACTTTCACCAGTAACACCTCCACCGCTTACACCTCCAATGTGAATTTTGTCATTACCACTGCCGCCACTCACCTGCGACTGATTGATACCGTAGCCTAGCCCAGTTGAAGAGCCATAGCTGTTTACAGTAATTCCAATATTATCGTCTTCGCTACCTCCCTCTATTAACGACTGGTATGCTCCGAAGCCTAAGCTATTTCTATCAGCTGGGAAAGCACTGTCGGTATAGACATTAGTTAAAATGCCAATACCATCGTTGCCACTACCACCACTTATATGTGCTTGAAAAAATCCATATCCAACAGCTTCTTTTACGCCATCGGCATAAGTTGATGCAGTAATTCTATCGTCACCATTACCACCATTTAGAAATGACTGGTTTACTCCATAAACAATACCTCCGAGCCCTCCTCCATCAGCAAAAATTTCTAATTCGTCATTGCCTTGTCTACCATTGAATCGGGACTGGTAAATTCCATGACTGGTACCGTAAGTATCGTAAGGATAAGGTTTGATGACGTAACTAGAAATGCTAAAGCTATTATCACCGCTACCGCCTTCTAGACTAGACTGATATACGCCATAGACATCAGCAGTACCGAAATTTTTGCCGCCCGCCTCGGCTTTAGTATGAAAAATCGTTTTCCCGCTACCACTTAAAATCGAACTCCAGCGCACCCCGTAAGCTGAAGCACTTGCGCCTAAAGCATAAGCGTTAAAAAGGAGATAATCTTCACCAGATCCAGCATCAATGTATGAGGCTAACACGCCATCAGCCTGAGCCACACTATCAGATATGACGGTGACACTCCCACTCAGGGAATCGTTGCCCCCCAAGGCGGTTAATTTCGCATTGACAATAGTGACTCCTGATACATCAGTTGGACTAGTAATATCAACTAGAGCAATAAACTCATCATCTGCGGGAGTGCCCACTTGGCTACCAGTTAATTGGCTCATGATCAGACTACCCTGATAGAAAAATTACGCAAAATTACTGACATAGGCAATTTTACTTATACCGCCTTTCTTGGCTAGAATTGGGCTTTCTAACGATGGCTTAATACCTTTGCCGAAGGTTTGAAAACCCTGAGGGGGCAACGCCTGTTTTTAGCACCCCGAAATTACTGCGGTGTAACCTATCGATGGCCATAGGCCCCACAGACGGCATCTACCTTCGCCCTGATCGGCATAGGTGCTCGTTCCCAGGCTCCGCCGGGGAATGCCCCCCGGTGGCTCTGCCGCCTGGTCGAGGCGGAGCCTCGCGGGGGGCCGTTTCAGCGCAGAGCGCTGGAACGAGGGAGATTAGGTGGGCTGGGGGGCGGCGGTCTGGAGGTGGGTGGCGATCGCACCCAAAAACTCCTGCTCTAGATAAGGCTTAGAAAAGTACCCTGTGGCCCCCAGCTGAAGGGCCAGCCAGCGGTGCTTGTCGTTGCTGCGGGAGGTCAGCATCAGGGTGGGGATGGCGGCTAGAGCCGGATCCTGGCGGCGCTGGGTGAGGAATTCAAACCCATTCATGTTGGGCATTTCGATGTCGCAGACCACCAGCCCGACGGCGGGGTTCTGCTGGAGCTGCTCCAGGGCTTCCTGGCCGTCGCGAGCCTGGAGCACCCGGTAGCCGACCCGCTCTAACGATAGCGCCAGGGTGCGGCGGGAGGTAATGGCATCGTCTACCACCAAAATCGTGGTGGCCCGGTGCAGAGGAGCCGCCGGGGCCGTGACCGAATCACGGCCCTGATCGGCGATCGCACTGACCGCCTCAGCCACCGTCGCCGTCGGGCGCGCGGCCAGGCTGCGCGCCAGCAGGTCATCCCAAAAGGCCTGGCCGTCAATTACCGGAATCAGGCTACCATCCCCCAGGACGGTGCAGCCGTAGGCGTAGGGGGGCGGACTAAGGGCCGGGCCAAAGGGCTTGATGACGGATTCTTGCTCCGTGACCAAGCGATCCACCTGGATCGCAAAGGCCTCTTCCCCCTGGGCCAACACCAGCAGGGGCGCTTCCCAGTCGGAGGGGGAGGGCACGGCGGCCAGCACTCGGCTGAGGGATATTTCGGGCCGCAGACAGCGGTAAGTGAGCAGGTCGCTGAGGCGATACACGGGCACGGTGCGATCGCGCCAGGTCAGCCACCGCTGGGCGGAATGCTCCTTCAGCTGATCGGCATGGGGCACTAAAATTTCGGTAATGCTGTCGCTGCGAAAGGCAATTGGGGTCGAGCCTACGAAGCACACCAGCAGGTTGACAATGCTCAGGGTCATAGGTAGGGCGAGGCTAAACCGGGTGCCCTGCCCTGCTACTGACTGCACTGTCAAAGTGCCCTTCAGAGATCGCATCTGCTCGCGCACCACGTCTAGCCCTACCCCGCGCCCCGACAGCTCGCTCACCTGCTCAGCGGTGGAAAAGCCGGGCTCAAAAATATAGCGCGATAGCGGCTCAGCCCCCATGGCGCTGGCTTCCGCCGCCGACACCCAGCCCAGGTCTATCGCCCGCTGGCGCACCCGGTCTAGGTCCAGCCCCCGGCCATCGTCCTCCACCTCAAGAATTACCTGGCGACCCCGATAGTAGGCCCGCATGGTAATCTGGCCCACCTCGGACTTGCCCTGCTGGCGGCGCTCTTCAGGCGGCTCCAGGCCATGGTCAAAGCCGTTGCGCAGCAGGTGCAGTAACGGGTCGTAGAGCTTTTCGAGCACCGCCTTATCGACCATCAGGTCGGTGCCGATCAGAGTCAGCTCGGCGGGTTTGTCGTAGGTGTTGGATAAATCGCGCAGCACCCGAGGCAGTCGATTCAGCACCTGGCCCAGGGGTACCCGGCGGGCGTACATCAGCTCATCCTGCATTTGGGAGAGCATTTTGCGGTGCTGCTCTAGCAACTGCTCTGACTGCTGATTAAACAGGGTAATGTCCGCCACCGCTTCCTCAAGCTGCACCATGTCTTCCAGCAGGGTTTGGGTTTGGGTATAGAGGGTGCTGTAGGTATCCATCTCCAGGGCATCAAAACCAGGGGGGCGCAGGGCCAGGGCCGAGGGGAGGGGCATCTCACTGGCCAGCACCGGCGGCGGCTGCCGTTCGGGAGCCACCAAAATTTGGTCAGACACCCCCCGCAGCTGCTCTACCGTGGCCCGCACCTGCTCAAACCGGCTGATCAGTTCCCTTAGGCCCAGGCGAATCTGGCTGGTTTGCAGCGCCAGGCCATTGCGGTTGATGGTGAGTTCACCGAGCTGGTTGTCGAGCTGGGCGAGGCGCTGGGTGTTAACCCGTACCGTAAGGCCGGGGGGAAGGGGAGGGGGGGAAGAAGGGGGGAAAGGGGGAGAGGGAGAGGGGGAGAGAGGGGGAGGAGAGATTGGGGTGGTATGGGGCAGGGTCGATCCAGTGGACTGTGAGTTGGTCGCGGGAGAGAGGTCGGTGAACAGGGTCGCTAGGGAGGGGCCAGCGACGGGGGGAGAGGGGCTGGAGACTGGCTCAGTGACGATGGGGGCAGCCAGGGGTTCGAGATCGGGGAGCCAGTCTAGGTGGGCATCGATGGCATCCTGGGTTTGGGCCAGCCACTCCAAGGCTTCGGCTTCGCCCAGGAGGGCATCGCCAAAACCGTCTGGCCAGGCTTCGTCAATTTCGTCTGGGAACAACAGGGGCAGGACTTCGGGATCTTCCGCTGCATCGGTTACAGCTACGGCAGTCACTTCGACCGCTGCCGCTAGGTCGGCCACTAACGGGTTAGCCAGGCCAGGGCCACTGCCGGGCTGGGTCAATGTCTGGAGCGCCGCCGACGGCTCGCCCCCAGTGGTTGAGCCCTGGGTCAAAAACGCCTCGCGCCCCTGGCGAAAGTCCTCCACGGCCAGGCGGGTAATGTCAACCGCCAGGGCTGGATTGGCCGCCAGAGCCGCTAGGGTGGTTTGGGCAATGAGGGCAAACCCCGGTAAATCAAGCAGTTCGGCAAACCCCATAAAGATTTCAGCCTGGGCGCGTAGCTCCCCCGCTACCTCATAGGCCGCTGGCTGCTCTAGCACCTGGGCCAGGTGGTCGAGCCCCTGCTGCACGTCTACCTCAAAAATGGCGGTGGCCATATCTACCCCCAGGTCAGAGGAACTGGGAATGAAATTCTCCGTGGCAGCGATGGCCGGGGCCAGCTGGGTCTCTAACCCCTGCAGCACCGGCTCGGCCAGGGCCAGGGCCAGATCGCCATCAAAGATTCCCTGGGCCAGCTGCTCGGTCAGGGGCAGCCGCAGGCAGTCGTAGGCCCTCAGCAGCTCGGTTTCAAGGGCGCTATCCAGGATGACATCCTCGCTGTAGAGCGCCTTAAACAGGGTTTCTAGGCGATGGGCAATGGCCTTAATCGGCTCAAGCCCGACGCTGGCCGCCCCGCCCTTGATGGAATGTGCCGCCCGCATCATCTGGTGAATGTCCGCAATGTCTCGCCGCTGCCCCAGGGCCAGCAGCCCGGCTTCGATAGTTTGCAGCAGCTCGGGGGCTTCTTCGAGGAAGAATTGGTAGGCGTGGTCGCGGATGTTGGGGTCGGTGGGCATGGGAAGGAGGATTTATGGGTTTTGGATTTCGAATTTGAGGTAAAAGGCTTTAACCGAAAACTCAAAATTAAAGCCTTAACCCTCAAAGCTTTCCGTCTCTAGCTGACCTTAAACCGCCCCACCTCTTCTTCTAGCGCCTGGGCCACTGACCGCAGCTGCGCGAAGGAGTCTGACATTTGGTTGGCGGCGCTGGAGCTTTGGCTGGCGGTGGCGGCGACGCTGTTCATGGTGACGGTGACGGCCTCGGAGGCTTGGGACTGTACCACTGTGGCGTCGGCGATGGCGGCAACCAGGGCGCTGATTTGGCGGCTGACAGCGTTAATCTGGTTGAGGCTCTGGCGGGTTTCATCCACCAGCTGGGTGCCGGTGACCACCTGCTCGGTGCCCGATTCCATGGCGATTACCACGGCGTTAGTTTCGGTTTGAATGCTGGCCACCAGCTTTTCGATTTCGGTGGTAGCTTCCGCCGACTGGCGGGCCAGTTGGCGCACTTCTTCGGCCACCACGGCAAAGCCTTTGCCGCTTTCTCCGGCCCGAGAGGCTTCAATCGAGGCGTTGAGGGCCAGCATGTTAGTCTGGGCCGCGAAGCCGCTAATCAGGTTGACTACGTTAGAAATTTTCTGGGAGGATTCGCCCAGGCGTTTTACCTTTTTGGCGGTGTCGGCCACGGTTTCACGAATCGCCAGAATACCGTCTACGGTGCGGTTCATAGCCTCGTCACCCTGGGCTACAGTGCGCTCGGCCTGCACCACGGCGGCCTCGGCCTTTTCGGCGTTGGCGGCGACCAGCTGCACCGAGTCAGACATTTCCTGCACCAGGTCGAGGGCGGCGAGAATTTCACTGGCCTGCTGGGTCGCCGCCGCTGCCAGGGATCGCACGGCGGTTTGGCTGGTGTCGGTGGTGTCGGCCACCTGGCGCGAGGCCCCCTGCACCTGAAGCACGATTTTGCGCAGGTTGGCAATGGTGGCGTTGTAGGAGTCGGCCACGGTGCCAATTTCGTCTTCGGTAACCTTGGCCCTTACGGTCAGGTTGCCCTGGCTGACCGGGTCCACGTCCATGAGTAATTGCAGGGCGTTGCGCTGGAGGCCTTCCTTAATCTGCCGCTGCTCGGTGGCCAGCGCCTGGGTTTGCCCCAGCAGGTTGACTCGATCAATTACCAGGCCCAGCTGTTGGCCGACCAGTTTCAGCAGGTCAATTTCGGCCTCCTGCCACTGGTGGGTGCCCTGGCAGTGGTGGGCAATCAGCAGACCATAGAGCTGGCCCTGGCGGAGAATGGGTACCCCCAAAATAGCCTTAACCTGGAGGTTTTGCAGCAGGGCTAAATGTTCGGGGTGGAGGGCCGCGTTAGCGACGTTGGTCTCAATCAGCATCCCCTCAGCCCGGTACTTGGCGAGGGTCTCCTGGGGAATACAGGGATCCCCCAGCTCTTGTTCCTGGGCGCTGGGCAGGGCGGCACCCACCGACTCGGCCACAATGCGACCGCTCCAGTCGGGGTTGAACTGATACACCACCACCCGATCGGCCGCGAGAATACTGCGGGATTCGGCCACCAGACGGTCGTACACCGGCTCTAGATCAGCTAGCGTCGTGATCTGGGCACCGGTAATCTCCGCCGCCAGGTTAGCGCGGCGGGTATTTAGGGTTTGCTCGCGCAAAAAGCCCCGCACCCGCAGCACCAGGTCGTTGAAGGTTACGGCTAGGGTTTGGGCCTCCGAAGACCCTACGACCTCCGCCCGCACGTTGAGATTACCCTGGGAAACCTGGCGAGCCTTAGTGGATAGATCATCCAGCGGGGCGGCTAGTTGCCGGGCCAAGGCGGCGGTTAAGGCGGCGGCGAGGCCCCCCAGCACCAGCACCAGCAAGGCCAGGGTGAACAGGGTTTCTCGACCAGCGGCTCGAATTTCAGCCCTATCCATCGAAGCCACGGCCACCCAGCCCACCTGGGGAACGGTAGTCAGGGAATACTGCTTGCCCTGGTAGGTAAAGTTAACCACCAGGCTGTCGGCGGCCGTGGCGGAGCTGGCCGTCGTCACCTCCAGCCCCCTAACCGGAAACTCTTCCCGCAGCTGGGTTTGCAGAGCCTCGGCGGTCGGTGATGGTTCGACCTGGGTAGCTTCGGTGATGCGCAGGGCCATTTCTCCGACTACGTCGCCCCCTAATAAATCGAGGGAGCGGGGGGTGAGGGCAATTTCCTGCCCCTGCTCGCTGAAGTTAGCCAGCACGTAGCGCGAGCTGGCATCCAGCAGCTGCACGGTTTGGGAGCCCTGAATGCCGGCATTGGCCAGGTAGTCATTGAGCTGGTCAAACTCCAGGGCGGTGACGAAGAATTTAACCGCCCCCAAGAATTGATTGCTCTTGGGGTCACGAATGGCCTGGCTAAAGTCAATGCCGACCTTAAAGGTCGAGGCATCGTAGCCGGGGTCGCCAAACCAAACATTCTGAGTTTTGGCCCGCTCCCACCAGTCTTCTCCGCGTTGCACAAAGTCAGAGGGTAGACTGCTGTAGCCGACGTTAAAGCCGTTAGCCTCGGTCACAATGATCTCGGCAAAGTTTTTAACCGCAGCGGTTTGGGCCAGGTAGTTGTTAAAGGTTGAGTTGGGGGCCAGCTGCTTGGTCAGAATAAAGCGGGGCTCAAGCCGGTCTTCAGGAATTTGAGACAGCCCTTCACCATCGGCCAGTCTTTTATCCTGGCGGACTTTATCTACGATCAGCGGGTTTTGGGCAAACAGCTGGGCAAAGGTCATTTCGTCCCTCAGGTTGCCGCTGACGGTTTCACTCGCCAGCAGCGCCTGCCCCTGGAGTGCCTGGTCAATGTCGGCGCGGGTGCGGTGCTGGGTCAAAGCATAGTTGACGAAGCCCTCAACCACCAAGGGCACCAGCACCAGGGGCAGTACCGTGGCCAGCAGCTGCTGGCGCAGGCTCCAGCCCGAGAAGCGGTTGGTTAGCTTTGGTTGATCCAAAGTTCCACCGGGGATGGCAGACGTGTTTTTAGGAGATATATTGGGGGGCTCCAATTCTGAAGCTGTGGGTAGTACTTTAGCCGAGGGGGAAACAGGGTTCATAACACAAAGCCTTAGGAGTTAAGTTAGTGAAATTAGTGGTCAACCGCTAGATAAAACTTGATAAAACAGCGATAAAATATGATGGCAAAGAACAAAAAATAAAGCGTTTAAAGCGTTACAAATAAATTTTATGATGGTCATAAGTTAACAACGTTTTTCAGTTTTCAAGAGTCGAACAGATAGGCTGTTAGCCAGGCTTAGCCACTGTCCTGGGCCATGGCGGTAAGAATGGTGCCACCCTCTACAATCAGTTGGGGATAGCCCGACTCAGCTACGCAGCATCCTGCCAGAAAAGGGGCGATCCCCAGGGGAATTTCTGCCGAGTCAGGCACCGGCTGCACGGCCTCGACGGGGTAGGCCACCATCTCCTCTACCGCACTGACCACTAGGCCCAAGACCGGTGTTTTCTCCCCGGGCACAGGGGCCGCCGTAGGTGGGGGTTGAATCACTACGACGGTATGCTTAGCGCTAGGCTCAGCCTGGTCGTACCACGGGGCCATTCCCAAGAAATGGCCGAGGTCGGCAATCCAAAGGATGTCGCCCCGCCAGTTGTAGACTCCCACCACCCAGGGAACCATTTGAAACATCGGCACCACCTGGCCCTGGGAAAGTTTCATAATCTCTACCAGGTTGGCCACGGGCAACAGCAGGGGTAGGTCGTCGAGGTAAACTTGTAAGAATTGTGCCTCCGGTGGTTCTAGGGTCTTTAATGGCTCTGCCCCCTGAAGATTGTGATCTACATCAGGGGCTAAACCGACAGCGGATTCTGTCTCCAACGCTGGAACTTCATAGGTGGCAAGCTCGACTTCAGGTTCCATTACCCCGACTCCTTTTTGGTTTCAACAAATGGCCCAGGTATCAGTGCGGTGGGTCTAGATCCCAGGGTTCTCACTTGACTCCCGCGTTTAGACACAGTCCACCGTAGAACCCTGGGATCTGTGTCGGCGCTCTAGACTTTGACCAACTGCTTAACGGTTTGAATTAATTCATCCTGATCAATAGGCTTAGCCAGGTAGGCATCGGCCCCCTGCTTAAGACCCCAGAATTTATCCATTTCGGTGCCTTTGGTGGAGCAAATAATCACCGGCACCTGTTTAGTGGCGGCATCATCCTTAAGTTCGCGGCAAATTTCAAAGCCACTCCGGTCGGGCAGCACCACGTCTAAAATAATCAGATCGAATTGATGGTTTTTAACCTGAACAAAAGCCTCTTCAGCGCTTTTTGCGGTGACCACAGAAATGCCATTATTCTTCAAGCAAAGGGTAAGAATTTCCTTATCGGTCAAGCTATCTTCAACGATTAAAACATGGTTCATGAATATACCTAAACACAAGTAGAGTGACGAATCTTTGCAGCCCTAAACTTCAAGCTATGAGCGACTCAAGCTGATTCAAATGCTTGCGAATAACAGAGAGAATTACAATGGGCTCCATCGGTTTACTGAGAAAGTCAGACGCACCCAGCAGCCGTGCCCGTACCTGATCGACCAGGCCGTCATTGCCGCTAAGAATGATAATGGGAACATCCTTAAAACGGGAAATTTTGCGCAGACTGCTGCAAATTTCGTAGCCGTTGGTGTCGGGCATTACCAGGTCGAGAAACACTAGATCAGGGGGCTGAGCCAGCAACCGCGGAATCGCCCTGACCCCTTCGGTAATGGGCACAAAGTCGTAACCGGCGGCGCGAATCACCTGGCCCATGGCCTTACAGATCATCGGGCTGTCGTCCACACAGGCAATGCGGAGGGGCCGTTCTCTCTGGGTGGCAGCGGAATGCGCCCCTAGGCTAGCTCCCAGGGACGGAAAGTCCGCAATTTCCTCCAGGGTGATCCACCCAGCTTTTAGGTAGGGCTGAATCGCCTGGGTAAGATTCACCACGTCTTGCCCCAGCTTAACGGCCAAATCGCGCAGGCTGCGTTGGCCATCCAGCAGCTGCATGAGGGATTGAAACACCTGGGGGGAGACCTGAGCCTGAATCGGTTCCGGGTGCTGAATCACCGGGGCGAGGTTGGGGGAGTAGGGGGCCAAATCAGCCTCTAGCCAAGCCTTCCAAAGCTCCGTAACCGATATCAGCAGCGCTCGTTCATCGAGCGGACTGGGGGCCTGGTGGGGCGGCAGGGGCGGCTGCCGGACCAGCTGATACTGAACCTCCTGGGCCTGCACCACATCGAATAGGATATCGGACAGGATGCTGGTGCTAATTTTCTCCATCGCCCGGGGGGAAATTTGGCCCTGACCGAGCCAATTGCAGAGCAAGGAATAGTCCCAACAGTCAGATAAAACCGGGCTGGGGATCAGCCCAACCAGCTGCCGCAGGGTTTGGTAGCTCAGGTCGAGGTCAGTGGCCTGGGCCTGCACCTGGCGATACCACTGCCGCATGGGGTGGATACCGCCGGTACCATATACCACCTGGCCGACGTTAAACCACAAAACCCACTGGTGGCCTTGATGGGTAGACCAGGTTAATTGACCACTAAATTTAAGCCGTTTTAGAACGGTAAAGACCTGTAGTTTTTTAACCTGAAGGTAAGTACTAAGAGATTTAAAGTGCCGAGCCTCTGAAGCATTGGCTGTAGTAGCAGGAAACCCTTGCTGGTGATTTTGCATTTGAGAACACTAGTGAGAAATTACTTTCCTCAATCTTCCATGGCGCAATTAGCGGGTGAAGCAAATAAAAAATAGACGTTCAGATTTAGTGTTCCAACATAATCATCAAAGCCTTTAGGATAGGTGACCCATTTGTGCGGCCAAAATACCTGCCCTACCTTCATGAATTAAATCGGATTTCTATCTACTATCTGTGGCTGTAAATTTATTAATTAGTTACAAAAATTTATATTTAGCCGACTAGGCACCGAGCACTTCAAAAATCCAAATTCTCCTGGCGACAAGAACATGCTTTCACGAGTCTCAGCCTCCTGGGATCCTCCTGTGGCAATTAATCAAGATGCCATATTTTATTTTTTGTTATCCATATGCCTTGATTATAGATCAGGCTTATTGATTTTCTTGATGCCCTTTCAGCCGTCATCAAGTCTTTACAAAACGAACTCAGTTTTTACGTTTTTTGTTAAGTTTATTCGCCCAATAATCCCTGGCCTGCCACAGCGTAGAACAGCTTTATTCGACAAAAATTAGCCTCTCAGTTCGGCCCTATGAAAGGA
>DAIUJR010000126.1:0-10521 GCA_036848635.1 Nodosilinea sp. CTOTU7336
TTGGGTAGCAACTCTTGAGAACCCGCCGACAGCAGCGGTTGCCACCAGGTCGGGTGATCGAGGTACCACTGCACGGTTTTGCGCAGGCCAACTTCTAAGGTAACGGCGGGCGACCAGCCCAGTTGCTGGCGAATTTTGCTGATATCCATAGCGTAGCGACGGTCGTGGCCGGGGCGGTCGGTGACGAAGGTAATCAGGTCGCGGCCGGGGCGGGTGGGCAAGTTCTGGGCCAGTTCATCCATCAAATCGCAGAGCAGGTGCACCAGGTCAAGGTTTTTCACCTCTGCCTCGCCGCCAATATTGTAGGTCTCCCCCGGCGTAGCCCGTTGCAGCACCACATCCAGGGCGCTACAGTGGTCTTCCACAAATAGCCAGTCGCGAATGTTTTGGCCATCGCCATAGACCGGCAGGGGCTGCCCCAGCAGTAGGTTAACGGCCATCAGCGGAATCAGCTTTTCGGGAAACTGGTACGGCCCGTAGTTATTCGAGCAGTTGGTAATTAGCGTCGGCAGCCCATAGGTGTGGAAGTAGGCCCGCGCCAGGTGGTCGCTGCCCGCCTTCGAGGCCGAGTAGGGGCTGTTGGGGGCGTAGGGAGTAGTTTCTGAAAATGCCGGATCCGTAGGCCCCAAACTGCCAAACACCTCGTCGGTGGAAATGTGCAAAAACCGAAAGTGGTCGGGCGAACCCTGGCTACCCCAGTGGTGGCGAAAGGCCTCCAGCAGCGTAAATGTGCCCACTACATTGGTCTGCACAAATGCCCCCGGCCCCAAAATCGAGCGATCCACGTGGGATTCGGCGGCAAAATGCACCAGGGTATCGATGCGGCGGTCGGTGAGGAGGGATTCGACCAGGGGGCGATCGCAAATATCCCCCTTGACCAACTCAACCTGCCCTGCCCCCAGCCAGTCCGCCAGGCTGTCGGCATTGCCCGCGTAGGTCAACTTATCCAGCACCGTAATCGCCACGCCGGGATACCGCTGCACCAGGTAGCGCACAAAGTTTGAGCCAATAAACCCGGCCCCGCCGGTCACCAGAAGGTGCTTTAGATCCATAAAAATCCCCAATCAAAAATAGTTTGATCAATTCCAGGGTATTGACTTAAACCGAGACAGCTGTCCTAGGCAGCCGTCAAGAGCCAGGAGCTAAAAGCGCGCAATCTTCTGACTCCTAGCTCCTAAATTCCCCACCCCCAGACTTATTCCGGCTTACGTTGACACCCCAATTCCAGACATTCCCACATGACTTCACCCACCCCCTACCCCCTACTCCCTACCCCCTACTCCCTACCCCCTACGGCGTCAACTCCACCTGGCTATCGTCCCCCAGCATAAACCGCAGGGCCTTCGGACGCTGCTGGGTGGTACACAGGTGCACCCGCTGGCCAATCAGGCTATCTACAATCCGCTGGTGAATATTCTCAATGTGGGCCTGGTCGAGCACCACGCTGTGGTCGAGATCCACATCAATCAGGGTGGCCCCGTCGGCGATGCTGCTGTAGGGGCCGATAAAGCAGCCCTCCAGATAGCAGTCTTGGCCAATCACCACCGGCCCGCGAATCTGGCAGTTGATAATTTTTGAGTTCAGGCCAATCTGCGCCCGGCCATCAATCCGACTGTTGCCCTGAATGGTGCCGTGGTTGTAGCAGTCGAGGGCGGTATCGAGCAGCACCCGATTGGCTTCGAGCAGGTCATCTTTTTTGCCCGTGTCCAGCCACCAGCCCACCAGCTCGCAGGCTTTGACCCGGTGCTGGTGGTCAATGAGTTGCTGAATGGCGTCGGTAATTTCCAGCTCGCCCCGGTTGGAGGGCTGAATTTGGGCAATCGCCCGATGCACCTGGGCCGAAAAGAAATAGACGCCCACCAGGGCCAAATCCGACGGCGGCACCTGGGGTTTTTCGACCAGGCGCACCACGTGGCCATCGGCAGCCACCTCCGCTACCCCAAAGGCGGTGGGGTTAGCCACCTGGCGCAGCAAAATTAGCGCGTCAAGCTGCTCGGCCTTAAAGACATCAATAAAACTTTCCAGGGAATCTTGAATCAGGTTATCCCCCAGGTACATGGCAAAGGGCGAATCGCCTAAAAACGGCTGGGCCACCTTAACGGCATGGGCTAAACCATCCGCCGACTCCTGCAAGATATAGGTAATATGCGCCCCAAACCGCCCCCCATCTCCTGTGCGGCTGCGAATCTCTGCGCCGGTTTCAGGGCCAATAATAATGCCAATGTCGGTAATGCCCGCCTTGACCAGACTTTCAATGCCGTACCAGAGAATAGGCTTATTCATCACCGGCACTAGCTGCTTGGCGCCGGTATGGGTCAAGGGTCGCAGCCGGGTTCCTTTTCCCCCAGAAAGAATTAGGGCTTTCATAGTTTGCGCTCGGTTACTTAGGCTCTAGACCATTGAAGCATTGAGCGTGAACTATGGGAGGGGGGATGGGGTGGGGTGGGTGAGGAGGTGAGGGGGTGAGGGGGATGGGTAACGGGCAGTAACTGACACGTCACCCGTCATTCGTCAAACACAGGGGGCCATAGCTCCGATACCAGTACCTCCCACCCCGGCAGCAAGTCTGGCAGGGTTAGTATCTCTCCATCCGTTAGCCGCATGGGTTTGGCATCCAGTCGGTATACTTCCACCCACCGCTGCTCGGGATGAATCAAAATGCCCACCTGAGTGCCCTGTTCTAAAAATCGATTAATCTTAGCTTGTAACTTCTTGATGCTATCGGTGGGCGACTTGACCTCCACCATTAGATCAGGGGCTAACTCTGCAAAGCTGCGAGGGCTACGCCGCAGCCGTTCTGCCTTTACAAACGATACATCGGGCGCGCGCGTATCGGCATTAGGCAAGTTAAACCCCGCCCCTGCTCCTGTTATTCGTCCTAGCTGGCGCGGCTTGACCCAATTACGCAGTTGAGCACCAAACTCAGTCGCCACCTCGTCAGACTCGTAGCCAGACGGACTCATGATGACAATGGCTCCATCGACCAGTTCAAACCGGTAATCGTTATCGTTACCGAGTTGACGCTGCACTTTTTCTAAATCTTTTGCGGTTAGCGTCATCCCAATCTCCTGCCACATGGGTGAAGTCCACTCTTTTAATAATACCAATCTAGTCATCCACCAGACGTCGTGGGTGATGCCTGCAAACGGCACGATACCACCGGTTGATAGGTAGCTAGGTCATATACAGCCGCGCTACCCCCTCTTTAATTACCTCCACCAGCTGCTCCTGGCGCAGGGCCACATGGGCCGACATGCGGGCCATGGCCGCTTCGCTATCGCGGGCTTGGATGGCCTGCAAAATCAGCGCGTGCTCAGTACAGGTGTTGTGGCGATAGGGTCCCTGTTCCATGGAAATCAGCCGCAGGTAGTGGGCGCGGGCGTTGATATTTTGCAGCGTATGCAGCAGCTCATTATTTTGAGAAAGGCTGGCCAGTTGTTCATGGAATTTCTCATCACACCGGGCACATTCCAGGGGGGAAAGCTGGGCAAAGTTCTCCGCCGCCGATTGCCAAAACTGCACCAGGTGCTGCAAGGCTGCATCGCTGGCCCGCTCGGTGGACAGCTTGGCGCTCATCATTTCCAGGCCGCAGCGCACCTCGTAGAGGTCAAAGATCATTTTGGTATCTAGCGGTTTGCAAGAAAACCCCTTGCGCGGCACAAAGTTGAGCAAGCCCTCCGCCACCAGACGGTTTAACACCTCCCTTAAGGGCGTGCGGCTCACCCCAAAGGACGCCGCCAGCTCCACCTCGTTGAGGGATTCACCGGGGCGAAACTTATAGTTAATCGCCATCTGCTTGAGCTGGTCGTAGATACGATCGACGCTGCTGCCTGATTGTTTTGGCCCTAACCTGAAAGCCTGAGAGTGTACTTGGGTCACCGGAGAACTCCAAAATGTCAGCGTAGGCTCAAAAAGTAACCAAAGTTACAGAAACATCTTTTCAAAGCCGTTAATTTTTCTTGTATACAAGAGTGAATTCAACAAGAAATTCACTCTTGTATATTTAGTATATGCAGTCATCGTGTTGTCCAACACTTTTATTTATGAATGTGTCCGATTTATGAATGTATGCCGATCTCCCGTGGGGTGCATTAGGGATAGCCATGCACTGCTGTAGATATTTATATGAGAGGTTAACCATCCTGATGTTGGCGCAATCATTTTTGTAAAAGCTTTGGTGCATTGCTTCGCAAAGCTATGCGAATGCACCGTACACCATTCCCCTCTTCTGGAGAAACCCCATGCTCACCACCCAACAGCCCGTGCTACGCCGCTTTTGGTATCCGGTCATTCCTCTAGACCACCTGCTTAATGGCCCCCAAGCCTTTACCCTGCTGAACCAACCCCTGGTGCTGTGGCTCGACGGCAGCGGCCAGCCCGCCGCCCTGGCGGATCGCTGTTGTCATCGCTCGGCCCAGCTCTCTAAGGGCATCGTTAAAGACGGCTGTGTGCGCTGCCCCTACCACGGCTGGAGTTATGATTCCAGCGGCACCTGCGTTAATGTGCCCCAGCTCGATGCCGGGGCGGCGATTCCCAAGACCTATCGGGTAGGTGCTTTCAACTGCGTCGAGCGCTATGGCTATGTGTGGGTCTGCTTGGATGACAACCCACTGCAGCCGATTCCTGAAATTCCAGAATTTGCCGACGCCAACTTTCGCTTCATTCACGAATTCTACGAACCCTGGCAGGTGGGGGGATTGCGGGCGATTGAAAACTCCTTCGACAGCGCCCATGGGCACTTTGTGCACGCCAGCTCCTGGGGGGATATGTCAAATCCTCAGCCGCCGCCGATTGACGAGGTCACCGAAACCGACTTCGGCTTTGTGATGAAGCACTGGCTGGAGGTACTCAACCCCGATCTACAAAAGAAAAACCTGGGCATTGCGGCAGAAAAAACCATTCGTACCAACACCCGCACCTGGTACCTGCCCTTTGCCCGCACGCTGAAAATTCAGTATCCCAACGGCCTGGAGCACCTGATCTTTACCGCCTACACCCCGATCGATGACCAGCACTCTCAGGTGGTGCAGTTTTGCCTGCGCAACGACACTGAAGCCGAGGCCAAGGCCGCCGACATCATCGCCTTTGATCGTCAGGTGACCTCAGAAGATCGGGTGATTTTAGAAGGCACCGACTACGACGCCCCTCTCAGCCTGGCGGAAGAGCAGCACATGGCCAGCGATCGGCCCGGCATTCTCATGCGGCACTGCCTGGCCAAACTCCTGCGCGACCACGGCGAAGCCGAACAGCGCCGGGTGAATGCCGGATCTTCCCCAGAAAAAACCAGCGTTCTGGAAGAAGCTGTGGTTGCTTGATGTCTTTAGATTAGTGGGCCGTGCCCACTTTACTCAACATTAACCACTATGCTCACCCCCGACTCGTGCCAAAATATGGCTGATATTCGAGCCGAGATCGATCGGCTCGATCGCCAGGTCATTGCCCTGCTAGGCCAGCGCTTCGCCTACGTCAAAGCTGCCGCTAAATTCAAAACCAGCGCCACCTCGGTTAGGGCACTTGAACGGCTGGAGGCCATGCTCGAGCAGCGTCGAGCATGGGCCGAAGAAGCGGGCCTCAATGGTGATGCGATCGCATCCCTATACCGCGACTTAGTAAACCACTTCATCGCCGAAGAACTGAACCACTGGCAACAGTCCCAACCCAGTCAACCCTAGGCTGTCATCCCCCTTCGACAAGCTCAGAGCAGCGCCCATCCACTCCTTATCGCCCATGCTCGTCACCCAACACCCCGTGCTACGACGCTTCTGGTATCCCGTGATGCCAATCGCAAACCTTACCGATGGCCCCCGGCCCTTTACCCTGCTGGGTCAACCCCTGGCATTGTGGCTGACGGACAAAGGCCAACCCGCCGCCCTGGCGGATCGCTGCTGCCATCGTTCGGCCCGGCTTTCCATGGGTGTGGTACAAAACGGCGGCGTGCGCTGCCCTTACCACGGCTGGGCCTACGACAGTCAGGGAGCCTGCGTCAAGGTGCCGCAGCTCGACGCAGGCGCGGCGATTCCTAAGTCCTACCAAGTGCCCGCTTATCCCTGCCAGGCCCGCTACGGCTACGCCTGGGTCTGTCTATCGGCGGATCCCCTGCTGCCCTTGCCGGAAATTCCAGAGGCCGATGTCCCAAGCTATCGGCTCATTCCCCAGTTCTACGAGCCCTGGCAGTGCAGCGGCCTGCGGGTGATGGAGAACTCCTTCGACAACGCCCATTTCAGCATTGTCCATGCCCCCTCCTTTGGGGTGCAGGAGCAGCCCCAGCCCGCCAAGTCAGAGCTGGTGCCCCTCGAAATGGGCCTGAAAATCTACTCCACGGTGCCGGTGGTGAACCCGCCCAGCCAGCAGAAAATTCTCAATATTCCCGACGGGCTAACCGTGCGGCAGGTAGAATCGACCTGGTTCATGCCCTTCAGCCGCACCCTCAAAATCACCTACCCCAACGGGCTGATGCATTTAATCTTTACGGCGGCGACCCCGGTCAGCGATCGCACCTCCCAAATCGTTCAATTCTGCATTCGCAACGATACCGAGGCCCAGGCCAGCGCCGCATCGATCATCGCCTTTGACCGCCAGGTGGTCAACGAAGACAAAGCCGTGCTCGAAACCACCGACTACGACACCCCCCTCGACCCTGCCGCCGAGCAGCATATGCCGTCGGACCAGCCCGGCATTGTCATGCGCCGTCAGCTCGGGGCGTTGATAAGGCAGCATCAGGGGCAATCTTCCAGCCGGGTCAAACAGCTGGTATAGAGCAGCGGTTTCAGTCAATGAACACCGGATCCTCATCCAAGCACTGCCCCTGACCAAGTCAGCACTGTTCTAACGTTATTCGGCAGTTTCTCGCGTAGGTTGAGGTGACGTAGCTTGCTTCCCGTAGGGTAACCCAATACCAGCAACGGTTTTGTTGGGTTACGCTATCGCTAACCCAACCTACGGCAGAATGAGGGTTTCAAGAGTTTTGTCAGTCAATCAGCGTCAGCACTTTCCTGAAGTTAATTCGGATTCGGCAGCAGGGGAAAGATTTTCAACCTTAGGAATACCTATCCTATGATCCGCGTTGATGTAGTACAGCCGGAAACCCCGTGGAAAGATTTTCAACCTTAGGAATACCTATCCTATGACCACCCTCATTTGCAATGTTCTGGCCCTCCAGGGCGAAACTCTGGAACCAGTGGATGTCCTTTTAGCCGATCAGCAGATTCACACCGTTGCCCCCGCCAACACCCTCGCCCCCCTGGCCCACCAGCGAGTCATCGAGGGGCAAGACAAGCTGCTACTGCCGGGTTTCGTCAACGGCCATACCCACTCTGCCCAGGTTTGGCAGCGGGGTTTGATTCCCCAATTACCCTTAGAACTGTGGCTGGCAGACGTGTTGGATTCGACCCCGACCCAGCTCGAACAGTTTTACTGGGGAGCGGTGAGCACGGCGGTAGATACCCTGCTCTCCGGCGGCACCGCCCTGATGGATCACACCTACCTGCTTCCGGGCCAGGAGCGGGAAACCATCGCGGCCCTGGTGCGGGGTTATAAAACGGTGGGCATGCGCGCGGTAATTGCGCCGCTGATTCAGGATTTGCCCCTGGCGTCGGGGTTCCCCCTGGGCTGCTTGCTGCCCCAGACCACTGCCCCCAAATCTGCCCCCGCCATTCTCGCCCTGATGGAAACCCTGATTGCCGAATTCCACGACCCCGATCAGGGCATCTATATGGCCCTGGGCCCCACGGGGTTTCATCGCTGCTCGGATGCGCTATTGCAGGGCTGTGCAGAGCTCAGCCATCGTCACCAGCTCTGCTACCATACCCACCTGCTCGAAACCCGCACCCAGCAGCGCCTCGCCCAGGAACGCTACGGCGGCAGTGCCGTTCACCATCTGCACCAGCTCGGCTGCCTGGGGCCGCGCACCTCACTAGCCCACGGGGTCTGGCTCAATGACGACGATATTGCGCTACTGGCCACCACCGGCGCTACCCTGGTGCACAACCCGGTCAGCAACTTGCGCCTGGGCAGCGGTCTGGCCCCCATCCTCAAGTGTTTAAGCGCCGGGCTGAACGTCTCCTTTGGCTGCGACGGGGCCGCCAGCAACGATGCCCAAAACCTGCTGGAGGTCATCAAGCTGGGCACCATTTTGCATACGGTTACCGATGCCGACTATCGTCACTGGCTCACCCCTGGGCAGGCGCTCAGGATGGCTACCCAGGGCGGGGCGAAGGGGGTGAATTTGGGCGATCAAACCGGCACTATCGCTCCTGGACAGGCGGCCGACCTGGTGCTTTACAACCTCAACCACCCTTCCATGCTGCCCAGCACCAACCCGCTTCAGCTTTTGGTGCTGGGTCGGCCCACAGAGGTCGTCGAAACAGTGTGGATTAAAGGCAAACCCATCGTAGAACAGGGGCAGGTGCTAACGGTGGATATCGCCACCCTGCACCATGCCCTGCGGCATCAAAATTTGCCCGTGGCAGATGTGCGGTTCCAGCATATTCAACAGGTCGAGCCCCATTATCGCCAGGTCATGCTGGACGCCTAATGTCTGAACCGGCCCTTCATCTGCCCTAGGGCATCCGCTCAAATCAAAAAGCGCAAGGCTACATAGATGCTAAGGGCAATTAGCTGTAGCACCATAATGGGTAGACCATATCTCATAAATAGCCCAAAGGAAATAGGTTTGCCGTGCTGCTCGGCGATGCCCGCCGCCACAATGTTAGATGAGGCTCCCACCAAAGTTCCGTTGCCCCCTAGGGTGGCTCCGTACATCATGGCGGCAAAAAGTGGCAACGTCTCAGGCGGAACCTGCCCCGCAAAATCAGCGGATAAAATTCCAGGATCAGCCATGCCCACCGTAACCAAATATTCCTTGAGCAGAGGCACCATGGCCACCACCAGCGGAATATTAGGAATCACGCTAGACAAAAAGCCCGTTAAAAACAGCAGCAAAATTGCCCCCAAGGCAATATTTTGGCCAATCATAACCGCTAACAAACCAGAGCCATGGCTGATTACTCCAGTTTTTTGAAGCCCGCCAATCAGCACGAAAATGCTCATGAAAAAGATCAGGGTAGCCCAATCTACATCTCGCAAAATATGGTTGACAGAATCAATACCGCTGTGATGGGTAAGCAATAACGAAAGCACTGCCCCTAACAGCGCAATGGCCGCCGGAGAAATTGGAATCGGGAGTTTTTCACCCACTACGAACATGATCAATACGAGGGCTACAATTAGCCCTCCCAACATCAGCACGCGGGGGTGATTAATAACGGTATGTGGCAACTGCTCGAGATTATCAAGCTTTTTGTTCCAAATGGTGGGGAACAAAATAGGCAGCACAGCCAGGATGATCAGGATGGCAATCACCCCGCCTATACTCAGCTTAGTCAGGTATTCTAAAAAGCTCATATTGATAGAACTACCAACTATAAAAGTGGCCGGGTCACCCACCAGGGTCAGCAACCCAGCACTGTTAGCCACAAACACCATAAGAATCAGTAAAGGCACAAAGTTAACGTTAATTTCCTGGGCAACGGGGGGAATTAACGGGGCCAGCAGCATCACTGTCGTGGCATTGGGTAGTACCGCACAAATCGGGGTAGTAATTGCCACGATAGCTAGCAGTAGACGCTTACCCTCCCCCTTAGCCATGACCACCATTTGGGTGGCTAGATATTCGAATATTTTAGTTGGCTCAAAAGCCCGCACCATAACCATAACGCCGAAAAACAGTGCCAGGGTAGCATAACTATTACTGATGTAGCCAATTGCTTCATCAAGGGTAAGCACATGCAAAAAAATCAGCACCATTGCTCCTAAAAAGGCGGCAATGGTGAGATGCATGCGCTCGGTAATAATTAGGGTTAATACCCCAATAAAGATCACCAATGCGGTGATCTCAGACCAGGTTTCCATGACAATATCTCCTGAATCAACAAGACCTCAGCTGTGTATCATTAAAATAATGAAACACGGCAGAGCGTGGTTTCCGAACGATCTGCTAGGAGAACTATGGATAGCAATAAAAAAGCTGTGCCATAAGCTCTCTCCCAATGCTGACGGAGTTAGCTGACGGGCGAGGGGTGAGAGATCCCCTTCTCTAGCAATAGGATTTGCCCTGAGATAAGCCCCAAAGAGTGGTTCCTCCGCTCCAGCGCAAGCTGAATTAAGCGTTTGATGACTAAACTGTTGATCAATTTAACACGACTAACCTCAATATGCAAAGAGGACGCGCGCTTAGTCATGCCATTGCACCTCAATTGGCATCATTAGCGGCGGTACTTGAGCACCTACATTGCCATCTCTATACTGGCGGCAAAGTCACTTCAGAATAGGGGGAACTTAGGTCAAATAATGAAAAAATTCTGTGCTCAAAGCTTGGGCAGAAGCCATCAGCTATTGTCGGTATAAAGTCTCACGCCGAAGCATTTTCAGCCAGCACTTCGATGGTCAAAATCTGCGATTGAGATTTACCAAAACCTATGGTTAAGATTAATTAAAAGCCTGTAGTTAAGATTAATCAACTCT
>DAIUJR010000127.1:0-10343 GCA_036848635.1 Nodosilinea sp. CTOTU7336
AAATGGAGCTGACGGGAGTCGAACCCGTGTCCGCTTTGAGTATTAACACACCATTCGTTCACAGGCTTAGCCCCTCTAATCCTCAGGGCGGGAACCGTCACTTATCCCGGACGGTGGGATGCTCTGGCTAAGTCTTAATTAATGGATCCACCAGAGGAAATCCATTAAAGCATCCGTTGGGGTTTTGTCCATAGCTCTTAACGGAGTCAAACTATGAACGCTCGCTAAAAGAGTTTTAGTTAAGCAGCAACAGGTGCAGCTTTACGAGCAAAAGGAACGATGTTGTTCGCACTTACGTTTGTTTTGAGCCTGGATTTACGAGAGTAGACTCCCTCTCGGCCTGAATCACAGCGTGACTTTCGTCAAAACGTCGAAACCGTTACAGCCCCCTGGTTAACTCTTCCCCTCATTATAGACCACGATCTGGGTAAGTGGGGTGGGGTGGGTTCCCTAGCGTAGGGAGGTGGCACCTATTTCCTACGGACATGAGTAGTAATGCTTATCGTCCCTATAACCTTTCGTAACCTTAGAGGGGGCAGATACCAAAGTATAATATTTACTTAAGCATTCTGTTTTCATAACCGTTTTGCTGGTGTAGCTATTCTGCTTTTGTGGCCATTCTGCTTTCGCGGCCATGGGCGTCTGGATGCAGGCGGCCTGGTTTAAGCAGGCTGCTCAATACCGCCCTCGGTTCGATGCCCACTCTTAGCCGTTCGCCAGCTTGGCCTCCGTTAGCCGCAATAAGGACTTATCACCGATGACAACCACCGACACCCCTACCAACGGCGCTGCCGACACCCCAGAGCAAGATGCCCCTACCAGTCGCCGTCCGGCCCGCACGGCTCGAACCAAGCGCTCGACTCCAGCGGGAGATCTCGTCAAGTCTGAATCTGAGCACACTGTGCTGGTGCTAGACGACAACACCCGCCTGATCGAGACAGACACGTTACCAAACCATCGGCCCATTGCCCTCAGCACCTTTGAGGTGGTCGGCACTCTCGATCGAGCCGGGGTGAGGCCGATTGGCGGCAACACCTTCGAAATCTCCACCATTGATACCCTGCCGGGACACCGTCCCGTGGCCGTCAGCAATTTGCATATTTCCGATCTCCACGGGCTACCTGGGGATCGGCCCATTGCTCCTAATGATGTTGTGGATCCCCCGGCATCGGTTTTGATGGGTTATTTAGATTAGCGGTTGTTTAGGATCAGTGCCCATCACTGAGGTGTTGATGGGAACCCCAACTTGACCTATCCTACGAATGACCCAACAAAAAGCCCTCCGCAGTCGGAGGGCTTTTTGCTATGGGTCAATTTGGTTAGTCACCAGGACTGAGCATTGGTACCGCAGGGATAGATCCGAGAGGTATGAAACGACAACGGGCTACCTTTGAGCACAACCCTCGGCCAGCACGCTGGGCTCTCTATATTAGCGTTCTAGGCCGTTAAAACGGAGGGATAAACGCTGATTTTCTTGCCATTCTTGCCGCGACGCTCAAAGGTCACCACGCCATCAACCAGGGCAAATAGGGTGTCATCGCCGCCCCGCCCGACATTTTGGCCAGGATGAACTTTGGTGCCCCGCTGCCGAATCAAAATGTTGCCCGCCCGCACTGCTTCGCCACCGTAGCGCTTGACACCGAGGCGCTTAGCATTAGAGTCGCGCCCGTTACGGGTACTGCCTGTTCCCTTCTTGTGAGCCATGGTTTTTTCCTTACGTTGTCTATATCTACTTTAGCGCTGTGAAGACGTTAACGCGCCGACCTAAGGCCTAGCTATCAGCGGCGGCGACCACTTCGGCGGCAGGTTCAACCTCAGCTACAGCATCCGCAGCTGGGGTAGACGTTTGGGCCGCTTCCCCGGCGATTACCTCGCCATTAATGGCAATGCTATCAATCATCAGGCGGGTGAGTTCCTGCCGGTGGCCCCGCTTTTTCCGAGTTTTTTTCTTGGGCTGCATCTTATAGACAATGATCTTGCGACCGCGCAGGTGGCTAACCACCGTACCCGTTACCGTAGCGCCTTCCACCAGGGGATGGCCCACCAGGGCTTCGCCGTCGTGATTAATAAACAGCACTTGGTCGAGGGTAACTTGGCCCTCGGCTTCTACATCCAGGCGGTTAATGTCGTAAAACCGGCCCGGCTCTACCCAAAGCTGCTTTCCGCCCGCTTCAACAATTGCGTATGTCATTTTCAACCTCGTGACCGCCGTGCAGGTGCCAACCTGGCCCATCAAATTTGGAATTCGTCGGCTTTAGGAACCTGATCCGCGCGGATAAATAAACAGCTTACTATTATCGTGATTTGTTCTCACTCTTGTCAAGAGGCGGTGCGGCCAAAATCCTAAACTACTAATCTGTCAAGCTTTAAATTGGCTCGCTTGGCGGCGGCGCCTCCAGACGGCACACCGGCAACAGTGCTTCAGGAGCGGTTGGCCTGGGTGGTAGGGCGTCATGATTTTACATCACCACGGCTTGCCTGCCGCTAGTCCACCTGGTTTGGGCAAACGCCAATCAAGCAGCCCAGAACCGAAACCGGAAACCTCACCTGGCTGAACGTCACTCCCCACCCCTGGGCAACGGCAGGCACACCGCAAAGCAGGTTCTACCGGGGGCAGAATCTAGGGAAATGCTGCCGTGGTGGCGGTTTTCGACGATGCGGCGGACGGTTTCTAGACCCAGGCCAGAGCCTTTGCCGACCCCTTTGGTGGTGAAGAACGGCTCAAAAATGCGGGACTGGATCTCGGCGGGAATGCCCGCCCCAGAGTCGATGATTTCGATGCGGGCGGAGTGTTTAAACCGGCAGGTACGCACGGTGAGAGTGCCATGCTCGGCCATGGCGTCGATGGCGTTGTCGATCAGATTCGTCCACACCTGGTTGAGTTCGCTGCCGTGGGCCATGATTTTGGGCAGCGACTGGTCGTACTGGCGGCAGACTTTAACGCCGTGCTTGAGCTTAAAGGAAAACAGCCGCAGGGTATCCTCTAGCCCATCGTGGATATCAATGATTTGCTGCGCCCCCTGATCCATATAGGTGTAAGACTTCATGGATTTGACCAGCTCGGCAATGCGTTCGGCCCCGTGCTGGCCGCTCTGGATCATTGACATCACCTCAAAGGAGAGGGCCAGCCAGCGAATGCCCTGATCCCGCAGGGCGGAGGGATCGTTTTGCCAGGGTGCGGTCAGCGTTTCTAACGTGGAAATATCAATGCCGGCCTGGGCCAGGGGTTCGGCCAGCTTCCAGGCCTGCTCGACGCCGTAATCCTCCAGCCAGTCGAGCAGCTCGTCTTCGCGGTCGGCCAGGGTAACGGAATCGACGCCGTGGTTCAAAATTGCGTCGTAGCCCGCATCCCGCGCCGCCATCCACAGCTGGGTGTGGGCCGGGTCGACCTGGCGCTGACCGTAGAGCAGGCTCATCGCCTCCAGTTCGCGGATGGCGGGCACCACCTCCCGCAGCGCCCGCACCAGGGCGGCGGCGGGGTTATTCAGCTCGTGGGCCAGCCCGGCGGAGAGGGTGCCCAGGGCGGCCATTTTCTCGCGACCCCGAATGAACGACTCTAGCCCCCGCAGCCGCTGCTGAAACAGGCGAAACACCGCGCGCTCGAAGTCACGACACTCGTGCAGGAGGGCGAGAAAGTCTGCCCCAGCAATGGCGTGGAGGTGGCAATCGGTGAGGGCGCACATGGTGACCATGGCGGGTTCATCCGTCAGCACCGGAATTTCCCCAAAGAACCCTGGCCCGTCGTGCTGGCCAATGGTCATCTCTAGCCCGTCGCTGTGGCGGCTGATGCCCACCCGACCGGTGACTAAAACGTAGACCTGGTTGGCTAAATCTCCCTCTTTAACCAGGCCATCGCTGGGGGCAAGCTGGAGGGAGGTAGCGCGATCGCAGAGCCACTCCAGCCGCTCCCTAGGCAACCGCTTAAACGGGTCGAGGGCCAGCAGATCCTCAATGCAGAGCGTGGTCGCCGTCATCGCAAATCCCCCAGATATTGATGCACAAACTGTACGCAGATCGACCCCTCCCCGACCCCTGAGGCCACCCGTTTAACCGATCCGTGGCGCACATCCCCCACGGCAAAAACGCCGGGCAGGTTGGTTTCTAGCAGGTAGGGGGGCCGCTCCAGGGGCCAGACCTGGGTGGGAGGCACGGCGGTACTCAAGTCTGGCCCGGTGAGAATGTAGCCCCTGGGGTCGCACTGAATCAGAGAATTGAGCCAGTCGGTGCGAGGCACGGCCCCGATGAAGATAAACAACCCCTGGGTCGCCACGGTTTCCACCGCTCCGGTGGCGGAGTTTTGCAGCACCAGGGCCGCCAGGCTGGCTTCTCCCTTGGCCTCGATCACGCTGGTGTGGGTTTTGAGGTGGATATTTTCCGTCGCGGCAATCTGGTCGATCAGGTACTGCGACATGCTCTTGGTCAGGGAGTCGCCCCGCACCACCAGGGTGACCGAGCGGGCAAATTTAGCGAAATACATCGCCGCCTGCCCGGCGGAGTTGGCGCCGCCGACGATGTAGACGTCTTCGCCCTCGCAGGCCATGGCCTCGGTTTGGGCCGCCCCGTAGTACACCCCCGCCCCGGTCAACCGCTCGATGCCGGGGGTGTCGAGCCGTCGCCACGAGACCCCCAGGGCCAAAATCAGGGCGTGGGCGCTAATTTCGCCGCCGTCGCTGAGGGTAATTAAGCGATAGTCGTTATCGAGGCGAATCGTCTGTACCTCCTGGGGGGTAAGAATTTCGACCCCGAACCGCCGCGCCTGGCTAACTGCCCGCCGGGCCAGGTCGCCGCCGCTCAGCCCCACCGGAAAGCCTAAATAATTCTCGATCCGCGAGCTGGTACCCGCCTGCCCGCCGGGGGCCTCGCGCTCGATTAGCACCGTGCGCAGCCCTTCGGACGCGCCGTACACCGCCGCCGCCAGCCCGGCTGGGCCACCGCCAATGATAGCCAGATCGTAAAACGGCTTGGCCGCAACGGTTTGCAGACCAATTTTGGTGGCCAGCTCGATGTTGCTGGGCTGGCGCAGCGTCTCGCCATCGGGGAACAGCACCAGGGGCAGGGCTGGGGCTTCTGCCGCCGCCGCGCAGCCGGCCAGGGTGCGGGCTTCTTCGCTTTGCTCGACATCCAGCCAGCGGTAGGGAATTTGGTTGCGGGCGAGGAAATCTTTGACCTGGTGGCTGTGGGGGTTCCAGCGATCGCCCACCACCCGAATCCCCACGAAGGGGGGCTTAAAGTGGGCCTGCCAGTCGGCCAGCAGGTCATTCACCACCGGATACAGCTGCTCCTCGGGAGGATCCCAGGGCTTCATCAGGTAGAAGTCGAGGTTAATCTGGTTAATGGCCTTAATGGCGGCATCGGTATCGCTGTAGGCGGTCAGCAGCGCCCGCTTGGCGGCGGGGAACACCACGAGCGCCCGCTCTAAAAACTCCACGCCGCTCATCTCTGGCATGCGCTGATCGACCAGCAGCAGGGCCACCGGATCGTTACGCAGCTTGAGCTGGGCCAGGGTTTCTAGGGCCTCGGCCCCAGAGCTAGCCCGCATGATGCGGTAGTGCTCACCGTAGTGCCGCCGCAGGTCGCGGGCAATGGCCTGGAGCACATCGGGGTCGTCGTCTAGGGTAAGAATGACGGGTTTAGCCATGGGGAAGGGGACGGCGAATTTATTCTCCAGAGTAGGGCAATAAATCGGTTTCAACATTAGCCAGGTGGCTAGTGAATCGATACATCCGCCACGTGCTGTAGCTCAATCAGGTTGCCGTCGGGGTCGCGAAAGCAGGCCGACACAAAGCCCATGTCTGAGAACATCGCTGGGCTGCGGATGAGTTTTACCCCGTGCTGCTTGAGCTCGGCCAGCGCCGCATCCATATCGGTGACCTCGAAGGTAAGCGCCGTACCGGCCCGGTGGGGGCTGTAGGTCAGCTCTTCGCTGGGGCCAACAAACTCGCGCAGGTGTTGACGGTCAAAAATGGTGATTTTAGTTACCCCCGTGGCCAGCTCAACGTACTGATCCAGGGGATCTTCAAAGCCGATCTGAAAGCCCAGCACGTCCTGGTAAAAGGCTTTACAGGCGGCATAGTTGGCCACATTAAGGCGGGTATAGAGGTATTTAAGGTGCATAGGGTTCCTCACTGCTGGGCAACGGTGCTTGAAATGAGTTTGCAAACCTGGCGCCTGGATGTCCAAAACGTGGCCCCTAAAAAGGTTAGCAGAACCCCGGCTAACCCATAGGTAGCCGCTAAACCCACCGCCCCGCTAACCGGCTGGGCCACAATGGGCGATAAGAGAAGTAGGGTGGCTTTGATTAGCCAACGGTCGGGGTTGGGTTGGGGCATGGCTGGCCTTAAGGGAAGATGATCACTGCACTGCGGTAGCGACTCTCTACCTACTGTAAAGGCAAGGGCCTCTAGAACGCCGGTAAGGAGACTGGGCCACGGCGATCGCGCTGGCTGTAGCGCAAGATGTCACCGCCATCGGGGCGAATAATCAGGCCGTTGGCAGGGATGTCGATGGCGGGGCTCCAGCTGATGCGCTCTAGGTAGCCGAGCAGATGCAGGCGATCGATGGCGTGCTGGGTATCGTCGGGGGAATCAACCAGGTAGTGCCGCAGGCGGCGGTCTTCCACCCCGGCCCCAGGCGGTTCCAGCGGCAGGATCTGGGTTGCACCCTGGCCAGAGAGCGACAAAAAAGATTGAGTTTGCAGCATTTCAAACAGTCCTCAACAGCAAAATTGAACGCATCTCGTAGAGTGGGCACTGCCCACCACCCAGCCACAGCCCTTGCAGCAGCCCTGCGAGCAGCAAAAACTAGCCCCCGCGATCGCAGATGGCAAAAGAACATGATCGGTAACGGTAGAATGAGGCACGACAGCAGGGAAACCCGCGAACCTCGGTGTATGAAGGGGCTGGATGCTCTGCTGACTAGCGACTAGACATATTGTCTAGACAGTTCGTCTATTTGTCAAGCTGTCTAGACAGCTTGTCTTGTTCTCTTGCTGGATGACAAGGCAACCTACGGCTGATATGGAAGAATCGCCACTGAAGAAATTGCGGGAAGAAATGGGCATGTCTCAGGAAGACTTAGCCCGCCGAATTGGCACTTCGGGCCGCACCATCAGCCGTTGGGAGACTGGCGATAGTGTGCCATCGTTTACCATTGCCCAAATGAAAGCGCTGGATGCCCTGCTGATGGAGCATGGCAAGTCCTTGAGCGACTTGCCCGACAGCTTTGCGGCGGGTTAGGGTGGCTTCTTAAAAACAGCAGGCTTTATAGGATGAGCAAAGGGCCTAGTGGTCTGTCCAGCTTAAGAATTAGGGTTAGTTCTAGCGTCTCTCAGGCTACGTCAGGATAATGCTTGCCGCGTAATTACCCTGCTCTTGTTCTGATCAGGTGGCCCAAGCAAAGCTGACCTCTGGGGGGATTTCGATTCCCCCCAGACCCCCTCGACCAGGGCCGTGCCGCCGCCCTGGACCCAACGGAAGGGTTGACGGGTGATCCGCCGATCGCGCTTCGCTTTGCTCTCAGCTTGTAGGTTATCTAGGGGGCCATCACCCAAGAGTTTTATTTAGTCTCCTCAATCCTAAAATTAAAACTTGACAGCCCACTAGCCCGTGCCCGTCACAGCTAAAAGGGCAATGGCTAGTAAGCCAGCAGAGCAGCAACCGCGTCCTCAGACATAAAGCGTCTGAAATCTAGGATTTCTACCAACACCAGTTTGTCGTCAGGGGAGTAGTGAAGAATGACCTGCCCCTCCTCCTCGGCGTAGGCAATGGGCTCCTGCGATAGCTCAACCAGCAGGGCATCGACATCTTTCCTGTAGCTAATTTTTTTCATGGCAGCACCTTGCCTGTCTGCGAAGGCCGAGATCGCCCCCTGGAACCAACCAGGCGTTGCTGGACATAGGTATGAATCAAGTATTCAACGTCCCTCGTAGGGGCAAACGGCCGTTTGCCCCTACCCAAATTTATGCCTGAATTCAGCAACACCACCAACCGACCTCCAAGACCATCCTAGCCTTACTTTGCCGATCCTACGGTTGATGGCGGTTGGCATGGTTGGTTTCACCTGACAGCCCTTGCCCATCACACCCACGCTACGGCAAGGATAATGGCCACGCGACACTTTGCCCATCCTACCGGGTGGGTTTTGGGATTAATAGCTCGACACCGGGAGAAAATTGTACGACACTTGGAGAAAATCGCTCGGAATCTCCCCTTTTGGGGCTGAAGGTAGAGCCCAGGATAGAGTTGAGCCAGATTTGTGGCATCACCCTGTCGCCCGACTGCGCCTTGTGTTTAGCCCCCACACCCTGGCCCGCGATCGCTGTGAAAGATTTTTTTGTTAGCTACAACAGCGCCGACAAAACCTGGGCCGAATGGATCGCCTGGGTGCTGGAGGAACACGGCTACACGGTCGTCATCCAGGCGTGGGACTTTCGCCCTGGGGGCAACTTCATTCTCGACATGCAGCGGGCGGCGGCGGAGTCGCACCGCACCATCATGGTGCTGTCGGAGGCGTATCTCAAGGCCGCATACACCCAGCCCGAGTGGGCCGCTGCGTTTAAGCAAGACCCCATCGCTAAGGAACGCCGGTTGATTCCCATTCGCGTGGCGGCGTGCAAACCGACGGGACTGTTGGCCCCGCTGGTCTATGTCGATCTGGTGGAGAAAACCGAAGCAGACGCTGAGCAACTGGTGCTGGAAGCGCTGCAAGACAGGGCCAAGCCAGCGACTCGGCCTAATTTTCCTGACGCTACCTCGGTAGCAGAACGGGTGACGGCGCAGAAAATTGAGTTTCCGGGCTTGCCCATAGCCCCCAACAACCTGCCCCGCAGCGGGGCTAAAGCCTTTGTGGGGCGCGAAACCGACCTCGCTAACCTCCACACCCAGCTCTATCAATCAGATCGCGTTGCCATCACCGCCATTCGCGGCATGGGGGGCATTGGCAAAACCGAGCTGGCGCTGCAATATGCGCGGCACCACCGCGACCAGGGCACCTACCCCGGCGGCATGTGCTGGCTGCAGGCCAAAGAGCAAAATATCGGCACCGAGATCGTGAACTTTGCCCTGGTCTATCTGAACCTAACCCCACCCGATGGTTTAGACCTGCCCAGCCAGGTTGCTTACCTCTGGCAGCATTGGCCCACCCCCGTAGGGGCGCATGGCCGTGCGCCCAGTGCAACGTCTACGCCTACACCCAATCCCCCAGGCGACCAACCCGGCAAGACATTGGGGCAGAAAGCCCAAGACCCTGCCTTGGGCGCACAACCGTGCGCCCCTACCCCAGGCGATGTGCTGGTGGTCATTGATGACGTCAGCGGTACCGATGCCAATGCCGCCTACGCCGCTATTAAGCCCTATCTGCCACCCGACGAATCTCGCTTTTGGGTGCTGCTGACCACCCGTCTGCGACTGGGCGACTCGATAGAGTCGTTTGCCATCGATGTGCTAAGCCCCGCCGCTGCGCTAGAGCTGCTGACCTCACTCATCGGGGCTGACCGGGTCAATCGAGAACTCGACAACGCTCACGCCCTCGGCGAGTGGCTGGGCTACCTGCCCCTGGGGCTAGAGCTGGTGGGGCGGTTTTTGGCCCGCAAGCCGACTTGGTCGCTGGCCAAAATGCAGCAGCGGCTCAACGACAACCGCCTAGCAGCCAAAGCCCTGTGCCAAGCTCACTCCGATATGACCGCCGCCCATGAAAGTATTGCCGCCGCCTTTGAGCTGAGCTGGCAAGACCTAGAGCCCGCAGCCCAGGCGCTAGCCTATCGGCTTTGTTTGTATGCTCTGGCCCCCATACCCTGGGAGTGGATCGAGCAATGGTACAAGGGCATCGATGCCGATGACCTGGAAGACTGGCGCGATGAGGGGCTAGTGAATCGCAGCCTGCTCACCTTGGAGGGTGATGGCAACACCGTGCAACTGCACCAGATTATTCGAGAGTTTTTTCGCGCTAAGCTGGAGCCGTGGGCGGGGGCGGAGGGGCTGAAGCGGGGTTACTGCCAGGCCATGGTAAAAGTGGCACAGCAGGTGCCGCAAACCCCCACCCGCGACCAAATTTTGGCGGTAACGGCGGCCATACCCCACCTGGCCGAGGCCGCCACCACCTGGCAGCGATGGCTAGAGGATGAGTCGTTAGCTTGGCCCTTTGCTGGGCTGGGGCGGTTTTACGAGGGGCAGGGGGCCTATGGGCAGGCCGAGCCCTGGTATCAAGATTGTTTGGTGGTGACGCGCGATCGCCTCGGCGCCGATCATCCCGCTGTCGCCACGAGTATGAACAATCTCGCGGGATTATATCGGTCGCAGGGCCGCTACGGGGAGGCAGAACCGCTGTACCGCGACGCGCTGACGCTG
>DAIUJR010000128.1:0-10298 GCA_036848635.1 Nodosilinea sp. CTOTU7336
TTGTTTGAGTCGTTCAGAGCTTAGCCCCCTGTCCAGTTTGAGGGGACCACTTCAGTTATCAACTCACGGTCTGAGCCTACTGTAGAGCGGATCGAGATCCTGGAAGCCTTCGTTGACCTGCCCGATGTCCGCCGGGCCGCTGGCAAACGGCATGTATGGCCCTATGCCTAGCGCTCTTGACCCTGGCGGTGACCGCCGGTAACCAAGGATTTCTGGCCATTGGCGACTGGCTTAACAGCTACCGTAGCGAGCTGATGGCCCTTTTTAAGCCGCCCCAGCAACGGCTCCCCTCCTACAGCACCCTTCGCCGTGTGCTCCTCAAGCTGGATTATGCGGACTCTTCAGCGGCCTTAGCCCGATTCTTTGGCATTCAGCCCTTACCCGGCGAGCCCTTAGCGGTGGATGGCCAGGTCTTGCGGGGGGCGTATCAATTCGAGACCGACAATCCTGACTCGCCGCCTTACCCGGCGATTAGGCTGGTCAGGGCCTATCTGGTGGAGCGAGGTCTGATTCTGGAGCCCTATCCGGTAGACGGCAAAACCCATGAAATCAAAGCCTTACCCGAGTTTATTGGGCAACTCGCGCTCCAGGGGGTGGTGATTGCCTGCGATGCGATTAGCACACCAAAAAACCTGTCAGTTCATCGGCGGAAGTCTCTCTATTCCCTACCGTGAACCGTGACCTTTGTACCCTACACCTCGGTCATCGCTAGTGGTGTACATAATTTACACCGCGCTCTACTAGCTGCTCCAGCTCACTGTGGCTTGCAGCTCTAAGGGATTTGCGCTGAAATAAAGTACCGACTCAAGCAACAGACTCGTCATGGATTCCCGCCTTCGCGGGAATGACGGTGGTACTTTATTGGTTTGCCAGCCCCTAAATTATCTAAATTAAAAGTAGCTAGACAGGAGAATCCTATGGCTCTGGAACGCCGCATGTCTCGGTCAATGTTTTTGAGTAGTGAAGTCGTAGAGCTGCGGCAGGTGTGCTTTAGCCCTGGGCGCATGTTCGAGCCGGGCAAGTACCTGGCTGGCGAGCTGCCCGACGCCGCCTTCGACATGGGCTTAGTGGAAAAGCTGCCCCCGGTGCGGGGCAAAAGCGAGGAGATTGGCGATCCACCCGCGTAAGGCAAAAAGAGCTTTGCCCAATTTACCCTGGTCAAAGACCTGAGGTGATTTCTATCCAAGCACATCCCAGCTGGATCAGTGAGCCTCTCGTCGAGGTGAACGGTTGTTCGCCCCATATAAAAATTTTCTTTTCAAGCAATGACCTTATATTTGAGCCAGATTTCGATACCTGTAAAGAGGTGATCGAGTAGCTGCCCAACCCTTCGCCAAAACCTATGCCCCTCACCACCGACTGGAATGCCCTGGCCCTGGCCTTTGGCTCGATCGAAACCCTTCGCGACCCCGGCCAGGTCGAAAAGCTCTCCAAAGACTACTACCACTTCAGCCCCGTGCTCCAGACATCCCTGGGAGACAAGGTTGGGGATTTGGTGGTGCGGCCCGCTACGGAAGCGGAGGTGCTGGCGGTGGCTAAGGTCTGTGTAAAGGCCAGGGTGCCTGTCACCGTGCGGGGTGCGGGCACCGGCAACTACGGGCAGTGCATCCCCCTCGGCGGCGGCGTTATTCTCGATCTCAGTAAGCTCAACGCCGTCAAGCGGGTGGCAGCGGGGGTGGCCTGGGTAGAAGCGGGGGCGAAGCTCTCCGCCATCGATAAGGTCACCCGCGAGTCAGGCTGGGAGTTGCGCATGTACCCCTCGACCTACCGCAGCGCTACCATCGGTGGGTTTATTGCCGGGGGCAGCGGCGGCATTGGCTCGATTACCTACGGCCAACTGCGAGATCGGGGCAACCTCAACGCCGTGCGGGTAGTTACCCTGGAAGATTCTCCCCGCATTCTGGAGCTGCGGGGGGAGGCGGTGCAGCAGGTGAACCACGCCTACGGCACCAACGGCATCATCACCGAGCTTGAAATTCCCCTCGGCCCAGCCTACCCCTGGGCCGAGGTGATTGTGGCCTTTGATGACTTTATGACCGCCGCCCGCTTTGGCCTGGCCCTGGGGGAGGCCGATGGCCTGGTTAAAAAGTTGATCAGCATCCATGCCTGGCCCATTCCCAGCTACTTTGCTGCCCTGCAGCCCTATCTGCCGGCGGGCCAAGCCACCGCCCTGCTGATGGTAGCCGAACCCTCCCTAGAGCCGTTAGCCGATCTGGTGGCGGAATTTGGCGGCACCATTACGTACACCAAATCGGCCCAGGCTGCCAGCAAAGGGGCACCCCTGGCAGAATTCACCTGGAACCATACCACCTTGCACGGTCGCAGTGCCGACCCGACGCTCACCTATCTGCAAACGCTGTTTCCCTACGACGCTGACCTGAAAGGGGTACAGCATTTTTACGACTATTTTGGCGATGAGGTGCTGATGCACCTGGAATATCTACGCCTGGGCGGTAAGGTTTGCCCGGCGGCGCTGCAAATTGTGCGCTATTCCACCGAGGCGCGGCTGAACGACATTATTCGCTACCACGAAGACCACGGCGCACTGATTGCTAACCCCCACACCTACATTTTGGAAGACGGGGGCATGAAGCAGGTCGATCCGGTGCAGGTGGCGTTTAAGGCGCAGGTAGACCCCCACGGGCTGATGAACCCCGGCAAAATGCGGGGATGGCTAGAGCGAGGGAGCTAGTGGAGCGCGGCGTAAATATCTACACCATTAGCGATGACCGAGGTATCGGGTATAAGGCTCACGGTTCACAGCAGGGAATAGAGAGACTTCCGCCGTTGTGTACTAGGCAATCATCGCCTAGCCATCCTGCTGGCATGATGCACCCACGGCCGCCTCAGATGGCAGCGCCTCGGATGACAGCGCCTCAGATCACCGACCAGCTGGCCGCTGTTGCTGAATTGAGGCCTGAATTTGGGTAGGGGCAAACGGCCGTTTGCCCCCACGAGGGACGTTGAATGCTTGATTCATACCTGTGTCCAGCAATGCCACCAGTTAGCCAGCCCAGGGGCGCCGTCCTATCTGTCAGGGATTAAGGTAAATTCTTAAATAGCCTCAACTCCAGATCTTCTGACCTTTAACCTCTCCCCCGCCATGGCCAAGCAGCGCATTCTCTCCGGCATCCAACCCACCGGCAACCTGCACCTGGGCAACTACCTGGGGGCAATCCGCAACTGGGTCGAGCTTCAGGAAGAGTACGACGCCTTTTTATTCATGGCTGACCTCCACGCCATTACCGTGCCCCACGACCCCCAGCGGCTGGCGGAAGATACCTACAAGGTGGCCGCTACCTACATCGCCTGCGGCATTGACCCTGACCAGGCGACTATTTTTGTGCAGTCGCACCTGCCCGCCCACGCTGAACTGGGCTGGTTGTTTAACTGCATTACCCCCCTCAACTGGCTAGAGCGGATGATTCAGTTCAAAGAAAAAGCCGTCAAGCAGGGGGAAAACGTCAGCATTGGCCTGCTCGACTACCCGGTGCTGCAGGCGGCAGATATTCTGCTCTACGAACCCGACCTGGTGCCCGTGGGAGAAGACCAGAAGCAGCACCTGGAGCTGACCCGCGACATCGCCACCCGCCTCAACTTTCAGTACGGCACTGAAGATAACCCGATTCTCAAGGTGCCTGACCCGTTGATTCGTGCCGCCGGAGCACGGGTGATGAGCCTCACCGACGGCAGCAAAAAAATGTCTAAATCCGACCCCTCTGACCAGAGCCGCATCGACCTCACTGACCCACCGGAGGTGATTACCAAAAAAATTAAGCGGGCCAAAACCGATCCCGAGCGCGGCCTCTGGTTTGACGACCCCAACCGACCCGAATGTCATAATCTGCTAAGCCTATATATGCTGCTGTCGGGGCAGCCCAAAGCCACCGTGGCGGCCCGCTGCGAAGAAATGGGCTGGGGCGAGTTTAAGCCCCTGCTGGCGGAAACCACCGTCGCCGCCCTGGCCCCGATTCAGGCCAAATTTAACGAGCTGATGACGGATCGAGGCTATCTAGAAAGCCTTCTCAAGGCCGGCCGAGAAAAGGCCGAGGCGATTGCGGATGTCACCCTGGCTAAGGTCAAAACAGCCCTGGGCTTCTCCACCCCGCTGTAGTCGGCAACGAGATATACTAACCAAACGCTAGGGCATAGTGGGCAAAGGGTTTTGATTTGAGATTGGCCTGATTCCCGATTAGGGCTGGCCTTCCTGGCCCGCTCGTGATTAAATCTGGCGGCTGAGCGCGGCCTTGCCCTAGTCAGGCCCGATCTATAGCACTGCTGCTTTCATAGCACTACTGTTAAGGAGTAATTTTTGACTTCTGTACCCCTGGGTAATCGGCTACGCACAGCGGCTAAGGCCGGTGAGTTTTTAGTCACGGCGGAGGTGATGCCGCCCAAGGGGGGCGATCCGAGCCATATGTTGGAGATGGCGGCCTTGCTTAGGGGCCGGGTACACGCTGTCAATGTTACCGATGGTAGCCGAGCGGTGATGCGCATGTCGTCGGTGGCGGCGGCGGTGCTGTTGCAGGGGGCGGGTCTTGAGGCCGTTTGCCAGGTAGCCTGTCGCGATCGCAACCGCATTGCCCTCCAGGCCGACCTGCTGGGCGCCCATGCCCTGGGGCTGCGCAACATTCTCGCCCTGACGGGGGATCCGGTAAAAGCCGGGGATCATCCCGAAGCCCGGGCGGTGTTTGACCTGGAGTCGGTGCGGCTGCTGACGCTGATTGACCAGCTCAACCAGGGGAGCGACGGCCACGGCAAACCCTTGACCGACGGCCCCCTGAATTTGTTTGCTGGGGCGGCGGTAGATCCGCAGTGTCCCAGCTGGTCGGGGTTACAGCGTCGGTTCGAGGCCAAGATCAAAGCCGGGGCCAGGTTTTTCCAAAGCCAAATGATTACCGATTTCGATCGGCTGGCTAAATTTATGGATTGGGTCGCAGTAGGGTGCGATCGCCCCATTTTAGCGGGCATTTTTCTGCTGAAGTCGGCCAAAAATGCCGAATTTATTAACCGCAACGTGCCCGGTGCCCAAATTCCCCCGGCTACGGTCGAGCGTCTGGCCCAGGCCCCGGATCCGCTTCAGGAGGGGATTAAGATTGCCGCCGAGCAGGTGCAGGCGGCCCGCCAGATCTGCCAAGGGGTGCACCTGATGGCCGTGCGGCGGGAGGATTTAATTCCCCAAATTTTGGACCTGGGCGGCCTGGGAACGATTTAAGAGCATTCCAGAAAATAAATCACCCAACTGATTGCCCTCTCCCCCGCTCCCAAACTTGAGAGCGGGGGAGGCCAGGCTCAAAGTCCCTTCCCTCAGCCTACCGGGGGCGAATCTTCTGCCTAAAGTATTCAAAATCCACCACGTTGGCGATACTGTCCGTCGCCATAGCCCAGAGCCGACTCGACTCTAGGGAATCGAGTGGAACTAGCACAAACTGCCCCATCTGGCGATTGCTCTTACCCGCCAGCTGAATTACCTGGGGCGTGGTGGTGGTCATGGGGCAAATCCAACTGACGCCCTCGGCGGTGATAATCAGGTGCTTATCCCGCAGGCTGCAGCCAAAGCCGTGCTCCTCAAAATACTGAATAATTTTGCGAATCGTCTGAAACGATAGGCGCTGGCGCAGCCGGCTAATCGTGCGAATCTCCAAAATTTGCTCCCAGGAATACAGCACTTCGGGCCGGTGGGGCGGCCCCACCCGGTCGGGCACAACAATCCCTGTTTTTTCGAGGTAAGCTAAACGGCTCGGGCTACTGCGGGCTAGCACAACGACATGGCGGCGAGGGAACCGATCCATAATGGGGCGCTCCAGACATAGACGCTATATGTAGGGGCAATCCATTCAACTCTACGCTACGGGTTTAGAAATGTCCGCAGGTTTAGCCGGGGCTGGGGGATGATATAAGGTCTATCCGGCGGGGATCATGCGCTCCATGGAGGTTTCCACCGATTGTGAAGATTTCTTAATCGAGCCTGAAAAGTCGGAACTTTTGTACTGACCACTATCCGCCGCTGACGGGGGGAATCAGCACGACCTCGTCGCCATTCTGCAAAAGCGTGTCGGGCGCAACAAACTGTAGATTCAGCCCCAGCCGGGTGCGATCGCGCCAGGGTTCTAACTTAGGGTGATCAGCCAGGGCGCGATCACGCACTGCCCCCACCGGGGTGCCCGCCGGAAACTCCCACCGCAGTTCGGGCTGCCCGTAGGCTTCTTGATAGATCGCAAACAGCTTGACTGTAACCGTAATCTGCTCCATCACTACCCCGCGCTAACCGATACCAGCATAATCATTTATACTTTGGCCGTGGCGTTGGCGGCGGTGGAGCCACGGGATAGACCACATTGATCTGGCTGGTGCGTTCGTAAAGGCGATTCATTTGGGCGGGGCTAGCACCGGCATGGTACATGAGCTTGAGGATTTGATTCAGGGCCGCCTGGCGGTAGAGGCCTCGCTGCCGAAACCGCCGTGCCGAGGTCACCACCGTGCCCGGCAGCAAGAGCGGCGGGCCGTGGGCCTGGAGCCGCTGGCTGAGGGCAGTGTCTTCAAAAATATCCATATCGGGCACGCCACCGATGGCGATTAGGGTTTCGCGGCGGGCAAACACGCAGTGGTCGAGGTAGAGAATTTGGCCTAGGCGCGATCGCACCCGCGTGGAGTACCACGAGGTAAACCGCAGCAGCCAGTGGTCTAAATCAAAGGAATGGCAAAACCCGCCCCAGGCTACCTCCTCCTGTCGGAGCGCCTGCTCAATCATCGTCAGGGCAGTGCCCTCGGGCAGCAGAGTAGCCGGATGGTGCAGCAGCACCCCCTCTCCTCGGCAGGCCGCTAGACCAGCATTGAGCCGCTGCGCCCGATTCTGGGCCGGGGTATGAACAAGGCGCACCGCCGGGCACCGGGCCAAAAACTCCGCCGTGCCATCCTGACTGGGGCTGAGTACCGCGATAATTTCTTTCTCCCCTCCCTGGCCGCAGAGATTTTCGACAATCTGGGGAAGATAGCCGTGGCGGAGCTCATTGACGCAGGGTAATATCACCGAGATCATGGCCAGTCCCTAACCTTAGAAGGTTCGTAAGTAAAGCTTAAGCCAGAGGCCGCCGCCCCCGAATTAGGTTAGGCTGCTTCCAGAATGAACCCCGGACATGCCCATGACCACCCCCATCATCGAAATTTTGCCCGACAAGTCGGCCCTGGTGCAGCGGGCGCTAAAGCTGACCGTGGCCCAAATTCACAGCGCCATAGCTGACCATGGTTATTGCACCCTGGCCCTGGCCGGGGGCGGCACCCCCAAGCCCCTCTACGCTGGCCTGGCCCAGCAGCCCCTACCCTGGGAAAAACTCTATATCTTTTGGGGCGACGAGCGCTACGTGGCGGTGGAGCACACCGATAGCAATGCCGGCATGGCCAAGCAGGTGTGGCTCGATGCGGTGCCCATTCCCCCCACGCAGGTGTTCATTACCCCCACCGATGGCCATGACCCCGCCGCCTCCGCTGACCAGTACGAAGCTACCCTGAAAACCGTCTTTGGTCAGCTGCAGGGGGCCGACACGATGCCTCAGTTTGATCTAGTTTTGCTGGGCATGGGCGACGATGGCCATACCGCCTCGCTGTTTCCCCATACCCCGGCGCTAGGGGTGCAGGATCGGCTGATCACCGTGGGCAACAAGGGCGAAGCCCCCCGCATTACCTTCACCGTGCCGCTGATTAACCACAGCCGCTACGTGCTGTTTTTGGTCGCCGGAGCCAGCAAAGAACCGGCCCTAGAACAGGTCTTTTCCCCCCAGGGAGACGATTTGACCTACCCCTCGCGGCTAATTCGCCCCGTTGGCTCCCTCCACTGGCTGCTCGACACCGCCGCCGTCGGGTCCTTAAACTTGCCAGAAGTTTCGGGGTAGTCGTTGGGCCAACGGGGATTTTGGATTGAGTAGATTCTGCTGCGGCCTTCCCTCGATAGAATTGGGCGTAGGCTTCTAGACTCTTCTATGATTAGGTTTTACCAGGTCAGCATCTTGGACGGAGTGATGTGATTATCCTTTCACTACTGCATCCCTTACACAAAACCCCGGTTCAAAATTGGTCTTTCGACCAAGAGTCTGTTATTCGCATTGGTCGCTCCACCGACAACAATGTGATTCTCTACAGCGCCGTGGTTTCTCGACACCATGTGGAAATTCATCGGGCTGATGACGGCTGGGTGATTAAAAGCCTGGGCACTAACGGCACCTACCTCGACGGCAAGCGCATTGCCGAGGTGCCGGTGCAGGATGGCATTATCATTCGCCTGGCTCGCTCTGGCCCCAACATTCAAATCAACACCGCCGAAGAAAAGCGCGACCCGCTGCAAGAGCTGTTGTCTAGCCGCCGCAAAACCGAGGAGCCCCGCGTCAGCGATCCCGATTTGCTTAATACCGAATCTCGGCTTGACCTCAGCCTAGAGGGGTTGCCTCAGCAAACCACCATTGTTAACCCCTAGTTTCCTTGGGATAGTTCAGGAGAGCGGGTAATGGCCAGGGGCGATCAAATTTACGTCATGCGCCCCCTGGCGGGGCTAACCGGGGTCTACCAGCACCACGGCATTGATTGCGGCGACCAGACGGTAATTCACTACAGCAAGGCGACAGATGAGGCGGTGATTGCCCGCACTAGCGCCGAGGCTTTTTCCTGGGGCAACCCCGTTTACCCGGTGCATCCGCCCCTGGCCTACGTTCCCAATGTGGTGGTAGAGCGGGCCGAAAGCCGCCTGGGAGAACGCCAGTACGACCTGTTCTTGAATAATTGCGAGCACTTTGCCAACTGGTGCAAAACGGGCCGCAACGAGAGTGCTCAACTGGCTAGCTTTGGCCTTCGTCTCGACCAACTCAACCTGCCAGAGCTGCGCCGTCTGGCCGACCGTACTGCCCAGGAGCGCTCCCCCCAGCAGGCCATGGCCCTATTTCAAAAGGCCCTGGGGGATGTGGCTACGGCCTACCGTACCACCCTCACCGACCAGCAAGCCGCCCAACAGGCCACCACCACCTGGCAGCACGTGGCCCAGCTTGCCCTCGAAAAAGATCGGGAAGACCTGGCCCGCGCCGCTCTGCATCGTAAGGTTGAGGCTAAAAAACGGGCCGAGCAGCTAACCACCCAGCTGGGAGATTTAGTTGATTTGCAGCTCACCCTCCAGCGCAACCGCGCCCGGCTAGCTGGGGAGCTGGCAGAACCCTAGACCACCTGGTACACCATGGCGTAAGTTCACCCACCAAAGCAAGAACCTGGGTTTCAGGTACTCGGTATCAGGGGCCGGGTCTCAGGTTTCTGGACGTCCAAATAGCAGTTTTGCTGACCCATGGTAGTGATGCAGTATCGGTATCCAGCCGTGCCGGTACAATAATTTCGTTGTGTTCTCCCAGGAGGCGCTGCCCATGGCTCCCCGCAAAAAAACCGCCGATCAACCCATTTTTCAGCTCAAAATCACCCTCAGGGGTGCCAAGCCCCCTATCTGGCGGCGAGTGCAGGTGCCTAGCGACATTACCCTGGGCAAGCTCCACAAAATTATTCAGCTGACCATGGGCTGGTATGACTGTCATCTCCATGAGTTTGAAATTCACGGCCAGTCCTATGGTCAGCCGATGCCCGACTATGACTTTGACATTCTCAGCGAGCGCAACGTGCGGCTGAACCAGGTGGTGACCGGCGAGAAGTTCAAGTTCTCTTACATGTACGACATGGGCGACGGTTGGGATCATGAAATTTTAGTGGAAAAGGTGCTGCCCCCCGACCCCGAGGTGCGCTACCCCGCCTGCATCAAGGGCAAGCGGGCCTGCCCCCCCGAAGACTGCGGCGGCGTATGGGGTTATGCCGATTTTTTGGAGATCATTCAGGATCCCAAGCATTCAGAGCATGACGAAATGCTGGATTGGGCTGGGGGAAGCTTTGACCCGGAGGCCTTTGACCTGGAGGAAACGAACCAGCAGCTTAAGCAAATTCGGTGAGTAGGCTCCGACGGGGATTCACCTGACTTAATGACCGCCGCGCCTGTGACTACGATGTAATTACTCGAAATTTTTAAGATCGTGCCATGGGCGCAGCCATTAGAACCCGTCTCGTCAAAATTGGTAACTCCCAGGGGGTGCGTATTCCCAAGCTGCTGCTAGAGCAAAGCGGCATTCACGCCGAGGTCGAGATTGAGGTGCAGGGCGACCACCTCACCATTCGCACCGCGCCACGCCTGCGGGCCGGATGGGATAATGCCTTCGCCGCCATGGCTGAATAATAAACCTTATCGGAAATTGAGCCTGTAGAATCAATAGCAGGAGCAGAGACCA
>DAIUJR010000129.1:0-10294 GCA_036848635.1 Nodosilinea sp. CTOTU7336
CTGTACCGCGACGCGCTGACGCTGAGCCAACGGCTGTTGGGCGCCGATCATCCCGATGTCGCCACGAGTATGAACAATCTCGCGGGATTATATCGGTCGCAGGGCCGCTACGGGGAGGCGGAACCGCTGTACCGCGACGCGCTGACGCTGCGCCAACGGCTGTTGGGCGCCGATCATCCCGATGTCGCCACGAGTATGAACAATCTCGCGGGTCTATATCAGATGCAGGGGCGCTACGGCGAGGCGGAACCGCTGTATCTTCAAGCACTTGCTATTGCCTATCAGCGGTTGGGAGAAAACCACCCCAATACCCAAATATTTTTCAATAATTTCGTCGGCTGCCTGCAAGCCGCCATCGCCGCTGGCCAGGCCCATACGCTCTCTAGCCACCCCACCACCCAGGCCCTGCTCCAGCAGATCCACCCGTAGGGTGCTGTCGCGGCCCCACCCACCCCCACGTAGCCATCCCCCATCTCCCCGCCAGGCCGCACCGCACCGCATCAGATCCCTGGGTTTTTCCCAAAACCCAGGGATCTCCAACCCATCCACGCAACCATCCCCCATCTCCCTGCCAGGCCGCACCGCACCGCTGGCCTGCGATTTGCTTTACATCTGTGCCAAAATCAGCCCACAGCCATTGACACCCCCTTTCCGGCCACCACTATGGAAACTATTGCCATTCAGGTTGATCAAGAAGTCGCCAAAGCCTACCGCGAAGCGGCCCCCGCCGAGCAGCGCAAAATTCAACAGCTGCTCAACACCTGGCTCAAACAAACCATGAAGCGTCGCCCCCTCGACGATGTCATCCGAGACATGCAAACTCAGGCCCAAGCCAGTGGGCTAACTCCCGAAATCCTTGAGGAAATTCTGGCGGATGACTGATTTGAGAATCGACATTACAGAAAAAGTCTCCCTCTGCCGCGATCCAAAAGATAACCAGTTTCTTCTCGCATACAGGCTTTAGTCGAGTCTATTCGTCCTAGCGAGTATCACGAGATAGGGCGCTTTACCAAGGCAGCATGTCTTATCTAAACCTATTATCTCCGTCTACCGCTGACTTACCGACAAAACCGTCAGGCCGATCACCTCACCCTCGGCATAACGAATCACCACATCATCATCCGTAACTTCGCTATCGGTCGCCGCTACCGCAGGCTGCTGAAAGTTGATGTACAGCACATCCGCCTCGGCATCAAACATCATCCAGCATGGGCGTTGCTCCACGGTCTGTAGCGCCTTAGCAATAGTCAGATAGCTGCTAACGTTAACTTGAGTTATGGCCATAGCTGCTTTTTACCCTCCAGATAACGTAGTCGCTGATTAAAAAATGCCGTGACAATGAATCCATCCACAACCGCACCCTGCGCCTCAATTTCTCGGTAGACCACCACCAGCCACTTTTGCTGAGATACTGATCGTACGGCTATCAACTGCCCATTGTTGCCGTCGAGCACCCGGTCTGGACTTGCCACTGCATCTAAAATAGCAGCCTGATAAGCCTCCATTTCAGGATGCTGGGACGTAATATGCCCCCAACGCTCCTCAGTCAGCCTAATCAATACGCCATTTACCGATGTAACAATACCGACTAGCACCCTAAATACCCTGCATTGCCTGTGGAGGATTAACCGTGAAAGACTATCACATCAACATCTTCTACAGCGACGAAGACGAGGGCTACATCGCCGACATCCCCGACCTTAGCTATTGCTCGGCCTTCGGCGAAACCCCCCTAGAAGCCCTGCAAGAACTCAACCTGGCCAAGCAGGCTTGGCTAGAAGCGGCCCAAGCCGAAGGCAAACCCATCCCATCGCCCACCTATCGCCCGATCATCTACCCGCTCAAATCGGCGTAGGGTCGCCAAGGCATCCCCCTGCGCTCGTCCCAGAAACCGGGTTTCTTTGCCTCGGCCTCATCCCGCGCGTTCCACCCAGAAACCCGGTTTCTCCCCCCGGTAGGGTGCCGTTGCGGCCCCACCCGCCCCGGCCACAGTTCCCCTACCCCCCGCCAGGCCGCACCACACCGCCTACCCATACCGAGCCCCCTGTGACGAAAGCGGTGCATCCGGGCCACCTACACTGCACTAACCCCTGGTACATAGCGGCGATGCACCCTACGCTAGGGAGGGTCTTCAGGACAACAACAACTCGCTGTGCAAATTCTTGTCGATTACCAAGGCCGCCAGATTCGGTTGACTGACGAACGGTTAGCTCACATTCTTGAGCACCCTGAAATGGCTAGTATGGAAGCAGAGATCCAAGTGGTTCTCTCTAACCCAGAGGTTGTCAGGGTGTCCAACACCGATGGCGCTGTCCACCTCTACTATCGCTATAGTAAAGCCACTATGGTCGGCGACAAGTGGCTCTGCGTCGTCGTGAAATATCTAGACAACGACGCCTTTGTCATCACCGCCTATTTGACCAACAAGCTCAAGCCAGGAGAGCAACTATGGCCCAGTCTATAAAAATCTGGTTTGACCCCGAAGCTGACTTTCTAGAGGTGCTGTTTTCAGACGCCCCTGGCTACCTGCGCGAAACCGACCACGACGCCATCATGGAACGGGTAGACGACCAGGGCAACATTTTGGGTTTTTCTGTACTCAGCGTCAGCAAACTTTCTAAAGAGAAACCACTCTATGCCCAGTTGATGGCACCAAATCCGGCCTAATGGTCTGTCAATTCTAAATTTGTAGGTTGGGTTGGGTAGCGCCATAACAGCCGCAGCAATCTTGTGCATAGCGCAGAAGAAACCCGTTTTCTGTATCGATGGAAATACCCGTCATTCCCGCGTGGCCTGCCCTCGCGAAAGCGGGGTGCGGGGTGCGAGGGCCTGCCCCCGCGAAGGCGGGGGGCGGGAATCCATTCGAGAGTGGGCAGCCTCCCATAGATTCCCGTGGCAACGGGAATGACAGTCGCTGATGCCCGCTGTGGTGAAGAATCATCCAGGCTAGGGAATGGCTCTTCAGCTCTAGATTCCCGCTTTCACGGGAATGATGGATGAGGTTTCTTTGACCAGAATGTTCTAATCAAAATAGCTATAGCTACATTTACCCTATCGATAGTGATGAATAGTGCAGGTTAATCCTCATCGACCTGCACTATTGACGGCAGCGCGAAGCTTTACTATCGATTAAACCCTTCTAGCCGCCGCCGCCACTCTTCGTCAAGCTTGTCTTTATTGGCGGCCTCTTGCTCGGTTAGGTCAACCTCGGTGGTGTAGGCCAGGTCGTCGGTGCCAATTACGGTTTGGCCGGTCAGGGTGCTGGCAAAGGCTAGCTTTTCCTGCGTAGCGGCATCGGGCTGGGCCAAACCCTCGGCGCGCTGCTGGCGCTCCTGGTTGCGGGCCTCAATTTGGCTGTTTTGCCGCTGCACCCAAAAATAGCGCCCGGCGGGAATGGCCAAAAAGGCTGTGCCGTAGGCCAGCAGCAGTCCATACAGGGAGTTAGCCAGGGCCACTATCCCCCCTAGCTGGGCGACCAGGGCCTGATCTTGCAGCAGACTGCCCAGCACCAGCGCCCCCACCAGGTTAGCGCCACCGATGCCAATTGCTCCCATCACCTGGCCAGAGCTGGCCTGGGTAAACTTACGGGGCAGCTCCTTCAAGAACCGGGGGGGAGAGATTTTGCGCCGCGCTTCGGCAGTCACCTGGAGCTCTGGGAACTGGTAGACGATGCCGCCGTCGGGGCTGACCTGGGGCAGGCCATTAAACCGGCTCAGTGTGGGCAGCATAAAGTCTTCAAAGTCCTTAGCCCAGCCCTGGCCCAGGTTGCTGAGGAACGGGGTAATCTGCTCGGCCACCACGACGCCGCCGTGGGCGCGAATCACCGAGGCGATGGATTGCCAGCGGCGCTCATCCAGGTCGGCGTTGGGGTCACCATCCCCAAACAAAAAGGAAAAAATGGCTTCTAAAAAGTTCAGCTCGCTGGAACGACCTGGCTTAGCCTGGCGGTGGCGACGGTCGTAGTTGAAGTCGAACAGCCAAAAAATATCTGGCCCAAACCAGATCCTGGGCATCATCACCATGCCGCCGCCAAAGCCCCCGCCGCCGCTGTCGTTGTCGTCTCCCTGGCGGGAGGCGGTTGCCGCCGCAATCACCAGTAGGGTAATGGCAATTACAATCAGCACCAGCGACAAAATCAGTACGATGCCAAAGGAAATCCGAATCAGGTAGAACAATACCTGCCAAACTCGCTCCCAGGCGGCCTGCCACCGCAGCCGCCAGGACTTGCTCAGCAGCACCGCTTGCAGGTTTTTAGGAAAGACGTAGGCAATTTCCCCCGATTCAGCCACCTGAAAATGGGCCTGCACATCGGCGGCTAGGGCCAAAACGCCCTGCTGAGCCTCTAACACCGGTAAGCCTGCCTCAGCGGCAACGTCGCCAATGGTAACGCGGTAGCCGAGGCGCTCAATCGCTTGGGTAATGGGTTTGGGGTTGGTCATAAAAAAGTCCCAGTTGCTGGAACCATACGGTTCTATACCTGTTATCCAGTATAGAAAGTATGGCCCTCAACAACAGGGACGGTTACCGTCAACCAGGTTCGGTCGCCTAGCTGTTTTTACCGAGTACCTGGTCTCGAACAGAGGTAATGTCGTTGAGCAATTCTTCGCGGTTAGAGGCTTTAAGCAGGTAGCGGTAGAGAAACCAGCCGCTGTAGAGCAGCCCGATGAGTTCAAAGGTGGGGGCCAGCAGGGGCACATCGTTAACCGCCCCAAGTAGCGCCAGCACCAGCTTGACAGCAATAATGGCGGCAATAATCAGGCCAATGGTGACGATGGGTCGCCGGTACCGCTTAAAAAATTCAGACACGTAGTCTGGCAAGTCTCCTAACAGCCCGGATACTTTATCCCACACCTGTTTAACCTGCCGGGAGGCTTCATCACCTAGGGCAGAGGCCGTAGAGTCTACAGAGTCTGAGGCATCGACAACGACCACTGGCTTTTCGGGTTCCGTATAGGGGGCTTCTGACTCAAATTCTGGGTTCATAGCAGATTATCCTGGGACTTACTAAACGGGTGGTTGGGATAATTACGAGACAAGAATACACCCAATTCTGCTTGAGTGTTAGCAGAGTTATAAACCGAATCTGCCGGATTTTCAATTTTTTCTGACCATGCCCTCAGCCGCGATGGCCCTAGCAATGTCCCAAAGCCTGATCCAGGCTCAGCCCTGCGGTCTGAAGATGATTCCTATTCGCCGGATAAACTTTCCAGGGAGTCTAAATATCTGTAAAGCCGCCGCCCGTCTACCACAAATTCGGGGTCCGGGGGGCGATGCCCAGGGCGACGACGAGTGGGTGCTGGCCACTGAATAAATGTGCTGTCGTCGCGGTGATCTTGGCGATGTTTTGATGCCATTGACTCTCTCTCCTCAGTTTTAGAAGTATATCGGATTGCGCCTCAGCTCGTTATGACAAGCGCCTTGGCCCTGGAATTCAGAGGGCTAACCCCCCAGGTTAAGAAGCTCAAACCCCTGGTCTATAGGGCTTCGAGTTATGTTCTTATAATTAGATAAAGGTTTACTTCGCCCCAGGAGCGTACTCACCCTATCGATACCGTATATGGCTCGCTAAAAGGGCTCAAACCGAGCCAGCTTAAACAGTTGCAGAAGCTCTACCACCAGCGTCTGCCGGGAAACTGTATGGTCACCCCCGAATTTGCCCAGCGGTTGGCCGCCGTCAGTACCGACATTGGTAGCCCAGTGTGTGCCTACATCAACCGCCGGGGCCAGGTGATACGGGTGGGGGTGGGCACCCTGCGGCAGACCCAAATTCCGCTGACCGAGCTGCCCCGCTACGGAGCTGAGCGCCTCTGCGGCATTCGCTGCATCGCCACCCAGTTTGAGCCCGACCCGCCGGGGGAGGGGGTGTTGACCACCCTAGCCCTGCAGCGGCTAGATATACTGGTCGCCCTGGCCCTATCGGGGGGTGGGTCTAAGGGCCGGGGTGGGCGGGTAAGCGGGTATATTCAAACCGCTTATCTGGCGCACCTAGTGCCTCACCCCGAGCAGCGCTGGGTGGTGTCGCCAGTCACCGATCTAGAGGCCCTGGCCAGCCAAGACTTTTTAGATCTAGCGGAGGGGCTGGAGGCCGAATTTCAGCGCGCCTTCACCGCCCGCCAGGTGGATGCCGACCAGGATCGGGTGCTGGTGGTGGGGCTGTTTACCGCCGACCAGACCTACGACCAGTTTAGGCACCGGTTTGAAGAGCTTGGCCGGCTGGTAGAAAGCGCTGGTGGCGAAGTGCTAGATGCGCTCTACCAAAAACGCGCCCGGCCTCATCCCCAAACCGTGTTAGGGGCCGGTAAGGTGCAGGAAATTGCCCTGGCGGCCCAGACCGTGGGGGCCAACCTGATTGTGTTTGACCGCGACCTATCTCCCACCCAGGTGCGCAACCTGGAGAACCTGGTTGGCATTCGAGTAGTCGATCGCACCGAGCTAATTCTGGATATTTTTGCCCAGCGGGCCAAGTCGGGGGCCGGCAAACTACAGGTCGAGCTGGCCCAGCTCGAATATCAGCGGCCTCGGTTGACCGGGCGAGGGCTGGCCATGTCGCGGCTGGGGGGCGGCATTGGCACCCGCGGGCCTGGGGAAACCAAGCTGGAGACCGAGCGCCGCACCATCCAGCGGCGGATTGTCAAGCTGCAGCAGGAGGTCAACCAGCTCCAGGCCCACCGGGCCCGGCTGCGCCACCGTCGCCAGGGCGATAACCTTCCCTCCCTGGCGGTGGTGGGCTACACCAACGCAGGCAAGTCTACCCTGGTGAACACCCTGACCAATTCTGAGGTCTACGCCGCTGACCAGCTCTTCGCCACCCTCGACCCCACCACCCGCCGCCTGTCGATTCTAGACCCCGCAACCCAGACCACGACCCAGCTGGTGCTAACCGACACGGTGGGCTTTATCGAAGAGCTACCCGCTTCTTTAATGGATGCCTTTCGGGCCACCCTGGAGGAGGTCACCGAGGCCGACGCCCTTCTCCACGTGGTGGATGTGTCGCACCCCGCCTGGCAGGACCAGATCCACTGGGTGATGGGCATTCTCAACGACATGCCGATTGTGCCGGGGCCGATGCTGCTGGTGTTCAACAAAGCTGACCAGGTCAGCAGCGAAGCGCTAGCCCTGGCCCAGGAGGAATATCCCCACGCCCTCTTTATTTCCGCCACCCAGCGCCTGGGGTTAGAAACCCTACGCCACCGCCTGCTGCAACTGGTGGACTATGCCGTAGCCGGGTAACCATTGCCCGCGCTAATCCCATGGGCTGTGGCAGGGTGCAGCCCGACCAATTCTAACTATTCACATCACCACATCTTAATATGTGGCGGATGACCGGCCAGACCCTACTACAGCTAAGTCAGCCAACGATCCGGCCCGACCCCCGCAAACCGCTCCCTGGCACCCGGAACCTGAAAGCCAAAACCCGCTCCCCAATAGCTAACTCCGACCCCCCCGAACCGCACACCCCGAACCGCATACCCGCTCCCCTAAATTGTCTTCAAATAATCCCCTAACCGAATCGCCAGAGCCACCAGGGTCAGGGTAGGGTTAGCATAGCCACTGGTGGGAAACACCGAGCTACCGGCGATGAAAAGATTAGCCACCCCGTGCACCTGGCCATTGCGATCGACGACCCCCTGGCGAGGATTATCTGCCATGCGAGTGGTGCCCATCGGGTGGCTGGATGAGCTAAACCCGCTACGCCAGTCCCTGGCGCTATCCCTTAACCATTCGACCGGCTGAACCTGGGCTGGTTGGCCATCGGCCCAAACCGATTGCAGGGTTTGCACCATAGTCTCGGCGGTGTGGCGCTCTAGCTCACTAAGCCGCCAGTCGATTTGGGCCAGCGGTAACCCTAGGGCATCCCGCTGGCTGGATAGGCGAATGCGGCTGTCCCAATTAGGAGCCTGCTCAACATGGGGCTGGAGCCAGATGGCGCTGGGGGGGGCAGAGGAGGAACGGCCCAGGACATAGCGACGATACAGCAGCGATAGCAAGTCTGAGCCATGGGAAAGAATGATTTTCAGCTCCTTACCGACCTGCTGCGGCCGCCGCCGCTGCTTAAGCGCCAGATAAATATTTCGACTAGCGGCAGCGGCAGAGCGGCCCTCAAACTGAAAGACTAAATTGGCCGTGCAGTTGAGGGTGTGTTGACGACGCTGAACCGCTTCTGATAGCACCATTTTGGGTAGGTAGCGACCGCGCCGAGGGTAGAGCATCGCCAGGGTATCCTGGAGCGGTTTGGGGTGATGAGTTGCAATTCTGGCGCAGCAGGCATGGATGTGCTCTTGAAAGCATCGCCCAACGGTGTCATAGCCGTTGCCTAGCCCCTCTGAAAGTAAGAGTAAACGGGCGTTTTCAATACCCCCACAACATAAAATATAGTGCTTAGCTGCCACCCTACCCGTAACGCCTGACAAGGCCCGCATACTCACCGAATCCACCCTTGAGTGATTGGCTGCGCTATTGATTTTGACCACATTGGCATGAATTAAAACGGCAATATTGGTCGATTTAGCGAGCTGTCCTTTATATACCTTGCCCATGTGAGTTTTTGGGCACCAAACTGTAGGTTTATAGTGCAGCTTAGCGGCCTCTAAGGGCGGTGGCTGAAGACCAAACTGCGCCCAAATTTGTGTGTCATAGGTGGCACCCCGGATATCAAAAAAATCCTCCGCCCGGCCATAGTAAGGATCAAGCACCGGCTTCGGAAAGGGCCAACCGCTGTAGGGAACCCAGGGCCTCGGCTCAAAGTCAATGGCATCCATTGGCACGCACTGCCCATACCAAAGTTGAGTCGTGCCCCCCAACTGGCGGCTACGGCCTGCGGATGAAAAGGCGGAGTAGGCTATCCCTACACTTTCGCCCTGGTTCAGGGCATTTACGTCCAATTCTTGTCGAAGCCCACCGCTTTCGATCAGAATAACGTTTACCTGAGTGCCTATAAATTCCCTGGCAAGCGCAATTCCGGCGGCACCGGCACCGATAATGCAAATGTCTGAACGGAACTCTGTTTGATCTTCACAACGATTAAAGTCATGGAGCATCGCAGTTCATTTGTTTTGTATTCAAGCTATCTAATAAATCTAAAATTTTAGGAGAGCGCTCCATGTCAAATTTTCTAGCAAAAAGCTTAGGTGACGAAACAAGTTCGTAATAGTACGACTCATCCAAAACTCTGGGGCTAGGTACGTAGGAGCCTGACGGCCAGTCAATATACCATAAGTTCTCGTTGATAATCTTATCTTTTAGAGGTGAATTGATTAGAATTGTCTGAAAAAATATTTCATCCGGAATATAAACTCCCCTGAAAAAATTAATTAGCTGTTTGTTCCTAGGGCTATCTGCAGACAAAAAGTTTTGCAGATAGGCTACGGCTTCCCGACTGAGGCACCAGTAAGAAGAACCTTTAAAAAAGAATTCCACACTTTCGGGATAAGAACGCTTGACTGGAATAGGAATATATCGATTCGGAAAGGAAACATAAAATCTTGAAAAAAGTCGAATATTCCAGCGCTCAACTCTTTTTTTGTTTCTGTAAGAGTCAATTATCTTGTAGTCCATAAACGAATAATCATGATGATTTTTCAGGAAATGTTTAATCTCCTGTTTTGGTTTAATTGGATAGCATTGTCCAGTTAAAAGAAACAAATAATCAAAATCTATTTGCTGGTCGCAAATAGCCTGAATTCCCTTTATGGTGGATTGCACATGGCCAAAATCTCCCCAGTAGCAACTATGTCGTTCTAGAAAGGTAACATTTTTCAAGTCACTTAATTCTTTCTGGGCAATACTAAAAACTTTGTTGTTTGATTTTTTGTCAATATGAATTAGAAAATTTGCGTCAACCTCATTGAGGCATCGCACCAGTCGAACTAATTGTTCTGGATATTTATAGGCTGAAATAATATAAGAAATTCTCATGCTGAATAAAGTAAAAGAATATAATTTTACTCCTTTCCTGGGTAAAGCTCAAGGTATTCCTGGGTCTATCGAAATAAATCTATAGCGGCTAAGCTAGACGCAGATTATATGCTGCCTCTGACGACCTGGGCAGTACCCTGACAAAAAGCTGCAAGTAGAGGCCTGTTCTACCGGCATAGTAATTGTGGTGTGAGTCGTCTGGCTAAGTAAAGCGTAAGCTTGAGAAGCCTTGACTTCAGGCCTTAAATAAAGCTTCTATCCCTCAGGTTTACTGGGCACAACCATTCAGGATGAGGGGTGAAGTCAATAGATTTCAAGGTGCCTTTAAACCCGGAAAAATCACCAGGCCAGTGAACGGGAAGGTGGAAAAGGCTTCAAA
>DAIUJR010000130.1:0-10278 GCA_036848635.1 Nodosilinea sp. CTOTU7336
TATTTTGAAGCCTTTTCCACCTTCCCGTTCACTGGCCTGGTGATTTTTCCGGGTTGGAGGAGAGCATCAAGGGATAGGTGCCCCTAATTACCCCTGTTAAGGTGAACGTTTGTTCTGCTTTTGTTTGAGAAGACGGGCGGTGGCAACATGGGGATGCTTCGGATCAAACGGCTCCTTTTTCGCGGGTTTTTTCGGGCCTCTGGGAGAAGACGAAAAGCGTTTGAGGTCGACCTGAGCCGCCCACTCTTTCAGGGACTCGGCAAAGGCTGCGACCGGCATCTGAGCAAAGGGACGCCAAACTGGGGGCGGCAAGGCAATCATCATGCCCCGGAAGGTGCCCTGGACGTCCTCAACAAGGTAGAAGTCGGATAAACCCGACTCAATTTTGCCTACACCATGGACGGCCTTCAGCGCGGCTTTGACCGTGGACAAGATATTAAAGGCCACCACCGCGATGCAGAAGACGAATAAAGCAGCCCTGGGATAGCCCAGGGTATTGAGTTCGCAGGAGAAGACATCAGTAATCACCTGAAACATTCCTTCAACGGTCCATCGGGAAAGATACAACTCAGCGACAGTAGGGGCATCGGCTATCTCTACCGGCAAGTTGGTAAAGATCGCCACCTCAAGATCGCCATGACGGGTTGGTTGATTAAGACGCACCACGATGCGCCGCATGGGCAGAGCATGCCCCTGCTGAGTCGCTAGGCACACGGGATGTTCCCAAACGCGGCCCGTCGAGGAGACTCCGACCTCCTGGAGAGGCTCTAGTTCTTGCCAGGGCAAGTTCTGATGAGCGCGAATGACAAAATACCCCTGGCGTTGAGCTATCCCTGAGAGAAAGTCGGCCGTGCAAAAATTGCGGTCTGCAATCCACACCTGCTTCGCCTGCACCCTCGCCAAGACCTGGGGCAAGAGCGAGCGTTCTTGCGCATGGGCATCTTCACAGGGAAAGACATCACTGACCAGGTGATGCTGGGGATCTAACACGGCAATGGATTTCCCAGGCAAGGCCCCAGAGCGCGTCGGTCGCAAGACCGTGATGCGATGCTCCGTGGCTCCTAACAGATTGCCGTCGGCAATCCGAACCGCATAACCCGGCAAGGGAGCAGCGGTTGAGGCTTCCAAGGCCTCCACCAAGGGTCTCAATTCAGCTTCGCTGTAGCGCACGAAGGCCTGGCTGATGCCGGGTTCTAGACCATTGAGCTTGTTATAGAGAGCCGGTCTAGAGACCCCGATGAGCTTCTCCAGAGATTTGTAGGCCGCACTGACAGAAGGATGAATGCCACTGACCACCAGGCTCATCAACCCCACGACGCTGGAAAATAGCAGCTCTCGGGTGTACTGTCGCTCGGCCGTCTGCTCAAATATCGCGTCTAACTTATCGGGGGCAAAGATCCGTTCCATTAGCCCTCGCATCATGACGCTAGGTGGGCTGGCTTCGACAAATTGCTCGAATAGCGCGTTTATCATAGGACGTTCACTCATCGACGCTAAGCCGCCACGGGCAACGTCTTTAGCTTATCTAATCAATTGCGCTAGTACGAATGCTCACCTTAACAGGGGTAGTGCCCCTAATCCAAAGGTGATGAACACAAGGGAGCAGCTTTTGGCGCGGTGGGATCACTACTCGGCAGGGTTGCCGTCAAGAAGTTTGGAGTTGTTAGTGGCGCAGCGGGCGTTGCGGGACGGATGTTCGGCTAAGGAGATAACGCTGATGCTGGTGGCGGGGAGTGAGACGGTGAGACAACTCTATAAAACTACAGGGAGGTCTCAAGCCATGAAATTCGCCTCTCACATTGTTCGAATAGCAAATAGTAGCAGAGCCCCACAGAATAATAGGGCCTTAGATCAGCGTTCGCAATGTCAAATGACAATCGGGGATTAATTTAAGGTGTCACCGAATATTCACTGGCCTAGCGCTAGATAGGGGAGACGGCCTGAACCGCGAAAGCATCTTCGATCACAGCGATCGCAGTATTGGCCTGATCCATCGCTTTAGACACCACTGCAACAGGCAAAAAGGAGCAAATATGTCTGTTTTAATTAAGCCTATTACTGCGGTAGAGCTAGGGGTTAAAGCCAAACTCACCGGACGATAGCTGGCGCTATTGAAGTGTGTAGAAAACAGCAGTTTAGCTATGTGCTAAAGCCTAGCAGGAGGCCATAAGGGAAATATAGGGAAATTTTTTCGGTTGCTTAGGTATTAAGCAGCAGTTCGAAGGTTTTAGGAGGTGTTCAATCAAGCCCATAGAGGGGCTCAAATCAAAAATAGGATGATAAATAGACCAGCCAGGGCAAATAAAAGAATGGCGATAATGACCATGTGGTTGAGGGTGGTGATGAGCCGCAGCACCCGACGTTGCCGCTCGATCGCCTGAATTTCTAGCCGATGCTGGGCCAGGGCGATCGCCAGCAAGACCACCCCTATCCCCACAAAGGCAAGGCCGACTAGGTGAGAGATCGGGGTAGCCATAGCCAGGTCACCCTCAGGAAACCGCTGCCGCAGACTTTGGTTAATTTGGTCTACGGCCAGACCTGTGCCAATCAGACCAATGCAGTTGCCGACCCAGGCATTCATGGATCGCTCGGCGGCGGCGCGGGTGCGCTCCTTGGCCAGTTCATTGGTGGTGCCACTCAGCGGTTGAGACTCACTCATCTAGCACCTTGCTCGGGCTGCTCTGGGGCATCTTTTACCATCAGCACCCCCGTTAGCCAGCGGCTTTCTGGAAAGCTATCCAAAATTAAGATCACGAAGAAGGTCAGGGGCATGGCTAAAAAGGCTCCTGGCCCGCCCAAGAGCCAAGTCCAAAAGGCAAAGGAGACAAAGACAGCGGTGGGTGAAATGCTCAGACCCCGGCTGAGCAGAGCGGGTGACAACACATTTTCGGCCAGAATGTTGGCGGCGACAAACCCCAGCACCACCACCAGCGATTGCCCCAGGCCAAATTCCGCCAGCGCCAGCACCACCGCCGGAATCGCCGCCAAGACAATGCCGATATAGGGAATGTAGCTTAAGAAGAAGGTCAGTACCCCCCACAGCAGCGGAAAGTCTACCCCCAGCAGTAGCAGGAAGGTTGCCACCAGCACCCCGGTCACGGCATTGACAATGCCCCGCAGACCAAACTGACGCACCACGCTCTGCCCAAAGGTGTTGAGCTTGACCACAAAGTGATTGTCGGCAGCGGTATTTTGGCGCAGCCGAGTCATAATGTATGGCCCCTCCGCTAGGAAAAATAGCGTGGTCATTAAAATTAGCGAGGCGTTACTCAGCAAGCTGCCAACCCCGCCCAACACCGCCTTTAGAAAGCCGGTCAGGCTGCCGCCGTTGACGACGGCATTGAGATGGACGGGGCTCAGGCCAAATCGCCCTAGCAGGGTTTCGATCTGGGCAACGCGGTTGTCAAGCTGGGTGACATAGTCGGTCAATCGGGTGGCCATGCTGGTGACCGAAATACTGACGATGTAAAACAACCCTCCAAACAGCAGGGCGATGATGAGCAGCATGGCCACCAGGGCCAGCCAGCCTGGCAGTTTGCGCCCCAGCCAGCTGTACAGAGGGCTAAAAATGAGGCTCAGCACCAGGGCAAAGAGTAGGGGGTTGAGAATGGGAGCCGCCACCCGCATGGCCCCCAGTAAAAAAGCAACGGCAGCCAGGGTAAGGCTGATTTGGGCTAGAGACGCCTTCACCGGAGGATGTTCCATGGGGTCTAGGACTCGGCTAGGGTAGCGAATTCAACCTGCCCATTGCGACTAATATCGAGATCGAGCTGCTGGTTGTCACGATCGAACCCGATCAGGCCAGGGGTTTCGATCACGATGCGCCAGCCATCGGCTTGCAGCTGAGCGATCGCCCTATCGGTCTCCAGCCCCACCAGGGTTTGCGGAAACACAGCGGCGGTGTCGGCGGGGCCAAGGCCAAGCCAGGCCCGCAGATAGTCATTAATGCCCTGGCGCTGCTCTGGGGTGAGCACCGACCGAATCGCCAGGTTTCGCTCAAACACCAAATCGTCAATGGCCCGTTCGGCGGTGATGGCATCGGTGCGCGCTTGGGTCAGGGCCAGATCGGCCGTCGCCGGTACGAGCAAATTATTAAGCACCGCCAGGGCCGCGCTGTAGTCGATCCTGGCGGCTTCAATCTGAGGCCGATAGGCGGCAAAAATGGCTTCAATCTGGGCGATCTGGTCGGCAGTTAAGGCTTCGATCGCCAGATCTTGGCTGGCCTCTGGCTGGGCCTCTAAATCAGCGAGGGTGCTTGAAGCCGTGGTTGACGGATCTGGTGGGGGCTCCACCAGGGGCATGCTTTGAGGCTGTGACTCAGCCAGGGTTTGAGCCACAGCCCCAGGCAGGATCAAGCTCAGACCGGCCAGGGCGATTAGGGCTGACTGCACAGGGGGCGGGGCGATGCCGTCCAACCGAAGCCAAATGGGCATTGTTTTCATCGATAAACTCCTTGCGATCGCGCGGGATGCTGAATTGTCGTCAAGCCGGCGTCGGGTCGCCGGATAGGGCCAGATGCCCGATCACTTGGTTGAAACGGCACCCGCTAAAATTTCATCGCCCGTATCGGCAACGGTGTAGATCACATCGCCACCGGCTTCAAGCTGGGCGGCAATATCGGCGGATAGGGTTTCGGTAATCACCTCCGTGGCGGCAGCGGCCAGAAAGCCTTCCACCTGCGAGACCCAGGTGTGCTCTACGACCGCAATCAATGCCGAAGAGTTGGGGGTAAGGCTTTCGGCCACCCGCTTGAGGCGATCGCCCGAAAAACCGCCATTGCGCAGCTTGCTGCCGAGGCCAGCGATCAGTCCGCCGCCCAGGGCCATCAGACCCAGGGGGCCCGCCAGCAGGCTCAGGACACCGCCCGTTACCGCCCCGATCGCAGCATGTTTACCAGCAACCGCGTTGGCGGTTTCCTTGATTTTGACCTTGCCCTTGGCATCCTTAGTCAGCACTGCTGCATCCAGAATGGCAATCAGGCCGTCCTGACGCAGCTGTTGCAGGTCTTTGAGGGTATCGCTGGCGGCCTGAACATCGCTAAAGGCGGCCACAATGACCTGAATGGGGGAATCAGCCATGGTTAGTTTCTCCGTTAAAGATTTTGATCTGAGGGGTTTTGAGATTGAAGCAGTAAAACAAACGAATCTATAGCGGATTTCACTCGGATGAAGTACATCGCAAGGATCCCCCCTGCCCCCCTTGATAAGGGGGGTACAGGGTGAAACTTAGACAGCCAGGGACTAGGGGATCTAGAACTCAATAATTGAGTACCTCACTCCATCGAGAACCGCTATAGCTTGGGTCTACAGGCGGCAATTGGCTCCAGAATTGGCCTGATCCCAGGCATTTTGTACGGTCACAATTTCGTCAGAGATCGAAGCCTGGGCCTCGACTAGGGTTCTGATTGTTAGAAATATCGTTGATCGCCCGATTCAGACCTTGGTAAGCCGCATTTAGCTCATCAACCTTGGCCGCTTGAACCGTGTCAGCGGCCTGGCTGACCCCTGCCATGGCTTGTTGAACCTCTTTTTCAGCGGTCTTTAAATCGCCTACCGTTGAACTGCTGCTGATGGTGGTTAGCCCTTTAATGGCCGATCCTAAGCCAGCTAACTCCTGGCAAAAATCAACCTGGGCTTCTTTAACCGAAGGCTGGCCACAGCTGCTGAGTAGCAGAGTAGCGCAGGCCGCCGTGAGGACGTAGATGTGACGCATTGAGCACCTCTTAACGAAAAAGTCTGAGTCTAAACTGGCCCCGGCGATGTCAGGCTTTCTGGCCATACTGATGACTACGACAGCTATTTTTGACGGCCCGCAGGGGACGCTGACGGCTGGGCAAGGGCCGGTTGAATGGCACCATCAGAGCAATCAAACCTATGGGAAATGTAGCCATCCCAAAAAGCGTTGCTAATCGACGGTTAGGGAGCATCTGGGTCTGGCATCCGCAGCGGGGTTGCTCTAGCGACTCTTATTTTTGGCTTATAGAGGCACTGTAAATTCAGACTTCTCAGGCGAGAACATTGGTCTTTAGCGATTTTTCCGGTTTTTAGACACCTTTTGGTAAGAGCATTGGTTATGGTCAGATACCCTCGGTTGCGTTATGTCCTGTGTGCTGGCTTGGCGGGGGTGAGTTTGGCTACTGCTGGCTACGCCCAGACGGCTGGGCTCACGGGTGAGCGGGCTCAAGCGCCAAACACGCCAGCGGTGAGACCAGAGGGAGTGTTCCACGAGGTGGCGGGGCGATATTCGGTGAGCGTGCCCCTCGATACCCAAGCCGATACCCCCGTTACCCAGGTCGGTGGCCAACCCCTCACCTGGACAGTGGCGATCGCCCGTCAGGGAGGCCGTGTTTACGGGGTAGCCTACAGTGACCTGCCGCCTGAACTGCTGGGTATGGGGGGCGAGGCGGTGGTTGAGAGTTTGCGATCGCGCCCCTTCTTTACAGACTTTGACTGGGATGCCCTGGCCAATCGAGGTCAGCGGGTGAGCCTGGGCGATCTACCGGGCATTGAGTTTACCCAGGTGGAGGCCGGTAAGGCGTCGGCAGCCCGGTTTTATCTGGCCAATCGCCGCCTCTACGCGGTGGTTGCTATGGCTCCCATACACGAGGCCAATCAGTTTATAGAATCCTTTGCCATTGACGATCTGTGGCGACCGTTTGTGAGCGAAGCGGGGCAGTTTTCGGTTGATTTGCCCATGGCCCCGGTGTTTACTCCCCAGCAGGTAGCCTACCAGGGGGCAACCCTAAACTGGTGGCAGTACATGGGCTATAACCTCTACGCGCCGGGCGATCGCTACGGGTTTGCCTACGCCGATCTGCCCGATGCTCTGGCCGATGATCTGGCCAGGCAAAATCCTGATCGCCTGCTGCAAGAGGTGGCAACCCTGGTGCTGACCGAGCTTGATGCGCCAGCCACCACCGGCACGGCCATTTCCCTGGCGGGTCTGCCTGGGCGGGAGTATGCGCTCACCAAGGCCAATGGGCAATCCTACGTGCTGCGGCTTTACCTGAACGATCGCCGGATCTACGGTCTGCTGGCTACCAGCACCTCGTTGAACCACCTCGATCGCTTTCTCACGTCGTTTAGCGTGCAGTGAGTCGGTCAGGCTAAGTACCGCAGTATCTCAACCTATCCACCTACCTGAAAACCCCCATGCGCCCTGTTCATTGTCTTGCCGTGCTGATAGCCGCTAGTGGCAGCTTTGGCCTTCCGGCCCTGGCTGCGACAACGGTGTCTCCCCAGTCCTACCCGGCCCAGTCCTACCCGGCTCAGACCGTAGAGCTAGCGGGGCTGTTTCGAGTCATTGATATTGCCGAAGATGTCGATGACGCCCTCGATGGTGACTTTGGCCAAATTGATCCGGTGCGAGAAGTCACCGAGGACGTGGGCAATGCTATGGATGACGTTAATGACACCATTTACGATGTCACCCATATCAATATTGTTGAACCCTTTGTTGAGATTGACGACACCGTAGAAGACTTTGCCGATGACGTGGACGACACCATGCGCCATGTCTCCAATGACGTGAACGATTGGTTTGACTGGTAGAGCTTGATCTGAGGAAATCGCAGGGAAATAAGGAGTTATGGATTAGGTCTATGCGATCGCCAACCACCGACCCTAAGGGGCTGCTACCGTTCACGTCATCTGTGGCCCGTCGCTGGTGCCAGGGGTTATTTTTGGCCGCTATGGCAGGACTGGTCAGCCTGGGGTTGCACCTGGCCAGCCCCGCTAGCCTAGCCCAAGACCATTCGGTGGCCCCGGCCCCAATTCAGGCCCAAATTGAGGTGCGGGCGGAGCTAGCTGACGGGGCACCCGTCACCCTGGGCGACCAGACCTTATTTACCGTTCGCAATCAGCAGTCTGCCGACACCGTTGCAGAGCGCGCCGCACGGATCTCCCTGCGGGTGACGGCAACTGCCGACGATCAGGCGATTCCGGTGGAGGCAATCGCCCTGTCTGAGACCGAGTTTGGCACCGCCATCTACGCCGAAGACAGCCTGATTATGGTGATCGATGAAGACGATGCTGCCGGGACGGGCCTCACCCCCCAGGCCTTAGCCCAGAATCATTTAGAGGTCATGCAGCGCCAAATTCAGCTCTACCGCGCCGAACGTAGTGCTCAATACTTGACCCGCGCTGCCGTCATTGCGGTGCTCTGCACCCTGGGGCTAGCGTTAGCCGTTCTGGTGCTGGCCAATGCCATGCCCCCGTTTTACCGCTGGCTCGATCGCCAGCAAGACCGCTGGATTCCCACGGTGCGGATTCAAAACTTTGAGCTACTGACAGCGTCCCAACTTACGGGCCTAGTGCGGAACATCACCCAAATTCTGCATTTTGCCCTGGTCTCAGCGCTGATTCTGGTTTATTTCTCCTACGTGCTCAGCCTGTTTCCCCAGACCCGCGCCCTGGGGCAAGGCATTTTTGGGTATGTTTCGGGGGCAGTGCAGGTGGTGTGGGATGGGTTTATTGCCTATCTGCCCAACCTGCTGAGCATCATCATCATTTTGGTGGTCGCCTCCAGCGGGTTGCGCTTTGCCCGCTGGTTTTTTACCAGCATCCAGCGAGAGGGCATGACGCTGCGGGGGTTCTATCCCGAGTGGGCGATCCCTACCTATCGGCTGGTGCAGTTTTTGGTGGGGGCGTTTACCCTGGCGGTGGTGTTTCCCTACCTGCCGGGGGCGAGTTCTCCAGCGTTTCAAGGGGTTTCGATTTTCTTTGGTTTGCTGGTGTCGCTGGGGGCTGGAAGTGCCATCTTTAGCGTGGTGGCCGGGTTTATTTTGGTCTACACCCGGGCCTTTAGGGAGGGCGATCGGATTCGCTGTGGCGACATCGAAGGGTTTGTGGTCGCAAAATCGCTGTTTGTTACCCGCCTGCGCACAATCGAAAATGTGTTGGTCAGCGTTCCCAATGCGGCCCTGCTCACCAGCAATATCGCCAACTATAGCGCCCTGATTCGCGAAGAACAAACCCCCATCGTGCTCAAAACCACCATTACCCTGGGCTACGATGTGCCCTGGACACTCGTCCACGAAACCTTGATTGCCGCCGCCGCCGCCACCGCTGGCATTTTGCCAGAGCCCCGGCCCTGCGTCTGGCAGACCTCTCTCGATGACTTTTACGTCAGCTATCAGTTACGGGCTACCACCACCCATCCCGAGGCGCTGGGGGAGATTTATTCAGAACTGCATCAAAACGTGCAAAACTACTGCAACCAGGCTGGTATTGAAATTATGTCGCCCCACTACGGGGCCATGCGCGACGGCAACCAAACCACCATTCCGGCCCATTATTTGCCAGCGACCTACCAGTCTCCAGCCTGGAACTTGCCCTCGGTCTGGCCTGCTTCCCCCAGGGAAACGACCGCTAAAGAACCCGGCCAGACGCAGCCCTAGGGGGGCTGAATATAGATATGAATCAAACATTTAGCGCCTCTCGTAGCAGGGGCAAACGGCTGTTTGCCCCTACCCCGATTCATGCCTCAATTCAGCAACACCGCCCTAGGGGCTATGGCATGATGTCCCGCTGCCATGGTAGAACAAGGGTAAAGGGCGGCTAACCCAGCCACGGGCTAATTAAAACCCCCACAAACGCTACTAAGCCTAGAACAACAAGAATATTGGCCACCACGACAGAGGGAGATTGCCGCGATACATAGACCAAATCATTGCGCTGAATACGGTGAAGTTGCCGCTGGTGATCTCTGGCGGCATAGAGCAGCGCAAAGGTACCCAGCGCCACAAAGGCAAGCCCCAGGATGCGGGTCAAGCGGATGGAGTTGACCGCACCCCCCAGCGTTTGGTCAATGGCTGTAACAATGCGATCGATGCCGAAGCCAAAGCCAATCAGTGAGAGAGCGGTACGAATCCAGGCCATCAGCGTTCGTTCTTCGGCAGCTCGGTTGCGGGCCTTGGCGAGTTCAATACCAGGGGTAGGAATGGGGGGGATGGGGTCAGCCATGCTCATAGCAATAGTCAGAGTCCTAACGATTGAGACTTAGCCTGTGGATGAACCAGCGGTGAGAAATACTCAAGTTGGAGTCTTTCAATCAAGACTTTTAACTCCAGACGCTAACCTTAAGCCACAACAGGGTATAGAGACCGGCCATAAAAATGGCCCAGCCGGTTAATTCTGCTAACGACCAGCGCGGGCTGAATTGATAGGTAGCCTGTTGTAACCGCTGTAACTCTGCACGATAATCCAGGATGGCAAAGATTAAGGGGCTCTTCCGCCCTAGACATGGGAAAGAGCTCCTGAGCGAGAGAAGTAGAGAGAG
>DAIUJR010000131.1:0-9644 GCA_036848635.1 Nodosilinea sp. CTOTU7336
CCCTGCCCACCTACCGGCAAGAGACCATCCGCCATATCCTCCTCGGCGACCATGCGGCCCTGGTAGAGGCGATCAACCACCTGGCGGCGCTGGGCTACTGCGAACGAATTGCCTGGAGTGAGCCCATACCCACGGGTCGCCATGGCGAGTTCATCAGCGTGATGACGCGGCGGCGGGGGGTGACGACGGGGTAAACGGCCCCAGCGCAGACCCCAGGGATTTTCAAAAATCCCTGGGGTCTGGGGTTTGCAGATCGGCCAACTGCCACCGGGGGTAGCCTTGAGCATTACGGATCAACCAGTAACTCCTCTAAAATTCTGGGCACTAATCTGTCAAAATCAGTTGGGTGAGCGGCCACTCCCGTTGGGGCCACTATTTTCAAGGAGCATCGGGACATGAATTCACCCCATCGTTCCCATGCTGAGGGTGGGATTTTCCCAATGGGGCTCCTGCGCCCTGACTTTAGTGGGCGCTGGAGCGTCAGGGGAGTCGTGTCAAAGTGGAAGCCGGGTGCTTGCTCCGGCATGATCTCTTCGGTGGTAGCGACACCGCCCGGAACAGAGTTTTTTTCTAGCAGCAAAACCGAGTAGCCAGCCTTAAGCAAATAGGCAGCGCAAATTAGAGCATTGTGGCCCGCCCCAATCAAAATAACGTCATAGGTTTGCATAGAGACTCTCCTCAATTAGCCAGCATTGGGGTTGAGTTCAATCATCTGCCCGGTGGTATAGGTGCCAATTGGACTCCAAAGTAAGTAGGGTACGAGCAGCAGGGCAGCAGTCTCTGAAATTTGAAAAACTGCAAGGAGTAGCAGAAAGCCTAAAATTACGCCCAGCCCGCCCAGCACTGTGCCCACTTTTAGGCTTCTAAACCAGAGGGTGGCAGGAATATAGGCCACTGTGGCGACTTCGACTATTAGGTAACACCCCATCAGCAGCCAGGTTTGAAGACTACCGGGTTCACGTTGCCAAATGAGGGCGGCAGAGATGGCTCCACAGGCAAAGATAACAGTCCAAATCAAGGGAATTGCTGGCTCAAAGAATAACCATCGGGGGCGATCAAGGCGCTTACCCCAGGAGATATCACGGGGCCGAATGAAACTGCTACCTAAGGCAACTAGGAAGGTTATTCCTCCAATCACTATCCAACTGTTTAACATGGTCAGGCCGAGGTTTGAATTATTAAACGAGCGGGCCAGAATTTAGCGACCCGAAAGCTTTTTGACTAACCAATCTGACAGGCTAGGCACTGTGAGATGGTTGAAGTCGCCCTCGACTTGGTCGTAGCCTGGCATGGGGTCAAACAGGCCATCGGGGGCCTGGGCCGTTTTAAGATCGTCCGTGCGCTGGCCGCTAAAGCCAATCTGAGTCAGCGCCCAGTCTAACAACCCCGGCGACAGCCGTTGACCCAAATCTAGCAGTCGGCCCACATCGCCCACGATGTAGTCGCGGATGGGGGTTTCGGCGGCATAGAGAATGGCGTCGGTAACCAGGCGCGGAGCGTAGTAGGGGGGAATGCCCGTGGGCTTGACGCCAACTTTCGTGCGCATGTGGTTGTAGAAGGGGGTATTGATTACCGCGGGCTTAATGCTGGTGACGCTGATGGCATGTCCTTCGTGCTCTAGCTCCATCCGCAGCGATTCGAGAAAGCCCTCTAGGCCGTGCTTGGCGGTGGAGTAAGCGCTCTGCAGCGGCAGGGCCCGTCGCCCTTCCATGGAGGAAATGGCGATTAGTGAGCCGCGCCCGGTTTGTTTGAGGTGGGGCAGGGCCACCTTGGCTCCATAGATCTGGCCCATGAGGGTAACGTCAATCACCCGCCGAAACTCTTCTACGGTTATGGCTTCAAAGGGGGCAAGCATGCCAGCGGCGGCGCAGTGAACCCAGGTGTCGATGCGGCCAAAGGCGGCAATGGTCGCCTCGGCGATCGCATTCACCTGGTCAAAGTCAGCCACATCGGCGGTAACGGCGATCACCTCACCGCCCAACTGCTGAATTTGCCGCTCTAACGACGCTAACCCGTCCGAATTGCGCGCGGCTACGACGACCTTAGAGCCCCGCTTGGTTAATTCCAGGGCGGCACCGCGACCGATGCCGCTAGAGGCCCCCACAACGACAACGACCTGCTGACTCAGTGGCTTAAGCTGCATGCAAACTCTCTAAACTTTCTAAACCAAAAAAACGCGATCAAAACTGCAATCAAGAAACATGGGTCTCACCGGGCCCCACAATGCCAACCTTGTGGCGAAACATGAGTTCACCGCCGTACCAGCCGCTGACCAGCAGAAACGTAGCTACCACCCAGGACAGAATTAGTCCAGTCGGCAAAATACTCGCTTCTAAGCGATTCAACCGGATGAAAAAATTGCCGATCGTCAGCACCAGTACCGCCACGTTGAGTACTATGTGCACCCATCCGGCCCGGCGGCTACGCGCCCGAGGAATGCGAACAAAGTCAACCATACCGGTCACCGCAGCCCCTACCGCCGTCAGCAGCCCCGCCCCGATCAACCAAATCGAGGCCTGGGCCCAAAACTCACCCCTGGTTAGCCAGTAGCCCAGATCGGTGCCCGCCGCACCGCTGAGAAATGCGATCGGAAAAATCACAATAATGGGATGGATGGGATGGCCAAAAATGGCTACAGTGCTGGTAATGCCCGTACCGTGATACTCCGTGGCGCGGCTGTCAATCAGGGGCGGAATATTGGGATAGGGGACAGTATTGCGCTGGCTGTTAGGACGGGTTTCTTGAGTTTCCATAATGCCTCTTAGGTATTAACTAACGTTTCAAGGCTCTGCAATCGCCTGAGCTGATGGCAAGGACAAACTACTTAATGGCAGTAACATTTATCCATTTCTAGTCAGACGTAGTGCTCTCTAGGTGAGAATTTGAAGGTGGGGATAGTTGAGACTATGTCTCAGGTTAAATATCGCCCCCAGAATGAGTAATTTGCCAACACTTTTAAGTATAAAAGCGGCTGATCCAAGATGTGTGACGAGTATATTCGAGGTTACAAAACTAGCGATCAATCAATAGTGGTAGAGTGGTAGTCAAGAAAATCTTTCTACCAGGATTGTAGACATGGGCCTAGCCTATTTCTTCTTCCTAAGGGAGTATTTAGCTACCACAGTTCCAGTTCAACCCCACAATCTGCCTACGGAGTGCGGCCGGTTTCGTTCCTCAAACGCTTTCAGCCAGGCTATATCAGCATTGACATGCCTGCCGGGCAGACAAACTCATACCAAATCCGAATCGCATAGCCCCGCTTTCCAACCGGCCAAACCGTAGGGGCGCATGGCATGCGCCCAATTAAATCGGGGGTAACCAAGCAGGATATGGTATCAGATGGCTTTAGCCCCCCTGATTCAACTGGTTTCCTAAAGTTCAAGGGGGGAGGAATTAAACCAACACTTTGGCTTCGTATTCGGGTAGATCGGTTATTAAAGTCCCATTGTTAACCTCAACATCGTAGTTGTTGGTCCACTCGTGCCAGGTGCCACTGTGGGGAAAGTTTTTAATTTCGTAGTTTGCTAGAAAATTTTCTGAAAAATTAACCACCACCGCTACTCGCGATCCTTTATCGTCCCAGCGAACATACCCAAGCACCTTGCTCTCTGGATCTTCATGGAAAAATTCGACATTTTCGGTACGCAGGGCATGGTTTTCTTTACGTAGCCTAATTAGGCCACGATAGTACTCAAACAGGTCATGGTTAGAACTGTTTTCAAGCAAGGCCCAATTAATTTTGACCGATTCTAGAGACTTGTGCTTGTAAGAGCCAAACTCTTCTCCCATCCAGATCATGGGTACGCCTATGGCGGTCATGACCAGAACAATTCCCAGCTTGGCTCGCTTAAAGGCAGTCTCATCAAAAATCTCATGGTTGGCCAACTGTACCATCAAATGATCATGGTCGTGGTTGCTGAGGTAAGTAATGGCATTGACCGCCCCTAAATAGCCCGACTGTTTGGCATCGACCAGCTCTTTTACGGTCGCCAGGCTCGTTTCCTGTCCCCACAGCATAGGCACTAGCTGATGCAGAAAGCCATCGCGCCAGCAGGCATCGAGGGGGCCGTCTAAATTGGTGGCGTCAGGAGACTCTGGAATTAGCTCGCCAATGTTATAAAACGGTTTGGGCTGAGCGTCTCGGGTGTTTTGGCTAACCAGTTCTTTGAGAAAGTCGAAGTGGCCCATTTGACTGACAGCATCAAATCGATAGCCATCAATGTGGTACTCCGAAATCCAAAAGCGGACAATGTCTTTGACAAATTCTTGAGCCGGGCAAAGATCAAGATGCTCGTCATAGTGGTCGTAGTCAAATTCTGGCCCCCAGTTATTTTCGGGGTCTTTAGGCTCCTGGCGATACCAGTAGCTGTAGTCGATTTTGGTAAGTGGGGCCTCGGCACCAGAGTGGTTGAGAATAATATCTAGAATGACCCGAATACCCCTGGCATGGCATTCATCAATGAAGTGTTTTAGTTCTTTGGAGGTACCATAGTTAGACTCAACTGAAAAATAATGATGGGTGTTATAGCCCCATCCTTGCTCACCGGGAAACTCTTGAATGGGCATCAGCTCAATGGCATTAATGCCCAGTTCACAGAGGTAGTCAAGCTTTTCGGTAATGTACTTAAACTGTCCTCGGGGGTAGGAATCGTCCTCTCCGCCGGAAAAATCGCTGACCAAAATTTCGTAGATCACCAGCTCTTCGTTTTGAGGCAAACCGTTGTCATCATGCTGCCAAACAAAATCATCGACAATAGACATACCATCTTTGATCTGTAGTAGAGCCTGTTGATTGACCTCATCTACGTTGGTTGCCTTGGGGTCAATGACCTCAATCCACTCGTCTGGTTCTAGAAAAAAGCTTTTAGACCGAACCCGAAATTTGTAGTCATAGTGACCATCGTCTAGATCAACCTGAGTGCGAAAATAGCCATCTTCTCCTTTTTCCATAGGAATGTCTTTCCCATCGGCAAAGGAGCCGGTTAAAACTACACCCTTGTTATCAGGAGCGAACAGCTTAAACTCAATGGAGCTAACCATAGATAGGCATTCCTCTTTTCTTTCTAATGTCTGGCCAAAGCGGCTGTTTTTTACCTACCTTTAGGCAGAAATTGTCAAGTGATTTCACGCTTTCCTCAGGATGAACCCTGGGGTTGGGCTTGATTGCCCAGAGTTGTTAGATACAGGTATGAATCAAAAATGAAAGGTCTCTCGTAGGGGCGTAGGCTTAGCCAGCAAAGGCTTTATGGCCGTTCGCCCCCGCGACTAGCTGAAGATCTCCAGCCCTCCAGCGGCGAGAACGCCTGCGATCGCCGCGGTAGCCAACGACGTCACCGCTGTGCCAAACAACCACCAGGCGGCGGTGGCAGAGGTTTTGCGCAATTCTTTCACCTGCGCTTTGGCCTCGTGCTTGAGGGCGCTAATCCGCTTTTCAGCTTCTTCTTGAAGCCGCTGGGCCTGGTGCAGGGCACTGTCACGGGCGGATTCGATCTGGTCGATGATCTGGTTGACCTGCTGCTCAGAGATGTCGGTACGGGTGCTGAGCAGGGCGGTCAGAGTATCGCGATCGAACTGGCCGAGGCGCTGAGTGAGGGCCTCAAGACCAGCGCCCGGATCGTTAAACAGGGTCCTCATATCGCGCTTGATGGCGTCGTAGTCGAGTTCGGGCCGATCGAGGGCGTCGAGGTAGCCGCGCAGACGATCGACCAAGTTCTGGGCGGTAGATTGCACGGTCTCTTGCACCTGGTCTTTGGCCTGTTTGGCCTGGCGCAGAATGTCGTGCCGCACGGCCTCCACCTGGTCGATGATCTGGTGGGCATCCTGCTCAGAGATGTCGTCACGCTGGGTGAGCAGGGCTACCAGGGTGCCGCGATCGAGCTGAGCCAGGCGCTCTTGCCACTGCTCCAGACCCTCGCGGGGCTGGCTCAGCAGTAGCCGCAGATCTCGCTGTATGGCGTCGGGGTTGAGTTCCTCGCGATCGGTGTTTTTGAGGTACTCGGTCAGGGTGCTTTGCACGTCCTGCACCTGGTGGCGGGCACGGGTGGCCAACCGCTGGGGCGCTTTGACCACGGCACGGGCGCTGTCTAGCACCAGATCGATCGCCTGGTTGACTTGATACTCGCTCAGGCCCTGTTGACTGAGCAGGCGGGCCAGGGTATCGCGATCGACCTGGGCCAACCGTCGTCGCAGGGCCGCACTGCCGGTTTGGGGCGACTGCAACAGCTGCTGTAGATCCTGACGAATGCCCTCGGGGTCAAGTTCATCCAGGTTAGTATGGCGCAGGTAGTCAGCAATCTGGCCGATCAGCCGATTGATTTGCTCCTGGGCCTGGTCTGCCAGGTCTTGGGGAGCGTGGATGATGCTGTGGCGCACCGACTCAACCTGGTCGACAATCTCATGCACCTGCTCCTGGCTGAGGTCTTCTCGCTGGGTCAGCATCTGCTCTAGGCTGTCGCGGTCGAGTTGACCCAGCCCGGCTCGGGCCACCAGCAGCCCCGACTCGGGTAGGTTGGCCAACCGTTCCAGGTTCTGCTGAATCTGCTCCAGCGACAGATCTGTGGGGTTGGTTTCCCGCAGGTAGGTCTCGACCTGGCCGCGAAACTCACCGGCCTGGTGTTGTATCTGGCTCCACTGCTCCTGGGACTGATTCAGAATGCGATCGCGGGCCTGCTCCAGGGCATCTAGAAGCGGCTCCATTTCGTCTTCCTGAAGATCTTGCCGCCCGCTCAGCAGCATTTGTCTGAGGGTATCGCGATCAAACTGCACTAGGCGGTTGCCCACGGCTTGGTAGCTGGCTTCGGGGTCGGCTAGCAGAGCCGGAAAATCTTGGGCAATGCGATCGCTCGCCAGCGCCTCCCTCGGCGCAGAGCTGAGGTAGGTTTCTACCTGCTGCCGCAGGTCTTGGCGATTGCCCTCTTCCTCCGCATCGCGCACCTGGCTCAGCACCTCCTGCCGAATCAGCTCTAGCTGGTCGGCCAGGTCATTAATGCGGCGGTCGTCGAGCCCTTCGCGGCGTTGCAGTACCGAGACAAAATAGTGCCGGTTCAAGGGCTCAATTTGCTGGCGTACCAGCCCGGCATCGGCATTAGGGTCGCGCAGCACCTCGCGAAATCCGCTGTCCAAATTTTCAGACCGCAAATACCAGGAGGGCGACGTCAGCAGGTAGTTCTCGATGTCGGTGCGCAGCAGCGAAAAGGTGCCCGGCGCATTGAGCCCAGCGGTGGCTCGACTGGCCTGGTGAGCCGCCTGCTGCCCCAACGAGCTGAGCTGCTGGCCAATCTGCTCTACATCCACATCAGACAGATCGACCCGCTGGGCCACGGTAGAGACCAATGCATTCACCGCCTGCCCCACTACCTGCTGCTGTAGCCCATGGCCCGACTGCGCTTGCAACGTGCGGTTGAGCTGGTTCACTACCTCCTGAAGTTTCCCCGACTTTAGCTCTTCGGGAGCCGCCGATTGAGCGATGCGAATCAGCCCAGAGGTCAATCCACCCGGTGCAGTGGCCTTAGCCACCTCCGACGCCATATTGGTCAGGTTTAGGCCGTTTCCTCCACCGTTCTCTGGCGATGGGGATTGCTGACCGGCATTCTTCAGCAAGTCTAAAATCTGCTGATTCACGCCGCCTAACTCAGACCCGGGCAGCCGCAGCTTTTGGAGGTAGCTGGCCACGTTCTCCCGGAGGCGATCGGGGGCCATATCTGAACTCAGCTCAGACTTGAGCTGTTCGGTCACGGCTTCCACAGACGCTTGCACCGTATTGACAATCTGAGCATTGACGGCACTGCCGCCGAGGACCGTTGCCACCGTGCCAACCACCCCCTGCATCCCGGCGCTAGCGGTGCTGCTGGCGGCGTTAAGGGCAGACCCCACCGTGCGCGAACCCGCCCAGAGCAGCAGCAGAAAATAGCCCGACCAGATTACCACCCCAACAATGGCCCCCAGCTGTAGGCTTTGAATCAGGGTGAGCTTGACCGCAAAAAAGCAGGCGGTGAAGAGGGCCGCATTGACTGTAAACAGCATCCAGCCCCCGACTTTAGACTCTATGCCACGAGCCTGCTGGCCCCAGCTTTTGTCCTCGTCTTCTTCAAAGGGGTCGGCCTCACTAGAGATGCCCGCCGCCACGGTCAGGTTGGTCAACAAAAACTGAAAGGCAAAGGCCATTGCCAGCCCGGCGATCAGGGCAATAAAAAACTGTGGCCCAGACAGAAAAACCAGGCTAGAAAACTCAGTAGTTGGGCTGTATTGAGCAAACAAATAATTGGGAAAATCTACAACTGATTCGATTGGAAAAAACATAGTTTTGATTCTGAGTTTTTTCTAAATGATGTGAAACTAGGAGAGTAAGAAAACCCAGGGTTCAACCTGGTTTTGGTTTATCCACTGCGCAACCGATTAAACGGCCAGGTCAGGGGTTAGATAGCTTAGACTAGTACTCTGCGACGGAAGTAACTTACCTATCTGCCAAGGCGGAAACCCCTGTGTTTCCAGGAATCTCCTTTCATCCTTCTGCCTTTATCCTTCTGCCTTTCGTTACTAGGGTCTAATCATCTCTAATCATTGCCTGACTCTTCTTCATCCAGGTCTTCTTCTTGGTCTAGGCCTTCTTCGCCCAGACCTTCACCTTCTTCCTGATAGAGTTCTTGCTCTTCACCGCCGTCTTCTTGTTCTTGGCCAAAATCACAGGCTGGTAACCCTAGGATCCCCAGGGCGAGAAGTATAGCGCCAACACTTTTAGGGGAGATCCAGCGATCGATGAGGTTAGTATTATGGGTCATAGAAGGGTACTCCTTAACGAGTTTATTGGCAGCATTTGTTGACTATTGAAAGAGGAAAAACTGAGTCGGTCACTTGCTTTAGGCTTGTTGTTTGAGTCAACTAGATCCGGCAAAACCAAAACAGCTGTGATCGGAAGATGATTAAGCACTAAATTTAGTAGGTAACGGGAAGGGTTTGGGGCTTTCCATAAGTCAGATTACTCAGCAGTGGAGGCCGAAGTTAGCTCAGAAAAATCTCCCCGCAGAGCTTTTAGTAAACATTTTTCTTGAGCAATCTCGTAGGGAGTGCGAACTCCTAAGCGCCGAATGACGGGGAGTGACGGGCACCATCCCTGAACCGCATGCTGAAACAAAAAGGGCAACACAAAGGCTGGTAACCAAAACCAGTTGGGGTTTACCAACAGGCCCAACAGCAGACCCGTAAAGGCTAGTACCGAGGCAATCGAGGATTTGTCGTCACTGATCACACTATCCTCCCCGTTTTCTTCGTCTTTGGAGCATTGACTTTAGCCTAGAGACAAGTCTTCAGACCAACCTCTTCAAAAAGGAGTAGATTTATCCTTGCCTCAGCATAGGGGCATAGAAACCTCTAAATTTGGGCAATTTAGTGGCCATGGTTTTTCCTAATCGTTGGTTGAGCTTGGTGTGCGCTCAGGGAAAATGGGACTGGTAGCACTTGAATAGACCGTTACCGCGTCAACCCGGAAGCGCTGTCCTGCGAATCAATTCAATCTAGCTATGCAGAGACCCAAATATAGCCAGCATACCCATTAAGCAGTTAGTATAGGGGGACTGTGGTGAACCTACATCTCTCGTAATTAGTCACAGCAACAGGAGAGGCTTAATGAGAAAGCCTCCAGAGACCCA
>DAIUJR010000132.1:0-9416 GCA_036848635.1 Nodosilinea sp. CTOTU7336
GCACCGCCAGGGCGTTGATGTAGCCCACCATCACGGCGCGGGGCACGTAGCGCATTTGGCGCCCCAGCCGCAGCACTCCAAAGATCACCTGGAATAGGCCGCACAGTAAGGTAGCCACCAGCAAATACTCAAGGCCGTAGTCGCGCACCAGGTCGATCATCAGCAGGGCCATGGCCCCGGTGGCAGCAGAGATGGAGCCAGGCCGTCCACCCAGGAATGCCGTGGTGACAGCGATGATGAATGAAGCGTAGAGGCCTACTTTGGGGTCAACCCCGGCGATGATGGAGAAGGCGATCGCCTCCGGTATCAGCGCTAGCCCCACCACCGCCCCGGCCAGCAGGTCAGCCCTGGGGTTAGACCACCACTCTCGCTTCAGGGCGCGCAAATTTAGCGGTCGAAGATTGAAATTAGACTTGTTCAAGGGGTCTCCTGAAACGTGGAAAATAAACCTGGTCGCCTAGGCAGAAAACTGACTGTCGGGCTCTCCCAGCCGTGGCCCCTAGAGCCGTGGATGAGCTCACAGGCTGCTTAGGGCTAACTGCAATGGTGTAGTGGGCGGCGCGATGGTCAAAGACCGGGCCTCAGGAACCATCGCAACCGGCTATCTCAAATTTTGGATGGATCTACTCTTGGGCTGTCCAGATCCGATAGTCGTCTTCGGTCATCAAAGACTGTTGAGGGGCGCAAGACAGCAGGCTCCCCCATTTATGGGGGACTGCCTGCTTGTCGAGTGGCTGGGGAATGACCGAGAAAGAGCGACATAGCTCGTGAGTAGATCTGCTTAATATTTCTTTAGTTAAGCTTATTTAACGGCAAACTGGCAGCCATGTCTATGGAGAAACTCAAAAGAGATGGAGAAGATTTGACTAAGGTTTAAAGGCCAGCCGCCTCAGACATCAGCTGCCGTTACCGTTAACTCTGGAAACATCATCGAAATACGGCATCTATTCAGAACGGGTCAGAACGGGTCAAAACGGGGGTAAAAAAGAGGCGCTTGACATCAAGCGCCTCTAAAGCTGTTGTGATTTCAGCTGTTGTGATTTCAACAATCAGGTCTAGCGCAGTAGCGCTTTGGCTCGGCTGACAACGTTCTCGACGGTGTAGCCAAACTTCTCCATCACCAGGCCGCCCGGAGCGGATGCGCCGAAGCTCTCGATGCTAATCACATCGCCTTCGGCCCCGACATAGCGACACCAGCCCATGGCGATACCCGCCTCGACGGCCAGGCGCTTGGTCACGGCCTTGGGCAGCACCGACTCGTGGTAGCTGGCCTCCTGGGCATCGAACAGCTCCCAGGAGGGCATCGAAACCACCCGAACTTTGGTGCCGCTGGCCCGCAGCTCTACCGCCGCATCGACGCAGAGGCTGACCTCACTGCCGGTGCCGATCAGAATTAGCTCTGGGGTGCCGTCGCAGTCGTCGACCACGTAGGCCCCTTTGGCCACCCCCTCGATGGAGGAACCGGGCAGGTTGGGCAGGTTTTGGCGGCTAAAGGCCATCAAGGTCGGGGTCTTGCGGTGCTCGACGGCCACCTTGTAGGCCCCGGAGGTTTCGGTGCCGTCGGCGGGGCGAATCACCACCAAGTTGGGGATGGCCCGCAGGGAGGCGATGGTTTCCACCGGCTGGTGGGTGGGGCCATCTTCCCCCAGACCGACGGAGTCGTGGGTCATCACATAAATTACCCCGGCTTCGGAGAGGGCCGACAGGCGAATGGCGGCTCGCATGTAGTCGGCAAACACCAGGAAGGTGGCGCAGTAGGGAATCAGCCCCGAGTTGTGCAGGGCAATGCCGTTGCAAATTGCCCCCATGCCGTGCTCCCGTACCCCAAAGCGGAGGTTGCGGTTTTCGTAGTGGCCCTTCTGGAAGCTGCCGGAAATCTTCAGCTCGGTGAGGTTGGAGTGGGTCAGGTCGGCGGAGCCGCCGATTAGCTCCGGTAGGGCTGGGGCCAGGGCGTTGAGGGTGATCTCAGAGTTCTTGCGGGTGGCCAGGGCCTTGTCGGCGGGGGTATAGGTGGGCAGCGCGTCGGCCCAGCCCTCGGGCAGCTGACCGGCTAGCATGCGCTCAAACTCAGCGGCATCGGCGGCGTACTGGGTGCGGTAGGCGGCCAGGGTAGCCTCCCACTCGGCCTGGAGGCTGGCCCCGCGCTCGATGGCTTTGCGCATGTGGCTGAGGGCATCGGCCGGCACCTCAAACTCACCGTGGGGCCAGTTGAGGTACTCGCGGGTGGCTTTAATTTCGTCGCCGCCCAGGGCCGCCCCGTGAATACCGGCGGTGTTTTGCTTGTTGGGGGAGCCGTAGCCGATGGTGGTGGTTACCTTGATCATCGAGGGGCGGTCGGTGACGGCCTTGGCGGCGGCGATCGCGGCGGCGATGGCATCTAAATCCGTATTGCCGTTCTCCACGTGCTGCACGTGCCAACCGTAGGCCTCAAACCGCTTGGCCACATCTTCGGTGAAGGAAATATCCGTCGAGCCATCGATGGAGATATGGTTGTCGTCGTAGAGGGCAATTAGCTTGCCCAGGCCCAGGTGGCCGCCCAGGGAGCAGGCCTCCCCCGATACCCCCTCCATGTTGCAGCCGTCGCCCAGAATGACATAGGTATAGTGATCGACCAGGGTACAGTCGGGCTTGTTAAACCGAGCCGCCATATGCGCTTCGGCCATGGCCAGCCCCACCGCGTTGGCGATGCCCTGGCCGAGGGGGCCGGTGGTCACCTCAACGCCGGGGGTTTCAAAATTTTCGGGGTGCCCAGGGGTACGCGCCCCCCACTGGCGAAACTGCTTTAGGTCGTCGAGGCTAACGCTGTCGTAGCCGGTCAGGTACAGCAGGGCATATTGCAACATACAGCCATGACCCGCCGAAAGCACGAAGCGATCGCGGTTAAACCACTGGGGGTTTTTGGGGTTAAACCGCAGGAATTTATCCCACAGGGTGTAGGCCATGGGTGCAGCCCCCATGGGCAAGCCAGGGTGGCCTGACTTAGCCTTTTCCACCGCATCGATGGCCAAAAAGCGAATTGAATTAATACAGAGTTCTTCTAGGGTTTGGGTTGCAACAGCCATAGTTTCACAGCCTAACGACAGGTTTGTTCGGAGCAGCGCACGGCTACGGGGGTAGCCAACGGATCTACATAGTTACGCGATCATCACGTGCCTTGGGCACCCAAGGCCAAAAAAATTAGTTGTCTTGCCCTTCAGCAGACTCCCCAACCCGGCGATTGTCAATATCCCCAGGCATAAACCAGCCGATCGGCTAGGGGGCGGACTGACCGTTCAAGGTCAATACCCCGATCCTGGCGTGAGAGCCATCGAGTCTAGCCTTTGCCGGTTTTACCGAAGAAAATGCCGGGAGTCAAAGCGACCCCATCAGCGCCCGGTTGTCTACCACTGTAATTCAGCGCCGCGACAAAAAATTAAAGCACCCGAAGAATTTTGCTAAGTTATTATACCTATGAACCCAACGCTTCAGGCTGGATACCTTAGTCTCGGTATTTCCGAAACACCAGGGTGACGTTATGGCCCCCAAACCCGAAGGAATTGGAGAGCGCCACGTCGATGGCCATGGGGCGACTGTGGTTAGGCACATAGTCTAGGTCGCAGGCTGGATCGGGGTGATCGAGGTTGATGGTGGGCGGGGCCACGTCGTTAGCGATGGCCAGACAGGAGGCCACCGCCTCAATGCCGCCAGAGCCCCCCAGCAGGTGCCCGGTCATAGATTTGGTCGAGCTCACGGCAATGGTGTGGGCCACATCCCCCAGAGCAGTTTTAATCGCCTGGGTTTCGGTGGGGTCGTTAGCACCGGTGCTGGTGCCATGGGCGTTGATATAGCTAATCTGCTCGGGCAGCACCGCCGCATCCTTAAGGGCAAGCTGAATGCACCGGGCCGCCCCCTCACCGCCGGGCACCGGGGCGGTCATGTGGTAGGCATCGCAGGTCATGCCGTAGCCGACGATTTCGGCGTAGATCGTGGCACCCCGACTCAGGGCGTGCCCTAGCTCTTCAAGAATCAGGATGCCGCAGCCTTCCCCAATCACAAACCCATCGCGATCTTTATCGAAGGGGCGGCTGGCGCGGGTGGGGTCGTCGTTGCGGGTCGAAAGGGCGCGGGCCGAGGCAAACCCAGCCACCGCCAGGGGAGTCACCGCCGCCTCGGTGCCGCCGCAGATCATCGCCTGGGCATAGCCGTGCTGAATCAGCCGAAAGGCGTCGCCAATGGCGTTAGACCCGGCGGCGCAGGCGGTGACGGCACAGGTGCTCGGCCCCTTGGCCCCGGTGTGGATGGCGGTCAGCCCGGCGGCCATGTTGGCGATCATCATCGGCACCATGAAGGGGCTACAGCGGCTCGGCCCCCGGCTGAGGTAAATTTCCTGCTGGTCTTCGAGTACCTTGATGCCGCCGACCCCGGTGCCGATGCAGGTGCCGATTTGCTCGGCGTTGAGGTCGGTGATGGCTAACCCTGCATGGCTGAGGGCGCGCTGCCCGGCGATTACCGCAAACTGGGCAAAGCGATCCATCCGCCGGACTTCTTTTTTGTCGAGAAAGTCGCCGGGGTCAAACCCCGTAACTTCTCCGGCAATTTGTGAAGTGTGGTGAGATGGGTCAAACGCCGTAATCCGGCCGATGCCGCTACGCCCCGCCACCAGCCCAGCCCAATAATCCGCCAGGCTATTGCCGATGGGGGTAATGGCATCCATGCCGGTGACGACAACGCGCTTAGAGTCTGAATTAGCCATAGCCATGCTGTAGGTAAACCGTGTCCGGGTGCAGAAAAAAGGTTAGGGAGATTAAGTGCCTACCTCAGGCTGAACCGGGGATGTAGGGGGTAAAACACCCTACGGGTGGCGAGCCAAGCCGCCACAATGTCGCCGCCCGCTTAGGCGGCGCTCTTTTCGTTGATAAAGTTCACGGCATCCTGCACGGTTGCAATGCTCTCCGCCGCTTCGTCAGGAATTTCAATGCCAAATTCTTCTTCTAAAGCCATGACCAGCTCTACCGTGTCTAGGGAGTCGGCACCAAGGTCGTTGGCAAAGCTGGCTTCGGGCTTGACTTCGGCTTCGTCAACCCCTAACTGCTCGGTAACAATCTTCTGAACCTTCTCAAAAACCTCTGTGCTCATATCGTTCCTAGCCTTTTCGTAGGGATTGATCAACAACAAAAAACCTTAGCACTTTGCGACCCTGCCGAAAATACGCCGAGTGCAAGCCCAACGCTAAGGTCGCTTATTTTCGGACATTCCTCCATAGTATCGGAAAGCGTCCCCCCTGAGGTCAATGTTGGCTGGGTCATGGGCCTTCTCCCCAGCCGTTTCGCCAGGCCACCGTTTCGCGTCCCGATCGCTAACCGATCGGCCTGGTCTAGTCTCAGGAGTTATCCAGATGAGGATGTTTTAAGCTCCAGCCGGTTGGATTAAAGCAGGATCCCAAAAGCCAACCTTTTGAAGGAATACCGTCATCGTTAGATTGCTTAATACATGGGCTGTTTATTACAATCCATTACGGTTTGTAGGGGCTAAGGATAAGAGCTGAAATCTCTCGCTATAGACTGGTCATGATTAGGAAACCCTTACTGAATAGACAGTTTGACACTCTTTAGGGGCCTCCTTAAAGCTGTCCGACCCAGTAGTGACCACATTGGAGCCTTGATTCAATGTCCCATTCTGTAAAAATCTACGATACCTGTATCGGCTGTACACAGTGCGTGCGCGCCTGCCCCACCGACGTCCTGGAAATGGTTCCCTGGGACGGCTGTAAGGCCGGTCAAATCGCCGCCTCCCCTCGAACTCAAGACTGCGTAGGCTGCAAGCGTTGCGAAACGGCTTGCCCGACGGATTTCTTGAGCATTCGGGTTTATCTGGGTGCCGAAACCACCCGCAGCATGGGTCTGGCCTACTAAGCCAGCGCCCGTTAGATGGCCTCATCAGTTCTAAATTTCACATCTCCGCTGGCCCCGGTCAGCGGTTTTTTTTGGAGCTGGCGACCGTCAGTAAGACGATTCTGTGGGGATGAATGGCGTTGTCCTGGCCCGTCAGTGGCACCAACCGGGATGCCATATCACCCGGAGGGGCACAGCCTGCTGTGCCCCTGCCCCGATCAACCAGAACCGTCCTGACCTTCCCCAGGGTTAACCAAAACAAAGGGTAAGGCATTCTCTTCGACTAAGATGCTGCCCTCCACCCGATAGTTTGACCCCGCCAAGGCCCAGGGTGCATCCTCCTCCAGTATTTCTGCCCCCTCTGGGCCAACCACGGGCAGGGTTGGGTCAGGCGTTTTGACCGCGGCCGGGTCAGTCGGGACGACGCCCGTTTGGGCTAAAATCGCCTGACCCAGAATCGCCGCTATTTTGGCCAGCTCCCCCTGGGCGACCTGGCTTAGACAGTGCAGCCGCTGGCCAAACTGGGGATTGGGCGCCATCACCCATTGACCGCCGTAGGCCGTCATCCACTGGGCCAGATGCTCCGACGTCAGGCTGCGGTTTCTGAGGTAAGTCTGAATTTGGTCCCAGCTGGCACCCTGCTCGGCCCGAGCGGCCACCGCCTCCGCCAGTTTGGCGTAGTCCGCCGGACTGAGGGCCGGTTGGCGATTGGCCGGTTCTGGCTGAGGTTGGCCCAGATTTTTGAATGGGTTCAACACAGACATTCACCTTAACAAGCGTAGATGCTAAGCCTCAAGTTCTCCCCCCGCCGTAGCCCATCGCCTCCCTAGTGATGGTGATGCCCGTGATCGTGATCATGGGCATGGCCGTGGTCATGGCTATGCCCGTTCAAATGGTGATCATGGCTGTGGCCATTGTGGCTATGCACCGCCGCCGCCTGGGCCGCCGCCAGGGAGGGGTTGACCGTCAGGGCATCCTCGTCCAGGAGATCTGCAATGTGCTGGTTGGCCCAGGTCGCCGCCATTTGCAGAAAGGCTGGATCATCATTGACGCAGGGCATTTGTACGTAGGTAACATCGGGGCGCTTACGGCGCAGCCCTTCAATAATGTGCTCAACATCGAGCAGGGTTTCGTGGTTTTCGGTGGCAAAGCCAATCGGCATAAACACCAGCGCCGTGGCCCCCAGGTCGATCAGGTTGCGGGCGGCCAGGTCGGCGTTGGGCTGGGTCCACTTAATGAGCGGCGTATCGTGATTGAGCCAGCCCACCGAGATCAGCGGATATTTATAAATTAACCGCTCTCGTACCCGGTCGTAGAGCTTCTGGCTCTCGTCAATGCCGGAGGTAAAGCCCTTGGCTTCGTGGGGGCAGCCGTGGTTCATCAGCACGATGCCGGTTTGGGAGGGCAGGTGGGCCACGGCCAGGTCTTTGCGAATCTTGTCTTCGACCATGGTGGCCAGTCGGTCGATGTACTCTGGCGCATCAAAGAAGGAAGGGATATAGCGCATTCCCTGTACCCAGTGCTCGGTGCCGTCGGCCAGCTGGGTCAGCGCCCCGTTTACCTGCTCGATGGCGATACCGCTGGTGAAGATAGAGTCGACTACCAGCAGGGGATAGATCAGCAGCTTATCGTAGCCTTCCTGCTTGACCTGCGCTAGCACCTGCTCGGGCAAAAACGGTTTGCAGAAGTTAAACGCCTTGAAGACCTTGACCCGATCCCCCCAGCGTTCTTGCAGGTTGGCTTCGATGCCCGCCCGCTGAGCCTCAAAGATGGCGTTGTGAGGGGAGATAAAGTTGCCGTGCTGGTGGCTCCATTCGTGCAAGTCAAAGGCCGCCAGCACCTTAGCCAGAGGAGGATAGACCCAGGTGGGCACCGGGGCAAACTTAGCCGTCAGCAGGTTGAGGGCCTGCTCGTTGTAGTTAGCGAAGTCGGCATAGCTCTCGACTTCGCCGTAGCCCATCAGCAAAACCGCTACCCGGCTGTCGCCGCTGGAGGGGGTTTGAAATTCGGAAGGTCTAATAACCTCGGGTGTTGCAACCATAAGTGTTTGCCGTATGAACGTGTCTGTTACTAAACTAGCATCCCCCCCTAGGGGATTTCCTTAAAACAACCCGTAGACTGATCTAGCTCTAGAGCTTTGGCAGCGGTTGGCGGCCTCTAGGCTAAATCTTACGGTCACAGGCATCCTCCATTAGACATCTCCAGAAATGTCCTGAAACTCCCGTGGTGTCGTGGCAAAATCTGGATTGTTGGAGAGGTCTATTAACGTCCCCAGGATAGAGTTACCCTCAATCAGGATCGGCTCACCCCGGTTCAGGCCAGACCCGTCGGGTAGGGGCAAGCCTGTTCACCGCCCCACCTTTGTCCTGTAGCAGGGAAATACCCTAGCACCTTATTACCAAAGTCTACCTGGGCCTAGACAACGCCGAAGTTGCCTGTGGTTACCTCGCCAGTAATTCAGATCCCTGCCCCCGCCAAGAACTTGTAGCACAACGCCTCACATCAGTGGCCGTAAAAGCTTATAACGCAGCACCAGCCGCTTTCAACTTAATTGACTGACAAAAGTGTCTCGCGTCGGTTGGGTTGAGGCGACGTTGCGGGCTTCCCGCCGGGTAACCCAACACCGGCAACGGTTTCGTTGGGTTACGCTAGCGCTAACCCAACCTCAGGCAGGATGAGGGGTTCAAGAGTTTTGTCGGTCAATCAGTCGGATCACTTGCGCTTGTGCATTAATCAGAATGTGGCCAGCGTGTAAATCACCATGGGTTAAAACCGTTTCTTGCATCCAAATTTCGTCATTATAAAGCCAGGACTGCCAGCGTTTCCATAACGTCTGACCCACACCAAATTCCCTTTTGACGGCATCCATTCGATGCTTCATCTCAACGCGTACTTCTTCGGCAGTTTTTACCGGAAGACCCACTGCTTGTGCTTTCTCAACGCTAACTTGATGTAAGGAAACGATTCCCTTCGCTAACGATTTAAGAAATTGATCAGGTACATTCGCTAGGTCTATCTCCCACACATAAGCTTTTTCTGCTGGATTGATCGTGCCCGCTGGCACTCCATTTAATGCCCGATAAGCCATCAGTTTATCGGTGCAAATCTCTCGGCGCGGCACCTCTACACTAAGCAGCGGAGCAATTAGCTCCAGCGTTTGTTTTTCCTGATCTATTGGCAGCAGAACATCCTCTCGCCGAGGAAGACGTAAAATCCAGCCTACTTCGTCTACGGCTGTTGCTAACACTACTTGAAAATCAAGACCTGACTCATTAAGTTGCATAGAACCTTACTTAATCTTTAAACTGTTCTTATAGCGGATTTCACTTGGGTGAGGTACATCCCTAGGATCCCCTCCTGCCCCCTTAATAAAGCTACCGCTTATACATATAGCGGTTCCTAGACGGGCGAGGTACGATCAAAGTAGAGGGAATGCAGAACGACTCTACACTATTGCGTTTCCTGCCGGGGGGCATTACGACAAGCCCGGATTGACTATTGGCAGTCCATCCGAGATGTGGCCCCGGAAGACTTGATATTTATGGA
>DAIUJR010000133.1:0-9253 GCA_036848635.1 Nodosilinea sp. CTOTU7336
AAATTGGTTTACTAATTGCTGCTACTGTACCTCACTAGACTGAGAAAGGCTGTATCTACTCATAATATTGTCTGAAACAGCATCCATACATGCTGCAAATCAAAATTCTTTGAATCTTGCACCTAGATTACATTGAAAGATACCAATTTGTACGTCTCCGCCAACCTCTTGAAGTATCGCCCCTACCAGAATGTAAAGCGGTCTAACAATTGCCATCAGCGGCGATAGCAATCTTAGCCATGCACCAACCAAGCCTGCTCGTCCGCTGCATGGCACTTTATGGGAGGACAGGACTGAGGCAGAGGTCATGTTAGACGGCGCTGTAATAAGGTTAAACATATTAGCTCTTCTAATCAGTTTCTTCCTGATTCTGACCGATTTTCTGAAGGTCTTTGGCTATTAGCGTAAGCCGGTCTCGACAGCGTTCTAAGTATTTGGGCAAAGTACTCATAGTTACAATGTCAACACGATAATTTGAAGGAAGTATTTCATGAGAGGCAGAAGGAAAATCTAGAGACGCCATGTTTACTTCCTCTAATACCGGGATTCCCCCTTCTGCTAGTCGCGCAGATACAAGTATTCCATCCAGAACGATAACTGGACGTACCTGCACATACCTATACCATCTAAACCTCTTCTCTTTACTCGATACCTTGTGATTTTCATCTGGTTTCTCCAACTCGAGTTTGTATTTTGCGGCATTCAAAACTTTTATACAGGCAGAGTACCAACGGGATTTATCACTCGGGCTCTTAAAGCTTTCATGGATTCCGTAGCCCACCTATCCACATTTATGAGCAACTGAATTGCGCTCAATAGAATCAGAGAGTTCTCGTTCCATAAGACCACGATTTGCACCCTGAAAAAGATGGACTAATCGAGGTCGTTCGAGAAGCAAATCTATTGGGGAATGGCGAGGAGCCTGCCTAAAGATAATCCACGGCTTCTCGCTCTTCTTTACCTCAGCAACAATGAATGTCCATGCTCCAAACTGATCGCCATTATCGTTTCTATCGTTAAAGAGTAAGGTAGCAAAGATATCAATCTCACGCTGCTCTCTTGTCACTGGGTCTTCGTATGTTGAACCAGCAGTACAACTCCAGTCACAATCAATAAAAGTTTGAATTGCCTTCATTTCAGATCCAAAGCCAGACTTCTGAAGATCTTCAATTAGTTTTTTGTAAAGCGATTCATCCATTTGATCGAAGAGTTGAATTTAACGCGAATACTACGCGATTATTTCACGGATAACACCAAATTTTGCCCTTGTGTGGTGACTCAGCCATATAACTACTGTTTAGTCTGCATTACTCCCCTTTAAACAGCATAACACCCCTAATCCGGGTAGTTAGGCTGATGGCTAGCTGAATCTTGCACCCCAGAGGGGGTGTTACGCAGCCAAAATGCAGGATAACTTCCTGTTTTGGGGTGTTGTACCGATCAGGAGCGTGATAACTTCCTCAAATAGGCAGATTATGCTGATTCTAGATTACGCGATAGGTCGTTTGAGCAGTATTATGCGGCCAGCTTCAGCTAATCTTCATGGTTAGCCCAGCCCTTAGCCACCGACCACCCGCCCCATCTCCCCCACCCCAGCGCAACTACTTGCGTCCGCCCCACGGATGGGTTACATTTACTACCCATAGCTGTGTGCGTGCAGCTTGTCTTCCCCAAAAATTTGGTTGTCACCACTGGGGGGTGTTACCAGCACCCACCAGTGGCTAACCCCGAGATAGACAGTCCCTATCCGCGTGGCTACGCCTATTATATGGCCGCCCGCAGATGCACTATCTGGGGCGGCCAGGTTTTTGGGGGTTCCTTACCACCGTTACCTGGAGGAATCCCCCATGGTTTGTTTTGTTCGCCCAGAGGCCCGGTTTCTTGACGAAGCCAGGCGGTTAGAACCTGTTCGTCTGGCCACCCCTACCCCCCAGCCGGGGCGCGAGCAGCTGCGCCACCTGCTGATCGGCTCCCCCGAGGGGGTGCGGTCGGCCATTCACAGCCTGCACCATCTCAGCTATGCCGACCAGGCCACCTGGAGCCGAGCCATCACCATTCCCCCAGCGGGGATTGTGATTACCCCCGCCCAGGGTGAGGTAATGCGCTATCTGGTGCGCCACCTGACGGCCTAAGCCACCCCTCCCAGACCAAAAAAATCCCAGCGTTCTGCCAGAGCGCTGGGATTGACGACTCCTATGGCCCCCAGAGCTACCCCGCCATCTGAGTCGAAGAGCTCTCCTTGGCAGGGGGGCTGGGGCGCAGGGTTTCGCCCCGGCGAGTGCCTCCGGCGATGGCATATTCGGCGCTGTAGCGACCATACTTAACCGACACGGCGGCCAGCATGCGCGTTGTCAGGTCAGCCAGGTCTTTTTCTTTTTGCATCATGTCGCCATAGAGACCGTGGCACCGGGGCAGGTGGTAGGGCTGATGGCCCCCTCGGGCTATGGCAAAACCACCCTGGGTAAGCTGCTGGCGGGCTTTTTGGCCCCCACTCGCGGCCAGATCACCCTAGACGAACAGCCGTTGCCAACTCAGGGCTACTGCCCGGTGCAGCTCGTGTTTCAGAACCCAGAGCTGGCGGTGAACCCCCGCTGGCGCATCGATCGCATTTTGCGCGAGGGGCACCCGCCCCAGCTGCACCACCTCGATGCCCTGGGCATTCACCCCGGCTGGCTGACCCGCTACCCCCACGAGCTGAGCGGGGGCGAGTTGCAGCGGGTGGCGATCGCCCGAGTGCTCAACCGCCAGACCCGCTACCTGATTGCCGATGAAATGACCGCCATGTTGGATGCCAATACGCAGGCTCTCATCTGGCAGGTGGTTTTGGACTTTGCGCGTCAGTATCACGTTGGGGTAATTGCGATTAGCCACGATCAGCCCCTACTCACGCGCATCTGTCCAGAACAGACCATCACCCGTTTGACCGATAACAGACCTGCTTCCCTGAGCAAAGCCTAGAGCATCGGTTCAGTATGGCAATAAACCCGGTTACTGCATGGGCAAGCCCACGAGATTTAGCCTGTCCAGCCGGAGAAACCGGGTTTCTGTACCACGTTCTAGTCAGAATCGCGATCGCGCCCCCGATTGGGGCCACCGGCCCAGGGCGGTGGCCCTTGAGGCCCACGAATCGTCAACACCTCACCGTTGGCGCGGGTAATGGTGAAGGCATCAAAATCATAGTCGTCATATTCTCCCACCACCGTAATTTGCTCGCCCACCTGCAAATTGAGCTGGTGATACCACATTGGCCCTGCATCAACCATGATTTGCCCGCTGCCATCGCTCAAGACAAACTCATTGCCGACGACGCTGGTGATTTCTCCCGTGATCGCCAGCCCTGGCCTCTGCTGCTGCAATTCTTGGATAGTGATGGTGACTGCGGTTGACGACTCGGCGTTGTGGGCTTGAGCGAGTGGCTGACGCACCTGGAGAGTGGCACTACCTAGGGCCAGAATTGCGCCGAACGCCGCGATCGCAAAAAGAGATTTCATGGACGGCTGTCTCCACAGCAGATAGATTTCAGGTGAAGGAGGCAATGGGATGGTAACTAAACCTCTCAATGGAAACGCCTCTTCCCATAGACTATATAGCAATCCGCATTTAGGCTTGGTCAGGTCGGATCGCTTCCCCATATTTGGGGATTCAGGGGCCAAAGTTGTATTCAACTGCGTGAGTCCGTGGAAACGACGCTCACTCCCACACCTCGAAGTGAAGCATAGTTGAGGCCAACTCAGGACGGAAACAGAACATATCGACATGTTTTTTACCGACCGATAGGCGTACAACTCCTACCGGATCAATACGCCTGTCCCGCTTAAGACTCGAATACTCAAGCACTCGAGTACTCAAGATTTCCTGGGAAATAGTCTGAGTAATTTATTGATTTTTATTCCTAATAAAATGGCTTTACTACCAGGCGACTGACTGTTCATAGTGAACCAAGTAACATCTAAAAAGTACTGAAAACGCTGAAAATGACCATAGACAGATACAGCAGATTGATATTATATTTTTGACCGCCTAGAGCATTTTCAAACTTAACAGGAATTTGTATCATTAGAACTAAAAAGGGAGCGGAGTCTAAAGCGCAGGTTTGCAGTGCGTGAGTTCGTGTTTAGTTTCACTAAAAAGCGGTGGAGGTATCCAGTATGGCTACGAGTATCGCCAGCTTAGGGGTCCAAGAGGATGTTTTGGTCACGATCGCGGGAACGGTAGTCGGCGTTCGTGAAGATGAGTTCTTGTTGCAAGATACCACCGGGCAGATTCTGGTGGACGCGGTTCGAGGCGGGCCAGGCACCATTGACCTGGCAGTTGGCGAACAAGTCACGGTCATCGGTGATTTGGATGATTTGGAAGATTTTGACGCGTTGCAGATCTTCAGAGTGGATGGTTCGGAAGTCATTGGCCAACCTCTGCTCACGCCTCGGGGGCCAGGCAACGGGCGAGGGCGTGGTCCTGGTAATGGTCGAGGTCGTGGCAGGGGCGAGCAGTTCGAACCTGATCCTCTAACCGGCATGGGGCCAGCGCCATTGGTTAACATCGCCGACTTAGAAGTCCAAGAGGATGTTTTGGTCGCGATCGCGGGAACGGTAGTCGGCGTTCGTGAAGATGAGTTCTTGCTGCAAGATACCACCGGGCGAATTCTAGTGGATGCAGTTCGAGGCGGCCCCGGTACAATTGACCTAGCGGTTGGCCAGCAAGTGATTGTAGTGGGAGATTTAGATGATCTGGAAGATTTCGATGCGCTGACAATCACGGTTGCCAATCTGATGACTCTAGAGACGCCGATCCCCACGAACCTGCTGGGATAGCGCTGGGACGATGCGATGGCCGAAGGCCGGTCTTTGACCATCGCATGCCAACCGCCCCCCAAACAGATTCCGGGCCACCGGCCCCAGTTGCAGCGCCGCCGCCCCTCCCATCACAAACAGGTTGCACCCCGGCCAGCGCAAATGCTCATCCAGCACCGGCAGCCCGTTGACGATGTCGATGGGATAATTTGCCCGCACATCGGCCAGCAGGGGCCAGTGCTCGACATTGAGCTGACTGCCCGTGGCTAGCCAGATCCGATCTATGGGTAGATGGGTGAGGCAGGCGTGTTCGGCCCCAGTGCTACAGTGCACCCGCCAGGCTTCTCCTTTCCACTCAGCCCACTGTACTTCGCACTGTTCGTAGAAGCTGATCTGCCCCTGGCGCTCTAGCCGCCGCAGGCGCAGCAGCATGGCTGGGGTGACCGAGCCGCCGTTGCGGGCCTGCTGAATCATCTGCCACCGCTGAGGCCAACCCAGCTCAGCGTGAAACCCCTTCAGGTACTTAGGCCCCAGCCAGCCCGGCTCAGCATCAAACAGCTTGGCGTAAAACTGTCGCCGCGCCATCATAATCACCTGGGCACCGCGAGCCGTTGCCCCCAGGGCCAGGTGGCCGCTGGTTAAGCCACTGCCGACAATCAAAATTCGTTCGCCGTTGAGCGATAACCCCCGCAGATCAACCTGGTGGGAGTGGCGTAGGCGATCGCTGGGATAGGTCTGGGGAATTTGCCGCGCCCAGTCTGGCCAGTGGGTGGTGCCGCCTGCGATCGCAAGCACCACCCGCCGGGCCAAAAGCTGCCGACCATCCGCTAAACTGAGCCGAAACCGCTGCCGTCCCCCCTTCTGGCACAGCTCCAGGTGCTGCACCGTCCCCGCCATTACCCGATCCGCCAAATTCCACCGCTGGATCACTGACTGGCAAAAGTCTCGAAATAGTGGGGTGCTGGGTAGAGCATAGGGGGGGGGAAAAGCTCATCGGGACGACCTTCAGCAAAAGTGCGCAGAGCTGAGGGGTGGGGGTCGAGATGGTGAACGGCGGGCGATCGCAGGTGGGGAATCTCTAGGGCCGCAAACTGATGGTGCCACTGGTTCAGCCACTCCCCAGCCGGATCGATCACCACAAAGCGATCGCGCATGGCAGCTTTCTTTTGCAGCAGGTGAGTGACCAGGGTGAGAGCCTGGGGGCCAGCGCCGATGATGGCAATGTCGATGGAGGGGGGCATGGGGAGTAAGGGAGAAACTGGGTTTCAGGTATTGGGTTTTGGGTATTGGGCCTGACACCTGATACCCAACAACCAACCTACAATGATAATCATTATCAACATTTGCGGGCGTGATGGTCGCTCGGTGGGGGACTTGCTATGACTGAGGTGCAAGGAGAACTCTCGGCTGGGGTTGTATCGGAGACTCGGTATTATCGCTGGCGGTGGCAGGGGCAGGCGGCGGCGATGGTCAAAGACCGGCCTTTGGCCATCGCCTACGATGTGCGAGGTGCATTGCCCACGGTCATGGGAGAACGGCGGTGAATTTATGGCCTGCTGCGGTGGTTGGTGTGGTCACCGCTGCTGGGCCAGGGGTTATATACTCGCAATGCCCACCCGGCTTTTTTGCGGTGGATGATGGGTCGCCACGTCTACAGCGATGCGGCTTTCATCACCCCTGAGCTGATGCAGGCTAAACACCACACGACCCAAGCGCCCGGTGCCCGGTTTGCCTCTGCCGCCTTTGTCACTGGCGGGCTAGACCCGGTGCAGCGGCGTACCGACTGGCTAGAGCTGATCGAGTCGGTAACGGTGCCTAAACTGGCGATCGCCGGACAGCAGACCCCACCCAAGTCAGGGGCCGAAATGGAGATGCTAAAGGCGATGGCTGGCGTGTAGTGGGCAACAGTGCCAGGATCCCTAGCCGTCCATGAAGAATCCCCCAAAGCGGTGTTAGAGAGCCTGAAACCGTTTCTAAAAGAGCATTTAGGGGGATAAAGAGGGGTGCCACCTATCGAAGTCAGGTATTGAACCAGACGCCAGAAATGAGAGGCTGATAGTGGTTTGACGATGTTTTTAAACGATGTTGAGGAGTGGTTCTGTGCTTAATTTTCATCAGCTGATTAACTTAGCCCACGAATTTACCCATTCTCTGTGGCTTGCCCTGCCCCTAGGCTGCCTGGGGCTGGTGCCGATGTCTGCGGTGTTGGCCTGCACTCGTGCCGTTTACCTGGGGCCAGATAACCTAGTGATCACAGGGCGCAGCATGGACTGGGTAAATGATATGGAGTCTAACCTGTGGGCGTTTCCGCGCGGTATGGAGCGCCACGGAGCCGCTGGCTCTGGTTCCATAGAGTGGACATCGCAGTACGGCAGCGTAGGCACTGGCGTGTGGGATATCGGGATCGCCGATGGCATGAACGAGAAAGGCTTAGTGGCCAACATGCTCTACCTCACCGAAAGCGTATATCCCACCCCCGCTCCGAATGAGGCTCGGGCACCGCTATCGCTAACCCTGTGGCCTCAGTACATGCTAGACAACTTTGCCACCGTTGCCGAAGCCGTTGTGGCAATGGAACAGGAGCCGTTCTATGTAGTTCCGGTGGAATCGCCCGATGGCAAGGCGGGTACTGTGCACCTATCGATTTCTGACGCCACAGGCGATTCGGCCATTTTTGAGTATGTTGACGGCGAGCTAATGATTCACCACAGCCGCGATTACCAGGTGATGACAAATTCACCGACATTTGATCAGCAGCTTGCCCTCAATCAATATTGGGAGCAGATTGGCGGCTTAACCATGCTGCCCGGCACCAATCGGGCGGCGGATCGGTTTGTGCGGGCGTCGTTTTATATCAACTCCATCCCTCAAACAGCTGACCCTAAGGAGGCCGCTGCCAGCGTATTGTCTGTGATTCGCAATGTCTCGGTGCCCTTGGGATTTACCACGCCCGATCGCCCCGATATCTCGTCAACTATCTGGCGAACAGTTGCCGATCAAACCAACCGGCGCTACTTCTTTGAGTCAACCCGCAGTCCTAATGTGTTTTGGGTCAACCTGGATGATTTGGACTTGTCTCCCGGAGCCCCGGTGCGCAAACTCACCCTGACCGACGGCGCTGTGTTTGCCGGTAATACCGCCGACCAGTTCCAACCCTCTGAACCGCTGCAATTTTTAGAGGCGGCCCAGTGACCGAGGGGGAGGGTTTGCGGTGCAAGGTGCAGGGTTTGCGGTGCAAGGCTCAAAATCGTATACCCTATACCGCCAGCCGTATACCGTCCGTCACACCTCACACTGATCGCAGACCCCAAAAAATTCCAGCGTGTGGTAGTAAATCCGAAACGAACTCGCTCTCTGGAGCTGCGCCTCTAGTTCTTTCACCGGGCAGGTATCGACGGGTACCGAGACACCGCAGTGCAAGCAGGTGAGGTAGTGGTGGTCGTGCTCCACGGCGCTGTACAGCGTTTCCCCGGTCAGCATCACCCGGTGTTGCACCAGCCCTAGCAGTTTGAGCACATCTAAGGCGCGGTAGATGGTCGCCAAACCGATGGGCTGCTGGCGGCGCATTACGCCATAGAGTGCCTGGGCCGACAACGGCTGGGGCTGATGTTGCAAGGCGTCTAATACCGACTGTTGCCCTGCGGTTAAGCGCGGTTTTGGCGGCCCCTTTGAGGTGGCTTCAACAGAATTTTCAGCATCTTTTTTCAAAATCATGGTCGCGATCCACAGCAAGATAGGGTAGGATGCTCAGGAATGATAATCATTATCATATTGCAAGACTATGGTTCTGTCTCCCTCACCTGTTCCACCGGCAGACATGGCTGATGCCCCCGCCGCCGACCAAGCGATCGCTGCCCTGTCCACCCAATCTCAACCCCGCGTCTCCGAGGCCGAAATGCGGCAGGCCGTGCGCACCCTGCTGATTGGCCTGGGTGAAGACCCCGATCGCGAAGGGCTGCTCGACACCCCCAAACGGGTGGTCAAAGCCCTCAAATTCCTCACCTCCGGCTACAACCAATCCCTCGACGAGTTACTCAACGGGGCCGTCTTCCACGAAAACACCAACGAAATGGTGCTGGTGCGCGACATTGACCTGTTCAGTTCCTGCGAGCACCACATTCTGCCGATTTTGGGCCGCGCCCACGTGGCCTACATCCCCAACGGTAAGGTAATTGGCCTCTCCAAAGTTGCCCGCATCTGCGAAATGTATGCCCGCCGCCTGCAAGTGCAAGAACGCCTCACCGCGCAAATTGCTGACGCCCTCCAGGGCCTACTGCAACCCCAGGGAGTAGCAGTCGTGGTCGAGGCCACCCACATGTGCATGGTCATGCGCGGCGTGCAAAAACCCGGCTCTTGGACGGTGACCAGCGCCATGAAAGGGGTCTTCGCCGACGATGCCCGCACCCACCAGGAGTTTATGAGCCTGATTCGGCACAGCCCGACGTTTCACTAAAGAGGGGTAA
>DAIUJR010000134.1:0-9229 GCA_036848635.1 Nodosilinea sp. CTOTU7336
CACCCAGGCTTGCAGGCGGTCTATTCCAAAATGCAGGGCTATACGGGGCGACTGACGCTGATCCTCCACTGCCTGAATGCGGTGATGGACAGAGGGCTACCAGCTAATGCGATAGATGTCGAGAAGATGAGAGCTGCGATTAAGCTGGGGCGCTGGTTTATCGGTCAGGTGAAGCTGCTCTATGCGGATGGGAATACGGTAGACGGGGCACTGGAGCCGGTCTATACGAAGCTGATACAGCTGTCGCGGGTGCGGGGCTGGCTGCGGGCAAAGGATGTGCGAAATTATGAGCGCAGTTTGCGGAAGGCGAGTTCGGATGTCATTCGCTTACATTTTCGGGAGTTAGAGGTGATGGGGTACGGAGAGACCTGTGGGATGGGAAATCGGTTGCAGTGGCGGACAACGGTGGGCACGGTAGACGGCTCGGAGGAAACGGTAGACAGGGCTGCTACCGCTGAAACCACTGAAGGAGTTGGGTTATAGGAAAAACGGTAGACAAGTAGACCGGTAGACAGGGGGTAATAAATTTGAGATTTTAGCTAGGTGTCTACCTGTCTACCGAAATCGCCAAAGTGCTTGCAAGATAAAGGTTTGAAGTGGTAGACAAGGGCATCTATTGGGCGTCTACCGTTTTCAGGATGTCTACCGTATGGTTGGAGTGGATAACGGCAACGGTGCAGGAGGCATTGCTAGTGCAGGTGCAACGGCTGGGGAAGTATTTGACACTGGCGGAGTTCTGCACCTGTACACACACCTACCAGCGGTTTGCTGACCAGATTAACCCGTTTCCCAAAAATCTGGATGAGACGTTGCCAGCCTTAGAGGCGCTGTGTCAGTACATCATTGACCCAGTGATTGATGGGTTTGGGCGCGATCGCTTTTTGCTCACCTACGGCTTTTGCTCGGTAGATTTGAAGCGGTGGCTGGCGAAGAAAGATCCGGCCACACGGAAAAAGCACGGCATCGCTACTCCAAGTCTGGATCAACATATGGCCCACGAGGTGAATCGGAATGGGCGGTACTACTGCGATCGCCTGGGGGCATCCTGTGATTTCCACATCCTCGACCTACCTAGTGATGAACTGCTGGGCTGGATTATGGCCCAGGGACTGCCGTTTGACTCGCTGTATTTTTATGGGCGAAATCGCCCCATCCAAATCAGCTATGGCCCTCAGCATAAGAGGGGGATTTGGGCGTTTACCGATCAGAGGACACCAACGCGCCAGCACCCTTGGGCCACAGCGGCTAATCCCACCAGTAGCAGATAAGGACGGCGTCGGATTTGTCGCCAAAGGTCTCACCCCGTAGACCCCCTCTGAGGCGCATGGCAAAGTACTCGCGGAATTCCCAGTCCTCCTCACCTTCAGGGATGGTGCCGCCATAGACATCGACCACATCGGCCCGCCATTTTTTGCCCAAATCCATCAGTTGGGCCACCGTCACGTCTTGGTTTTCAGCCAGCAGATATAGCGTATCTGCTGGGTAGGGAACGAAATGCATCAGGCTGGTTTCGGGCATGGGGCGGTAGTTAGCCATAGCCAAAAGGGTTTCCAGCACACCGTTAAGGCTAAGGCCATCTCGGTCGGGAGCGTAGATGGGCTTGGTAAATAGGAAGCTTTTCCAGAGATGGGGCTGTTGAGCCAGGTCGGTAATCACCTCTGGCCCGTCGAACTCGTTGAATCGACGCTGCCACACCAGGGCCGCCATCAGCTCCTGAGGTGTATTGGCCTGGGCGATCGCCTCAATTTTCTCTACATCAAGCATCGGCACTACCCTTGGCTGATTGTGACCGGAGCCTGGCTTGGACTTGCTGTTTCTGCTCGTCGCTGGCATCCTTACGCCAAACGACTCGATGCCCTTGCATCTCGGCCCCGTGCTCTAGCAAGCATTTCTCCCAGCCGCGCTGGTCAAAAATTGCCTTTACATCGTCCAGCAGACCCCATTTTTGCTCTTGCTGGCTGAGCTTGGCGAACTTGGCATAGCCAGGATAGTCGGGTGCGACCACCTGCTCTTTTTGGTGCAGTAGCGGCGGGTTGTCGGGGTCATAGTCGCGGTAGCGGACGTGGAGATCGCGTAGCGAGATCGCCATGCTGGTTTTCAGCGCTGGGTGTGGCTCTTTGTCGAAGTTGGGAAACGCCAAGTAGGTGATCTGCGGCTTCTGGACATGGAACTTGACTACGGTGGCTTCCTCAGGACGGCCAATGGTGCGAGAAGCACAGCCTTCGTAGAGGCGTAGCAGGGGGTCAAGTTGGTCTATCGCCGACACATGCACCCACAGGGAGTTGGGTCGCTGCTGGCCAATAGTACTTTGACGACACCGTTCTTCAATCAACTCCATGCGGCCTAGGCTCATCAACATCAGGTCGGCGGCGGTGCAGGCTTGCTGGTAGCTATCGAACAAGGCTTTGATGTCTTGCTGAAGCTGGGGGGAGAGGTCTTTGAACTTGGGGCGCTTGCCGAAGTGGCTGAGGGCTAGGTAGACCAGCAGGTCATTGCGGCGCTTGTCGGCGATCGCATCCCATTCCCCTACATCGGTCGCTTGCAGCACGACTGTAAAGGCTCGCTTGATGCTGCCGAAGGTCTCTTGCAGCGGTGTCAGCTCCTGCGCCCCCAGTTCTTCAACCGAGGGTAGACGACCGCGATCAGTGTAGAAAGCCATCAGGGGCTGGAGGCGATCGCGGTATTCCTCAAACTTGCTGACCTTGAGCCGAATGCGCGGAGCCGTGGCGCGGGAACGGAACCGGGAGGCGCGAAAGGCTTCCGCCTGGGTCTCGTCGCGAAAGACGAAGTAAATGCCCAGGGCCACCGGGATGGCATCGACCGCCAGCACTTGATCAATGTAGGCTTTCAGCTCCTCCTGCTCGTAGTACTTTTGAAAGGTGTTGCGGCTGGTGATAATGCCGTCGCCGTAGGCAATCACCCCCCGCACCCGATCATCAATCAACACCTGGGCCGCCACAATCAGTACCCGTTGGGCCAGGCCCCAGGCGCTAATCAGGGCTTCGCGGCGTTCGGCGGTGTCTTCGATAACGTTGATCACGTAGCCCAGATTCACTACGTCGGCGGAGGTGTGGGGAATGTCGGGGCGAAAGTGGGGATCCCAGCCGGAGCTGGTGAGGCCCAGGCAGTGGATGTATTCGATGTCGGCCCCATGGCCGCAGCCGTAGTCGAAGTAGGTGGTGTCGGGCGGAAAGAGGCCCGCTTCTACGGCGAGGCGAACGGGTTTGGAGGCGGTGACGCGGGCGATCGCCGCTTTATGCCGCTGAATCTTCGGCTTGGGCTGGGTCTGCTTAGCCGCCGAGGTCATGGGGCAGGCAAGGGCGTGGCCATGGATCACGAGCTTGCGCTCTTGTAGGCGCTGCTGCCAGGCATGACGGAAACCGATGCCACGGGGGGCATCTAGCAGCCCTAGGGCTTCTTCTTGCTTGGTCAGCCAGGCGAAGGTGGCGTAGAGCGGGTGGTCGGGGGCAACAAAGGTTTCTTTGCGGTGGAGGACGGGGGGATTGTCGGTGGTGCTGTAGTCGCGATCTGTAGCTTGAAGAGATTCTAGATTGACCTGAATACTGCTTTGAAGGGCGGGGTGAGCTTCGGTGTCAAAGTCTGGGTAAAACAGGTAGGCAATTTGCGGCTTGTCGATGCTGAACTTGACCAGGGTGGCTTTTTCAGCCAAAGCAGTACTGGTTCTTGCCGTCTTCTCAATGGCCTGGAGGGTAGGGTCAAGGTGCGCCAGGGCAGAAACATGGACGTAGAGGGCATCGGGCAGCCGCTTACCGATGGGGCTGCGCTGGCACAGCTCCGAGTAGGTTGGCAGTTCTGTCGATACCTTGGCCATGGATTGCGGGCAAGCTCCACCGATGACGCGCTGATGGCACTTATCCTACCGAACTTGGAGATTTTCAAGACTTCACAGGCAATACCCCAGCATGTAGCGTCTCTATACGGATGAAGCCACTACCTGTAGAGTTTGATTAGGATTCCTTAGAAAGGTGTGTCTAAACTGAGCATTTCAGCTACAACCTACTCAGGAAAAAGCTGGAGAAACCGGCTCGGCCTAGCCATAATTAGACAATACATTTGATCTATTTGATATGGGAAAATCAGCAGTTAAAGAAAAGCCTAAGGCTACGGCGGTCTTTGCTCGCCATGAGACCTTTCATCCTCGCTTTGGCTGGCTGAAAAAGGGCTGTGACCTGGCAGTGGCGGATCCAAATATCTTCTTGAGGGAAGACGCTCCGGTGCTGCCCGGGGTCGGGAAGAACATGGTGCGCTCGATTCGCTACTGGTGCAGCGCCTTTAAGGTGCTGACGGAAACTGAGCGCCAAATCGTACCGACCCAGCTCGGCCAACAACTATTGAGCGATGATGGCTGGGATCCCTTTCTAGAAAACCCGGCCAGTCTCTGGCTGCTCCACTGGAACTTGCTCAAAGCCCCCTGCACCGCTACGGCCTGGGCCTACGCCTTTGGAGCGTTTTCGGCAGCGGAGTTTACCCCAGAGCGCCTGGTGGATGACCTGCGAGACTACGCGAACGGCTTTAAGTGCCAACATTGCTGACTCATCCCTACGAAAAGATGTGAGCTACATTTTGCGCATGTACGCCGATCAAGAGAGCAAGAAGGGGCCGACCGAAGATTCCATCGACTGCCCATTTACGGCCCTACGATTGCTCTACAGCGTGGGGGATGGGCGGCGCTATGAGTTTCAGGTTGGCCCTAAGGAAACGTTGCCTGCCGAGTTAGTGGTGGCGGCCTGTCTAGAATTTGCCGGAGTCTCTGAAAATGAAAGCTCGGCCATGGGTGTTTCTCGCTTGGCCCATTTAGAAGGTAGCCCAGGCCGGGTGTTTAAGCTCTCGGAGGCAGCGATCGCCGAAGCCATTGAGCAAGTTGCTCGGCAACGCAAAGACCGAGAGGATTTGTTTATTTCAGACAGCGCTGGATTGCTACAGCTTCAATACGAAGGCGATCCGTTGGAGATGTCTGGGGCTATTCTGGACGAGTATTTTGCCGCCTAGTTGCGATTGGCTGCGGGTTGCTGTGTAGTTGCGGGTTGATAGGGTAGTGAGTTCTCAACGTTTAGCCGATTTTCTGGCTGTTAACCGCCGCTATGCCCGCTCGATCAATCTAGAGCGAGATTTTGATGCACCCGAAGCGGTGGAGGGCTACATTCTCACCGATCGCGCGGTCGATGCCCTGCGGCGGATTTTGGCATCAATGTTTGGCCGCAAGCGCACCACGGCCTGGACGCTGACGGGGGTCTACGGCACGGGCAAATCAGCATTCGCCCACTTTTTGACCAGCTTGTTTGGGCCAGTAGACAGTTCAGCCCGGCAGCTTGCTTTGAATATTGCCCGGAATAGTCTCCAGCTTGATAGCCCAGAATATGAGGCCCTGCAAAAGAAATTCCCAAAGCAGGGACTGTTTCGAGCGGTGGCTACAGCCCAGCGAGAGCCACTGAGACATACTTTGGTTAGAGCCCTAGAGAAGGCAGCGGATGACTTTTGGCTGCGAGGGCGAGAACCGCAGGCGGTAAAGCAGATAGCCGACTGGGCCACAGAGCTTGAGTTTGGCGAGGCCTCCTTTCATGATCGCGACATTCTCAACGTCATCAAACAGCTCTCTGAGGTTGTCGATACCGACATCATTCTTGTCATCGATGAGCTGGGTAAATCTCTAGAACACGCCACCCAGAACCAGGGCACTGCCGATCTCTACCTGCTCCAGCAGTTGGCGGAGCTGTCGCGCAAAAAGGGCACCCGGCTCTATATCTTTGGTCTGCTGCACCAGTCCTTTGCCGACTATGGCCAGCGCCTGGCAGCGGTGGAAAAAAACGAGTGGGCCAAAATTCAGGGCCGGTTTGAGGATATTCCCTTCACTGAGTCGTCTCAACAGATGCTGCGGCTAATGGGGCAGGCGATCAATCGATCCCAGGCAGAGACGCTAACTTTCCCGGTGCGACAGCTCACCAAAGACTGGTGCGCTGTCCTCAGTGAAAAAGCCAACCTCACCGAACTCTCCCCCAAACTGCTAGAGGCGACTTACCCACTTCATCCCCTGGCAGCCATGGTGTTGCCGGAGCTGTGTATTCGCTACGCCCAGAACGATCGCTCCCTATTTACCTTCCTCACCAGTGCTGAACCCCACGCGTTCCAAAGCTTTTTAGAGGCGGCGGAGATTGAAGAACTTCCAATCCCAGGCATTGATGGGCCGGGGGTAAAGGCTCTGCCAACCCTAAAGCTGCACCACCTCTACGACTACTTTGTGGAATCTCTGGGGGCGGGCATGGGGTCGCGACCGGGGCTACAGCGTTGGCTAGAGATCCAGACCCTGGTGGCGGATGCCCAGCACCGGGGGGCAGACACCGTGGCCCTGCTCAAAACCATTGGCCTGCTCAACCTGGTAACCAGTACCGGCCTGTTTCGTGCTAATCGCCCTCTGGTGAAATTGGCCCTGGTCGATCAGCCCGACCCTGCTGCCCTGGAGCAATGGGAAACCCAGATCAACGTAGTCACCCACCAGCAGGGACTGGTTACCTATCGGCGGGCGGTGGATGAGCTGCGCCTGTGGGAAGGATCTGACTTTGATGTGGAAGGGGCGATCGCCCAATACATCGCCAAAGACACCCTGCCCCTGGCCGACCTGCTCACCGAGACCTACCCGCTCAAGCCCATGGTGGCCCAGCGCCACAGCTACCGCACCGGTACCCTGCGCTACTTTGAGCGCCATTACTTAGCCACCAGCGGCGATTTAGCTGAGCTGGCCTGCACCCAGGCCAACTGTGATGGGGTTGTGGTCTACTGGCTCAGCGAAGCGCCCCCCAGCCCAGTGTCAGCCCACACCGTGGATGGCAAACCCCTGGTAGTGATTGCGGCGGCTAACTTGCCACTGCTGGCGATTCGGGCGCAGGAGTACCGCGCCCTGTGCCAAATCTACAACCGAGAAAGCGCCCTGCAAAGCGACAAGGTAGCCCTGCGAGAAGTGCGCCATCGCCGCCTACAGCTCAAGCAATTGCTAGACGATACCCTCACCCAAGCTTTTAACTTTGGCACCCACCACAATGCCTGCTGGGTTGAGGGCAAGCCTCACGAAATCGGCACCGTTACGGATTTTAATGCCCTGCTGTCGGTAGTGTGCGATCGCACTTACCCCCAAACCCCCATTCTCTGGAATGAGCTGATCAACCGCCGCACCCTCACCACCCAGGGGGCCAAAGCCCGCCGGGTCTTGCTCGAAGCCATGCTAGAACAGCCCGAGGTCGAGCGCCTAGGGCTGGAGGGCTACGGGCCAGAGGTGGCGATGTACTCTTCCGTGCTCCAGCAGACCGGTATTCACCGCCAAGAGCAGGGCGAGTGGGGCTTTTATCCGCCGCTGCCCTCATCCCCCCAACCCCCTTCTCCCCCCAGAGCAGGAGAAGGGGGAGCGACCCTTGGCCAGTCAAACCTTGGCCCGATCTGGGCGGCCATGGCCAAGTTCTGCCTGGGCGCAACTGATACACCCCAATCCATTGGCGATCTTTACCAGACGCTCAATGCGCCGCCCTACGGCATGAAATCTGGCACAATTCCGGTGCTGCTGGCGGCGGTGCTGCTCCACTACAGCGACGAGGTCAGCGTCTACAAAGAGGGCACCTTTATCCCAGTGCTGGGGCCAGAGCATTTTGAGCTATTGGTCAAAGATCCCTCCCGGTTTTCGGTCAAGCACATCGAAGTCACCGGGGTGCGTAGCCAGGTGTTTCGTGAGCTGGAGGAAGTTTTGCGAGGTGGGGTGGGTAAACCCCATCGCCAGTCGAAGGCGCGGAACCTGACGGTGCTGTCGGTGGTCAAGCCGCTGATTCAGTTTGTGCGCAAGCTGCCCAATTTCACGATCAAAACTCGCCGCATTAGTGAGCGATCGCGGGCTGTGCTGCAAACCCTGCTCTATACCCAAGAGCCCGATGAGCTACTGTTTGAGGCGCTGCCCCAGGCCTGCGACCTAGCGCCCATTGTGGTTTCTGAGGCAGATGATGGCACCATCGCCCGCACCTTTCGAGAGCGTCTGGTGGAAGCCCTGCGAGAGATCAATGGTGCTTACGATGCTCTGCTGACCGAATGCCAAGACCTACTCTACAGCGCCTTTGGGGTGCACAGCGATCGCACCCAGCTGCGTCGAGACCTTCAGTTTCGCGCCAGTCGGGTGCTGGGCAACTGTGTCGAGGCCAGCCTCAACCGTTTCGCCAGGGCAGCAGCAGATGAGGCAGTGGGCGATCGCCAGTGGTTAGAAGCGATCGTCATGGTGATCGCCGACAAACCAGCAGAATCTTGGAAAGATGAAGATGTGACCCGCTTTGAGCTAAACCTCAGCGACCTCTCCCGCCGATTTAAGAACCTAGAGGCGTTGCAGGCGACGGTCAAGGCTACCAGCAAAGGCGGGTTTGAAGCCCGGCGGATCACAGTGACTCGCTCCGATGGCACCGAGGTGAACAAAATGGTCTGGGCCAGTGACGAGCACCAGGCCAAGGTAGACCCGTCTATCGACGACATTTTCTCGCAGTTCCCTGACCAACAATTGCGAGAAGCGTTGCTAACCCGGTTAACCGAACGCATGTTTGATGAGTCAAAATCGTATCAGGAGGTTCCTACGCAAAAGCCTTCGGGCGTCGATGGCAGCCGTCGTAGGACAAGACCAAGAAGTTCCAGGGGATAGACACCATGCAGCAACTCAAGCGTCCCGTAGAGCAGACTGACCCGCCCCGGTCGGCCCGAGAAACGCTGCCCACCATGTATGACCTACCGAGCGAAGACCCAGAGGAGCCGGGCTTGCCTGACGAGTACCATTACCTACAGCCCCATTTGCTGAGCGCCACGCTGCAACTCACCACCTACGCCGCAGACGAGGTGTTTAGCGTTGGGGATATGAACCTTTACTACGATGTCGACCATCCCCTGTGGCACAAGCGCCCTGATTGGTTTGCGGTGGTAGGGGTGCCCCGCCTCTATGAGGGCCGGGATATGCGGCTGAGCTACGTGGTGTGGCAAGAGCGGGTGAATCCCTTTGTCGTGGTAGAGCTACTCTCTCCGGGCACCGAAAAGGAAGATCTAGGCCAAACTGAGCGGGCTCCGGGCACCCCACCGACGAAGTGGGAGGTCTATGAGCAAATTCTGCGCGTTCCCTACTACATTCTCTTTGACCGATACACCAATAATTTGAGGGCGTTTCGTTTGGTTGGCGGGCGTTACCAACCGCTCGACTTCACCA
>DAIUJR010000135.1:0-9219 GCA_036848635.1 Nodosilinea sp. CTOTU7336
ATATAGTCTTTGAAATAGCCGGGGGGGATGAGGTCTTCGGCAAAGCCATCATATTGGGGTAGAGAGGCCATGCCGTGGAGATGCACGACGGCATTAATGGGCTGCCCCTCAGCATCGCGATCGAGTTGGTTGATGAACCTCACCACCGATTGACGGCCCCCGGCATTGCGGGCCCCTCCCCGCTGGCGGATGGTAGGCCCGGGGTAGAGCCCGTTGTAGCCCCAAATCTCGGTGGTGACCCCCGGTAAAATGTTAACTCTGGCTTTTTGGAGCGTGATTTCGTAGTAGTCAGTGGTTTGATCACTCCGCACGGGGGCTAGCTCAGGGGGAATGCGGAAGGGCTGCTGAAAACGCGGAATTTGAGGGCTAAAGGCCCAGGCTGACTGAGGAAAGGTAAACGGCGCAATCAACGTCGCACCGCTGAATAATCCCCATTTGAGGAGGTCTCTTCGAGTTGAGGACATAGCACTGGCTCCTACGTGGGCGTTGGGTCACGGCGATCGCGATGGGGGTAGCCCTGACCGGGGCTCAGTCAAGCCCTGCCTGAGGTAATGAGTCGATGGGCAGGTACTGTGAAGCTGTAGACCCAGGCCGCGCCGTATATGTCCTCAGAATGCCGTTATTCCCTTAGCTTTGGCGCGAATGTTGCGAAGACGTTGCTTTTTAGATCCTCTATCTTGGTGCAGGTAGAAATTTTCGCAGACCGGATGGAAATTACTAATCCAGGCTGCCCGTTGGTAGATACTGATCGCTGTCTTGAGAGCCCCCCCAAGTCTCGGAATGAAACCTTGGCCGCATTGATGAGACGCATGGGAATTTGTGAAGAACGGGGTACTGGAGTCGTTGCGAGAACGATTTGGCCTTCCTGATAAAAGTAGTGCAACTGCCTCTAAGCTGATTAAAGAAGCGCTAGATGCTGGAGCAATGAAACCCTATGACGACTCTGCCGCCCGTAAAGCGATGAAGTATATTCCTTTCTGGGCATAGGCTTTTTATATCAGTTGACAAAAGGGGCGTTATTTGACGGTTGAGTAGCCTAAGGCATCGTAGAATCCTGGGATCTACGCGGCATTCTAATAGAGTGCCGCGTAACTGTGCACCCTATTAGCGATGGCTGAGCTGGAGGGGACAAAGTTCACGTTAGGGAACCCTTGAAAGGGTAGGCAAACTTCCGCCGCCGCGTACTAGTCAGCGGCGGAAATTCTGATGCTGATCTGGTCAGAAAACTGCAGAAATTGAGAATTTTTGCGGTCGTAGACCCAAAGCTTGAGGTTGTGATCTCCGGCGGGTAGAGTTTTTAGGGGTAGATTTAGCTGCCAACCGCTGTGTAAAAATCGAGACGAACCAAGGCTTTGAGCCACATCTGGCCTCGGTATATAGGCCAGATCAGATGTCAAAAAGGGTTGATTATCGTGGGCAGCCAATAGAAGCATAGTTGATTGACGAGGTTGATGGGCAATGATCGCCCAGCCCGAAAGGATCAAGTTCTCCTGACCGATGGGAATTAGATTTACTTCGCCCAACGGTGGTGCATCAACATGACCGCGCACGGCCTTTGCATCTACTTTGAACTCCACATCGTTAGGTTCAAGCGGGGTGAGAAAATTCAGTTTAGTTAGAGCTTGGGTATATAGCGTGAGATTGGGCATATCCGGCTGTATAAAAGATACCCAGTTGGCCGCCGGACTTGAATCTGAAATATCTAGAAAATTAATCAGCTCTAGACATAACTTTGCCCGTGTCTTTGCTAGAGATTCGCCATTACCCAGGCTAATAGCATGGCTATTAGCAGCTAGTAAGACGGCGGTGAGCAACCCTGTCCCAAAGACCCCAACCGTGGGGGCTAGGGACTGCTGAGGGTATTCGGATAGAAAAATTTGCCATAGCTGTAGAACCGCTATCAGCAGGAGAACAATGACGGTAATGTATCGAGAGGAGGTGGCCTGCTCAGTGCCAAACCCGCTGCGTCCCACGGTGGTAGCCATGGCAAATAACATTGGATACCACCCCAAAGCTAACCAGGGAATCATTTTCTGGGTTGCCGGCGAAGACAGCCGTATTACGCTGTAGCCGTTAAAAAACGCAAAGTTGAGCAGTAGCCCTAACCCCATTAACGATTTAGGGAATGCCACAGTTCCAAACACAGACCCTAACATAACCAGAAAGTAATGAATAGCGGCCTGAGGCTGACGCAGAAAAAACAATCGATCAGGGTGATGCTCTGGTTTAACATAGCCCAGCATGTACAACCCAAAAACGGCTGCAAAAATGCCCATCCATACAGCCACCTTCAAAAAACGTTGTCGTTGGCTGCCCTTTTCCATGACTATTAACGGCAGCACAACCAACCAAGATACGAGACCATGGGCTGACGAAAAACTGGCCACAAAGCAGGCTAATCCAGCCAAAAAAGCTCGTGTAGAAAATTCCTGATCTTCTAGCAGTGCAAAGCTAGCAATAGCTAAAACTACGCATAGGTTAATCAGAAACCATGCAATTTGAAACCCCCAGAGCCAATTTTCTAACTGACTGAGGGAAAATAAAAAGGCCGCGCTTAAAATGGTGACAAGGTGAAACAAGACCACGTTTGAGCGTGTTTTTAGAGCCATTCTATAAATGACTCCAAAGGTCATTATGACCAGCCCCAAGCTAAAGAACATCTCTACTTTGTTATTCCACCCCGAAACAAAGGCAAGGATCGCAAAAATAATCCGAGGGAAGAACATGCGATGCTCATTGTGCTGGGCAAAAAAATCAACAAAAGTAGCCTGACCCGCTTGAATTTTGGCAAAGAAACTCACTAAGGCCCACTGATCCCAGTGGGGAACATTGACACCAAAATTAACGACAAACCAAACGGTAAGGGCAATAGGGAACAGATAGGCCACTGGTAGCAGCCAGAAATAACTCCTGCGGCGGGTGGCAACGCGGTGGTTCATGCTCATAGATCAAAAGACCTGAAATTACGGAATCCGAAAAGCCCCTGCAAAAGGTTGAGTACTCAATAGGTGACGTAGCCCTGATCGAAGTACCCTTAGCACAATGCTCATGATGCCATCATTACCCTCGCAATATTTCGGACACTTTTTAGGGCAAGCGCTGGAACCCTTCATTCTTCGTAGGCTAGGCCGCTACGGAAGAGGGCTAAAACCCTTATTACATCGTTGCCCATCAAAACTGTCCGGCGTGTTGATCCTGGATGATTGCCGCTATGAAAAGATTTACCCCTTCAACCAGCGGCGCAGCGATTGAAAGCAATGAGCGATTGAATTTGTGTGGCCGTCTTGACTTAGGCCAGGCTATCTCTTACCCTAGCTCAAGCAGTTTCCCTGCTGAGGGAAACCTCTCGGCCTACCTACGGCACCCCCATCCGCATCGGTTCTAACCCCCCAGAGCAACCATGGGCATCTTCCGCAACAGTCGCGTGATCAAGTTTTTGCTGGGGGGCGGCGTCGCGGCACTGGTTAACCTGGTGCTGATTGCGCTGCTGATCGAGCGGCTCGGCTTTGATACGCCGCTGTTGCGCAACGTGGCGAACGCCATTGCCATCGAGCTTTCGCTACTGTTTAGCTTTGTCATTTATCGCCTCTGGGTCTGGCCGGGGGGCAGCTGGTCAGTTCGGGATCTACTGCTGCGGCAGCTGCCGCTGTACCACGTATCGGCGGGGGCGGCGGTGCTGCTGCGAGTGCTGGTGCTGTTTCCGCTGCTGGATTACCTGGGGGTCAGCTACGGCGTCAACACCCTGCTGGGGGTGCTGCTCAGCGCCAGCATTAACTACGTGATTAGCGACCGGCTGGTGTTTAGCGATCGCGCTAACCGCCAGGCCGACCTCTACCCTCCCGAGGGGCTATCCCCAGCGGTTGAGGGTAGCTCGCCCACCCACAACGCTTACCCCGCCCCAATCCCAGGGGAAGCCCTGACCCTATCAGTGCTGATTCCGGCCTATAACGAAGAGGGCTGTGTCGAGTCTACCCTGGCGGCCATTACCGACCGGCTCGACGCCCACGGCATGGACTACGAAATTCTGGTGGTCAACGACAACAGCCGCGACAATACCGAAATCATCCTCAAGCGGCTCAGCCTGGCCCATCCCCGCATTCGCTACATCAATAACTACTACCCCAACGGGTTTGGCTTTGCCGTGCGCTGCGGCCTCGAAAACTTCCAGGGCGACGCGGTGGTGATCGTCATGGCCGATGCCTCTGACCCGCCAGCAAGCCTGGTGGAGTACTACGAAAAGCTTCAGGAAGGGTTTGACTGCGTGTTTGGGTCGCGGTTTATCAAGGGCGGTCAGGTCTACGACTACCCTACCCATAAATTGGTGATTAACCGGCTGGCCAACCTGTTTGTGCAGGTGCTGTTTGGGCTTCGCTACAACGACACCACCAATGCCTTCAAAGCCTACCGCCGCGAGGTGGTTGAGGGCATCTCACCGCTGATTTCCCACCACTTTAACCTCACCGTTGAAATGCCCCTCAAGGCGATCATTCGCGGCTATTCCTCGGCGATTATCCCCATTAGCTGGCATAACCGCAAAACCGGCATCTCTAAGCTCAAGATCAAAGAAATGGGCAGTCGCTACTTGTTCATTGTGCTGTCCTTGTTTTTAGAAAAGATGCTGTCGCGGGGCGACTACGTTCAAAAAGACAGCTTTGTGATGGTTCACGGGGGCGTCCAGTCGGGTAATATGCGAAGCTCCTCTCATTAGGGGTGGAGGGGTGAAGAACTAAGCCTAGCTTTTTAAGCCCCTACCTCACTACTGCACCATCTCACTACCCCAGCTGCCGCCTAAACAGGCTTTAATAGGCGGATATCTATCTACTCCAGCGGCTAGTGATGACCTTTGTAACCGCTAACGGCACGCGGGGCGTGGTGGCGGCGGGCCATGCTCTGACCGCCGAAGCCGGGGCCGACATGCTGCGGCAGGGGGGCAACGCCTTCGATGCCGCGATCTCCGCCGCCTTTACCTCCTGCGTGCTCGAATCGACCCTTACCTCCCTGGCCGGGGGCGGCTTCTTGCTAGCCCACACCGCCGCCGGAGACCATCGCCTGTTCGACTTTTTTTGCCAGACCCCCCAATCTAAAACCATTGCTACCGCCAGCGGTGGCGGACCAGACTTCTATCCCATCCACGCCAACTTTGGCGACACGGTGCAGGAGTTTCACATTGGGCTGGGGTCGATGGCGGTGCCGGGCATGGTGGCCGGTCTACTCAGGGTGCATGAAAGCCTGGGCCGCTTACCCCTGCAAACAATTGTGGCCCCGGCCCAGCACTGGGCCATCAACGGCACGGTGATCGACCCCTTTCGGGCCTACTGCTACCAAATTTTAGAGCCCATTCTAATGGCTACCCCGGCCTCGCGGGCCATCTATGCCCCCAATGGGAAATTGCTCACGGCTGGCGAATCGTTTTATCTGCCCGATTTTGCCCCGCTGCTGGGGCGGTTGGTGACCGAGGGCGTCGATCTGTTTTATCGAGGTCCCCTGGCCCATCAGCTGGTTCAAGACTGCGAGGCCCAGGGGGGCTACCTGCGCCTGGGGGATTTGCAAACCTACAGGGTAATCGAGCGAGAGCCCCTGGCCCTGGCCTACGGCGAGGCCACGGTGTTGACCAACCCTCCCCCCAGTTCGGGGGGCACCCTGATTGCCTTTGCCCTCCAGCTGTTAGGGGAGGTGCTGCCCGAGGTAGCCCAGCACGGTAGCGCCGCCCACGTGGCGGCGCTGCGGGACGTGATGGCGCTGAGCAACCTGGCCCGCCAGCAGGGCTACGACGACTATCTTTACCAGCCCGACATCGCCGAGGCGTTTTTAGGCGAGGCCCACACGGCCCCCTACCGGCAGGCGCTGAAGGCTCGTTTGGCGGCCCAGCCCGTCAACAAATGGGGCAGCACCACCCACATCAGCGTCATCGATGGGGAGGGCAACGCCGTTAGCCTCACCACCTCCGGCGGGGAGGGCTCCTCCTACGTGATTCCGGGCACCGGCATCATGGTCAACAACATGCTGGGGGAGGAGGATCTAAACCCCCAGGGGTTCCACCAGTGGCCGCTGAATCAGCGGATTTCGTCGATGATGGCCCCGACCATCGTGCTACAGGGGGGCAAGCCTCGCCTGGTGCTGGGGTCGGGGGGCTCTAACCGCATTCGCACCGCGATTTTGCAGGTGGTGTCCAACGTCATCGACTTTGGCCTCGATCTGGATGCCGCTGTCAGCGCCCCCCGCCTGCACTGGGAGCGGGGCGCGTTTCACCTGGAGCCGGGCTACGACCGGGTGGCTCTCGAAGCGCTGGGGATCGGGGCTGAGGATGACTGCACCTGGTGGCAGACCCAAAACATGTTTTTTGGCGGCGTCCACGCTGTAGCGGTGGACGCCGATGGCACCCTGGTGGGCATGGGCGATCGGCGCCGGGGTGGGGCCTGGGTCAGGGTTTAGGGCTCATGCTCTACACCCCCTCGGCCAGCGCCCGATGCCGCAGCAGATAGCTCAGCACCTCTCCCTGCTGCGGGGTAATCACAATCCCGGCATCGGGAATGGTAATTAGCTGGCTCCACTCCAGCCGTTCGGCGTAGTGGAGCAGGTGCAGGTGGTTAATCGCCCCCCGAACCCCACTGGGGGAGCCAATCACCAGATGGCGCAGCCGCTCGCGCCCCGGCTGGGGGCTGGGGGCGTCGAGGCGCAGGGGATTTAGATCCCTGGGTTCTTGAAGAACCCAGGGATCTGGCTGAACATAACACAACATAATCGGGATTCCTCCAGGACACGATGGGTAGGAATCCCAAAAACTTGGCCGCCCCAGACATGTGCAGGTCGAGGCGGCCCAAGCCATAATAGCTTAGCCTCCGAGACAGCCGTAATCTGTCGAAGGGGTCAGTCAGGGGTGGGTGTTGCGAGCACCCACCCCTGGCGTTTGACCAAATTTTTGGGAAGACAAGCTGCACGCACGCAGCTATGGTTCAAGAATTTAACCGATCTAGCCGGCGGAAGCAAGTCACAATTGTTACACTCGGCTAGGCCCCTGCCCACCTCGCCAATGGGATGCCCCACCCATGTCTGACCTGGACCTGATTCGCCAACTGGCCGACCGCCTGGGTCGCCCCCTTCAAGAACTGTCTGAAGCGCGGTTTGAACGCCATGCCCAGGCCAGGGCGGCACGGGATTGGAACAGCCAGGAGCTGCTCAAGAGGGACGCTTACGCTTTGGTCGCGGATGGCAGCGTCAGCGGGCTGTTGTTGCAGCCGGTGACCAGTGAAATACTCGTTGACTTTCCCTTCGCTCAGCTTAGCCATATCGGTGAAGTTGTGCGGCGGCAGATAAGCTTGAACACCCACTGATAACCTCTGTACCGTCCGCGCCAACGCAGTGTTAGCCAGCAGCTGGGCGAGAGATCTATGATTTCTTATCAAGGGCTGTATCCTGAAACCCCAGCCAGAAAAGTAAACGATCTTCAACCCGTGATAACTGCTCTGAATCCAATTCTCCTAATTTTCTCAGGAGCTTAGAATGAGGAATCGTAACAAGATTCTGAATGTCAAAGACCCCTGGTTTCAAAAACCTTACTTTGACATCAACCTCGAAGCGGGAGCCTCTTAGGCTTGTCGTGTGAGGAACCAATGTCGCTAGAGCCCGATCTTGCATCAGAGCTGGAATGCTAACCACTAGACATGGCCTAACCTTTGCTACATAGCCTAGATCCACCAACCAAACTTCGCCACGAATAGGGCTAGTCATAATCTGGCTCTTGCTGGTCTAAGGCTAAAAACAGCTCCTCTGCATTTAGGGTTAAATCTTCGTCTGTTAGAGGTAGAAAATCAAGATGAATGATTCGCCTCAAGATTGCTAAAGCAATCTCTAGTTGCTCTGTATCAGGCAACCTATCAAAGTTATTGAGAATTTCTTGAGCTAAGGCAGTCATAGGATTGCATTGAACGCCTGCTTAAAGCCTAGCATATTCCCTTAGAAGCGTCGCCAAAATTGGCTTACAGACATTTAACCTGCACAAAGAGGCTTTCAATTCGCTGCTCTAGTATCAGCAGGGTTAAAGTTCTGGGAAATCTATGTCGGTCAGCAGTCTTTGAGAAGGCAGAGTAACTGTTGACCTAATCTTGGGTCATTTCCAAAGACTGACCAGTTATAATCTGTCACTGTCTGTCATCGTCAGTTCAACATAGGATAGCTCAGCAGCTAACTTGATTTTGGCTTTGTTGTTCTGAAGTAAATGGCGGTTGAAAAGAATCTCCGTCTATGCCTTTTATCTCAAAAGAAATGATGGTAGGAATCTCAAAAACTTGGCCGCCCCAGACATGTGCAGGTCGGAGCGGCCTGAGCCATAATAGCTTAGCCTCCGAGACAGCTGTAACCTGTCGAAGGGGTCAGTCAATGGTGGGTGTTGCTAGCACCCACCCCTGGCGTTTGACCAAATTTTTGGGAAGACAAGCTGCACGCACGCAGCTATGGTTCAAGAATTTAACCGATCTAGCCGGCGGAAGCAAGTCACAATTGTTACACTCGGCTAGGCCCCTGCCCACCTCGCCAATGGGATGCCCCACCCATGTCTGACCTGGACCTGATTCGCCAACTGGCCGACCGCCTGGGTCGCCCCCTTCAAGAACTGCCTGAAGCGCGGTTTGAGCGCCACGCCCAGGCCAGGGCGGCACGGGATTGGTTGAGCCAGGAGCTGATCAAGAGGGACGCTTACGCTTTGGCCGTGGACGGCACTGTCAGCGGGCTGTTTTTGCAACGGGTGACTAGCGAAATATTCGTTGACTTTCTCTTCGCTCAGCTGAGCCACATCAAGCATTTACATCTGAGTCAAGTCAACCTATCGGACTATTCCGGTTTAGCCGCACTCAACAGGCTGACCTCGCTTTATTTAAGTGACAACCAAATCACCGATGTCTCCAGTTTAGCCGTGCTCAACGGACTGACCACGCTTTATTTAAGTAACAATCAAATCACCGATGTCTCCGGTTTAGCCGCACTCAACGGGCTGGCCTCGCTTTATTTAAGTAACAACCAAATCAGCGATGTCTCCAGTTTAGCCGCGCTCAACGGACTAACTACGCTTGATTTGAGTAACAACCCAACCATTGATGTCTCTGGGTTAGCCGCGCTCAACGGACTGACCTCGCTTTATTTAAGTAACAACCAAATCACCGATGTCTCCAGTTTAGCCGCGCTCAACGGACTGACTACGCTTGATTTAAGTAACAATCAAATCAG
>DAIUJR010000136.1:0-8804 GCA_036848635.1 Nodosilinea sp. CTOTU7336
ACCGACTTTTCCCTCATTCGCAATAGCCCCGTCTTGTTGCGGTGACTAATTACCTGCCATGAACTACGAAATTACCTGGAAATCAGCTCAGATCTTGCTGATTCCGACCGCCAACTCTGTCAAGGAATAGAACGAGATTGGTTAGCTGAAGGCGAAGATTTAGCCAAGCGTGGGCAGATTGAGGCGGCGGCAGAAAAATTTGAAATAGCTCTCGATCAAAAGCCCGAACTAAGGTTTGAGCCCCTCCTTAAAGCTAAGCAAATTGCAACGGCCGTTCCCCTGGCTCAAGCCGAGCGACAGGTAGAAAACCACAATCTAGAGGGCGCGATCAAAGCCTACAAGCAAGCTCTCTTAATTGATCCTAAATTAGGATTGGAGCCAGCTCGCGAGGCTCGCCAGGGAATTGCTCGTTCTATGCTCCAAAAAGCCTATCGATCGCTGATTTTAGAGGGAGATACCTCAGCCCAAGGCGTAGAAAATGCGATCGCCCTTGTAGACCAGGCTAAACCCTTCGACACCACTGCTATTAATCAGTTTCTGTACCTAAATGAGGGATTATGCTGGTACGGCTCAGTGTATGGTCATGCAGCTAAGGTGCTTGAAATTTGTGACAAAGCCGTCAATACAGTGCCCAACGACAAAGCGTTTCGAGTCAGCCGAGGGTTGGCTAGAGCCTTAACGGGCAATGTTAACGGAGCTATTGCAGACTTCCAGTTTTTCATCGACCATACCCCCGATGCAGCCCACAAAGAAGACCCGCAGCGCTGGCTCACCGCCCTCAAGGCTGGGCAAAACCCGTTTACCCCAGCAGAACTCGAAAAGCTCAAGTAAAGCCATCCCAATCGCCTAGCCAATCGCTCGGTGCCTCGTGTAACGCTCGGTTAAGGGGTTTGCCGAACCTTAATCTCTCAAGGGCATCATAGGCATAGAACTGTACTCTTGAGCGTTATCCAGCGACCCGTGATGCCTGACAACCGGCTCAAGTTTTCCGGAAACCCTCAAGTTCAGACTGTAACGGGAAACTCAACCGCCCGCTTTCAATAGCCCCCTCATAGGTTTGGAGAACGTGATGAAAAAAGCCGTCTACTGGTTGATGGGTGAAAAGGCCGGACGCACCGTCGTCGGCACCTGGAACTGGCTGTGGGGTATTCCCGTAGAGTCGGGGGGTAAGGTGGCGGTTTCCGTGGCCGAAGAATCGCTTCAGTCGATGCAAGAATCGGTGCAGAAGCTGGCCCAGGCCGTAGCGATGCAGGTGGGCTCCTACGAGCGAGCCAAGAAAAAGTACGAAGAAAAGGCCCATGAGCTCAAGCGATTTGAGCAGCAGGCGGCCCTGGCTCAGCAGTCTGGCAACACCGACGCCGCCCGTTTGGCCATGACTAAGGCGATTCAAATCGAGCAGCTGCTGCCCCAGCTCGAGACCCAGGTACAGCAGGCCGAAAAGTTTGTGAATGCCTCTAAAGACAAGCTCAACCGCGAACGGCTCAAGCTTGAACAGTACAAGACCGACATGCAAAACATGAAGGATCTGGCCGAAATCAACAGTGCCCTGGAGTCTATTGCCCAGGTCAACAATGAGTTTGACATCGGGTCGGCCCGTTCCTCCTTTGAGGCGGCTAAGAACGCGGTATCGGGCCGCAACCTGCGCAGCAACGCCCTGGCCGAACTGTCTGAAAACCCTAACGAGAAGCTGGCGGCAGATCTAGAACAAATGACCATCGACGACGAGGTAGCCCGCCGCCTCCAGCTTCTCGATGGCTCCACCACCGCCCCCCAACTGCCGGAGTAACCCCATGGCTGACGAGAACACGATGGCCAAACGTAGCGGCCCGCCCCCGATTATTTATATTCTGCTGCTGCTGGGCCTGCTAGCTGGGTCCTACTGGTTTTTGGTGCGCAAGCCCAAATCGGCTCAGGTCACGCCGCCACCGGGGGTAGAGGCTCCCCAGACCGCTGGTACCGGTGCCCCTGGGGTTACAACTCCGGCGACGTTTCCGCTTTTGCCCAGCGTAGCCGCTGGCACCACCGTTGCCATCGACGGCTCTACCAGCATGGTGCTGATTAATGAAGCCATCAAGGCTGGGTTTCAGCAGCAGTACCCCGGCACCACGGTCAACACCGCCGCCGTGGGCTCAGACAACGGTATTCAGGCGCTGCTCAGCGGCAGTGTTGACATTGCCGCCTCATCCCGCAGCCTAACCGCTGATGAGCAAAGCCGGGGGCTGGTGGCCGTGCCGGTGACCACCGACCGCATTGCCCTGGTGGTGGGTAAAGATAACCCCTTTCAGCGGGGGCTATCGGCGGCCCAAGCGGCGCAAATTTTTAAGGGCGAGCTGAATAACTGGGCCACCCTGGGCGGGCCGGATGCGACCATTCGTGTGATTAACCGCCCGGCGGTGAGCGGCACCCACGTGGCCTTTAAGGAGATCGTGCTGGGCGGCAGCGAGTTTGGCACCGCCCCCAACATCACCACCCTGGCCCGAGATGCTACCACCCCCATGCTGCAAGAGCTGGGCCAGGATGGCATTGGCTATGCTACCTACAGCCAGGTCGCCGACCAGCAAACGGTGCGGGTGGTGCCGGTTGAAGGGGTAACCCCCGAAGCCGCTAGCTATCCCTTTCAACGGCCGCTGTACTACGTTTACAAAGACGCTAGTAGCCCGGCGGTGCAGGCCTTTTTGGGCTTTGCCACCTCTTCCCAGGGGCAGCAGGCCATCAATGCAGCAGTAGCGGGTAATTAAACAGTCTGCGAGACCAGACCCCCTACTCTGAATAACCAATATAGTACTCTACAGCGGAAGTCAGTCAACCGTTCCTGATACCCGATACCCCATACCTGGAACCCTCAGTACTGGTTGTCATATTTCTGCCAACCAGTACTAGTGGACTGTATGGGCCTCGACGTCTCCCTCTAGCTTCGGTTTTCGTCCCTGTCCTGGACGAGGCTTGAGTGCCGCGTCTAACCCCTCTTCAACAAACCGTTGCCGCACTCGCTCAATGGTTCTGATGCTGATGTCAAGGGCGTCCTTAATCTCCTGGTCACGCCAACTCCCCTGGGGGTGCTGGCTATCGGCTTTCAGCAGAATCCGCGCATGATTGATCGTCGAGGCCGACCGTTTCCCCGTCATGACGATCTGTTCGAGGGACTGCCGTTCTGCTTCACTTAAACGCACAATGTGTTTTTTGACCATGCCAGTACTCTTGAGGAATCTGACTTAATCTTACGCCCTCTACCCGCCATTATTTTTTTGACTGACCACTAGCCCAGTATTTAAGATTCCAGGGTATTGACCCTGATCGCTTGCCAGAGTAAAAATATTTTTGGCACTACTCATACTTCTCGCCGCTGAGAATAAAAATTGGGTCAACCGCTGTAAATACCTGGTGGTTGCCCTTCACTTCTAATCGATTAACCGCCGGCTGGGCCGCTTCAATGTTGCGCACCCGCAGCTGAGCAAAGGTTTCTGACACCACGTACAGCGTCTCTAAATTCCCCGCCGTCACCACTAACCGCCCTAGCGAGGGTAGATACTCCCACGCCGCCAGCAGAATGTCTTTGAGGTTGCGCCCCCCCTCTACAAAAATGCAGTCGGGGTGGTGAGGTAAGCTTGCCAAGCAGTCGGGAGCGCTGCCCTGAATCACCTGTACATTGGTGAGCTCGAAGCGATCGCAGTTACGCCGAATCAGCTCCGCTACATCTTCATCCCGCTCCACCGCCACAACTTTGCCCTGGGGACACATCAGCGCCGCCTCAATGGCCAACGTGCCGGTGCCCGCCCCAATATCCCACAGCACGTCCTTGGGTCTAAGCCGTAAGTAGCCCAGCAGCAGCAGCCGCACTTCCCGACTGCTGAGGGGAATGCCGGGCAGCTGCTCAAATAAGTGATCAGGAATACCAGGGGTCGCGTAGGGCCAAAGTTTAGACATGGGCACTCAGGGAAAGGGCTGGATATCCTCATTATTGGCTGAATCAGTTCTATCACCTTCCCTTAGCCATGGACTAACACCTTTAGCGTCGTCAGGGATGAGTCGCTACAGCCTGTCACATTGCCTCCCTGCTCCTTCACCAGGCTGAGGTGGGCGATGGCTGCGGCTGTAATTCTCTCTCCTGCCACCACGGTGGGGATGCCGGGGGGATAGGCCGACAGGGTTTCGGCGCTGAGGCGGCCAATGGCCAGGTCGGCAGGAACGGTGGTGGTCGCTGCAAAAAACGCTTCGCGGGGAGAAACCTGAGGTTGGGTAAAGGGAGAAGGGTCGGGTTGATGACGATTCGTTGAGGACGCATGGTCGTGGGCCCCTGCGGATAGGTCACTCTTTCCGTGGGCGGTTTTGGCCCTGAGGGTCGTGAACCCGGCTACACAGCGCTGACCGTCTTCCAGGGTGTTGCCAATGCTGACGATCAGGGTGAGGTGCCGCAGTTCCGGAAGCTCTACGGTAACGCCGAGCTCGTTGTGCAGAATTTCGTCGGCGACCAGACCGCTGATGCCCAGGCCAGAGACATCCACCGTTAACCGGGTGAGGTCTAAAGCGGCCACGCTAGCGAAGGGAAGCACATCGGCCGGGTTAATCACCCGCAGGCCGGGGATGGCCCCTAGTTTAGAGCGTATTTCCCCCGCGAGGGCGAGAGTGGCATCCAGCAGCTCAGCGCCCGCCGTGGCCATCTGGTGGCGGGCCGCATCTAGCGAGGCCAGCAGCAGGTAGCTGGGGCTGGTGGATTGGGTGAGCTGAAGGGCGGCCTGGAGGCGATCACGGTCGATGCGATCGCTCCCCACATGCAGCATCGAGGCTTGGGTGAGGGCTCCCAAAACCTTATGGGTAGACTGCACCACCAGGTCAGCCCCCTGGGTTAAGGCCGGGGATGGCAGGGCCGGGTGAAAGGCAAAGTGCGGCCCGTGGGCCTCATCTACCAAGAGGGGAATGCCGTGGTCGTGGGCGAGGTTGGCGATAGTTTTTAGATCCGAGCAAACACCGTGGTACGTGGGAGACACCACCAGCACGGCGCGGGTATCGGGGTGCTGGGCGAGGGCGGCCGCAATCGTATCCGCGCTGACCCCCAGGGCCAATCCCAGGCTGGGGTCATAGTCTGGGGATAGGTAAATCGGCATGGCCCCGGCTAAAATCAGCCCCGCAATTACCGAGCGGTGGGCGTTGCGCGGCACCATGACCTGATCCCCAGGGCCGCAGGTGGCCAGCAGCGCCGCCTCAATGCCGCAGGTCGATCCATTCGCCAAAAACCAGGTTTGCGCCGCCCCAAAGGCGGCGGCGGCTAGTTCCTGGGCGGCGAGAATGATGCCTTCTGGGGCAAACAGGTTATCTAGCTCTGGCAGCTCTGGCAGGTCGGCGAGCAATGTGCCCTCACCGAGTAACGCTTTCAACCGCGCGGAAGCTCCCCGCCCCCGCTTGTGCCCAGGGGCATAAAACGCCGCCTGGTGGCGTTGTCCACTGGCCTGGAGGGCGGTGAGAAGAGGCGTTTGGGTTTGGTCTAGCATGGCAGGTCGATAAAAGCTTAGGGATAGACAGCTTGGGGTCAGCACTATAACAGGCGACAAGAGCTGTCATGGCCGCGCCGGCGAGCATTCACCAGAGAGTAGGGTGCTTGCTTCAGAGTAGACTAGCCCAGTTAACCCTTCAAAGCGCCCCCATCCTTCCTATACTGAACCTTGGTGCCGAGTTATCGTTTCAGCCGCTGAGGAGCCCTATGTCTGTTATTCGCGCCCTGCATCAACAGTTGGTCAGCAAAGACCGATCCGCCGTTGAGATTACCCAGGGCTATCTGGATCAAATTACCGCCCTCGAACCCAAGCTGCACAGCTATTTAACGGTAACCGCTGACCAGGCCCTGGCCCAGGCGGCGGCGGTCGATGCCAACCTAGCTGCCGGGGAGGAGCTGGGGCTGCTGGCGGGCATTCCCCTGGCGCTGAAAGATAACCTCTGTACGCAAGGCGTTCGTACCACCTGCGCCTCTCGGGTGCTCGAGAACTTTGTTCCCCCTTACGAATCTACCGTTACCCATAGGCTTGCCCAGGCGGGGGCAATTGCCCTGGGCAAAACGAATCTGGATGAGTTTGCCATGGGTAGTTCCACCGAAAACTCCGCCTACCAGCTCACGGGCAACCCCTGGGATGTGGCGCGAGTGCCGGGAGGCTCTTCCGGCGGCTCAGCGGCAGCGGTGGCGGCGGGGGAATGCGCCGTCGCCCTGGGGTCAGATACGGGCGGCTCGATCCGGCAGCCTGCCTCCTTTTGCGGCGTAGTGGGGCTAAAGCCCACCTATGGCCTGGTGTCGCGCTACGGGCTGGTGGCCTTTGCCTCATCCCTTGACCAAATCGGCCCCCTGGCCAAAACCGTCGAAGACGCGGCGATTCTGCTGGGGGCAATCGCTGGCCATGATCCTAGGGACTCCACCAGCCTCAGGGTTGAGATCCCCGACTATACCCAGTACCTGAAGACCGACCTGAGCCAGCGCCGGGTCGGCATTATTACAGAAACCTTTGCTGCCGAGGGCATCGACCCGGCGGTGAGAGCGGCCACCGAAAAGGCCATTCAGCAGCTCCAGGATTTGGGCGCTGAGGTACAGGAAATCTCCTGTCCTCGGTTTGCCGCTGGCTTGCCCGCTTACTACATCATTGCGCCCTCGGAAGCCTCTTCTAACCTGGCTCGCTATGACGGCGTTAAGTATGGCACTCGCCGCGAGAGCGACAGTCTGATGGGTATGTACACCCAAACCCGCGCCCAGGGTTTTGGGGCCGAGGTCAAGCGGCGGATTATGATCGGCACCTACGCCCTTTCCGCCGGGTACTACGACGCCTATTATCTGAAGGCGCAAAAAGTTCGCACCCTAATTAAGCAAGACTTTGAGGCCGCCTTTGGGCAGGTAGATGTGCTGGTCTGCCCCACCGCCCCCACCACTGCCTTCAAGGCCGGGGAAAAGGTGGACGATCCCCTCAGCATGTACCTGACTGACCTGATGACTATTCCTGTCAACCTAGCTGGGCTACCGGGCATGAGCCTGCCCTGCGGCTTTGACGATCAAGGGATGCCCATTGGCCTACAGCTGATTAGCAACGTGCTGCGCGAAGACCTGCTGTTTGAGGTGGGCTACGCCTATGAGCAGGCGACGGAGTGGCATCGGCGGGGGCCGGGGATCAGGTAAAGGCTTCGACGGGGCTCAGCCGAGCGGGTGAAGAGGTTGAAATAGATGGGAAGGGAGTGGAGGAGCGATGTCCTGGGATCGTCAAGGGTGGAGGAGTGACCGTGGATGGGCGGCGAGTCGAAGGGAGGGGTGATGGCTGGGTTTTTGAGTTGGGGATCGCCTGGGGTTGAGCGTTTCTGTTTTGTTTAAAACTGGCCCAGTAGGCCTAGGTAAAGAGGGCTAATCCCACATAATGAAAAGCAAGCCCCTCAGGTTTCTGGGTGGCGGCTTGTTACTTACCCTCTGAGCCTTCGTCACCTATGCCCCTATTGAAGCTTGTGTTCAGCGTTCTGGCGGTCTCAGGACTGGTTTACTTGGCGCTATGTGGCTGGCTTTGGCTGGGTCAGCGCCAGCTGATGTTTTTACCCACCGCCGCCCTCGAAACTACCCCCCGGGCTTTCGGCTTACCCTACAACGACGTTTGGATTCCCGTTGACGCAAAAGGCTCCCCAGGGCGAGTACATGGGTGGTGGCTACCTTCTGAGGGGGCTCAGCCGCTAACGTTTCTTTACCTGCACGGCAATGCGGGCAACATCTCCTCCACCCTGGATCGGGTCATGCGGCTGCGCGCCCTGGGGGCTTCAGTGCTCACCATTGACTATCGCGGCTATGGTCAGAGTTCTGGCCCTTTTCCCAGCGAGCAGCGGCTTTATCAAGATGCCCTAGCCGCCTGCCGGTTTCTTCAGGTTGAAAAGGGGGTTGCGTCCCAGCACCTGGTCATTTATGGCCATTCCCTTGGTGGGGCGATCGGCATTAACGTGGCGGGGCACATCCCCCAGTTGGCAGGGCTAATTGTAGAGGGCTCGTTTACGGCCATGGCTGACATGGCTACCCGGTCGAGCTACAACCGCTGGTTTCCGGTGCAGCAGTTGCTGACCCAGCGGTTTGATTCAATTAATAAGGTTAAGGATCTCAAGGTACCCGTGCTCTATATCCACGGGCTGGCTGATGCCTCAGTGCCTGCTGTTATGAGCGAACAGCTTTATGCCGCCACGACCGCCCCCAAGGAGCTTTGGCTGGTGCCTAACGCCGATCATAACGACCTAGCAGCCTGGGCAGGCGATGACCTAGAACGACGCATTTGGGACTTTTTAAGCGATTATGTGCTGGTGAATCACTAGTTAGCTTGTCTCCAATTACAAAGCAATGGCTGTCTTTCCTCATGTTAAGTTTCAGACCATTGAGAGTTACTGACTTCCCACTACTCCTAACCTCAGTAGATCACAAAGTATTGAGGCAGGGGCTGAATCCGTAGGAAAGGGGTAGGGTCAGGCTAGAAACCATTAGACATCTCCAGAAATGTCCTGAAACTCCTGTGATTCCGTAGCAAAATCTGGATTGTTGGAGAGGTCTATTGGACGAAAAGCCATGATGACCTGCCCCCTTTCAGTATCTCCTACGCCAGCGTTGAGCGACGACGCGACCTTGAGTGCGGCCCTAGAGTGCCTGAAAACCCATCTGCCGATAACGATGCAGGGGGAGTATCAGCCGGAGACCCTCTACAAAGTGTTGCTGTGGGCGGCGAGCCATCATGACAGCATTTTTCATTTGTCTTTATAGCGGTTCTCATTCGGATGAGGGACAGTAGCAGTCATTTGTGAACCAGTTACGAATGTCC
>DAIUJR010000137.1:0-8670 GCA_036848635.1 Nodosilinea sp. CTOTU7336
CTATACAGGGTTGTGTCTGGGGTTTTTCATAAGCGTTAATTAACCTTCTTTATTCAAAATCAATTTTAAGTGGTCTGTATCTATCATTGAGTATTTTGGAGATGGGTTGAGTGGTTGCAACTTCTCCACCAGTGAGTCATCAGAAATGGGGTACATTGAGCTTTGTCTCGACCCTCTATCTCTGCCCAGTGCTTGATTTGCTAGTCGCTGAGGTGCCTAAGTCATGGCACGCTGAAGTCAGGCTAGGACTTCAGGAAGCCCTGGTGAACGCGGCTAAGCATGGCAACCGACTCGATCCCGCTAAGCAGGTTTTAGTCAGGTATACCTCCTCAGGTTCAAGCTTTTGGTGGATAATTACCGACCAAGGGCAGGGGTTTGAATACCCCTGTGACTGCGCCGAAACCTTTGATGGCGACTGTATTTCTCATTTTGGCGACTGTGGGCGCGGGCTATACATTCTGTATCAGGTTTTCGACCAGGTGAGCTGGCACGGGGGAGGCCGCGAGTTACACCTCAGCAAGGTGATTCGCCAGCCCCACCGGCTGCCCCTAATTCGTTAAAGGAACCAGTAGATAGCCAAACCTATAACGATTAAGGGTGAGGGAAGTTTAACTTCTCTCACCCTGCTTGTGCGGCTGAATTGTCGATGGGGGTTAGCTACGCCGCCATCCGAGGTTTGCGGACGGGCCGCTTGCGATCGCTCTTGCGGACGCCCCCGGCCATTTCGTATTCGTTACTGTCTTTGCCATACTTGGTGGCGACGCCCAGCAAGATCCGTTCAAAATAGTCGCGGATAGCCCGTTCGGCCTCCGTAACCGTGTTGGCGGCCTGATCGGCCAGGGAAAGAGTTTCGTTGTAGGCCGAGAGCTTTTGCCGTAGGGCTTCGATCGCCTGGGTGTAGCCTTGGGCGGTAATACCGTTGCCCAGGTCTAAAGCCATTTCAATAGCTTGGATGCCGGCGGCCCGCTTTTCGGCTTCGGAGAGCACTTTGGAGGTACGTTTTTGGGGTGGCATGGGAGATGCCCCCTTTGAGAAACTACCCTTCGACGATAGCTACCGGGCCTGGGGAATGAGACTGCTGTTTTTTGGGAAGTCGGGTCGGAGTTTGTAGGTTGTTTGGCCCAGGGTTAAGGCCTTTTTTATGAAGGAAATAATGACGTTTGGGGCCAGAGTGTTTTTTAAGATCAGCTTAACGGCTATGGCTGCTCACGTGGGTAGCCCTACGGATAGGGTTGGCCTATCGTCCCCTGGCCTATCGTGTCCCCACGCTCCGCGTGGAGACGCCGCCTGTGGAGCTCCTGCGCCCCAGAGTAGAGGACGCTGGAGCGTCGGGACGATGACAGCCCTACATTGCTACCGGTCGCCAAGCCCATCACCGCAGCTGGAACGCTTGGTTGGAGGAACTGGGGGAGCCGCCTGCCCCTGAGGCTGCTCCAAAACTGAGGATGGCCCATAAACTCAAGACCGATGACGGGCAGGCGCTCTACTGGTTGCGGAAATGTACGGTTGAACCGGTGATTGGCATCATCAAGGAGACCCTTGGATTTCGGCAGTTCTCCCTACGGGGCTTGACCCACGTTCAAGGGGAGTGGTCGCTGGTCTGCCTTGCCTTTAACCTTAAGCGGTTGTACCGTCTCATCGGGGCTGACTGGGTTTCCCCGACAGGCTGCTAGCGATTACTGATCGCGAGGGGGCGGGCTCACCAGGGGTGGCGGCGGGGCCACAATCGGCGATGGGGCTGGGGCGGCGGGTGCTGGCGCGGCGGGTGCTGGCGCGGCGGGTGCCGGGGCGGCGGGTGCTGGCGCGGCGGGTGCCGGCTGCGGGGCCGGGGCATTGGTGGGTGCTGGGCTGGCCGCGGCGGGCGGATCGGCGGTAATAGGGGCCGGGTTGGCGGGAGCTTCGGCGGGTTCGTTGGCTGGGTTAAAGGGTGCCGAGGATTCTGCCGGAGCCGATTCAGTTTGAGCGGGTTGGGGACTGGAGTCACTGTCTGCGGCGGGGCTCTGGTCTCCTTCCGACGACGCATTTGAGCCGGAGGGCGCTCTATCGGCGGTCACCCGCCCGGGCTTAACCGGCTGAGCCTTGATGCTGCCCACTCGCCCCCCCAGGCGCGGCAGCTCAGGAAATTGCTCCACTGGGATATCATCGGTGAGCTGGGCCATGAACGTCCGCCAGATGGCTGCCGCCGTGGCGCTGGCACCGTTACTGGGGCTACTGTCGTCGTTACCCATCCATACGCCGGTGGCGAGTTGGGGAATATAGCCGATAAACCAGAGGTCGCGGTTTTCCTCAGAGGTGCCGGTTTTACCGGCTACGGGGCGACCAATGGCGGCGTTCCCCCCGGTGCCTCCCTCGATCACACCCCGCAGCATCCAGGTCATAATCGCCGCCGTGTTTTCGTCCACGGCCTGCACCGACTCCTTCGGGCTTTCGTAGATCACCTCCCCCCGGCTGTTGAGCACCCGACGGATGCCGTGGGCCGGCACGTGTCGCCCTTTATTGGCCAGGGTGCCATAGGCGCTGGTCAGCTCTAGCAGGTTCACCTCTGAGCTGCCCAGGGCGAGGGAATAGGCCGGCAGCAGGGGCGACTCAATCCCCATCCGCTGGGCCATTTGCACCACCGGGTCAAAGCCCACATCCACCAGTAGCTTCACCGCTACGATGTTGATGGAGCTGCGCAGGGCCTTGAGCAAATCGACATTGCCGCTGTAGGTCTCGCCGTAGTTTTTAGGCTCGTAGCCGTCTATCACGTAGCGGGCATCCATGTAGCCCTTGTAGGGAGAAAACCCGGCGGCGATGGCGGTGGTATAAACAAAGGTCTTAAAGGTAGACCCCGGCTGGCGCTGGGCCTGGGTAACCCGGTTAAACTGGCTTTCGTTAAAGTCGTTGCCTCCCACCATGGCCTTAATTTCACCGTTGCGGGGGTCTACGGCGACCAGAGCAATTTGCTCGATACCCTGCCAGCCGCTGTAACGCTCAATGCCTTCGGCAACGGTTTGATCGGCTTTGCGCTGCCAGGCGGTATTGAGGCTGGTTTCCACGGTGAGGCCACCGGCCTCTAGCTGATCGGGGGTCAGCAACTGTTCGAGCTGCTTTTGGATGTAGATGGTGAAATACGGAAACTGGCTGTAGAGATACTTAGGTTGCTTCGGGTTGACCTTAACCTCAGAGGCAATGGCCGCCTCAGCCTCAGCGTTGGTAATCGCCCCGGTCGCCAACATGCGCCGCAGTACCCGATTGCGCTGGGTGCGGGCCGCATCAGGATCGATCGTGGGGGAGTAAAGGCTGGGGGCGGGGGCCACACCGGCAATCATCGCTGCCTCAGCGATGGTGAGCTGGTCGAGGGGCTTACCGAAATAAACCCAGGCGGCATCAGCCACCCCATAGGCCCCTTCGCCCAGGTAAACCAGGTTGAGATAGCGCTCAATGATTTGGTCTTTGGTCAGGCTTTGCTCAAGCTTTTGGGCTAGCAGAGCCTCTTTAATTTTGCGCTGCAAGCTGCGTTCCTGGTTTAAAAATACAATCCGCGCCAGCTGCTGGGTAATGGTGCTGGCTCCTTCCACCAGCTCGAGGTTTTGCACATTGGCCGACAGGGCGCGAGCAATACCTCGGTAGTCTACGCCGCTGTGCTCGTAAAAGCGCTGATCTTCCGAGGCGACAAAAGCCTTTACCAGGTGGGGAGGCATGTCGGCGTAGGCAATGGTTTCTCGGGAGGCGGGGCCCAGCTTTTGCAAGATCACCCCGTCGGCAGAGATCATGGTGACGGTGCCGTCGCGCTGATAGGTCAGCGCCTGAGTCGGATCGGGCAGGTTGGCGTTGGTGGCCTGAATGACCCGATAGGCGCGGGTAGCACCGCCAGCTACCCCCGCCCCCAGCAGTAGGGTGAGCCAGAACGCAGGTCGTAAAACCATAGGGCGATAGAATCGCGGCGGCGGGGGTGTTTTTTTGCCGGTTCGCAGCGCCGGTTGGGCCGATGGTTGCTGCCGAGAGGGTGCGGTGCGGGCAAAATCGGTGGAGGACGGTGCCAATCGCCTTTTACCACCCGGAAACCGCAGCCAAGCTAGCCAAGATTGTGTCATGTGTAGTGTGGGCCTTTGCTTCCTCGACAGCTGCCATGGCTCGTTATCGCTGGATCATCCTTGTGTTTCAGAATGCTTCCCCCAAATTTTAGTTGGGCCATGGCCAAAAATCTTCAAATTTTCTTCAGCTCATAAAAACTAAAAAGCACTCTATGGGGTTTTGGGACTTTCATCAAGGGGCTAGTGCTCAGTTAGCTACAGCTCGCCCTCACTGAGCGTCAGTTTAGACACCTGCCTGGCCCAGGGCCAGCCCCGTCACCAGCATGCCCAAAACTAAAAACGGCTGCGCGCTGGCCTGATATTTCACGTCGTTACCCAGGGGGTCGCGGAGAAAATACATATCCTGAAAGGTAATTTGAGGAATGATCAGCAGCACCAGCAGCACCGCATACAGGTTTTGCTGAATACCCATCAGGTAGGCGGCTACCCCCCCCTGAAAGATGTCGATCATCAGCACGCAAATCCAGGCGGCGGTGGTAATGCCAAACATCACCGGCAGCGACTTGAGGCCCATTTGCCGATCCCCCTCGACGCTTTTGAAGTCGTTGACGATGGCAATGCCTAACCCGGCTAGGCTGTAAAACAGGGTGAGCACCACGATGGTCCAATTTAGGTCGCCAAACAGGGCGTGGCCCGCCCACCAGGGTAGGGCGATGTAGCTGGCTCCCAGAGCGTAGTTGCCCAGCCAGCCGTTCTGTTTTAGCTTCAGGGGCGGAGCCGAGTAGATGTAAGACAGCAGCGACCCCCCTAACGACAGGGCGGTGATGGTGGGGAAGCTGTGTCCGGCCCACCGATCAAGGCCGTAGGCGACGGCAATCCCAGCCCCCAATAGCACCAGAATTTGCGTCACCACCTGGGGCACCGAAATTGCCCCCGACGGAATCGGCCGGTAGGGTTCGTTGATGGCGTCGATGTCGCGATCATAAAAATCGTTAAGGGTTTGGGTATACCCAGCCAGCAGCGGCCCAGAGAGCAACATGCAGGCGGCGGCAATTAGTCCGTACTCCAGGCTCCAGCGAAACTGTCCGGCAGAAGCCGCCCCGCACACCACCCCCCAAATCAAAGGAATCCAGGTGATCGGCTTCATTAGCTGGAGGCGAATTTTCCAGATCGAGGTTTCCCCCGCCCTGGCCCCCTTCATACCCAGCAGTTGTCGGGCGGTGCTGCCCTGGGTGCCCGCCACCGGTGGCGGGCCGTCTTTCGAACTGGGATCGTCTAGGGGCAGAGGAGAGGGGTGTTCAGCCATGGTGCAATAAAAACCACTAGGACTCGTAACCAAAGGATGTTGTCTATTATGCTATGCCGATTGCCGGGAAGGTAGGCCGCTGGTCTACCCTTGGCCGCTCGCTATCCTAGCCAAAGGCCACCACCAGATACTGATCCTGAAATTTAGCTCCGGTCACCGCCTTGCCCTGAAGCTCCTTTGGCAGCATCAGATTGCGCCGCTGATCCCCTGCTTCAACGGTGACCTCAGGGCCATACTGGGTGAGCTTAACCTGGCTTTTGTCGAAGCTGGGCAAGAAAAGCTTGACGGTTTTAGCGTCGATATCAATCAGGGTACTGGCCGGTGCCGAGGCGCTGAGCGCGTAGGGGTCAGGCAACGCCCCCACCAGGGGTGACCAGTCGCTGGCCTGGAAAGGGGGCAGCGGATAATGGGGCAGGGGCGCGAAGCCACCAACCTGGCCGTCCGCTAAATTTCCTTGACTAACCAGCACACCGCCGACGGTCAGGCCAATTTGCTGGGCGCTACCCCAGAGATAGCGGGCGGTGGCCACCGCATCGGCGGCGGGGGTGGTAACCAAAAACGCCAGTACCCGGCTCGGATTACTGACCGCATCGCGGCCCTGTTCGAGCACCGACCGCACCTGGCCGGTGGGCTGGTCTAGAATGTCGCCTGACCAGTCTACCGCCAGCACCGCCGCCGCCACGGGCTGAATAAAGGGCGACAGTACCCGCACCAGGTCAGACTGTTGAAACACCCCCCGAAACCGCCGCACATACCAGTCGAGAATTTCCGGCAGGCCAAGCATGCGCAGGGTGGCCATGGCGTTAACGTCAGCGTAAACAATCACATCGTAGTCGCCGCTGGCGTCAAATTCCCGCAGGGCGTTGAGGGCCAAGGCCCCATCCATGCCGGGCAGCACCCCCAGCTCCTGGCCATAGACAGCCTTTAGGAATGGAGTTCTGAGATACTGGGCTTCCAGGGCTTTGACGTCTTCCCAGCTCTTTTCTAGCAGGGTGGCCGCATGGAACTGGAGCCCCCACAGGCGGGGCTCGATTAAGGTGGGGGCCGAGGTCAGGCTTTGCCCCAGCAAGATCCCTGGCCCTGGCCCTGGATCCTGAATCGCCAGCAGCACTCGTTTACCGGTCTGGGCCAGCTGTTTGGCCGCCGCCATGGCCAGGGTCGTGCTGCCATTGTCGGCCTGGCCTAAGTAGGTCAGAATAAGTGCCATAGAGAAGCTATCGTCAAGTATGTTTGGGCATCAGCGGAGCTGATGTAAACATGAGCTGATGTAAGCATGAGCTCATGCCGAGATCCTAGCAAGAGTTAACCAGTAGCAACTAGAAACGCCGATTGCCGGGGTTACATTCGACTCGCTTCTACTCTAGTTCCTCTGTGGGAGCCATTTCCCCTGGGGGCTAGCGCTGAAATCAGATACCGACCAAGCGAGCGGCTCGCCATCAGCTCCGGCCCAGAAATCGTCACCGCAAAAGCGGCGGCGATTTCCAGACGGAAAGGTGTTTTATGGCTGATCCCTAAGCTCTGCGGCGGCGGCTCAACTATGGTTAGGTCCTGGATCTATGTCCCGGCGCGGGCGGGGCTATATTGGCGCCAGCTCATCCTCAAAGAACCAGGTGGCGTATTTATCGTCAAATTCCACCACGACCCCAACGCCGCTGCCATCCACCATTTTGAACTGGCTAATTACCCCACGCTTGCCTAGGTAACCGGCAACATCCTTCGATACTCGATCCCGTAGCCGAGCGACTTTGACTTCCTGGCCAATCTCTAAACCCATGTCTGATGAGGGCTCCAACTGCAAGTCCAACAATAAAACCAAGTCACAGTTTATCAGCGTCTTGTCACCTAATGATCTATTGTGGGACGGTAAATCTACCGCGGTATAAATTTCCGGTGTCGAGGTCGGCGCGGTTCCCGGCAGGAATAGCCGCCATGCGGTTGGCGATGGTGACATAACTCAGGTTGATGCAATGCTGGCAAAACGAATTCTCCCCTGTTTGGACGTGAAGGCGGGGCGGGTGGTAAAAGGGGTAAATTTCGTCGATCTGCAGGATGCGGGCGACCCGGTGGCACTGGCCCAGGTCTACAACCAGGCCGGGGCTGATGAGCTGGTGTTTCTCGACATTACCGCCACCCACGAGGATCGCGACATTATTTATGACGTGGTCTACCAAACCGCCGAGCAGGTATTTATTCCCCTAACAGTGGGAGGGGGAATTCAATCCTTAGAAACGATTAAAAAATTGTTACGGGCCGGGGCCGATAAGGTGAGCATCAACTCGGCGGCGGTGAAGCGGCCTGAGTTCATCACCGAAGCAAGCGATCGCTTTGGTTCCCAGTGCATTGTGGTGGCCATCGACGCCCGCCGTCGCCTCGACTCTGATTGCTCCGGCTGGGATGTCTACGTGCGCGGTGGGCGCGACAACACCGGCCTCGATGCCCTGGCCTGGGCCGAAGAACTGGTGCAGCGCGGCGCTGGCGAACTGCTGGTCACCAGCATGGATGCCGATGGGACTCAGGCGGGCTATGACCTGGAACTCACCCGCGCCATTGCCGAGCGAGTACCCGTGCCGGTAGTCGCTTCGGGGGGCGCCGGTAACTGTCACCACATTCACCAGGTGCTCACCGAGGGCAGCGCCGAGGCGGCGCTGCTGGCCTCATTGCTGCACTACGGGCAGCTCTCGGTAGATGAGATTAAGGCGTATTTACATGGGCATAATGTGCCGGTGCGGCTGACTTAGAGTAGTCCAATGAATACGTTGTCTATTGCCAGGCTGTCCCTCACCCTAAAGCCGTAAAGCTTTTGGCATAGCACCGCTAACGCCTCTGCAAGAGGCTCACGGCCGCAGCTGGGCGGGGCGGGGGTACCAACCACCTCAAAATCTGCAAAACCGAATTCTTTCTGTATAATCAGAGCCACTTTTATGAAAGCCTGTTACGATGTGTAACATAGGACTTCCATGACGTGTAGTTTTAGATGTCAACGTTACTGTTTCCATGCTGCTTCTCATCTTAGCTATTGTTATTGCCCTGGTCGCCTGGTCGCTTCGACTTATGGAGCAGGCCGTTAAAGGACAGGAGTTTTCCCTGATGCTGGCGGGTTTTTTGGTCGCCTCATCCGCTGCTGCGCTGATGGGGGTCTATTTTTTGATGGGTAACTACATGGTTTACATGGGGCAGGTTTCCCAGGCTGAGCTCTTCGCTCCCCAGGAATCAACCTACGCCAGCGCTTTGCTGTCCGACCGTCCGGATTTGGTGCCCGGCTGGCTAGTCGAGGCTGAATAATAAGTTTTTATGCGCGCGACTCGAAGTCGTTCGGGGGAGTTGGAAAGGGCTCCAAAACCCTTTCCC
>DAIUJR010000138.1:0-8661 GCA_036848635.1 Nodosilinea sp. CTOTU7336
ATACCGACCTGCGCACTAGCCTGGCTCCAACGGGTGCTGAAGAATTTGGCAACTATGCGCCCTTTAGGGATGGCACACGGGTCTACATTACGGCACCTGGTGGTAGACGGGAAGGGTTTACCTTCCGACCTCGTGCTGCCTCGTTAGGGAGATTCTTTGTAGAGTTTGTAGCTGATCCAGGAGTTACGAGTCAGCTATCAATTGCCTCAAATGTGACGCTGCGTAAGTCGGGCGACGAGTACTACGTTTTTGGCAGTAGTCTACCGTTCAACCCGGCAGATACCGGCATTAACTTCTCAGGTCAGTACACTCTGACCACCAAAGAAGGCATCATTTACCGTATTAACGCCCAAACCGGCGATCTCGATACCATCACCGATCGCAACAACAATACCCTCACCTTTACCGACAGCAGCATCACCAGTTCTACTGGCCAGCGGGTCACCTTTGAGCGCGATGCCCAGGGGCGCATCACCGCCGCAATCGACCCCGAGGGCAACCGGGTCACCTACCAGTACGATGCCCTGGGCGACCTGATCGCCGTCACTGATCGCGAAGGCCACACCACCCAGTTTGGCTACAACGGCGATCGCCCTCACTACCTCGACGAAATCATCGACCCCCTGGGCCGCACCGGCATTCGCAGCGAGTACGACGACGATGGGCGACTGAAGCGGCTAATCGACGCCAACGGCAACCCCGTCGAGCTGATCTACGACCCTGCCAACGACCTTCAGCAGGTGCGCGACCAGCTCGGCCACATCACCACCTACGAATACGACCAGCGGGGCAATGTACTCACCGAAATCGACTCCCTGGGGGGCATTACCCGCCGCAGCTACGATGCCAACAACTACATGCTCACGGAAACCGACCCGTTGGGCAACACCACCGCCTTTACCTACAACGCCAAGGGCGACGTGCTTACTGAGACCGATGCCCTGGGTAATGTCACCCGCTACACCTACGACGCCAACGGCAACCTTCTCACCACCACCGACCCCAGCGGCCAGACCACTACCAACACCTACGACGCTAGGGGCAACCTCACTCAAATTTCGGGCCAGGCCAGTGGCCCCCTCAATTTCAGCTACGATGCTCGGGGCAACCTAGCCACCATGCAGGATGGCTCTGGCACCACCACCTTTGAGTACGATGCGATCGGCAACATCACTCGCCAGACCGACGCCCGAGGAACTGTCACCAACTTTATTTACGACCCCAAGGGCAACCGCACCAGCGAAACCACTACCCAAACCCTGGCCGATGGCACCCTCCGCACTCTGGTCACCCTCATGGAGTACGACAAAGAGGGCCGTCTAATTCGCACCACGGATGCCGAAGGCGGCGTCAGCGAAACCCGCTACGATGCCGCCGGTAACCGAGTTGAAACCATCGACGCCCTGGGCCGCTCGACTAAGTACCTCTACGACGAGCGGGGGCAGCTGGTTGCCACCCTCTACCCCGACGCTACCCCCGACGACGACAGCGACAACCCCCGCACCCGCACCGAGTACGATGCCAAGGGCCAGGTGATCGCCCAAATCGACGAACTGGGGCGGCGCACGGTGATGATCTACGACGCCCTGGGTCGCCAGATCGCCACCCTCTACCCTGACGCTACCCCCGGCGACAATAGCGACAACCCCCGCACCCAAACGGTCTACGATGCTGCCGGTCGCGTGGTGGCCCAAATCGACGAGCGGGGTAATCGCACCGAGTTTCGCTATGACGCTGCCGGTCGGGTGATCGAAACTATCTTGCCAGATGAAACCCCCGATGACCTGAGCGACAATCCCCGCTTTACCACCGCCTACGATGCCGCCGGACGGCAGCTCACCCAGACCGACTCCCTCGGCCAGGTCACCCAGTTCCTCTACGATGCCCTGGGGCGTCCGGTGGGGCAGCGCTATGCCGATGGCACCAGCACCGCCGTCAGCTACGATGCCGCCGGTCGAGTCGCCGCCCGCACCGACCAGGCCGGGGGCACCACCCGCTACGAGTACGATGCCCTGGGTCGATTGACCGCCGTGGTCGATGCCCTAAATCAGCGCACCACCTACACCTATGACGAACAGGGCAACCTGCTCACCCAAACCGATGCCAACGGCAACGCTACCCGCTACGAATATGACCGCCTGGGTCGCCGGGTGGCGACGGAGCTACCCCTGGGTGAGCGCTCCACCAGCACCTACAACGCCGTCGGCAATCTGATCAGCACCACCGACTTTAACGGCGAAGTCAAAACCTACACCTATGACGAACGCAACCGCCTAATCGCCAAAGACCTACCCGGCACCGAGTTTGACGAAACCCATACCTACCTGGCCAACGGCCTGCGCAACACCGTCACCGATGGTCGGGGCACCACCACCTACCGCTACGACGAACGCAACCGCCTGCTCAGCCGCATCGACCCCGATGGCACCACCATCGCCTACAGCTACGATGCCGCCGGTAATCGCACCAGCGTTCAAATTCCCTCAGGCACGACGGCCTACGGCTTTGATGCCCAAAACCGGCTCAAAACCGTCACCGACCCCGAGGGCGGCATCACTACCTACACCTACAACCCCGTCGGCAACCTTGCCCGCACCGAGTTCCCCAACGGCACGGTAGAAATTCGGGAGTACGATGACCTCAATCGCCTGCTCTACATCGAAACCAGTGGCCCGGCTGGCATTATCGCCAGCTTCCGCTATACCCTCGATGCCACCGGCAACCGCACTGCTGTAGAAGAACACGATGGTCGCCGGGTGGTCTATGAGTACGACAGGCTCCACCGGCTGACGGCAGAAATTATCTACGACCCCGGTGCCACCGGCCCCAGTCGCATTATCGAATACGTCTACGACTCTGTGGGCAACCGCCTTAGCCGCACCGACACGGGCGAAGGCACTACCTTCTACACCTACGACGATAACGACCAGTTGCTCACCGCCACCACCGATGGCGTGTCCACCACCTACACCTACGACAACAACGGCAATACCACGAGTAAGACCACCGATGGCACCACCATCATCTACGACTGGAATGCTGATAATCGCCTGATTGGGGCCGATACCAATGGCGATGGCGTGATCGATGTAGAGAACCGCTACAACGAAAACGGCATTCGGGTAAGCCAGACGGTGAATGGGGAAGAAACCCGCTTTTTAATTGACGCGAATCGAGATTATGCCCAAGTGCTGGAGGAGTATACGCCTGGTGGAGTTATCAAGATTTCATATGTGCATGGAAATGATTTGATTTCTCAGAATCGAGGAGGAGAGAAGTCTTTTTATCATGTAGATAGCTTAGGAAGCACAAGATTTAATACAAATAGGATCGGAATTATTAGCAATTACTATACGTATGATTCATTTGGCCAAACGATCAAGAAAAATGAAGAAGTTAAAAACTCTTACTTATTTGCAGGTGAGCATGAAGATCCCAATGTCGGATTGAATTATTTAAGAGCAAGATATCTTGATGTCAACTCCGGAAGATTTTATGGCCGAGATCTCTTTGATGGCTTTTCAGCAAGACCTTTAAGCTTAAATAAGCATATTTATGCCGAGGGAAATCCAGTGAATAATATTGATCCCTCTGGACTTGTTTCGCTTCCGACACAATTAGCGACTCTGGCAGTAGCTTATACAACAGTAAATTATGCTGGAGGTCATCTTTTCAACAACTTATTTAGTGGGGGTAAGATAACTAAATGGGATGCAACTTTACTTTCTGCTTCAGCAGGTTCTGCTTCGATAGGTATATCACCTACACTTTCCATTGGCGGAGTCTATCTTGAGGCTACTACGCAAGAGCCCATAACTTTGAATGGAATAGACCAGAAATTCACTGGGGCTTGGGCTATTGCTAACCTCGGCCTGGGAGTTAGTGCAGGTTGGTCGCCTGCTTTGTCAATTTCTGCAACAAGTGGAACGATTGAAACACCCTCTATTTTTATGAGGAACGATTTATTTATCAGAAAAATGCTATCAGGCCCCGTTTTAATTGTTGACTATAATTTAAGCTTAGGAATTGGTTATTCTCCATATTCAAGTGGTTTTATTGGATATGGCTTTGGTAGATTTAGTGGCCTATCTGCCAGTTCTAGTTTAGCTAATGTTAGTCTTGGTTATCTGTTAGGTATATCAACACCTCTTTAAGTTCTTCTGAAAATAAATTCACCCATAGCATCTCATACCTGTCTGAGGCACTTCAGATTTGAACTTGCGAACACATATCTAATGCCGATCAGATTTGCTCAGACCTAAATGAATAATCAGCATAAAATCAACAACTCTTTCTCGGGTTGTCTTCTCCAAGTAGATGATCAATAAAATTATTCAAGGATCCGCAAAATGAAACTTTCTCCCACTTTTATCTTGACGCTGACCACCATTTTCTCATTACTAATTACCACTGGCGCTCAATCTCAGGTATTACTAGAGCGCATGGTCAGCAAAACAGCCGTATTCACCCCAGACAGCACCCTAGTATTTGCCCTCTTCTGCTTCGAGTTTGTCACCAACGGCAACCAATACTGTCGACTCTATCGCGAAGCCGATCAGCAGATTGTTGCTGAGTTCCCCGTCACTCCCCGTGCCATCCAAGAAGCCGCTCAATTTCTACGCGAGAGCACAATTAATATTCAAGGCATGTTGCTGCATGAAGAATTAGGCATGTGTAGCCAAGTCTTTATGTACGGCGGCCAAGACATTCCAGAATCTGACCGGTTTTGCCTAGAAAATTAAGCAAACGTCCTCAATCCATTCCCCCCGGCACTAATCCTTCAGGATGTCCCCTAGATCGCCTAGCTCATCACCATCCATCGCCACCCCTTGCTCAATATCCACAGGTGCCGATGCTGGGAATGGGGGCACTATCGCTCCTCCCCCTCTAACCGCCGCCACTAACTCCTCCAAGATTGACTCCAGACGAGTAGTGCTACCCAGGGTCGATGGAGCACCGACATGAGCCATGACGGGATTGGCAATGTGATAGCGATCGCACAGATCAGCAATCTGCTTCGCCAACCGCTCCACACAATGCCGCGCCATTTCCTGAATCTCCGAGACCGACAGTTCGCCGTGGAATTCCTCCGCCAGAGGGCGATAGAACGCCATCATGGCATCCATACCCTGCTGTCGCCCCTGACGCCCGGTGAAATGCGGATTATTCAGCAAATAATTCAGCACAACCGCTGTCGCCGCTGGAAACTGGGCGTTGTAGATGAACTTGACCCGATCCGAATGGGTTTGACCGTCTTGACTCATGACGCCACCCGCATCCGGTTCACATCTCCCAGCAGCGCCTGGAACAGACCAAAGCCATCGGTCATCCGCATCGGCAGTGAGGGCATTTCCACCGCTTCTGGCAGTTGAGCTTTGACCAGTTGAGTCAACGCTTCTTGATGCTCCCAGGCAAACGAGAGGCGGGGCGCAAATCCCCGCTCATCAAAGAACTGCCGCAACGGTTCCCGCATCAGATAAGCGGCCCCACCCGCTAACACCACATCCCCCTTGCCCGTCGCTAAACTCGGCAGCAGATGATCGGTAAAGTGGGATTCCAAACTGGCCAGGTACGCCGCTTCCACCTGGGCGATCGCCGCCGAGAAATCAACTGCCGTTCCTTTGGCCACCGAATACTGCTGAGCCTGCCCCGTCTCCAGCGCCCTCAGCAGCACGTCGTATTCCGTCACCGAAACCCCCGCCGCATTAGCTGCCTTCTCAAACGATTCCCAGAAGCCGGGAAACTTGGAGGTCGATTTGGCCGAGTTCAACGTCCCGGTTTCAAAAGCCAGTTGGGTGCCGTTACGGTGGCCCAGCATCTCAATCCAGGTCGTGCGCTGGGCGATAGACAACCCTGCCTGCTGAAGCTGAGCTTTGCGCTGGACGTAGATGCCGTAGCCCTCAGGCCGAAAGCTAAGCGTCAGATTGACTCGGTACTCCACCTCATCTTGAAACCGAAAGCTTTGAGCCAAGGTCGTTAATCGAGACGCGATCTGCTGACGGGTGGCTAATTCATTGATGGGCAGCAGCACCCAGATTACAGCATCAAACCGAGCCGGAAGGCTTTCGGTTTTGGCGATCGCCCCCAATACCCCCACAATCCGCTCGGGAGCCTTCAAGCTTTTGTCTTCCTTAAAGCTGTTGTAGTCGAGAAACCGCTGAGCCGCCTTACCCACAAACGTCAGTACCTCACCAGTGCGGTACCAGGCACTATCTTGCGGACGGCCCCCAGGGCTGATCGACTCGACCCCAGCGGCTTCGCGCTGGGCCACTTCAGCCTCCATCCAAAGGGCGTGGGTCTGCCCGTGGAGCAGCTTGTAGAAGAACTTGCCGCCCGACTTACCCAAGTCACAGGCCAATAAAAGCGTCGGAGCATGAGAATTCATAGGAACATCTCCCAATCACTGACCTAATTAACAGCACTAAGTCAGCTAAATCCGTGCAACTTTGTGAAACTTTACGAATTATGCGGAATGCGACTAAGTTGAGCGTGACTATTTGGATTTAGTGCTGACAAATGCTGAGTCGGTGGAATATGATGGGGTGTATCAGGATGCTGCGCCCCTATCGGGGGCTTCGCGGAGAGGCCACACAGTACGCCAAGGTTTTGGCAAAAACCGGGCAACGGCCCTCCCCCCAGGGTTTCTACCGTTTTTGAAGACGCTGCCGCTTTCGCCCCAGGGTGGTGTCGTGTTTTTAACCCAGCTTCTCCATGCTTTCCACGAGCAACCTCTCTGCGGCTCAGGCGGAGACCTACTACACGAAAGAGGATTATTACTCGGCTGAAGAAGCGGCTCACCCGACCAAGTGGGTGGGCAAAGGGGCTGCGTCGCTGGGTCTGGCTGGGGTCGTCAATCAGCAGGAGTTCAGCCAGATGCTTTCCGGTGAAGCTCCAGGGGGACAATCCCTAACTGGAAAAACAATTGACCCAGAAAAGCGGCGGGCGGCGACAGACTTTACCTTCAGCTCCCCCAAGAGTGTCAGCATTGCGGCTCTGGTGCAGCAGGACGAGCGGGTGTTGGAGGCCCATCATCAGGCGGTAGCGAAAGCTCTATTGGTGTTGGAAGAGCGCTATGCCCAGACCCGCGTTTCAACCGAAGCCGGGCGAACGAAAGTGACGACGGGGAATATTGCGGCGGCGGTGTTTACCCATTCCACCAGTCGGGAGGCGGAGCCGCAGTTGCACAGCCATTGTGTGGTGATGAATGCGACGCAGTTGGCGGATGGGCGGTGGTTTAGTTTGAGCAATGAGGGGGCGATCGCTAACCAAAAACTCCTGGGCCAGATTTACCAAAATGAGCTGGCGGTCGCGCTGAAGCAGCAGGGCTACCAGATTGAGCCCAAGGCCCATGGGCAGTTTGAACTGGCGGGATATTCGCCGGATCTGCTCAAGGCATTCTCGACCCGCAGGCAGCAAATCCTCAAGCTGATCGAGGAATGGGAGGCGACGGGGTCTGAGAACAACCGAGCCATGCGGGAGACGGCGACTCTGGTCTCGCGGAAGCGGAAACCCAAGGAGGTGGATGAGGGACTGCTACAGCGGGGGTGGAATGCGCTGATTCAGCTAAAGGGGTTGGAACTGCCAGAGTTGCCCGATGGCAATACCCAAGCTGTAGGCGATCAGCCACCAGCCCAATCGGTAATTGACGCGGCGATCCAACACTGTGGGGAGCGGGAGTCGGTGTTTCGGCGGACGACGCTGGAGCGGTTTGTCTTTGAACACGAGTTGGGGGTGCAGGGGTTTGAGGCGATTGAAGGGGCGATCGCCGACAGCCCTGAACTTATCCGAGTCGCCGACGGCAAGTTCACCACTCAGACGGCGCTCAATCTGGAACTCAACACCATTCGTCTGATGCAGCAGGGGCGGGGGCAGGTGGTACCGATTGTCCCCAGCAGTACCCGGTTGGATGGTCTAACGAACTATTCTCTGAACCTGGAGCAGCAAAACGCGGTGGAGATGGCAGCGACCACGCCGGATACTGTGATGGCCTGGCAGGGGGTAGCGGGGGCAGGAAAGACCTATGCCTTGAGTGTGCTGAAAGAGTTGGCTCAGGGGCAGGGGTACGACATCCGAGGGCTAGCCCCCAGTGCTGAAGCCGCCCATGTCTTGGGAGAATCGCTGGGCATTCAAACCACCACGGTCGCTGGTCTTTTGGTGTCTCAGCCATTGGATGAACCGCCTCAGCCGACGCTGTGGATTGTCGATGAGGCAGGGCTATTGAGCATGAAAGATGCCCATGCTCTCTTACGGCGGTCGACATTGGAGCAGGCACGAGTCCTGCTGGTCGGGGACACCCGGCAGTTGTCAGCGGTGGAGGCGGGCAATCCCTTCAGGAGTTTGCAGGCGGGCGGGATGGCGACCGCCCACCTGGAGACCCATCGGCGTCAGCAGAATGGTGTGCTGCGATCTGCTGTGGAGTTGGTGGCCCAGGAAGAAATCAGCGCAGGAATTGAACTCTTGGCCCAGGCGGGCTACGTCAAAGAAGGGGCTCAAGTTCAGGAACGAATTCAGCAGGTGGCGGCAGACTATTTGGCGCTGTCGGCAGAGGAGCGGGAGTCCACGCTGGTGCTGGCAGGAACGAATATGGAGCGTCTCGCCTTGACTCAGGCGATGCGATCAGGATTGCAGGATGAGGGGGCTTTGGGTGCGGATGGCTTTGTG
>DAIUJR010000139.1:0-8178 GCA_036848635.1 Nodosilinea sp. CTOTU7336
GCAAGGTGTCTGACCCCGAGGGCCAGACCGCCATTCACCACCGCAAGGTGGGCACCTATTACTGAGAAACGAAAAACTGTGCCAGTATCGAGCCAGAATTTCATCCCGGCCCTTTGGGCGGTGGGGGAACCACAGAACCCGAATCGACAGCCCCCAGGCCAAAGGCACCGCCGTCGAACCACTCTGACTTGAGCAACGACCACCAGTCGGCGGTCAACCCTTCCAGAATATATTCGTAGGGCATCCAGCCATAACCACCAGTGCCCCATCTACGCCCCCAGGAATTGCGAATGAGCACGGCTCCGGGCCGGGAGGGGCGACCATCGACACGATCGATGCGTTTGTAGTCGTTATAGCCAACCGCCACCGCCGCATGACCCCCGACCATTTGATCTCGGCTGCTGGGGTAGGGAATGTGGCCGAGGCGAATATTTTTATCCCCATAAAACGAGCTGTAGACGGTGAAGCCAAAAATACATGGCAACCCTGCTGCTAGCACGGCCTTAATCTGAAAGAGCAGCAGTTCGCGGGCCGAGATGGAGGTATCTCTGCCTCCGCTGCTGGCGGCATCCAGGCGAAAGTATTTAAGTGCCTGATAGCTTTGGGCGTAGGCATAGCAGAAGGGCGGCGGTTCTTCATTGAAACCTTCGACCTGCCAAGGCCAGACCTCCTGGGGAGGAACCCCAAACAGCACCAGAGCTTTCATGGTTTGCCGCACCGACGCTCCCCCATCGTCAGATCGATTCATCAGGTTGCGGGCGGTCTTGTATAAAAATCGAGCCGATAGGTTGATGTATTTGCCGTAGCGTTTTTGGGCAAAATACTCCAGCAGCGACACCCCGGCAAAGGCTGTGCAGGCATTGATGTCTTCCTGGTCCTCCACCGGTGGACACCAGTAGCTCAGATCGACTAGCCCCGGCAGGAAGAAATATGACCGGGTTGATGGTGCTCCTTTTGGGGTCTGGGATTTTGCTTCTGCCGGTCGAGGCACCATTACCTTTTGCATCAGGTTTGTGTTGATAGGCAACTGCAAAATAGCGGGTTCAAACAAGAGTGCCTGGCATTCTGTCGCAGGTGTTTGAGCTGCATCGACTTCCCTATGGTCGAGGGGCTTGATTTCGAAGAGTTCTTTCTTCGATGTCAAGAAAGAGATCAGTTCTGCCTCAGTTCTATTGCGATCGCCACCGGAGCCGCAGTTTGTTGCCTGGTCGGCTGCAGCATCTATGCCCCCTTTTGCTGGCTGGGTTTCGCTGGTTTGTTCCGTAGCATTACCGTCAACGTGAGCTGCGGGTTTAGCGTGGGGGGGGCAGTGCTTTAGGTTGATTCGGACTCCATATTTTTCATTGATGATATCTTTGATAAAGTCAAAGAACTCTAGGTAGGCGTTAACATTGCTTCGATCCCGAGCTAGCTCCTTGGCCACAAAGTTAGCATAGGCGTCTGCATTGTCATCTAGATTCGAGCCGTCTAAGCTATCGGCTAATTCAGCCAGTCTGGCCTGGATAAATAATGTTGCCAAGGCTTGAATGCGGTCTTTGTGGGCTGTTTTTTCTTCCTCAGCCAGGGGCAAATCTAGAGATTTTGCGAAATCATCCCATATTTTACCTGGCCAAGTTGAAGCAGAGGGAATCTCTTTTGGATAGTTGCGCCAGTTATCGGCAAGTAGTAATTTACACCTTTTGCTAGAGCGAAAGTATACTTTGATGTGGTCCTTTAGCAGAACTTCCAGGGTGTCTAGAATGTAGGGCCGATAGTTGAGATTTTCGCCACGTACGCGATCAATTTTGGCAAGTGTTTCTTCGAATAGAGCAACAATTGTTCTTCTTAGGCCTTGAAGCTCCTCGACCCGATCTGAAGTCTGCGCTGAGGAATACCCTAGAATCAGGTTTTTGTAGGCTGCCACCTTTGAAGCATTTTCTAACTGGTAGAGTTGGAAGCAGCTATCCAGCTTCTCAAACCCCGTGCTGACAGCCTGCCGATAGTTGTCAAAGCTAGCTAGCGGGGAAAGGATTTGAAAGATGGCTGAAACAAAAGGCTCAATTACATGAAACCAAGTGTGAAACTGTTTGATAAAATCTTTGTCATCGTAGACAATGAAGCTTGCTGCTAACACAGACTCTGGGGAGTTATGGGTAACTAGGGGATCGATCAAATTTCTCAGACTTAGAGTCAGAATTTCATTAAGCTCCTGAAAAATCGGTAAAACAGGGTTGAGAGAAAAGTCGCCTCCTGACGCAACGTTCTCTCTGGGTAAGTCGTGGAACTGCTCGCCTAAGTTCTGATAGGTGGCGATCGCAATTTCCTGAAATCTACAGAGTAACTTCTTTTGTAGCCCGCTCAGATCTTTTTCTAAGCATTTGATGGCATGGTTTTGAGTGCTGTCTCCAGTACTTATTTCCAAGCTACTTTTTATAGCCTGTCTAAATCTGAAGCTGATTCCTTTCAGTTCTTCATAGACGATAAAGTCTAGTTCTGCCTTGATCCGAGTGGCGCAGTCGCTTTGATTGGGGGTCAGCGAGTATTGCCCAAGAAAATACTGAAAGGCTGCTTTGATAGAGAGGTTGAACTTGGCAAGCAGCCATAGGTAGGTAAGGTGTTGAAAAACTTCGCTAAGGATATCGTGAGAGATAATTGAGGAGGGGCAGAGGAGATCTATGTTCTGCCTTGCCATAGCTTGGGTCGGATTGGCTAACTTTGTATTAATTACAGCATAGGTTCTGAGACCCACAATACCGTCTGTGACCAGGTCATGATGTCTTTGGAAGTATTTGACAATACTCTCAAGTCTGGCGTCAAAATTAGGGCTTTGCAACCATCCAAGTAGCCTAATTGAGTCCTCCGGAAACCATTCCTCAGGCCGAGGTCTAGCTTCTAAACTAGAGGACGATGTGTCAGTCTGAGAAAATTTCTTGTGCTTGTAAATCCAGTAGAGCGCCTGCTTTAACTGCACCACCTCTTTCGCCTGAGACTGTTGAAGTGGACTGACATCGTTGTTGGAGGTTTGCTCTGTTCTCCTTAATATTTTGTAGACCTGCACATGGGGAAATTGAGTGTCCCCCAGGAGTTGCTTGTAGAGGTCTGCGAGAGGCTTGCTGTCCCCCAGTCCCCGGCCTTGCAGAAGCAAGGCTAAATTTTCGGCAATGGTTTCTAGGTAATCGGTGCTTTCGTCAGAGACAATGTGCGTTTTTCGATCTAACGCCAGCGTGAGGTCAGGGTCAGTAATGTCCGGCAGGTCAGGAATCCAGCCAAAGCCTTTAGTTTGCCAGTGGCCGCTGGGTTGGGATGAAGTCATCGGAGGTGCTCCTTGGGTGGGTTAGCCGGGCTATAGCCTCGGCAAAGTTGATGATCTTGGGACGGCTGAGTGGCCAGGTAGTCTTGAACCCAGGTGCAGCCCTGGTGCAGGAGACCATCCAGGGTCAAAAAATCGGGGCCTTGGTGCCAGAGAATGACTCGGCCATCGGACCCGGCGGAGGCCAATCGACCCTCGTTAACGCTCAGCCCGTTGACGCTTTCCCCATGGCCCCACAGGGCCATCAACAGCGTGCCGTCGCGGCGCCAGACGTGGATGGTCTGGTCGTTGCTGCCGCTGTAGAGGAACTGGCCATCAGCGCTAAACTGGACACTGTTGACGATCGCCCCATGGCCTTCTAATACCTTGATGCCATTGCCCTGGCCATCCCACAGCCGCACCGTGCGGTCGGAGCTGGCGGTGGCAATTAGGTCGTTGTCTGGGCTGAAGGCCACTTCCCAGATCGGAGCCAGGTGCCCCGATAGAGTAGTGATGATGGCTTCCCTCTCCAAATCCCAGAGTTTGGCGGTGCCATCCTCGCTAGCGCTGACCAGTCGCCGACCATCGGCACTAAACTCGACGGAATTGACGTAGGACCGATGCCCAGGTAGCGAGAACAACAGGTTGCCGTCAATGTCCCACAGCTTGATCAGATTGTCATAGCCACCGGACGCGATGCGATCGCCCTGGGGGCTGACATCCACGCTGTAGGTGCGTAGGTGGTGGGCAGCAGGAATAGTGCGCAGAAATTCCCCTTGCCCCGTCCAGAGATAAAGACTGCCGCTTAAACCGCCAGTGACAATGCGATCGCCCTGGAGACTCAACCGCACCTTGGTCGTGCCCTCACTGGTGCCGGACAAGGACCGCGATCGGGGGGGGTGATCGCCCTCCAGCGCCCACATCAGCGGGGGGGCGTCGAGTTGGGTGTTCACCAACGTAGAGATTTGAGGATTGAAGCTGACATCCACCATGCGACTGGAGGAGGAAACAGGGGAGGGCAAGACTTCTAGTCTGGGGGCCGGATTCACCTCCCACAGAAGGATGCGGTTGTCGTCACTGGCCGACGCCAACACAGTACCGTTGGCATTGAAGCTGATACTGTTGACCATATGGGTGTGGCCTTGAAGGGTTGCCACTAGTTGACCTTCACGGCTCCACAGGTCTATGGTGCCGTCGTTTCGCCCGGCGGCAATGGTGCCACCATCAGGGCTAAAAGCGACCTGGCGCACGGCAGCGGTACTGTCTGAGGTCAACGGGCGCACGAGCCCGCCAGTGGCCTTCCAAAGACGCACATTGCCCTTTTCATCCCCCGAGACCATCCATCGGGGATCGCTGGAGGGACTGAAGCGCACGGTCAGGACTTCGCCCTGATGCCCATGAAGCGCTGGCCCCTTGGAATCGCCGCTGGGGCTCCAGAGCCGAATGGTGCCGTCGGCGCTGGCGCTGGCTAGAGTTTGGCCGTCGGCACTAAAGGCGATGTCTCTAATCGGCTCGGCGTGGGCATCGTCAATGGATGGCCTGAGGCGTTCCCCCTGCCGACTCCACAGCCGAATGGTGCCGTCTTGCCCCGCACTGGCCAGGCGATCGCCCTGGGGATCGAACTGAAGGGCGAGAATATAGCCATCATGGGCCTGGATAGGGCTGCCCTGGGGGATTCCCTGGTCTGACCAGAGATGGATTATACCCTGCTCATCGGCGCTGGCGATGGTGCTACCATCCGGGCTGAACACCACCTCCCACACAGGGAAATCGTGGGTCATGGCCACGGGCTGGGACTGCCCCTGGGCGGTCCACAGGCGGACGGTGCGATCGTAGCTGGCGGTGGCCAGGGTGTTGCCGTCCGGGCTAAAGGCGACGGACTCAACGCCGCCCGTGTGACCTTCGAGTCGGTTCTTTTCGCGCACCCAGTAGACCCCCTGGGCCAGGGCGGTCATTACATCAGCCTGGAGTTCGGGGGAGCGGAGGAAGAGAGGTATACGCTGAAGCCGATTCCCGGCATTGATTGCTTCAAGGAGTGGGTCGAGTGAGTTTTGGTTTTGTACAAATAAGGCTGAGGTTTCCTTAACTGAAGCTTGGATAGCTCGTCTTTCAGCTGTCTGCCACATCCAAAGGGCAATAATCCCTAAGTTCAAAACCCCCATGAAGGCCACAGCAATAGTTACCGCCATCCACTTCTGCTTACGTTGGCGCTCTATCTCTGCCTTCTGTTGGCGATCTCGTAGCTCTTCACTAGAGGCAAGAAAGTCAATTTCTATAGAGCTAAATTTACTAAACTGTAATTCAACATCTTGGCGGCGCTCCAAAAGCCACTGGAGTTTGTAACCCTGCCACAGCTCGGCCTCCGCCTGGGCGGCTTGTTGTTGATGTAGATCATGCCAGCGGAGGGCATCGTCCTTGAGCTGATTGCGTAGACGAATCAGCGGTTTGCTCTCCTCGATCCAGCTCTTGAGGGTATCCCAGGAGTCGATCAGGGTTTCATGGGCCAGCTCGACCACGGCGCTGCTGTTGGGGTCAGGCCGATCACTGACCAGCAGGCTGGCGTCGATCAGGCGTTCTAGCACCCGCTGCTCCGCCGGATTGCTAAATTCTTTAAGGGTGGCGCGGCGGCTGACGGCCTTGCCCACGGCGGTGGTACCCACGTCGGCGGTGGTGGTATCTACCAGATGCAAAAAGATGTGCTTGGCCGCCTGCTGCTCATCGACCGAGAGACTGTTATAGATTTCGTCCACCCGGCGCTGGAGAGCCCCGCGTACGCCCCCGATCTGGCGGTAGGTCCTGGTGCGGAGGATGCGATCCTTCAGATCGCCGCTGCTCTCCCACAGCAGCTTCAGCGTGTACTGCAACAGCGGCAGCGAAATCCGTTCCGCCTCACCAGTGTCGTTGCGGCCCTTAAGACCCTGGATGATTTCACCCACCAGCCCCGGTTCAAACATGACCCCGTGGCGGACGGCGGGCTGCTCAATGGCCAGGCGGAGCTCGTCGTCGCCTAGGTCGGTGATCAGCTCTGAGCGCTGGAGAATGCCGCTGAGGGTGGGGTAGGCGCTGAGGCGATCGAGAAAGTCGGCCCGCATAGCCACGATCAGATCCACCGAGGGCAAGTGAGCCCGCACCAGGCTGACCAGGCCGTCGATAAACCGCTGACGCAGCAGCCCCTCGGGGCAGAGAGTAAACAACTCTTCAAACTGGTCGATGAAGATCAGCCATTCCTCCTCGTCTGGCTTGACCGATTGGGCTGCCTGGAGTAGACAGTCGGGCTGCCCTGCCCGCAAAAACTCGGTGTCGGACTGGCGGTAGCCAGCGCTGGTGAGACTGGCCCGAAAGGACTCAAAGGGATTGCGGTCGGGGGTGAAGATCAGCTCGCGAAAGCCGCTACCTCGCTGCTGCGCCAGTCGAGGAATCAGCCCAGCCCGCACTAAAGAAGACTTGCCGCTGCCCGATGCCCCCAGCACCAGCAGAAAATGATGCTGTAACCGATCCTGTAGATGGGCAACCATGCGATCACGGCCAAAGAACAGATCGCGATCGCGTACCTCAAACTTGCGCAGACCGATGTAAGGTGATCGCGGGTTGAGCGGGCAGGCCTTGACCTCGTCAAAGGCCACTTGAGTGATGTGGGTGATGTGGGCGTGAGACTGATCGATGGTGGTCTGGGAAAAGTCAACCCGGTTGCCCTGACCATCCACCTGAAAATCTCGCCCGATCACCACATCCTGAGACTGCGATGCAGCCTTGGCTCGGCCCTCTAAATCGTCATCAGTGGTACTCACAGTATTACCATGGCCTTGGCCACCAGGCCCGCCACTCGCATCACCGGCTCAGCCAAAGTTTCCACCCCAGCCAGTCCCCGGCGCAGGGCATCCACCGCCTGGTCGATCAAATCTCGGTCGGGCTTTGCTTTCTCTAGCTCGGCGGCGAGGGTGGCAATGGGCACCTTGGCCGTGGCTTTTTCCACCGGGTTGAGCTGCTCGCTGCTGAGCATCTGCTGCTGGAGAGCGGCCAAGGCTTGCAGCAGGGCCTGGGTGGCTATGACCTTGTCCTGGGGTGGATCAAGGGGGCTACCCACCGTCTGTTGCTGGCTCATGTCCACGGTGACCCCGCTGCCGCCGACCTGAAAATTGCCCCCCACGCTCATGGTGCGGATCTGCTGGGGAGCGCTGCCAGTCGGAACTGCGGGCTCCAGCACAGTGTTGAGCTGACGCCTGAGGATTACTTTTTCTTCAGGGCTGAGGCTACCGATAATGTCTAAGACATCGTCAACGGTGTATCTGGGCATGGCAAGGCACCCTCTATCGGAATCCATTCCTATCGCTAGATCTAAACGCCTGCCCAGACAGCTGTTGCCGGAGAGGCATCCTGATTAACTCAAGCATAGAGGCGGCTTCAGGCGGGTCACCTCGACAAGTATAGATACTTGAATAATCCTGACCTTTAGCAACCTAATTTCAGCCTATCTTAAAATTACTCTGGGCTTGTGCCCACAGTTTAGGCACCTATTTGAACGTTTTATGGTTGTCTAATAGTAAGTGACCATAAACCAGATGTGAATAGTGCTGTAGTATACATTGTGGCAATAGGATGGACGCACCCTAGAGCCTGGGCTGATAAGTAGGTAGCCTTAATTAAACGGTGCTGTAAGGTGTGTCGTGGCGATAGCTCAACGCACTGCAAAGCTTGGGCTCATGCGTGGTCGTGACAGCGTAACGCATCCTACGAATAGCAGTTAGAGCTTCCTACTTACGTCAGGCTACTGCAATAACGCAGCCCAATGAACAGCCAGGAGCTCCTATTCCGTTGAAAGCTGCTTGGCGTTTTGCATTGTTGTTTGAGGTCTATTGTTGTCGTCTTTTGCTGCGATCGCCCTTACCCCCGCCGGGCTTACATCTCTTCTC
>DAIUJR010000140.1:0-8068 GCA_036848635.1 Nodosilinea sp. CTOTU7336
TTTATGAGTATTTTGGCATTTAACCTTTATCCCTCGTGAAACCGTAAATAATTTCCCTTGGGCGACTCACTATCCACACGGTGCATTGGCGGGGCACGAACTGGGGAACATTCCAAACATCTCCGACCGTCGAATGCACCCTTTACCCCTTCACTTCACCCGCTGCTCCATGCCTCCCCGTTATTACCTCTTCTTCGTGCGCGACACCCTACCCAACCCCGCCGCCCACTTAATTCAGACGGTGCAGTGCGCCAATGCCGCCGCTAATTTGGGCTACCCCACCCGACTGGCTTATATAGATCGGGATCGTACTGCCTGGCAACCATGGCGCTGGGTGTGCCCCCAACCGCACCCAGTGGGGGACGACTTGGCTCAATTTTTCAACATTCAGAACCGGCTTCAGCTTCTGCCCCTGGCCATGCCCTGGCCCATCGACCGGGTGCCCCACCGGCTCACCAATGCCAGCACTGTGGCTTGCAAATACTACTGGCCACGCTATTTGGCGACCCAAACGGCCCTGGTACACACCCGCGACTGGAACTTTGCCAAAGCCGCCCTGGGTCAGGGAGTGCCCGTTGTGTATGAGTGCCATCACCACATCGACAAGCGGTTTGAGCCCGCCATGGCCAAGCATCCCCTGTTGCAGGCGGTGGTCACCGTGATCGATACCGTGCGGGAGAGCATTATTGGTAACGGCATCCCCGCCAAAAAGGTGTTTACTATCCCCAATGGCTTTAACAACCAGTTTTTGGCGCGACACCCGGCGGCGGCTAACCAGTGGCGCGACCGCCTGCTAGCCGAGCAGTTTCAAAAGCTAGTGGTCTACGCCGGGGCGCTGCACGAGTTTAAGGGGGTAGATCTGCTGCTGGAGATTGCCCCTCAGTTCCCCCTGGTCAAGTTTGTCTGCGCTGGCGGGCCGGAGTCGCAGCAGACCCATTACCGCCAGCGGGTGCATGACCTGGGGCTGGGGAATGTTGAACTCGTTGGGTTTCTAGCCCAGCGCGACTTGGCCTACCTGCTCCAGGCGGCCGATGCCCTGGCCCACCCCCACCGGCTGGGGCAGGCCGCCACCTTTACCTCACCCCTGAAGCTGTTTGACTACCTAGCCGCTGGCCCACCTATTGTCGCCACCCGCATTCCCTCCTTAGTAAACTGGCCCCTGGCAGAGAGCATTGCAGCCTGGTGCGAACCTAACCAGCCCCAGGCGTTTGCGGCCAGTCTTCGCGCTGTGCTGGAGGGCCAGACTCGGCCCGCTGAGGGGTTTGTCCCCAATGTCATCGCCCTGGCCAATTTTTCCTGGGAGGCCCGCATCCAGAAGATCCTATCGCTGGTGGATGCCCAGTACCGCCCCCAGCCCCAGCCGCTATGAGGATAAACCATGGCTAAACCCACCGTTGGCATGTTATCAAGCTATAGCGGCCTGACCCAGAGCGACTGGCTATGGAAGCAAACCCCCCATCCCTTTGGGGTTTGGGGCCATATGCAGCTCCAGGCCCAGGCGGCCCAGCCGGATTTTTTGCTGCTCTATCAGTTTGATTTCCACACCCAGCTAGCGCCCCAGCCCTGGTCAACCTCCCAGTGGATTTGCCACACCCTGCAAACCTTCCGGCCCGACTTTAAATCCGCCAACGATCTCCTAGATCGACTACCTGCTGCCTTTCGCACCGTCCCCAAAGCGCGCATTGGGTTTCTACTGCGAGAGCCGCCCCTACCGGAGGTTCTGCCCCAAAACCTCGAAAACTATGCCTACGCCCAGCACTACTGCGGCTATGTGTCGGGGCCAGACGACCACGCCCCCACCCCGGCCTACATGCCCGCCATTTGGTACGTCAACCTGTCGTTTCAAGACTTGGCCAACGGCCCCATCCCCGAAAAGCCGCGCCCGTGCAGCTGGATCACCTCCGGCATTAACCGCACCGCCAGCCACCGGCAGCGGCTGACCTTCCTCCAGGCCCTTCAGGACAGCGGCGCGGCAGTAGACCTGTACGGTCGCGGTCTGCCGAACTGGGTCAACGGCGGCGGCGAGCTGAGCAACAAATGGTTTGGCATGGCCCCCTATCGATACAATCTCGCCATCGAAAACTACGCCGATAACGACTGGTACGTCAGCGAAAAGCTCTGGGATGCTCTGCTGTCCTGGTGTTTACCCATCTACTACGGTGGCCCAGCAGCGGATGCCCTACTGCCGCCGGGGAGTTTTTTACGTCTGCCCAGTCTGGATGAGCAAGGCATTCGCTATATCCAGGAGGTGATTGCCAGCCCCGACGCCTGGCACGAGGCCAGGGCAGCCATTGCCGAAGCGCGGCAGGTGATTTTGCATAAGCTGAATTTGATGAACTGGCTGTCGGAGTGGGTGGGGGTGGGGTGAAGGAGTATAGGATACATTTGGCAGCTAGGGATTTGGAGATGTGCCCCAGTCTATGCTCCGCCAATGCTTCAAACGATTAATGCGGGGCTGGAGACACTTCGCCAATGCACCAATTTGAACGAAAGAATGGGTAGGTGACTCAATGAGACAACTCCATGGTTGACGGCATTTGCACCCTGGGCAATGACCGGGTTTACGACCAGATCGTAGCCCTGCTCAACAGCATCGAGTCCTTTGCGGGGCCAGACATGCCCTTGTGCATTTATCCCTACGACGACCAGATGGGGCGGCTGCGGGAGCTGGCGGCGGCGCGGCCCCAGGTGCAGGTGTATGCAGATCAAGCCTCCATCGCCCGGTGGGATGCCTTTGTGGCGGCGGTTTGGGCCACCCATCCCACCGCCAGAGAGCAATGGCAAAAGGTAGGCAGCACCGGCATTCACCGCATGGGCACCCATCGTCGGTTCTGCGCCTTTGATGGGCCGTTTGAGCGGTTCCTCTACATGGATGCCGACACCCTGCTGCTGAGTCCGCCGGAGCCGGTGTTTGAGGCCCTGGATAACCACAACTGGGTGACCTACGACTTTCAGTACAAAGACCTCAGCCACGTTTACACCCTGGCGTCGCCCCTGGTAAAGCAGTTATTTATGGCGGCAGACCTGCACCGCCAGGTGTTTTGCTCCGGCTTTTATGCCAGCCGCCAGGGGCTGTTTGATCCTGAGCAGGCCCAGGATATCCTCGATTTCCTGGCCGCTGGGGAAGCCGAAGTCCTCTACCCCATGGCCCCCGACCAGACCATCCTCAACTACCTCGTCATGCGTCGGAGGGTAAACTCCGTGAACCTTGCTCTGACTCTACCGGCGGCGGAACGGACGGGTAATTCCGTCACCTCGACCCACTTTACGGTACGGGATAACCGGGCCTACGATCGCGACATTCCTCTCCTTTACCTGCACTACATTGGGCTATCCTCCCAATTCTTCGCCCGCCTTTGCCAGGGAGAAAACGTGGCTTTTCCCTATCGGGAGGTGTTTTTGTACTATCGCTACCGCCACGACCCCGCGAGTCGTCCGGCCTTAGCGGGCAAACTAATACCGTCCCAGCCCGCTAGCGGCTGGCGGCGCTATCTGCAACCCCTCACCCAGCTGCTCCCTACAGGAACCCCGCGATGACCCGTGGCATCTACATTACGGCCAATGACAAGGTGATCGATCACGCGATCGCGTGCCTCAACAGCATCCGCGCCCAGGATGCCGACATCCCCATCATGCTGATTCCCTACAACGATGACTACCACCAGGTAGCCGCCCTGCTCCATCAAGATTATGGCGTGGAGGTCTATCCCGACCTGGCCTTTATCGAGCGGCTGTCGGTGAATCTTCAGGAGATCTTTGGAGCCGAGTTTTTCGCTCGCCCCAACCAGTTTCGTAAACAGGCCTGCTGGTTTGGCCCCTTTGACCGTTTTCTCTACATCGACACCGACGTGGTGGTCTTCAGCCCCATCGCCAGGGTGCTGGATGAGCTAGATATCTACGACTTTCTCAGCTACGACTACCAGCATAAGGGCGGCATTCGCAACGTGTTTAGCCCCGCCGTGGTAGAGCAGGGGGTATTTACCCCAGCGGAACTGGAGGACATGTTTAACGGCGGCTTTTGGGCCTCTAAAAAAGGGCTCATGGGCGAGCCAGAGCTCTACGACGTCTTCAGGGAATGCGCCGCCCACCCTGACTATTTTGACTTTTCCGAAAAAACCTCGGATCAGCCGATTATCAACTACATGATTTTGAAGCGGGTGCCCCGCCGGTTTAACCTGGTACGCCAGCCCGGCGGTGGCCCCGGCAACTGGGCCGGTAGCCCCCACTTTGTGCCCCATGTCGTGCCTGAGGGCCTGGGCCTGGTTGACCCTAACGTCAATAAACCTTTGGATTACCTGCACTGGGCGGGCTATCGCATTCAGCCCGGCTGCCCCTACTGGGAGATCTGGGCACACTACCGCTACCTGCGCGATCCGGCCAGCCGCTCAGCTCAGAGGCAGAAAGGCAAGGCTTGAAGGGTGTTTATAACGAAGAAAGATGTAGCGGTTTTTACTTGAGCTGGGTCTGGGGATAGGGTAAATTACTGGGCTATGGCGGTGTGCGTGCCGCCTGTCTCCCCAAAATTTGGTCAAACGGTACCGGAAGGTGTGGGGACACCAACCGGCACCTGACCCCCAAGGCTGATCAGAGCAGTCTCGGAGGCTGAGGCTATTATTGCCCAGGCCGCCCCGAACTGTACAACGTTGGGGCGGCCAAGTTTTTGGGATTCCTACCCATCGTGTTCTTGGAGGAATCCCGATTATGTTGTGTTATATCCAGCCCGATCCCTGGGTTTTTCAAAAACCCAGGGATCTTAATCCTCTGCAGTTTGATACCCCCACCCCCCAACCGGGGCGCGAGCGGTCGCGCCATCTGGTGATTGGCTCGCCCGAGGGGGTACGAGAAACCATCCATACCCTGCATGTGCGGCACTATCGCGGCCCCAACCGCACTGTTGGGCTCGGGCGGAATCACCCAATACTGAAGCGTTTACCCGGTTATCTGGGTTGCTTTAAGGGGGGCCGAATCGTCTCGTGACGCCTGGACTCGACCCGGCCAAGGTCCACCACCCGCCGACTCACCTCAATAGACGTCGGCTCCCCTGGCTGAAGCCTACGGGGGGAGCCCCGAGACGGCGGGTAATCCCGTTCCCCAGTTAACGCTTGGGCCTCGCGGTGCTCGCCTGCGCTGATGACCGTAGAGGGCGGGCTCGACGCCCTCTGACCCCCACCGCTGGCGCAGATTCTCGACCGTTTGGCGGCGGCCATAAAATGCCTCGGCCATGGGTTGGGCAGTCCATCCCAGCCCATCAGCATCCGCTGTCAGCACCATGTGAGCCCGACGACCTTGCTAGGCAGACCCCTTCTGCGTTTGACTCACCTCTCGCAGGGCCTCTCGTTCTGATTCACTGAGCCTCACGATGTCTGGCTTGACCGGCATGGTCACCTCCTGGCCGTTCTCAGCTCGAATGGGTTACCACTGACACGCTCCCAAATCCTAAGCTTGACGGACCTCTAGTCTAAATTGGGATCTAAATTGGGATGATCAGGGGAAGGGAGGGGTTGCCGCCTCTCGCTTCCCTGTCGGAAGCATTCCCCGCAAAGCTGATTACATCGTTAGCTAGCTTCGGTTTTGGGTTGGGACTGGTACAGAAAGTCCGCTAATTTTCCATTGATTAATGCTGAGATTTTAGGTTGGTCAATTCCTAATACCTCTGCTGCCTCAGCTTGAGTCATTTGCTGCTTAGTAATAATGTTGCTGATCTTATACCAATTCCCTATAAAGCTGCACAGAATAGAGCCTCAAGGATAAAGTCATAGCCGGTCAAGGAGGCGATGGCCTCGGCACTCAGACTCTCCATGCTGTCCCACAGCTGCTGGCGCAACGGGTCTAAGGTCTCGAAGCATTTCCCTTTGAGCGGTGACTTCAGATGCTGCCAGAAGCGCTCGGCTGGATTGAGTTCGGGACTATAGGGCGGCTGAAATATAGGAATCAGGTTCTCCGGCCAGATCAGCGCTTGGGCTCGATGCGCTTGGGCTTGGTCCATCTGCATTACCGCTAACTCATCGCCTAAGGCCGTTGAGACCGTATCAATGAAACTCTGAAAATGCATCCCGTTCAAGTGCGGATACTCCTGGCCCAAGTACCAACCTGAGAGCGGTTCCACCACCCCATAGACCCAGAAATTCTCACGAACGTACTGTTCCATCGCAATCGGCTTGACCCCACGCGAGGTAATCACCCGCCCTCGCTGGCTCATCAGCCCAATCCGCATCTCGTCTTGGCACAAATATCGCACTGGCTTACCCCTGCCGAAACAGTCCCCAAACACTTTCAGGGCTGGACCTATTTTTTTTTATCGGTCTCAACGGCCTGGGGGTCTTGTTTGATGTTTTGTGGGCGAGGGGCTTTGAGCTTCGCCCCTAAGCGATAGCGCACCGTTTTATGAACCGTTTTGTAGGGTATCGGCTCCCCGCTCTGGGCTTCGAGCCACTGCTGCACTTCGCCATAATTAGCAAAACCTTCCGGTGAATCTAGGCGAGCCTTGAGTTGCTCCAGCAGGTCACCCTCGATGCGCCGAGGCTTTCCGGGGGCCTTGCGTTCTTCGAGCAAGCCCGCTAGCCCCTCGTCTCGATATACCTTGAGCCAGCGGGTAATCGTTGAGGGCGACCGCCCTAGGCGATGGCTGAATTCTTTGTGCTCAGTCACTTGGCCACTCTTGTACCACCACAACAGCCGCAACCGCTCGGCTTGTGCGGCACTCTTGGCCTGACGTAGGCTTTTGAGCAAATACTCTACACTTTCACGAACCTCTAACTTAAACGGTCGAGCCATCCTTCAATCTTGAAATCACTACTCCTATATTCTGCCTCACCTCATAGGGAATTGGTATTACGAGCAAGTTCTGCTTTGACAAGCAATTCGTCAGCGTTCTCTCAACTCAAATCTGCAAATACGTTACCACTACTGGCTTGTACTCCAATTTCTTAAGTCATATCTCACTCTCCTTGCTGTTTATTGTAATTCTGCGAGTAATGCTCTTTTTTCTTAGGAGATTGCATCCGTTTTTGCCAGCCAGCTAACACTGCGTTGGTGCAGACGGTATAGAGACTATTGGTGAGAGTTCGAGGTTGTCTGCCGCCACACAACTTCATCGTTAGCCCGCTTATATTTCTGCGTGGGGATAGTATGAATAAGAGACTGCCCGGTTTCCGAAATCAGTCACTAGTAACACTGTCCAACATCAAAAGTCAGAGGGTATGATAGGCAAGTAGACACTGACTGTAGTCCCTGTGGCAGAAGAGATAATCTCTAATTCTCCTCCGTGAGCCGCAATAATTCGCTTGGAAATTGCCAATCCTAACCCTGTGCCAGAAGGCTTTGCCGAACAAAAGGGGGTCGTGAGTTGCGGCAATAATTTGGGTGGAATGGGAGTCCCACCATTATGAATGCGGACACAAATCCCATTTGCCTGGATACCATGATTGATTGAACAAGTGACCATTTCTTGAGGGGAGATCGCTTCAAACGCATTGCGAAACAAATTTAAGAACACTTGTTTTAACTGATTGGCATCTGCCATCACCTCGACTTCTGGAGAGTCATTTACATACTTAATATGTCGTTCAGCCGCTTCGGGTAAGTCTTGAATCTGGAGCAACAGATCATCGAAAAACTGACCAATGTTGAGTTTTGAGCTATGCAAAACCTCAGGTTTTGCATAGCTCAAAATTTTACTTAAGAGTTGATTAAGTCGATGCGATTCATCTAAAGCGAGGGCTAGACGCTGTTGATCGGCATTGGAATGTAACACTTTTTGAGCATATCTCAGACCCAGTTCGATGGTTGTCAGCGGATTCCTCACCTCATGGACAATCATCGCTGTAAATTCACCCACAACCGCTAAACGTTCGCGTTCAAGTAGTTTTTCTTGAGATTGTCTTAAATCTATGGAGCAAGCCGCAACTTCCTGAGACAGGCGCTCGTTGAATCGCAATTGCTGTTGATAGAGACAGAAATTTTCGATCGCTGTTGCTGCTCTTTCGGCAAACAATTCAACATTGTTGACTTCAGATTAAACCTTATCGGAAATTGAGCCTGTAGAATCAATAGCAGGAGCAGAGACCAG
>DAIUJR010000141.1:0-7815 GCA_036848635.1 Nodosilinea sp. CTOTU7336
ATGCTGACCTGCCTTACAAGCAGGATGTCACTGGTTCGAGTCCAGTATCGCCCATATAGGAAACCTAAGCCCTCAGGCCTCTTCAGGCGGTTGCTTCAGGCATTGTCAGAACTGACTGAATGGGGCTGAACTAGAATAAACGGAGGCATTTCTAGATCAAATTTAGATCAGGAGCTAGCTCGCCATGGGACGAAAAGCGCTGACGGTGGAAGCGGCCAATCAACGGCTAGACGCGGCTCAGATGGGTTTGAGGCTCTACCAGCGCGGCGAAAAGCTTTCGCTGCGGGGCACCCTCCCACCCCGACCAGACAGTAAGGCGACTCGGCCCAAGCAGCAGTTCATCACATTGGGAGTCTACGCCAACCCTGCGGGCATTAAGTACGCCGAAGCCGAGGCCTTTCGCCTGGGGGCGCTGCTCGCCCAGAAGCGCTTTGACTGGCGCGAAGTTGAGCCTGACACCAAAGAGAACAGCGAAACCTGCCAGGCCTGGATCAATCGCTTTCAGCAGGATTGGCAAAAGCAGCAGGAGGGCGATGAAGAAGCCATTACCCTGCGCTGGCGAGAACAGTTTTGGTACCCGGCCTTCAAATGGCTGCCACCAGCGGCAAAATTAACATCCCATCTTTTAGATGATGTGGTAAATCGGTGGAAGCCCAATAGCCGCAGTCGCCAGGTCGCATGCCAAAAGCTCCAGCGATTGGCAGACTTTGCCGGTATAGAGTCCAAGGTGCGCGATCGCCAGGGCGATTACCGGCTCAGCAACGTCGAGCGCATTATCCCTAACGACGACGAGATTATTGCCGCCATCGACGGGATGAAAAACAAATCGTGGCAGTGGGTCGCTGCGATGATGGCCACCTACAACCTCAGAGACCACGAAGCCTTTCTCTGTGAGGTGGAGTGGCGTGAGTACGACGGCCAGCGGTGGCTGGTGGCCCTGGTGCCTGATGGTACTAAAACCGGGAAGCGCGAGACCTTTCCATTACCGCCAGAGTGGGTTGACCGCTGGCAACTGTGGGAGGTGCGCCGACCCGCCGTGACAGCTCGCATGAATAAGGACTACGGCGATCGCACGTCTACGGCTTTTCAACGGGCTAAGATGCCCTTTCCACCTTATAGCCTACGCCACGCCTGGAGTTTGAGAGCTGCTCTCTGGCTGGAGCTGCCAACGGCGGTGGCCTCACAGTTTATGGGGCACAACCCCAACGTCAACCTGGGCACCTACCAAAAGCACATTTCTAAGGAGCGAGCCGCCCAGACCTATTTTGCCGCTCTGAAGAAAAAGCAGGCGGGTTAAGGGCTGATCAACCTCGCTTGCTGGCCATAGTGCGATCGCGGAGCTGACACTTCTCGATATCGGCATACCAGTCTGGGCGACGGGAATCGGGCGATCGGCGATCAACAATCTCTTTATTCACCCGGTAGTGGCCAGACCGCACCTTGTATAGACAGGCATCGTAATTCGGGTAACCCAGAATTTGCCAAGCCTTGTTGAGCTTTACCAGCTTAGGCACATCCACCTCGCCATTCAGGCGTTGCCTCAGCTCTCGAAGATTGCCTTCGATCAAGTCAAGGCGGGCGTTAAGCCGTTCAAATAACGCTTCTAAAAGGTCATGGGTGTCCATCGTCTATGCATCTCCAGAACCAATCCGCACAAAGCTCTCAGCCGCCTGGACAAATTGTTCCCAGCCGACCACATTTGGCTTTCCAAGGGTTAATCAGCAAAGAATCTGGTAAACACACACCTTGATGAGAGCATCTTACGATGAACCATTCGACATTAGCTGACTCTATGCTGATTAATTTACTAAACTTGATATTGATAGCGCATGTCTAGATCCTAGGGATTGTTGCTCCTGAAAGAAAAGCCTTCAGTAATCAGTAATGCTGGTATATAGTCGATGGAGAGGATGTATTCTAGGTTTGGCGGGCATTAGATCAGCATTTTCTGTGGTAGCTAGTGTAAAATCATTTTGATAGGTGGCTATCTATAGTTATCTACCCAAGGTGCTGATAACGATTGAAACCCTATAGGCTGAGTTTTGACCCATGCCCCGAGGACGAAGCCCTTCCCCAAGCCCAGATCCTGCAAACCCTGATAAAAAGTCTAGGGTGCGCTTTATCTTTGAACCCGATCGCACCTCCCCAAACGGCATCACCTACTCTTGGCTGATCCACGACGCCTACAGCGGCAAAGAGAAAGCGGCCACCGCCACCCGTGCTTTCTGGCTGCCCTTCGCCTATCGGCAGTCCGGCAATTACTCCGAGGCGGAGTTGCGCGACCTGGCGCAGCAATCGATCTGGCAGATGGAAGCCCAGATTCAGCACCTGCGCGAGGAGTTTGATTTGGGGATGGATCGATCCGGTAGCACCGAATTAGTGGGAACGTCTGATGTGGAGAATCTACCAGTAGAGGCAGGCACTGCATTAGTACAGCCTGTGACCGTTTCAGCTCCGGCGGCTGACTTGCTCGATGAGTTTACGGATGCCCTATGACCGAGCCACAGTTGCCGAAGGAGCCAGAAACCGAGAAAGGGCGGTTGATGCGCCAGCAGTACCTGGCGCTGGCCAAGGCTTCACTCAAGGATGCCAAGGATTACGAAAGCCTCTACACTCGCTACAGCGATAATTTGATAACAGCGCAGGGATTAGATCAGGAAGTCGCTAGAGCGGCGCTACAGACCGGTAAATCGCCCCGACAGGTGATTCAACTGCTGGCTCAGGGGCCGTTTACCCAGAAACAGATTTTGGGGTTGTCTGACGAGGAGAAGCAAACAGCGTTGCCCAAACTGCTCCAGTACGCCCAAACGACCGTGGACAGCCTTCAGCAGCAGCGCTACCTGGAGTATGCCTGCTCGGTCACGGGGAAAACTCAGAGCTATTCAGACCTCTATCGAGACAATGTGAGCAGTGATCTGTCGGCGATTCAACTCGACCAGAAGGTGACGGCGGCGGCACTGGGTGTAGGGGAATCGGGAGATGGCGTCGCGGCGCTCCTACTTCAGGGGCCGTACTCTCGTTTTCAGCAGGATGTTCAGGGCACGTCACTTCAGACTGTGGAGCAGTATGCCCGAGGGACGGTGGCCCAGGTGCAGGCGATTCAGGCGCTCCAGATGGGGCAATCGCAGCGAATGCCGCCTCGCACCAGGAACCTGGAGCGCTAGGGTTGAGCGGCTAATGGCCTGCTATTCGTCTAATTCGCTGCCGATGTATTGAGTAACAAAAGCCTCCGCAGCTTCTGGACTCATTGTTTTGAGGACGCGTACGATTTCCAGAATGGTGTCGCCTGTGGGATCGATCTTGCCGCTGCACCAGCGGTAAACACTGGTGCGATCAATTCCCAGGTTCGCCGCGAGCCGGTACTGGGTGATGTTGTACTGCTCCAGCACTTGCTTGAGAACGTAGCCTGCTTTACCCATGTCCTCATCATTTCAGAGGATGAGGCGCGAAGCATTGTCGCATATGCCAGCGCTGGCATATACGACAATGCTTTGATTTAACTGGAGGGTATATCCATGCTGGTTCCCCAGGGTTTCATTGGTTCAGAGGTTAGCGGTACAGAACACGACCTTTTGGTCAGCGTTGAGATCAGGCAAAAGCTGAGCAACTACCCCCGGCCTGATCGGGAGCCGGTGAAGCTCTTGGCGATCGGGTCTCGGGAGGCGATTCAGGCGATGCTTCAGCAAATGCACCTGTGCGGCTTTGCTGAAATTTTTGAGTGGACTGATTTTATGCCAGCTCCTACACCTGAGCGTCCGCTGCGGTGCCAACCTGGGGAGTTGATGAGGATGCTGGTGAAGTATTTTGCCAGGGGTGGGGAGGCCAATTGAAATGGCTCTGGATTTTTTGGGGTGGTGCCGGGTTTTGGTCCCTAGGGAAGTAGGGTGAAGCTATCGCAGTGGTTGGGGCGGAAGATGCGAAAGTCACGTTGATCTATGGTCAGAATCGTTTCGATAGATAAGCGTTCGGCTATGGCCATGACGACAGCATCGACAAAGTCAATTTTGCTATCAACATATTGGCTGAGAATCTGTGCTGTTCTGGCGATATCGGCATCGGTGGCCGGAATCAGGACAAATCGGCTGGCTGGGAGACCTTGGAGAAAAGTGGCGACGGTTGGAATACCAACGTCGCGGCCTACCAGATAGGCCACCTCTACCAGCACGACTTGAGGTAGCAGGATTTTTGGAAATTGGAGGTAGGCGGCGCTTGCTTCGGCATGTCTGTCATCTGTTCGATTGACTAGGGCGACGACAACGCCGGTATCTGCTAGGACTGCTTCCATGTGAACCCTGATGTGGGGGTAATGTTTTGTTCGAGGATGGTTTCGGACTGGGTGGCTAGGTCTGGGGAACCGGAGAAGAGGCCGATTAGGGGGTCTTCTTGGGGGGGGAGTGACTCAGTGGGGGTGTCGGGGGATTCTACGGGTTGATAGACCAGGATGAGTTCGATGTCCTGGTTGGCGAGCTGCTCGGGCATTTGGAGCTGAATGCTGCCGTCTGGGTTGACATGGGCTCTGAGTTTTAGGGTTTGCATGGTGGGAACTTGGGAGTCGGGAGTCGGGAGTCGGGAATCGGGAGTCGGGAAAGGCTATGGGTAAGACAGGAGGTTGAGGAATTGGGTGAATCGAAAATCGTGCTGATTTTTAGTGAGGTCGGTATCGACCAGAATTTGAGCCATATCAACCGCGCCAGTGTTGTTGCCGAACTTGCCGTACCCAGGCGGTGCTGTCTTGCCAATCGTCCAGGCTCAATGGCGGCCAGAGCTGCGGCATAGCGATTCCCAAAATAGGTTAAGCAACCTCGGCGAAGCTCGCCAGGCGGCTCGATCGCTATGCTACTGCACCGTGGGCTTTACAGAGGGCGATCGCCCCGCCAGCCCTGGCGATTATTCAAAACTTAAAGGCTCCACAGCCGCTTCAGTCGCCTATCTCTAGTCCATGGCCTATATTCAAACGCAAAATCCCTGCTTTATCCTGACCATAGAGGCGTTTACCTTAGATTTAGGTAGATTACGGCTATGAGCTAGGTTTTAGGTTTGACGGCTAAGGCTACTAAATCATCCTGGTCATGGGGGCCTTCACGGGGAACGACATACCAGTTGGCGATCGCCGCTCCCTCCCCTAGCGACGACGTCTCCAACCCTGCTGTCTTCAACTCCTGAAGGATCGTTTCGGCAGGGCCAATGTAGCGAGTGGCAATGCCCTGCTCATTCACCAGGCAATGGGAGACGGGGTCAAACGCTTGCCTCATAGGTGAGGCCTCCATCACCACACCACACATGCTCTGGAGAAGAAAGCCCCCACCCGGTTGAAGAATCCGGTAAATGCTGGCCAGCGTGCGGGCTCGGTCTGGCCCAATGATGCAGTGCAGGCAACGGCCATCGATGACCAGATGAAAGAAGCCGTTGGGATAGGGGCTCAACTTCACAACGCTGCCTACTGTGAACTCAACCTGAACTGCTTGAGAGTGGGCCTTTTCCTCAGCCCAGGCGATCGCGCTGGGGGCAATATCAATCCCATAGGCCGCATACCCAAGGGTTGCCAGCCAGATAGCAAGATCGCCCGTGCCACAGCCCAGATCTAGAATGCGGCTACCGGGGGCGAGGGCGAGGCGATCGATCGCCTGCAAAATTCGAGGCTGCATCACCTGGGTCTGATCGCTCTCCGAAGTCCAGCCAAAGGCTCCTTCTGCCTTGAGCCGTTGGTAGACATCATCGTGGGCCATGTAGTTGGTTTTTAGCGGGTTCATAACGCAATCCAGTAGAGAGGCGATCGCATCCTTCATCTCAAACGATATCCCTTCAATCTGGAATTCTAGATATCGCTGTTGAGGATCTAAACATCCCCTAACGGCCCCCGCCATGAATACCCACACCGCATCTACCCTCCGTCTGGCCTATCCTGTGGTTCAGCCCAAACGAGACCTGGGCCTTCAACAGACTGACTGTCCAGGCCAAATTCCCAACCACCAAAAAATTAGCCCCAATAGCAGCCCCTGGCTACCTTGGGAAATTTCGCTCTATACCGGGTCGCGCACCTTCCGAATCTGACCAGGCGCAGGTTGACCCATGAGTCAAATACCAGAACTACCGAAGCAGCCTCTAACATCACCACCATCCTTATGGGGAGAACTTCCCGTTGGCCCCTACCCGGTGGGGTTTCAGTCGTTGATTACCTACGACTACAACAGACGCTACGACCTGCCAAGCACCAAGCCTGGGGCTACCACCACCAGGCTCAAAGGCCGCCCCATTGTGGTGCAGGTTTGGTATCCGGCGCAACCACCTGAGGATGCTGCCGCTATGCCCTACGAGGCTTATCTCACCGTGTCATCCACAGACGATTCCCTACAAAGCTTTGTGGAACAGCTCAATCGCTTTACCCGTAAGGCCGAACAGCACTGGTCTGGGTTAGATGCAGCAGATACCGATGCCTTTCAACGGTTTCTGCAAACCCCCACCGGATGCTATCTGAACGCGCCGCCGCTGGGTGGCTCTTACCCGGCGGTAATTTACCATCAGGGGCTGGGTGGGAGTATCGTGGACAATCCCGTGCTGTTGGAGTTTCTCGCCAGCTATGGGTATGTGGTGGCGACCAGTGCGTACCCACCGGAGCATGGCCTGTGGTTTGGCGTTGACTCTGACCTGAATCGCTCCATCAAAGACGTGGCTTGTGTGATCAATGTTCTCTGCGATCGCGATGGAGTGGATACTGCCCGGATTGGGGTGATCGGCCATAGCTATGGGGCCTCGGCGGTGTTGGCCTATGCTGCTGAGGCCCAGGCGAACGTTGGGGCAGTGGTCAGCCTCGACTCGACCCGCGAGTGGAACCCGGCCTATGACCATCTTTACCACAACATTGCCGAGCGGCTGAGCCAGACAGAACGGTTCTCGGTGCCACTGATGATTTTCAGTAAGGTGACGCCAACGGTGACCTTTGAGCATTACGAAACGCTGAGCCACGCCGATCGCTACTACATCATCGTTAAGCACTTGGGCCACAACGATTTTGTTACCCCAGGGCCAACCGCTGCGACCCTGGCGGGAGAGAGAATAGATGAGCAGGATCAGCTGATTCGCTCAGCCTCCCAAGTTGTTTGCCAGAGCATCTTGGCCTTCTTGAACGCCTATTTGAAAGAAGACGCTGCCAATGCTGGGAATGTGGTGGCAACGATTGCATCGCTTGATCAAGACGTTCGAGCATTAGAGGTGCAACAGCGGCAGGAGGCAGGAGGGGCGATCCCCGCCAAACCCCTCCTAGAGCTATTCCTTCACCAGGGTGCTGAAGCTGGATGCCAGCGGATTGCCCAGGAGGCTCTAAGGGTAACGCCAGCGATGCTGATGCAGATCGGGCGTGCCTTGCAGGAGCGAGGATTGCAAGGGGAGGCGATCGCTCTGTACCAGACCATTAACCACCATTTCCCTGACTTTGCTAAAGCCTACGAGGCCCTGGGCGACTTGTACCATTACACCCTGAAAAACAAACTTAACGCCAGAACGGCCTATCAAGCGGCCCTGGCGACATTGCCACGGGATGTGACCCTTTCAACCCCAGAGCAAGACTACCTGCGCTATTCCCTGAACGAAGACATCGAAGCGCTCACTTAAGGATGAGGTCGTAGCGACTGCACTCATGCACCCGCCGAAAGCGCTGTTGAAGGTGAGCAGCCTCATCCCCCTGGTAATGGGCAAAGACATGGCGAGGTTTGAGGCCAGGAATGGCGCTGCTGATAGCGGTGTCTACTTCGTCACTGTCCAGATACACATGCCAGTAGCTCTCGATTTTCTCAAACCCCTGGGCTTCGTACCACCGCA
>DAIUJR010000142.1:0-7810 GCA_036848635.1 Nodosilinea sp. CTOTU7336
CTAGAGTGGATTTAATAAGTACATATTGTACCTCACTAGAGTGAAAAACGCTGTAAGTGGGGATGGCATCAGGTTGTGCTGTGGGATAGTAAGATGGTGCATTCGCGCAGCAATGCACCATCTTACTACGGGTTTTCGTCTTTTTGATCTTTGAGCATGTTGCCGAGATATAGCTGGACAAAAGCTTCAGCCGCTTCACCATTTAAGCTCTTGAGCGCCGCCACGATATCCGCCACCGTTTCTGCTGTGGGGTCGCGTTCTTCGTGGAACCCAATGACTTTGTTGCATGAATACCCCAACTCCTTACACATCGAGGATCGTCAATTAGAAGGCTTTATTGAAAAAGCCTTGTGCAGTAGGGTTTTCAGGTGAAAGTCGAACTATTCATGAAACAAAGCCGAACCCAATTATAGATGGCCGATCGCTGCAATCCATTGTGACGGCAAGGCTATTTTGACTACTGCCGTACTGCGTGAGGACGTCTCGTAGCGCTTTGCCTGCTCTTCCCATGCTCCCACCGTTCCAAAGGAGCCGAGTCTCGTAAATGTAATCGCACTACGGACAGGATATTTCCCTGCATATCCCAAAGCATTTCTTTTTTAGTACATATGAACTAAAATCAAAAGATTGAGCAGTAATTTTTGGACTATGGTCTGTCGGCACAGGATAGGTCAAGGTTTGGGCTGGATAGTAGCGCTGAGCGTGGGAGCTGGTCTGATGACGGAGTTAAGCCAATCTGCCCCTGGGGTAGTAGCCGAAGAACAAGGCGCCAGGGGTGAGGGAGACCCGACTAATCCCTGGGCGGGGGCCTCCTTTCCGGTGGAAAACTTTACCGCCTATACCTCACCCTTTGGCTATCGCCAGCACCCCTTCGGCGGGCTGCGGTTTCACTACGGGCTTGATTTTGCCGCGCCCATGGGCAGCTACGTGCGCAGCTGGTGGGATGGGACGGTGATTCAGGTCTCGGATAATACCGCCTGCGGCACGTCAGCCATCATTAAATCGGGCTCGTGGACTCACGTGTATTGCCACATGCAGGGGGCGATTGTGGTGGAAAAAGAGGGGGGGCGGGTGCTGGTAGATCGAGATGGGGGCATCGAAGTTCGCCAGGGGCAGTCGGTCAAATCGGGCCAGCGCATTGGCCGGGTGGGCATGACAGGCAGCACAACGGGGCCACACCTGCACTGGGGGCTAAAGTACGATGGGGCCTGGGTCGATCCGGCGGTGGTGGTCAAGGCCATGTATGCGGTTCAAGCCGCTCAATAGCGTCGGGTAATTTTTACCCAAGCACATCCCGCCTGAGGCGATTTCCAGAAAAGCAGATCCTCAATATAATCTCGGGCTGGATTCCCACCTGCGCAAGAATGACGAGGTCAGTTCTTGGCTGGAAATCGCCTTCAATGAGTCATACCAAATTCTGCTTGGTTACCCCCGATTGAATGGGGCGAATACCATTCACCCCTTCCCGTGGCAAATCTAAAATCCTTCCCCCCTTCTCAATTCCCGCTGTGCTGTTTAGAGTAATAGTCGCTACTGTAGTCAGCAGTACAGTTATCTGTCCCCGGCTCACTCACCCCTATGATCGAAGTTGAACATTTGACCAAAGCCTATGGGTCTACAACGGCAATTCAAGATGTTACCTTCGAGGCCCAGCCGGGTGAAATTTTGGGCTTTTTGGGGCCAAACGGGGCGGGTAAGACGACCACCATGCGAATTTTGGCCGGCTACCTGCCCGCCTCGGAGGGCACCGCGCGGGTGGCGGGCTATGACGTGCATACCAGCTCGATGGCGGTGCGCCAGCGAATTGGCTACCTGCCCGAATCGCCGCCGCTGTACCCTGAGATGACCGTCGAGGGGTTTCTCCATTTTGTTGGGCGCATCAAAGGCGTTCCCGCCGATCTGCGCCAGCGACGGGCGGAAATTTCCATGGAGCACTGCGGTCTGCGGGATAAGCGCTCGGTGCTAATTCACAAGCTGTCCAAGGGCTATCGGCAGCGAGTGGGCATTGCCCAGGCGATTATCCACGACCCGCCGGTGATTATTCTAGATGAGCCGACCGTGGGCCTCGACCCTCGGCAAATTAATGAGGTGCGGCAGCTCATCAAGAGTCTGGCGGGAAATCACACCATCATTCTCTCCACTCACATTCTGCCGGAGGTGAGCGTTACCTGCGATCGCATCACCATTATCAACCGGGGGCACATCGTCGCCACCGACACCCCCCAAAACCTGACCAGTCGTCTAGCCGGCGAATCAGTCTACGAGCTAGAAGTCAAGGGCGATGTGGTCGTCGCCCAGCGCATCCTTATGGACTTGCCTGGGGTGCGGCAGGTGTGGCCCCTGGTGGTTGACCATCTACCCGAATACCACCAGCGGCTGCGGGTGACCAGTGATGCCGACCGTCAGTTGGGCAGCGCCCTAGCCGCCGCCCTGGTCAATGCTGGGCTGGAACTACACGAGCTGCGGCGACAGCAGGCCACCCTGGAGGATGTCTTTCTCAACCTGACCACTACCGAGCCCAATGCCGAGGGCGTCGCGGTGGTAGCGGCAAACTCGACTAGCCTCCCTGGTGGCTCCCCCACCTCGGCAGACTCTGCTGCCTTAGGGTCTGGGGATGTCCAGGAGGTGTAGTCGCCGGTAGGAGAGAGTAGAGGCTGGGCTTAAAATTCACCGTGGAACCGTAGCGTAGAGGTTAACCGCCCGTGGGCACAGGACTCAGAAATATTTTAGCCATTTACCGGCGCGAGCTACAGAGCTACTTTGCGTCGCCCCTGGCCTATATTATTGCCGGGGTGTTTTGGCTGCTAGGGGGGTTCTTTTTAGTGGCGCTGCTGCTCGGCCCCCAGGGCATTATTGCCCAGGCGGCCATTGCCGACCAGGCCCAACAGGCCGGGTTACCGACCCCGCCCCCCTTCGACGTGGCCTACGAGTTCAACAAAGCCTACGTGGGGCTGCTGGGCTCGCTATCGATGTTTGTGCTACCGATGCTCTCCATGGGCCTCTACGCCGACGAGCGTAAGCAGGGCACCCTGGAACTGCTGGCCACCTCTCCAATCAGCAACTGGGCCGTGGCCCTGGGCAAGCTGCTGGCGGTGGTCACCTTTTATGTCGGTATGATTTTGCCCCTCATGGTCTGCCAGGCGGTGGCTTTGGGGGCAGCCTCCCCGCCAGCGGGCTCGGGGGTATTTTTGCTGTCGCACCTGGGGCTGGTGCTGCTGGCCGCCAGCGTGCTGGCCCTGGGCATGTTCATTTCCTCCCTAACGGAGAGCACGGTGCTGGCGGCGATTATGACCTTTGCTCTAATTCTGCTGCTGTGGCTGGTGGATGCCGTGGCCCAGGGGTTTCCCGGGGGGCTGGGGGCAGCCATTGGCCACCTCTCATTGCTGAAGCATTTCACCGACTTCACCGAGGGCATTTTCGATACCAGTGGCCTGGTGCTGTTTTTGTCGTTTATTGGGCTGGGCCTGTACCTGACCGCCCAATCTGTTGAAACGCTGCGATTCCAGCGATCCTAGTAACCCGGGTGATAATCCAATGATGAAATCTGCTGGGGCCTACCAAAACTATCTTAAGTACCTGGCCTTGCCCGGTCTGGCCCTGATTACGGCGGGGCTGCTGGCGGGAATTGTCGCCGGGTGGACGCCCCTGCCCGCCGGACTGCTGGTCGGCGGCCTGGGCCTGCTGCTGGTGGGGCTGGGCTTTAGTGACTATGGCCGGGGCCGGTTTTGGGGTCAGCGCTCTACCGAGGCCGGGGCCAATGCCCTGATTTCAACCCTGGCGGTACTGGCCATTTTGGCCCTGGTGAATTTTTTGGCAGTGCGCCACACCAGCCGCATCGACCTCACCGAGAACCAGCTGTTTACCCTGGCCCCGCAGTCCCAGCAGGTGGTGCAATCCCTTGAAAACCCCGCTGAGGTGGTCATTTTTGATGCCGCTCCCAACCCCCAGGATCGGCAGCTGCTGCAAAGCTATCGTCAGGCGGGGCCGCAGTTTTCGTTTCAGTATGTCAACCCCTACAATGACCCGCGCCAGGCCCAGGAGTTTGGCGTTACCCAACCCGGAATGGCGTTTTTAGCCAGTGGCGACACCCGCCGCCTGGTGCAGACCGTGAGCCCTGACGAGCGGCTGTCGGAACGTACCCTGACCAATGCCCTGGGGCAGCTGAGTAGCGATCGCATTCTGACGGTGTACTTTACCCAGGGCCACAAAGAGTTCCCCATTGACGGCAGCGAAACCGGCTTTTTGCAGGCGGTGACGGCCCTAGAAGCCAAGAATGTCGCCGTCCAGACCCTCGACTTATCCCAAGTCGCCCAGGTGCCTGAGGATGCCGATGTCGTCATCGTGGCTGGCCCCGCCGCCGCTTTTTTCGACGCTGAAACCCAGGCGCTGCAAACCTATCTGGATGGCGGCGGCAGCGTCATGCTGCTGGTTGACCCCCGCACCAGCCCCAACCTGGGTCGCCTGCTTGACGAGTGGGGCGTCACCCTCGACGACCGCATTGTGCTCGATACCTCTGGGGCGGGGCAGCTCGTGGGCCTCGGCCCGGCGGCCCCGCTGGTCACCGATTACGCTGACCACCCGATTACCAACGACTTTCGCAACGGGCGGTCGTTTTACCCCCTGGCGCGGCCCATTAATGTCGAGCCGGTGCCCGACGTGACGGCGGTGCCCATTCTTCAGAGCAATGCCCAAAGCCGGGCTGAAGCGCTGTCGGCCAGCGGCGAACTTCAGTTTGATGAAAATGGCGCCCCCTCGGGCCCCTACACCCTGGGGGTGGCCCTCAGCCGCCCGACGGCTGAAGCCGAGGCCACTCCAGAAACCGACTCTGCTGCTGAACCGCCCCCAGAGTCGCGGCTGGTGGTGATTGGCAATGCTACCTTTGCCACCGATGGCCTGTTTGAGCAGCAGCTCAACGGTGATGTATTTCTCAATGCGGTCAACTGGCTAGGGCAGCAGAACGACTCGGCCCTCTCCATTCGCCCCAAAGACGTGACCAACCGCCGCATTGTGATGACAGTGCAGCAGCAAATCGGCCTGGGAATTTTCTCGCTGCTGGTGCTGCCCCTGGTGGGCTTTGCCCTGGCGGTGTTGATGTGGCTCAGGCGACGTTAGGTGAAACTATGAAACTTCAGCGCAGTACCATCGTGCTAGTCGGTGTCGCTCTACTGCTGGGGGCAGGGGTGCTAATTGCCGAATCCCAACGGGCCAAAGCCCCAGAAACGACTGAGTCCAGCACCGCTAGTGCCCCCATTTTTGAATTTGCCGAAACCAACGTGGCCACCCTCACCGTAGAGCGCAACGGCGAAATCCTGGTGTTTCAGCAAGATGACCAGGGCGGTTGGCAGATTACCCAGCCCGAGCTAGGCCCGGCGGAACCGGGAGCGGTGGCCTTTTTGCTCAGCCGGTTGAACACCGACTCGCCGCTGCAAACCGTTACCATAGAACCCGATCAGATCGCCGATTTTGGGCTAGATGCCCCCGCTGGCACCGCCACCGTCACCCTCAAGGACGGCACCAAGCATACCCTCATCCTGGGCGGCGAAGACTTCAGCGGCAGCGGTCACTACGCCGTGGCCGATCCCCCGGAGTGGCCCCCCAGCCGCGACGGAGCCGCCTCTGCCGTTTTAGTCGTCACCCAGGACGTTGCCAACGCTATCAACCGCCCCCTGGCGGAGTGGAAAATGCCGGTGGATGCAACCCTTGCCCCCAGCACGCCGACCAGCGGCGCTGCGGTAGAAGTACCGCTATCCCCTTCTCCCAGCGATGCAGAACCCCAGCCCCCTGGCCGCGACGCCGGTTCAACCCCGTCTGCCTTGCCCCCAGCTCAGCCCAGCCCAGCGCCATAGCCCGTGTCTAGCGACGAAAAGGAATCTGAAAAAACTAGCTGAGCCTCGTTACCAGTGGTAGGCTAAGCCCACCTGCATCCTTCCACTGCGCCAGTTATGGGCTCACCCACCGCTATTTTGCTGGTTTCTTGCCCCGACCAAAAAGGTCTAGTCGCCAAGATCGCCAACTTTATCTACGCTAACGGCGGCAACATTCTCCATGCCGACCAGCACTGTGACCCCGCAGCGGGGCTGTTTTTATCCCGCCTGGAGTGGGAGCTGAAAGGGTTTAACCTGCCCCGCGACATCATTGGCCCCGCCTTTAACGCCATTGCCCAACCCTTAGGGGCCGACTGGCAGCTCCACTTTTCTGACGCGGTGCCCCGTCTGGCGATCTGGGTCAGCCACCAAGATCACTGCCTATTGGATCTGCTCTGGCGGCACCAGGCCAGGGAATTTAGGGCCGAAATTCCCCTTATTATCAGCAACCACCCCCACCTTCAGCCCGTTGCTGATCAGTTCGGCATCGACTTTTACCACCTGCCCATCACTAAAGACACCAAGGCTCAGCAGGAGCAACAGCAGCTAAAACTGCTGCGCCAGTACGCCATTGATCTGGTGGTGCTGGCTAAATATATGCAGGTGCTGAGTCCAGAATTCTTGACCGAATTTACCCAGGTGATTAACATTCACCATTCTTTTCTGCCCGCCTTTATGGGGGCTAACCCCTACCAACGGGCCTACCAGCGGGGGGTCAAAATTATTGGGGCCACCGCCCACTACGTCACCTCCGACCTGGATGAAGGCCCTATCATCGAGCAGGATGTGGTGCGGATCAGCCACCGAGATGACGTGAAGGAGCTGATCCGCAAGGGTAAGGATGTGGAACGTATGGTGCTGGCTCGCGCCGTGCGGCTGCACTTGCAAAACCGCACGCTGGTTTACGGCAACCGCACCGTAGTGTTTGGGTAAGGGGGCGGTGGTAGCGGACGCAGCGCCGAAACTGTCTGTATAACCTGGTGGACTGACAAAATTTCTTGCGTAGGTTGGGTTGAGGCGACGTAGCTGGCTTCCCGCAGGGTAACCCAACACCAACAACGGTTTCGTTAGGTTAACGATAGCGTAACCCAATCTACGGCAGAATAAGGGTTTCAAGAGTTTTGTCAGTCAACCAGGTTTCGATGTCCTCCCAACCCGTCGCGCCGCCGATGACCGCCAAAATCGCTATCATCACAATGCTCAAAAATGGGTGCTCTACCCCCTGACTGCCGCGGGGGTCTTCGAGTTCAGCAAAGAGTGATTCCCACTGCTGTTGAATGGAGGTAGCATCGGTAGCCACGCTCAAGGGTGGTTTGGTCTGACCGGCTTTAGCGGTCTCTTCGTTGGGAGCAAAGCCTTGGCTCATGGGGACTCGCTAAAGGTCGCAGTGATAGGATGCCCCTAGCATGTCACAGACCTATTTTTCTTGCGCTTACCCTGCATGAGCAGCTCCTTATGAGCGTATTAGCCTCAGGAGAAAAGCGATGAGCCGATTAACTTTACAATGGCCTGAAACTTTGCATCAACAGCTTGCTCATCTCGCTGAAGGCGCAAGCATATCTGTGTTTAACCCATGGAAATGTAGGGGCACCACTGCCCTACCCCTATAGCCTTTGAAGGCTGGCTTTGGTGACAACTCACCGTTGCCCATAACCGTCAGGTCAGCGACTGACCCTGAAAGTCAAGAAAAATTCTTCTCTACCTCGACTTCGGGGCATATATCAAGGTTTATAGCGCTTTTCCGGGCGATATTCCCGCAGCCAGCACCGCTCTAGGAATCGAATTTGGTACACAGACCAAAACCGCCAGGGGTTAAAGATGGCCTTGCTAGATCGACTAAATACGGGTTGATTAAGGTAGGGCCAGAGAGGAAACTGCATTTTCCTAAAATTATGAAAAACAAACACCAAAAGCACGGCTCGCTACGGGTCAGGTAAAGCCAGGGT
>DAIUJR010000143.1:0-7779 GCA_036848635.1 Nodosilinea sp. CTOTU7336
CGTATCTTCTGACCACAACAAAATATCTCGTTCGTAGAGTGAGTTTAGATTGTGAATATGGGACATTAAAGGAGCTCCTTAAAAACATGAAATAACCCGGCAATCCTAATTTTTACCCTACTGCGTAATCACTCATTTCACGCACAAAAGGAGGATGAAACCCGAGCAAAATATCTTGTTTTGGCACACCCATATCCACCAAGTCTGCAGCGATATCATGCTCAGTCGAGTTATGGAAAATCCAGATTTTCTCGTTCCGAATATCTAAATGCATTACACAATGATGTACCCACCGATTATGTTGCCACCCTAAATGCATAATTTGATAATGGTTACGCTGTTGGCCAAAAATAGTCTCGACTTCAATGTCTCCATAGGCAGGCTTGCTCTCGGCATAGTTCAGCAAAAGGTTTTGCACAATTTTCTGATAGTGAACCAGCTTATCAATTACATTTTCCATTGAGCAATTTCCTCTAGCTTGATGTCATAAACAATCAGCTTTACATTATTTTTTCCATGTCTACACCACCCACCTTGAGTTGTAACGGATCGTGAGTCACAGTCCACCCATCCCTAATCAAGGCAGTTTTGACAATCTGGTGAAAGCGATCTCTAGCCACTATTAGACCTCTCCAACAATCCAGATTTTGCCACGACACCACGGGAGTTTTAGGACATTTCTGGAGATGTCTATTCAGTCATCACTCCCCATAAAACCGAATTCTTGCCATAGCTCATGATAACTTGCTCTCCTCAACCTCTTCTGCGTCTGCTCCGCTATGGCCAGCCCTACCGGGGGCAAGTTTGGGGCGCAATCATCTGCTCCATCTTTCGCACCCTGTTTGACCTGGTCCCGCCCTACCTAATCGGCGTCGCCGTCGATGTGGTGGTCGAGCAAGAGACCTCTCTAATTGCCCGGCTAGGGGTGCAAAATCCGCTCAGCCAATTGCTGGTGTTGGCCGGGTTGACCATCGTCACCTGGGGGCTAGAATCTCTCAGCCAGTATGGGGCAGACAAACTCTGGCGCAACCTGGCACAAACCCTACAACATGAGCTACGGGTCGATGCCTACAACCACCTCCAGGGACTCGACCTCGCCTACTTTGAAGACCGCAGCACCGGCACCCTGCTGTCAATTCTCAATGACGACATCAACCAGCTAGAGCGCTTCTTAAACTCGGGTGCCCAAGAACTAATCAGCTTTTTTACCCGTGTCTTGGCGGTGGGCATTAGCTTCGTGCTGCTGGCCCCAGGGATAGCCTGGTTTGCCATGGTGCCGATTCCGTTTATTTTGTGGGGAACCTTTCTGTTTCAATCCCGTTTGGCTCCCCGTTATGACACCGTGCGCGACCAGGCCGGATTGATTAGCGATCGCCTCGCCAACAACCTCTCGGGCATGGCCACGATCAAGAGCTTCACCGCTGAGCGCTATGAGCGCGATCGCGTTTACCACGACAGCAACGCCTACCGCCACAGCAACCGGCGGGTGATCGCCCTGAGTGTGGCCTTTCAGCCTGTGCTGCGGTTCTGCATTTTGCTGGGCTTTGTGCTGACGCTATACCTGGGCGGCCGGGCGACCCTGGCCGGGCAGCTCAGCGTGGGCACCTACGGCTTTATGGTGTTCATTGTGCAAGACTTGCTGTGGCCCTTTACCTTTTTGAGTGAGATTGTCGATGAGTACCAGCGGGCCATGGCCTCGGTACGGCGGGTGATGGGCCTGCTGGATACACCGGCAACCATTTTGCCGGGGCAGCAGCCGTTGCCCCTGGACCGGGTGCAGGGCGAGGTAGCGTTTGAAGCCATCACCTTTGCCTACAACGGTCGCCATCCGGTGCTCAAAGATCTATCGCTGCATATTCCCGCCGGAGCCACGATTGGCATTGTCGGGGCCACCGGCTCGGGCAAGAGCACCCTGGTGAAGCTGCTGCTGCGGTTCTATGACGTGCAGAGCGGGCGCATTTTGATTGACGGTCAGGATATTCATGACCTCAATTTGGCAGATCTGCGCCGCTGCATCGGCTGGGTGAGTCAGGATGTGTTTTTGTTTCACGGTACGGTGGCCGAAAATATTGCCTACGGCAGTTTTGACGCGACTCGTGAGCAGATCATCCACGCGGCCCGGCAGGCCGAGGCCCATGACTTTATCCAAAAGTTGCCCCAGGGCTACGACACCCTCGTGGGCGAGCGGGGGCAGAAACTCTCGGGGGGGCAGCGGCAGCGGCTGGCGATCGCCCGCGCCATTCTCAAAGACCCGCCGATTCTGGTGCTCGATGAGGCCACCTCGGCGGTAGATAACGAGACTGAGGCCGCGATTCAGCGATCGCTGGCCAAGATTACGCAAAATCGGACAACGATCGCGATCGCCCATCGCCTCTCCACCATTCGTCAAGCCGACTGCATCTACGTGATGGACAGAGGGCAAATCGTAGAGCAGGGCACCCACGATGAACTGTTGGCGCTGGGGGGCATTTACGCAGGCCTCTGGCGAGTGCAGTCGGGGGTGGGGCGATCGCAGTTTGATCTGCTGAATCAAGATCCCTAAGGTTTTCTACAACCCGGGACCTTAACCCCTCAACGATTACGATCTCGATACAGTAGCCACCAAAAGTATGGCGCGCCAATTACCGCTGTAATCACGCCGCAGGGCAGTTCGATGGGGGCGAAGGTGAGGCAACCTAGGATGTCTATGAAAAGGCCCCATACCCATCGTCCCCACGCTCCGCGTGGGAATGCCCCCAGTGGCGCTCCTGCGCTCCGGCTCTAGCGGATGCCGGAGCGTCTGGGGTGCCGTGCCAGCGCTAGAGGGACAGCCGGAGCCTCCGAGGTGCCGTGTTAACGCTAACGCTAGAGGGACGCCGGAGCGTCCGAGGTGCCGTGTCAACGCTAGAGCGTTGGCACGATAGGTATAGACACAGGATTTTTAGGCCCAGACCGAGGCGCCTATCAACCCTGCCCAGAGCCGCTAAAATTAGTAGGCTAACTCCAATTGCCTGACTCCCATGGTTACCTCCGGTGCCGCTGACTTTCTCGATGAATACGATGTCGTCGTCGTTGGGGCGGGCCATTCCGGCTGCGAAGCGGCCTTGGCCGCTGCCCGTCTGGGCTGTCGCACCCTGATGGTGACCCTCAACCTCGATAAAATTGCCTGGCAGCCCTGCAACCCCGCCGTGGGCGGCCCGGCCAAATCTCAGCTTACCCACGAGGTCGATGCCCTGGGGGGCGAAATTGGCAAAATGGCCGACCGCACCTACCTGCAAAAGCGCATTCTCAACAACTCCCGTGGCCCAGCAGTGTGGGCGCTACGGGCGCAGACCGACAAGCGCGAATACGCCGTCGTGATGAAAACTCTGGTGGAAAACCAGGCCAACCTGACTATCCGCGAGGGCATGGTGACCGACCTGGTGCTCGGCCCCAACGACGAGGTGGTCGGGGTTGAAACCTACTTTGGCGTCGCCTTTAGATGTAAAGCGGTGATTCTCACCACCGGCACCTTTCTGGGTGGCACCATCTGGATTGGCGATAAATCGATGGCGGCGGGTCGAGCCGGAGAATTTGCCGCTACGGGTCTGACTGATACCCTCAACCGCCTGGGGTTTGAAACCGGGCGACTCAAAACCGGCACTCCGGCACGGGTAGACCGTCGCTCTATTGATTTTAACGGCCTCGAACCGCAGCCGGGGGATGAGGATGTGCGCTGGTTTAGCTTTGACCCCGCCGCCTGGGTCGAGCGCGAACAAATGCCCTGCCACCTCACCCGCACCACCGCCGAAACCCACCGGCTCATTCAAGATAACCTGCACCTGTCCCCCATCTACGGCGGCTGGGTCGAGTCTAAGGGCCCCCGCTACTGCCCCAGCATTGAAGACAAAATTGTTCGCTTTGCCGACAAGGCCAGCCACCAGATCTTTTTGGAGCCGGAGGGACGCGACATTCCCGAGATCTACGTGCAGGGCTTTTCCACCGGCCTGCCGGAGCGGCTACAGTTGGCCCTGCTGCGCACCCTACCGGGGCTAGAACACTGCGCCATGCTACGCCCCGCCTACGCGGTGGAGTACGACTACCTGCCCGCCACCCAGTGCTACCCCACCCTGATGACTAAAAAAGTGGCGGGGCTGTTTTGCGCTGGGCAAATTAACGGCACCACTGGCTACGAAGAGGCCGCCGCCCAGGGGCTGGTGGCGGGGGTTAATGCCGCCCGGCTGGTGCAGGGCCAGGATTTGCTGGTGTTTCCCCGTGAGCACAGCTACATTGGCACCCTGCTCGACGACCTCTGCACCAAAGACCTGCGCGAGCCCTACCGCATGCTCACCTCCCGGTCGGAGTATCGGCTGCTGCTGCGCTCCGACAATGCCGACCAGCGGCTCACCCCCCTGGGCCGCGAGATCGGGCTGATTGACGACCGCCGCTGGGAGTTGTTTACCCAAAAGCAGGCCCAGATTACGGCGGAAAAAGAGCGCCTGCATACCAGCCGCGTTAAAGCACAGGATGACATCGGCCAGCGCATTGCCGCCGCCACCGACCAGCGCATCAAAGGCTCCATTACCCTGGCGGATCTGCTGCGCCGCCCCGGCTTCCACTACGGCAGTTTAGAAAGCTACGGCCTGGGTAACCCCGCCCTCAGCCGGGAGGAGAAAGAAGGGGCGGAAATTGACATTAAATACTCTGGCTACATTCAGCGGCAGCAAAACCAGATCGACCAGGTGGCCAAAAGCACCAACCGCAAGCTGCCCCCCGGCCTCGACTATATGACCATCGATACGCTCTCGAAGGAAGCGCGGGAAAAGCTGAACCAGGTGCAGCCCCTCACCATTGGCCAAGCGTCGCGCATTGGCGGTGTCAACCCCGCGGATGTCAACGCCTTGCTGGTGCATTTAGAGCTCCAGTCGCGGCGGCAGGCAGCGAAAGCGCCGCCAGTGGCGGTGGGTTAGGGTTAGAGCCTAGTTCCCGTGGCGTTAGTCCACACCCCATGGTCAATCCGAGGTGCCAAAAACAGAGGCCAGCTTTGCGATGCCCGTAGCGATCGCCCCTTCATCCAGTTCCGTGTAGCTAAAGATGAACTCGTGACCAGGGCTCTCTCCCAGATATTGGGGAGCCGCTGAGATCGGCCCAACGCCCCTCTGCTCGGCTCGATCGATCAGATCTGCGTCCAGGATGATGGTCTGGAACCGCACCATCATGTGCAGCCCAGCCTTGTCGCCCAGGATGGTGGCGCGATCACCAAAGTGGGTCTGCAACGCCGTTACCATAGCCTGTCGTCGCTGGTCGTAGCGCGATCGCATCTTCCGAATGTGGCGCTCCAGATGCCCCTCAGCGATAAAATCTGCCAGCACGGCCTGCTCTAGGGTCGGCACCTGGCGATCGGCAAGCCACTTGGCCCGGCTGAAAATCGTTACCAAAGACGAGGGCAGCACCATGTAGCCAATCCGCAGGGCCGGAAACAGCACCTTCGAGAACGTGCCCAGATAAATCACCGACTGCCCGCTGCCCAACCCCTGCAAAGCCGGAATGGGTCGCCCGCCGTAGCGATATTCGCTGTCGTAGTCGTCTTCAAGAATCAGCGCACCCTGCCGCTGCGCCCAGGCCAACAACGCCAACCGCCGCGACAGCGACAGCACCGCCCCAGTGGGGAACTGGTGGGATGGGGTGACGTAGACCAGTCGAACTGAGTCGGTCAACCGGGCCAGGGTGTCCACATCCATCCCGTCAGCATCCACCGGAATGGGATGCAAATTGGCCCCCTGACTGGCAAAGACGCGGCGGGCGCTGAGGTAGCTGGGTTCTTCCAGCGCCACGATATCGCCGGGGGAAACCAGGAGTTGGGTGGCCAGGCTGAGAGCCTGCTGGGTGCCATTGGTAATCAAGATTTGATCGGGGTGACACTGCACGGCGCGGGCCTGGGTGAGGTAGGCGGCGATCGCCTGCCGCAGCGGCCCATAGCCCATAGGGTCAGTAGCATAGTCAAGCCAGTCCGCCTGCCGACAGTGGCGCGACAGCAGTTGCCGCCAGATCCCTAGGGGCACCTGGTCGAGGGCGGGGCGACCATAGCGAAAGCTGATGGGGGCGTTGGGTTCCGGGCTTGGCCTAGCATCAACCGCCGCCAGGCGCTGACCGTAGGCCGAGAGCACCGGGAACGGGGGCGAGTCAGCGGGAACTGGCTCAGCGCCTGGTGCATGGAGCAGGGTTTCGGGCAGTTGGTCGCCCACGTAGGTGCCAGAGCCGACTACGGTTTGCAGGTAGCCCTCGCTGAGCAACTGGTCATAGCTCTGGGTGACTGTCGAGCGGGCCACCCCCAGGCTCTGGGCCAGGGCGCGGGTAGAGGGCAACCGCTGGCGAGGGGCGAGTTGGCCCATCAGAATTTTTTGGCGCAGGGCGGTGTAGATCTGCTGGTAGCAGGGCACCGGGCTGTGGGGGTCGAGCAGCAGGGTGAATTCCATAGGGCCAAAGTGGACTGGTGGGTTGTGTCGAAATTGGCTCTTGTGGGTTGCCAATCTGCTGTCTATGCTAGGCGAAGAGTCGCAATTGCGCTTTTTTCCCCAGCTCTGATCGCTGCATCAAGGAACCTATGGAGAACCCCTCTGCCGTGAACTTTCGAGCTGCTACTCCCCAGGAGGACGGGGTAATCGCCGAACACTTCTATCGCCTGTGGCGCGACCTGGGCATGACTGATGCGGTGATTTTGCCTCAGTGGCCCACCCTCTGCACCGAGTTCATCGCCCAGGCCCGCCAGCACCTGCACTACCAGGCCTTTGTGGCGGAGGTGGCGGGGGTCATTGTCGGCTCGGCGGGAGGGCAGCGGTTTGACGGGCTGTACCCCTGGGTTTTCTCCCTCAGCGATCGCCAGTACGGCTACATCTGGGGCGTCTATGTGGAGCCTGAGTATCGCCATTGGGGCATCGCCACCCGGCTGACCCAGCTCATCGTGGAGCATTTGCGCGGCATCGGCTGCACCAAAGTGGTGCTAAACGCGGCTCCCAAGGCCCGCCCGCTCTACCAACGCCTAGGCTTCAGCGACAGCAATTTAATGGAACTCGATCTAACTGCAACCAAACTCCCATGACGCTTCTCCTGGCTCCAGAATCCAACCAGCTGGCAGACTATCTCACCCCCTCAGCGGTGATTGATTGGCAACATCCGACCATTCTGCCCCTAGCAAAATCGCTAACCCAGAGCATTTCCTCCGTTCCAGAGCAGGTCAGGGTGGTGTATGAGTGGGTGCGCGATCGCATTTCCCACACCTACGACATTGGTGGCCATCGCGTTACCTGCACCGCCTCCGAGGTGCTTCACCAGGGCCACGGTTTTTGCTTTGCTAAGGCCCACCTGCTGGCGGCGCTGCTGCGCAGTTGCGGCATTCCTACCGGCTTTTGCTACCAGCGTCTGGTGTTCGACGATGCCCAGCCCGACCGATTCACCCTCCACGGCCTCAATGCTGTCTACCTGGCAGAGCTAAACCGCTGGGTGCGGCTGGATGCGCGGGGTAATAAACCCGGCGTACAGGCAGAGTTTTTCTGGAATGGCGAACAACTCGCCTATCTCATCCGCCCCCACCTTGACGAAGCAGACTATCCCACCATCTATCCCCAACCCCAGCCCAAGATCATCACCGCTCTGCGAGCCCATCCCACCGCTGAAGCCCTGATCGCTCACCTCCCTGCCAGTCTCTAACTTCCCCCCTCAGTACAGGCGCACTGCTGCGCGACCCTTCCGTCCACCCATCCATCCATCCATCCACCCATCCACCCATCCACCCATCCACCCATCCACCCATCCACCCATCCA
>DAIUJR010000144.1:0-7733 GCA_036848635.1 Nodosilinea sp. CTOTU7336
CTGCGATCGCCCTAGTCGATGGCCTCCACGCCATCATCGCCCTCTACCTCGAAGAACAAAGCATCGACCCCGTCCGCCGTTTCCTCAAAACCACTGGTCTACTCAGCAACGACCTCTTCATGCGCGCCTGGGAAGTGGCCCTCAAGGCCATCCCCCACATCGGCGACGAACGCAAACGCATGGTGGAAGAGAAAGCGCTGGCCGACCTGTGGCTAGCGATGGATGAGATTCAAGCCAAGGTACTCTATGTCCAGCCAGAGCTAGAGCTTGAAGAAGGGCAGATGGGTTTGTTCTAAATTAGAGGAGCCCAAGCCTCTCGCAGCTCCAGAAGCGTGCTTGCTGCCCCTAAGAAGCCTTAAGGCTCCTGCGTAGGACAATTATTACATTTCTTAATGACTTTCGATTATCTTCTAGCTGGGTCACCCTAGAGGAGGAAAGCGCTACCTATAGCGTTTAGATTATCTCTATACCCCTTGATGCAGATGGCTGTGGGAGAAGGGGGCAGGCCCAAATTATGAGCTGCTTAAGAAGGTTGCTCAGGCATGTTCCCAAAAAGGGAGCAATGCATTAGATTCTATTTAGGGAACAATGTGTTATCAAGGGAGGGATAAGTCAATGAAGACCGTATGCGTGTCATCGCCCGGAAAACTCTAACTCAATTTTGGGTCAGCAACCCCAAGTATGCTGACGCCCGCGCTCCTCTCGAAGCTTGGTACCATGAGGTCAAGCGAGCTGACTGGTCTCATCCAGCGGATATCAAAGAGCAGTATCGCAGCGCCAGCATTTTGAAGTCCGGGCGAGTAGTTTTTAACATTGCCGGCAATAAATATAGATTGGTCGTTCAAATCAATTTTCCAAGGCAGATTGTCTATATCTGTTTTGTAGGCACGCATAAACAATACGATCAGATTGACGTTGAAACAATATGGCTCAATCCACCATAAAACCTATTAAAACTGAAGCAGACTACGAGGCTGCACTAGAGCGTATCAGCACTCTTATGGATGCCGCCCCAAATACTCCTGAGGCCGACGAGCTAGATGTGTTGGCTACTCTGGTAGAGGTATACGAAGATCAGCACTACCCTATCAACTTTCCAGAGCCACTCTCAGCTATTACTTTTCGGATGGAGCAGGCTGGCCTAACTCAGCGAGACTTGGTTCCCTATTTGGGCAGTCGTTCCAAGGTTTCTGAGGTGCTAGCTGGAAAGCGCTCTCTGACCCTCAGCATGATTCGTGCTCTCCATAGCCATCTGGGGATTCCAGCTGAAGTACTTTTGCAAGAGCCGAGTGCTACCCTTCCAGAAACCCCTGAAGATATTGATTGGTCTCAGTATCCAGTGAAAGAAATGGCCAAGAAAGGGTGGATTGAGCAGGGAGCCGATATCGTTGACCATGCCGAAGAAATCATTCGGAACCTAATTGAACGAGCTGGCGGGTACGATACGGCTTTCAAAATGTTTTGCCGGAAAAATGATGGTGCTCGCCAAAATGCCAAAATGGATCCCTATGCTTTGCAAGCTTGGGGATTACAGGTATTAGCGATCGCCAATCAAACGCTATTGCCAGCAAAATATAAGCCTGGCAGTATCACGGATGAATTTATTCAAGAAATGGTTCGGCTCAGTTGGTCAGAGTCAGGGCCACGCTTAGCCAAAGAGTATCTAGCCAATCATGGTATTCATCTGGTTTATCTACCCCACCTACAACGCACCCATCTTGATGGAGCAGCGTTAAGGCTACCGGATGGCACACCCGTCATTGGTTTAACCCTTCGCTATGATCGCCTTGATAACTTTTGGTTCTCTCTCTGTCATGAGCTAGCTCACCAGCAGCTACATTTGGAGGGAAATAACACAGACTATGCTTTTTTTGATGATTTGAGTACTGACCCTAATGAGGAAGATCAGAAAGAGACAGAAGCCGATGAAAAAGCGAAAAACGTACTAATCTCTCCAGAAATTTGGCGACAAGTTCGCTTGCTGGATCGACCTTCTCCATCTGCTGTTGTTGCCCTAGCCCAGCAGTTAAGAATCAATCCCGCGATTATTGCTGGTCGAATTCGTAAGGAAACTGGCAACTACCGGATTTTGACTCACTACGTAGGGAATAACCAGGTAAGAGCCTGCTTTACCTCATAGCAAACAGAGGGTGTAGGCGCTGGTACAAACTGACCTAACTCTAGGGCTAAGAGGCAAGACAGACTATGCCATCCGTTTTAACGACCTATCCCTGGAAAATTAGCTATGCCAGCGACACCAGCAACCCCGTCGCTGACTTCTACATCCCTGCCCTAGAACGCGCCACTCAGTACGATCGCAAATCCGGCTTCTTCAACAGCGCCATCCTTAGCCAAGTCGCCGGGGGGCTAGGGGCCTTCCTCCAAAACGAAGGCCACATCCGGCTGATCATGAGCTGCCACCTCAGCAAAACCGACCTCCAGGCCATCCAGCAGGGCTACACCCTCCGCGATGCCGTCGCCACCCGCCTCGACGCCAACCTCACCCCACCCACCAACTTTGCCCAGCTCAAACGCCTCGAAATCCTCAGCTGGCTAATTCAGAGCGATCGTCTCGACATCCGCATCGCCATCCCCCTGCGCCACGACGGGCAACCCCTCGACCCCGACGAGGCCATCAACACCCACTACATCTATCACGAGAAAGTCTGCCTCTTCACCGACGCCGACGGCAACCAGATCGCCACCACCGGCTCCAACAACGAGTCCAGCGGCGGCTGGAACTTCAACGTCGAATCCTTCCATGTCTTCTGCTCTTGGGAGGGCGATCGCGACCTAGCCCGCGTACAGGAAGAAACACTACGGTTCGAGCAGCACTGGCACAACCAAATCCCCAGCGTGCGGGTGTTTGAGGTGCCCGAAGCCGTCAAACGCAAGCTGATTCGCTACGCCCCACCCCAAAAGCCGATCTGGAACGCCGACGACGAATTTAACCAGCGCCCCCTCACTAAGCAAGAGCGCGAACAGCTGGCTATTCCTGACTCAGAGCCGGTGGAGGAGAGAGAGTCAGAGGCCCAGATTGATCAGGCCAGCCTGGCTAAAGAACGGGAGATGTTTCGGGCGATCGCCAACATTCACCAAGACCCCGGCTGCCTCAGCGCCTGCCTCAGCTCCATCCCCATCCAGCCCTGGCCCCACCAAATCAAAATCCTCAAACGCGCCGCCGCCGAATTTCCCCGCAGCTTCCTGATTGCCGATGAAGTGGGCCTGGGCAAAACCATCGAGACCGGGCTGATTCTCCGCTACCTGCTGGTGTCCCAAAAAGTGAAGCGTGTCCTTGTGTTCGCCCCCGCCAGCGTCCAACCCCAGTGGCACGAAGAACTGCGCGAAAAGTTCAACCTCCACTTCTGGAGCTACACCCAGGGCGAGTTCAAAGACCCCTACGGCCAAACCACCCCGCCCACCGGTAACCCTTGGAATACCCAAAACCTCATCCTCGCCTCTAGCCACCTGGTACGCCGCCGCGAGCGGATGCAAGAACTGCTCGATGCCGAACCGTGGGATCTGGTGGTGCTGGACGAGGCCCACCATGCCCGCCGCAAATCACCCCAGGCCCGCAAAGACACCCCCAACCGCCTGCTACAACTGCTGGAGCAGCTGCGCGACAAAACCAAAGCGCTTATTTTGCTCTCGGCCACCCCGATGCAAATTGACCCCATCGAGGTCTTTGACCTGCTGCATGTGCTGGGTCTAGAGGGCCACTGGTCCTACGGCGACACCTTCTGCGACTACTTCTCGTCGCTAGACAGCAAGCCCGATCGCCACCTGCTGAATTTTTGGCAAACGATGTCTGCAGACTACTTTGCCCGTGGCGGCCAGCCCTGCCCCCGCCTCCAGCAGCACCTCCACCAGCAAGACCGCATGCTGGCCAGTCAAGTCGAAGATGTCTGGCGAGGCCGCATCAAGATCATCAACGAGCGCCCCTACCTGCAAAACGAAGCCTTTATTGCCGCCTCCCTGCAATTCCTCTCGACTAACACTCCCCTCAAAGACATGATGTTCCGCCACACGCGGGATACCCTGCGGGAGTACTACCGCCTCGGCCTGCTAGACAAAGACGTTCCCCGCCGCGAAGTGTGCGACAACGCCATCACCCTAGAGCCCACCCGCGAAGCCGACCTCTACCGCCAGGTGAGCGACTACGTGCGCCACTTCTACCGCCTGGCCCAAAAAGAACAGCGCAAAGCCCTGGGCTTCTTGATGACTCTGTACCGCAAGCGGTTGACCAGCTCCTTCTACGCCATTCAGCAATCCCTCCAGCGACGGCTCGATTCCCTGCTCACCCAGCAGGGCAGTGGCCTCACCGCCGATGACCTGGCGGATCTAGACGATGCCGACGATGCCGTGATCGAAGGGCTAGAAGCCTACATGGAGCCCGTAGACCCCCGAGAAATCGAGCACCTAGAAGCCCTGCTGCGGCAGTTTGAGAACACCGGAGAAGATACCAAGCTGGCCCACTTCATTGCCACCCTGCGGCAGGAGTTGGTGAACCGGGAAAGTGCGATCGCCTTTACCCAGTACACCGACACCATGGACTTTCTGCGCGAGCAGCTGCGGGAACTCTACGGCAACCAGGTGGCCTGCTACTCCGGGCGCGGCGGCGAGCTGTGGCGCGAGGGCCAGTGGGCGATCGTGCCCAAAGAACTCATCAAAACCCGGTTCCGCGATGGCGAGATCAAAATCCTGCTCTGTACCGAATCGGCCAGCGAGGGCCTCAACCTGCAAACCTGCGGGGTGCTGTTTAACTACGACCTGCCCTGGAACCCCATGCGGGTAGAGCAGCGCATTGGCCGCATCGACCGCATTGGCCAGCGATATCCCACCGTCACTATCCACAACTTCTACTACGACGGCACCGTGGAAGCGAAGGTTTATAGGAAATTGCGCGATCGGATTGGGGCCTTCGAATCTGTGGTCGGCAACCTTCAGCCCATCCTGGCCCAGGTGCCCACTTTCATCGAACGGGCCACCATGAGCGTCGATGCTGAAGAAGAAGACGTGCTGCTCTCTGAGTTCGACACCGTTCTATCCGCTCCGCCCCAGCGGCCAGCCCTTGACGACATGGTGAAGCGAGATGTGGAAGCTGACCTGCAAGAAATTCGACGACCGCTGCCTCCTTGTGCAATCAGCCCCGAGGTTATGGAGGCGACATTTACTCAGTCGAACCTCCTCAAAGCTAAAGGAGTTCATTTTTCTCAAACAGCCCCCAACATCTGGAAACTGGTCTATCAACAACAAACCTATTCGGTAACGTTCCGGCCCGAGGTGTTTGAGGGAAGCCCTTCCCTACGGATGATGACGTGGGAAGACCCTCTATTTGAAATGCTATTACTGGAAGGACTAACGAAATGAGTTGGATATTGAATTATCCCTTCAGCCGCTTCTGCATCGTCTCTAGCTTCCTCAAATCCGCCGCCCGCTTCCGCCGCTGGTAACGTTCCTTCGCCACCCTATTCACCGCCTGCATCGCCTTCGGATGCTCCGCCAGGTAGAGGTATGCTGCCTCAAACCACACCTCCTTGGTAATCTTCTCATCCATACAGAGGTGGCGCAGGGCCTTATCAATCTCTTCTTCCAGCCGCGTCGTCGTCCGCACTAGCTGCGGTAACTCCGCCTCATCATCTTGGCTAACAGACATACTGACGTCAACACCCGTAGACTCGCTAGAGTCACTATATCCCGACCCATTGCCCCCAACTGTCACCTGTTGAGGAGACTTCACAGGTAACTCTGCCCCCAACCCATCGGCACGGGGCGGCACACTCGGGCGCTGCCGCTGCATCAACCGTTCCAGCGCATCCTCAGCCATTTTCTCGCCCCTGCTCTAACGCCTCAATCACCCTGTACAGCGGAAATTCCAGCTCCCCATAGCCAATCTCTGACAGCCGCTGCCCCTGCCGAATCGCCTGCTTGTAGCGCTCACTCTCCACAATTGACGGCAGCACCGGGATAGCCCCTGCCACCTGCTGCATCGCGGCGATCGCCTCTCGGCTATCGGTTGCCTGAGACCGACCAAACCATTTATCGCGAAACGGCAGCACCCCCAGCACCTGGCCCTTAAACGCCCGTATGCGCCCCATTTCCTCCAGCAGTTCTAGGCTGCGCAGTAGTGAATTTACCCCCTTGGTTGAGGCCTCCGCTGGAATTAGCACCCAGTTAGAGGCCCCCATCACCGACAGGCAAATTTGGGTGCGCTGGGGCGGCGAGTCGATAATGCAAACGTCAAACAACTCCTCCACGGCCTCCAGGGCATGGTGCAAAGCCAAGGCTCCCATCCCGATGGTGGCCAAGTATTCCTGGGCCTTGTGCAGCCCCTCATCAGCTGGGATCAAAAACAGATTGGCCGCTGCCAGCGGATAGATCCCATCGGCTGTTTCCACCTGGCCCTTCAGCACCTCTAGCAGGGTGGGCTCACTCGATTGAACGTCATGGCCCAAATAAAATGTCAAATTCGCCTGCGGATCGGCATCCACCATCAACACCTTCTGGCCCCGGTGCGCCAGCAGCCGCCCCAGCAGCAGCGAGACCGACGTTTTCCCTTGCCCCCCAGAGAGCGACAAACAACTTACCGTCTTCATAGCTGTGTTTCACCCCTCGTATAACGCCCAGATCCTGATCACCTCTACAAGGCTCGCCTCACCCAAGCCCTTGCCGCCTTTAAGATTGTGAGTTTAGAGACATCAAGACGTATTGACGTCAATACACTTATTTTTGTGTCTATAAATCAGTTGGTTCGTCATTTTGTTAGTTGAAGCCTGACTATTGGGCTGAAAATATTTGCGGTACAAGGGAACCGAAGAAGATGAATTTACGTCGCTTTTGGCAATTTTTTATAGATCAATTTCGACTGCAACCATAGAGTTGTTGCGTGTCGCTAATCGCGTTGAGAATTGGCAGTAAAACTTTCAGGCGACATGGATTATGTATAACCTCAGTATAAAAAGTATTCCTACTTTGAAGATCTACATAGACCGGTCAATAGCTTGATTAACATCACGCAAGATTACAGGATCAGGCACGATATTGGCTGTCTTGTATAGGCTTTAGGCATGGCTTTGAGCTGTTTAAGCCTGAATGCACAATTTAGTTTCTCATTTCCCCACTGCCAAAAAATATTGCTATATTGATCAAATCTTTACGCAATTCGAGTGAACTACTTCACTCATTGGTGAGCACGCGAGTCATGTCATCTGACTGATTTCAGGAGACTTCAATCATCAGTCAGACTCAATTCATTTGAGCCATGAAAACTCTCTACATTTTTCCGTTGATGGAACGTTTGGTGGGCCGGATGAATCCTCTTCCAGACCTGCCGCTACTCGCCGTAGCGTTCCTGTGTCTTGCTCTGGATACCCTCATCCACGGCCCCGCCTTACTCATGATGCTGGCCGTGGCGGGGTTGACAGGTCTTGCCTGTAGGCAGGACATAACACCCTCCCGTTCCTTATCCAGACGGGCGTCTAAAGCTAAGGGCCTCAAGCGAAAGACTGGGCGACTCCTGGGTTTAGGACTGCTCTGGCTGATCACCCTACTGGCCTATCCCGCCCAGGCCCAGTTCTTTGGCGGGGCTGAAACCTGGATGACTACCAACTTTGGCACCGCTGCGGGCGACGCCATTCCTCTGGTCTTCAACGTGCTGCGGGGCCTGTTTCTGCTCTACGTCGGCATCTCGCTGGTGCGGGTGATCAACAGCGCTCGCAACGACGAGGATTGGG
>DAIUJR010000145.1:0-7690 GCA_036848635.1 Nodosilinea sp. CTOTU7336
ATGCGGTGGATAGCTTTTCTCCAACCTACCCCGAAAAACTGTCCGGAGTGTTGTACCCAAAAGATAGGGCAGTGAGGTCAGTAGAGAGCCAGCCCAGGATCTACGATAATTAGGGTCACCTACTGATCAACTCAGGGCAAGAAATTGTTGCTTTGAGGAGTCATGGCCAATTGGTGTTGCTGGACGCAGGTATGAATCAAGCCAAGCATTCAACGTGCCTCGTAGGGGAAAACGGCCATTTGCCCCTACCTCAATTCAGGCCTCAATTCAGCAACACCGCCAATTTGGTGATTTAGGCTTGCCAGCGATGTCTGTGCTACATAAGACTAATGGAAAATAGTGCAAATATCTTGAATCAACTCAATCAGGCCTCCATGCAGACTACGTCAATTCAGCATCCCTTAGAGCCGCTGACCAGCTCAGAAATCAGTGCAGCCGTCGAAATTGTGCGCTTAAAGCAGGCCGTTGGGGCTCAATTTCGCTTCCCCTGCGTAACCCTGCACGAACCCAAAAAATCTGCCGTACTGGCGTATCAACCGGGGGATGCAATTCCCCGAGAAGCGTTTATGATTCTGCTCGATACCGCCACGGGCTATACCTACGAAGCGGTAGTTAACCTCACCCAGGGCGTTGTGGTTTCATGGCAGCATATCCCCCAGGTGCAGCCCAACATTATGGCTGACGAACTGGCGGAGTGCGAAGCCGTTGTCAAGGAGAATTCTGACTTTAGAGCCGCGATCGCCCGGCGGGGAATTACCGACTTGGCTTTAGTCGTTGTCGATCCCTGGGCGATTGGCCACTTTGGGTTTAAGGATGAAGACGGCATCAGATTGTCTCGCTGTCTTTGTTATCTGCGCGCTACTGCCCACGGCAACTTCTACTCGCGTCCAATTGATGGTCTGGTGCCCGTCGTAGACCTCAATAAAATGGAAGTTTTACGAATTGAGGATGTCGGCAACGCTCCGGTTCCGCCGGAGCCGGGGGAATATGCTAAAGCCTTTATCCCCAAATTTCGGGATGACATTAAACCCCTGCACATTACCCAGCCGGAAGGGCCAAGCTTTCAGGTGAAGGGGCATCACGTCTGCTGGCAAAAGTGGCAGTTTCGGATTGGGTTTACCCCCCGTGAGGGGGTCGTGCTCTATACGGTGGGTTATGAGGATGAAGGCCAGTTGCGCTCGATTCTTTACCGCGCTTCGATGTCAGAAATGGTGGTGCCCTACGGCGACCCGCGACCGCAGCACTTCCGCAAAAATGCCTTTGACCTGGGCGAACACGGCATTGGCCTGTTGTCTAACTCGCTTAAGCTAGGCTGCGACTGCGTGGGCGAGATCTATTACTTTGATGCGGCACTGACCGATAGTCGGGGTAATGTTTCGATCATTGAAAATGCGGTTTGTCTCCACGAAGAAGACTACGGCATGCTCTGGAAGCATACCGATTGGCGGCTGGACGACGTGGAGGTGAGGCGATCGCGGCGGCTGGTGGTTTCCTTTGTGGCCACGGTCGATAACTATGAATACGGCTTCTTTTGGTATTTCTACCAAGACGGTACCATTCAGTACGAAGTCAAACTCACCGGTATTCTACTGTGTGCGGCCCTGGCCGATACTCCGAAATATGGCACACTGGTTGCGCCTGAACTGAATGCTCTCAATCACCAGCATTTCTTCAATATGCGGCTGGACTTTGATCTAGACGGCCTCGAAAATTCAGTGTACGAAGTCAACACCGAAGCCGAACCCCTCGGCCCCGACAATCCCTACGGGAATGGTTTTTTTGCCACCTCTACGCTTTTAGCCACCGAACAGGCCGCCCAGCGCACGATCGATCCATTCACCGCCCGGTACTGGAAAATTACCAACCCCTCGGTGCTCAATGCCCTCGGGCAGCCGGTGGGGTTTAAGCTGATTCCCGGCGACAATGCCCTGCCCTTTGCCCACCCCGAGGCACCCATCCTCAAACGGGCTGGGTTTATGACCAAACACCTCTGGGTTACGCCTTACCAGCCCAATGAGCGCTACGCCGCTGGAGATTACCCCAACCAACATGCCGGTGGCGACGGCCTGCCAAACTGGACCCAGGCCAATCGCCCGATCGAAAATACCGATGTGGTGGTGTGGTACACCTTTGGGCATCATCACATTCCGCGCCCAGAAGACTGGCCGGTAATGCCCGTGGCCTATTCTGGCTTTACCCTAAAACCGGTCGGCTTCTTCACGGCTAATCCGGCGATGGATGTGCCGCCCTCCCAGCGAGTCGCGTCATGTCATCATTAGCGCGAGGTCACCAGTACCACGCCGCCCATAATTAGCCCCAGCCCCACCAGCCGGGTCGCAGTAATCGACTCCTGGAAGGCCAAGTACCCAATTAGCACCGAGGTGAGGTAAATCAGCGATGCCGATGGGGCCGCCACGCTGAGCTTAACCCGGGTCAGCAACAAAATGTAGGCCACAGCCCCCACTCCGTAGGCCATCAGCCCGATCAACAGCGGCGGCGTGGTGGCAATGCTCAGCACATGGCGCACAATGTTATCGCTATTAACCTTGCCTAACTGAAGCGCCCCCAGCTTCAAAAAAAACTGCCCAAAGGAACTGGCAATCACCGAAATCAAGAGCAGGCCAAATTCTTGCGGGGTCACGGTTAGTCCTCAGGGGCGATAACGGGGGTAGATAAGGGGGGTCGCCCTCAGGGGCAATCTTATACCAAACAGGGCATTATCCCCGTTAGGGGCTGGCAAACAAATAAAGTACCCCCGTCATTCCCGCCTCCGCGGGAATCCATGACGAGTCTGTTGCTTGAGTCGGTACTTTATTTCAGCGCAAATCCCTTATCGGCCTCTTCATCGTCGTATCAGTGGATCGGTGCTGCCCCCATACTCAGGCTCAAGGTCGCCGTTGGGGATGAAGTCCACTAGCTGTTTTTGCTGAGCCGATAGATCCGACTAGGCCAGGGTCTGTTCAATGGCCCTGCTGAGCCATGTACTCGACAGCATCAGCTGGCTGAGCCTGATAAATTGATGACGGTTCATGTTTAGTTGAGGTGATGAACGAGTAGCTGAGAACTCAGTTATAGCGTCGATGACCAGGCTGGGGTAGGGGGCAGGCAAGCTACCATATACAAAACCCTAGCTTTACCGCCGCGCCGTTGGATGCGGCCAGCGGGCTAGGGAATTCCCCTTCGCGGATGGGCAGGCGCATCCTTAACCGTAATGACAGGCAAAACTCTTTTGGTGGGGCTGCGGGCCGACCAGTTTCGGCATCCCCTCGATTTAGAAGCAACCCGTGCCCTGAAGCAGCTGCCGGGCCTAGATGTGGCGGTGCGCCTGGTGATGGCCCCCCTGGCGGAGCAGTTTTTTCACCTCGATAATCTCGCCTCTAGCCTTCAGGTCAGCGAGCGGCAGCTGCCGGATCTACATCAGTCTTTACTCGAAGCCTGCAAAATTTTAGATCTAGAGCCGCCCCAGCTCTACGTGCGGCAAAACCCGGTGCCCAACGCCTACACCTTCGCCATGCGGGGCGAACGGCCCTTTATTGTGATTCACACCTCCCTAATTGAGCTGCTCACCCCAGCCGAAACCCAGGCGGTGCTAGCCCACGAGCTGGGTCACCTGAAGTGCGACCACAGCGTTTACCTCACCCTGGCCAACCTGCTCACCCTGGCCGCCAGCCAGCTGCCCCTGGGGGAGGTGCTGGCTCAAAACCTCCAGGCCCAGATGATGGAGTGGGTACGCTGTGCCGAGTTTACCTGCGATCGCGCCGCCCTCCTAGTCGCCCAAGATCCTCGCACCGTGGCCTCGCTGCTGATGAAGCTCTGCGGCGGTTCCCCCTCCCTGGTCGATCAGCTCAATGTGGAGGCCTTTATCGACCAGGCCCGCGCCTACGATGCGATTAGCGACGACGCCTTGGGAGAAGCCCTTAAGCAAGTTCGCACCCAGGGGCTAACCCACCCGGTGCCAGTGCTGCGGGCGCGAGAAATTGACCGCTGGGCCAGCAGCCAAGATTATTTCGCCCTGGTTAAACGCCACCCGATTCAGTATAATGAGGACTCATCCTTGGGCGGATGGCGGAATTGGTAGACGCACCACACTCAAAATGTGGCGGCCTTTGGTCATGCGAGTTCGAGTCTCGCTCTGCCCATAAGCTAAAGTTTTAACCCTTGCAGGCCTGGTCTTGTAGGGGTTGTGGTTTAAGGGGTTAACTCAAACCTCAGCCAGACCTAAGACCCCAGGGATTTTTGAAAATCCCTGGGGTCTGCGCTGGGTGGCGTTTACCCAGTCGTCACCCCCCGCCGTCGGGTCATCACGCTGATGAACTCGCCATGGCGACCCGTGGGGATCGGCTCACTCCAGGCGAGGTGTTCGCAATAACCCAGCGCCGCCAGATGGTTGATCGCCTCCACCAGGGCGGCATGGTCGCCGAGGAGGATATGGCGGATGGTCTCTTGCCGGTAGGTGGGCAGGGTGAAGGGCTTCGACGACTCGGGTGAGCTCGCCGAACTCGTGAGCCCCTCGGCGGCTCGGGTGAGCTCGCCGAACTCTTGAGCTCGGGCCGAAAGCTCAGCGGCTCGGGTGAGCTCGCCGACCCCCGAACGGACGGAGACGGGGGTCTCGTCGGACGTTGATGATTGAAACATGGTCGGGTTACTCCGTTTTCGGTAAGGAAAACGGGGAACTATCCAGATCCCTTGTTCGGTAAAGCAAGCGACCGGATCTAGAATGATGCCAGTCATCTCGACTTACCTGTACTAAGTTGGGATGATCAGGGGAAGTGAGGAGTTCGTACCTCCTCGCTTCCCTGTCGGAATCATTCCCCGCAAAATCGACAATACAAGAAGCACGGCTGAGGGGCAACCGTGTTCACGAATCGATATCTAAAGGACTCCTGACACCGAGACCGCCGCGATTGAGCACGTGGGTGTAAATCATCGTAGTTTTTACATCCTTGTGGCCCAGCAGCTCTTGCACGGTGCGAATGTCGTAGCCATCTTCGAGCAAGTGAGTGGCAAAACTATGGCGAAAGGTATGACACCCGATCGGCTTAGCAAGGCCAGTCGCACGGACAGCTTGCTTTAGTGTTTTCTGCACTCCACTCTCATGCCGGTGGTGACGGCGAATGACGCCACTACGAGGGTCACGCGAACGCCCGGTCGAAGGAAACACAAACTGCCATATCCAGGCGCGATCAGCATGGGGATATTTACGCTCTAGGGCAAAGGGCAGGTAGACCGAGCCATAGCCTTGGTCTAAATCCAATTGGTGCAGGCGCTTGACTTTGCGCAGGTGCTCCTGCAAAGGCTCAATCAAACTATCGGGCAGCATGGTCACCCGACTTTCATTTCCCTTGGTGTCGCGTACCACGATCTGGCGCTGGGCAAAATCGATATCCTTAACTCGCAAACTCAGCCCTTCACTGAGCCGCAAACCGCTGCCATACAAAACCCTAATCACCAGCCCATGAACTCCTGAAATGTTTTCTAGAACAGAGCGAACTTCACCTTTAGTCAGCACTGTTGGCCGATAATTCGAGCGTTTTGCCCGTACAGCATCCAAGGCCCCCAGGTCTTGGTTAAGTACATGGCGATACAAAAACAACAGGGCGCTGAAAGCCTGATTCTGAGTTGAAGCCGATACATGCCCTTCTACAGCCAAATGGGTCAAAAATGCTTCAACCTCTGCCCTGCCCATATCTTTTGGATGCTGCTTGTTATGGAAGAGGATATACCTGCGAATCCATCCGACATAGCTTTGCTCGGTTCGATAGGAATAATGCTTGAGACGAATGGCGTCGCGAACTTGGTCAAGCAGCTTTCTGGGTCGGGATTCCATGGCGAGAGAGGTAGATATTGTCAGTACTAATGTACTAAATACTACATCCTTGACCTGCGTACTAACCGTAAAGATTTGCTGAAGCTATCGGCATAACACCCCTAGGCAAGCATACTATCTGGAAGAAGCTCTGTCTAAACACCTCTGCAAGGGTAATTATCACGACTTGAATCGGCATAACGCCCGAATTCGGGTAGATAGCCCGATAATATTCGGTATAACACCCCGATTTGGGTGGTTATGCCGATAATATTCGGTATAACCACCCCTGGAGGAGGTGATATGCAGCTTTGATTCTGGCTATCTACCCTGCTGTAGGGTGTTAGACGGAATTTATGAAGGAGAGTCAGCATAAACAGTAGTTAGCTGGCTCCGCATTCAGACCTTGCACTCGCCCGGCAGGTGACTGGTCAACCCAAAAGCACCCAGAAGACTGGGGTTGCGACCGCCGCTCAAGATTTTCTGTGGTGCCCAAAAGCACTCAGGAGACTGGGGTTGAGGCCGTTGCGAGGGGTGGGTGGTGCGTCGCGGCTCGCTCAGAAGGCTGGGGTTAGGGCGGTACAAACGGGCGATCGGTGCGGCTCCCAGCTAACACGTCATTGGAGCGGACAGGCGAAAGCCACCTGCGTTGAGTTCAAGTCCCTGGCGGCCGCTCAATTTTGCCGTTAGCTGGCTCTAACCTCTGAGTGGAGAGGAGCGGCCTATCTTTTGGTCGCGGATCAGTAGTTTTGAGAATATGTACTCAAATCACATCCAGTTTCTACAGCGATCAAAATTATTTTGTAAGTTTGAGAAGCCTTACTCTAAGATGCATCAATATATAACCGATACACAATACGCAGTTCGTGGGCTAATTGAGCTAATTACTGCTGAGGAGAGGCAGCTTTCTCAACTTCAAAGCCAGTATGAGGGGCTAAGTAGAAAGGTAGAATATCTTAATCAGTCACTTTTAGATGCACCATTTAACGATGTAGTTCCTTTACGAGAACAAGCTATGGCTATAGATATGTATAGGACTAGTGGAGATTTGGCTGCTTTGCAAAAGCAGATTATAGAGTTGCAAAACTCAATTGATACAAAAGGTGCTTCTATTGACGCTTTATGCGGTGCTGTTCTTCAAATTGCCAAACAAGGAATATCTACCGTACATAGCGGTTTGAGTAGATGTCCTGATGGAAGAAGTATAGGGATAGGGACAGGAGTAGAAAAACTCAAAAATGTGATTTGGCAGGCTCGAAACCAATCAATGCATTATGAGGAAGGAAGCTTTCAATCGTCTGTGATTAATTGCTTTGCTAAATTAGAGGCTTCTTTGGGCAGTAAGTTCTCTTTAAGTGAGAATGTGGGTAAGAATTTAGCCCATGATGTTATCCAAGAGTTAGGTTGGAAAGATTACTTAAGGTATGAATCTGACATGCAAAGCCTAATTTAGAATATTTTGATTGGTTATAGTTGTAACGCCAGCTAACACTGCGTGGCAGCGGACGGTTGAGAGCTGCTTGTGTTGAGTCCAAAGTTATCTACCACCGCTGCACTTCACCGTTAGGCATACCTTTCTTCCACTTTCAATCTAGATATGAGATGTCAGATTTAACAAGCATTGAAAAGATTAAACTAGAAAAATTGCTCGAAATGGAAAGTGGTTATGTGCTTGATTTTTCAAACAGAACCTTCCAAGAATTTATCTTAGAAAATTTAAATATCGATATATATGATGAAAAATATAATTATAACAGTGGCTCAAAAGCAAATCGATTAAGAGGTTTTTGGAAAGAAGAATCTAATTCCATAGTAGGAAAACTGATAGACAACACTCCGGCCAGATTTAGGCGGCTATGGCTCCAGCTTAGGCGGCTATAGCCC
>DAIUJR010000146.1:0-7402 GCA_036848635.1 Nodosilinea sp. CTOTU7336
AATCTGGTGCGAATAAATCTGGTGCGAATAAATCTGGTGCGAATAAATCTGGTGCGAATAAATCTGGTGCATCTGATCCGTCATTCCCGTGCAGACGGGATCCACGACGGCCATCTTGCTCTCGAATGGATTCCCACTTGTGTGGGAATGACGTAGACATCCGCAAAAATGGGATGCACTCTTCCGAGCTGGACTGGGTATTTGGAGGATTTTTTAGACGGCAAGGCGAGAAATAGCGCGGAGAGAAAACTGTTTGCCAGACTCTAAAACTTGGATGTATTTGAGCGTCTGAGTGTAATCATGAGGTGCTGTTCTGATGCTTGCCGGCGGCAGATCTGTCGTGAGACTTGCTGCCAATAGCTGCAATTAACGATGTGCGTCTTACCTAGTTTATGGGGCAGCGAAAGATTGACTAAAGCCAGTATTCTGCTGCCCCATTAGGTGCAAAGAGCGAGGGCGCTCTTAGGCAGCAGGTACGGCCGCTTGAGCGGTCAGACCAACGGCTTCGGCGTACTTGAGGTAGGTGTCTACGGAGGCGATCACAACACGGGCTTCGATAGCCAGTAGTTCGATACCTACGAGGGAAACACGAACCCAAGCATCAATCACAATGCCTTTGTCGAGAATGCGGTCAACAACTTCAGCCAAGCTAGAGGAAGAGTTTACTTTTTCAACAGCCATGATTTTGAACCCCTAAAAAATTAATGTGTCTACAAAATTGCAAGGATAGCTTGCTTAGGTACACTTAGCTGCTACTGCAAAGAAGCGGTAGAGACGGGCTTAGCGCACAGGGCTTATTCCTCGCACATTTGTAGTCTGCCCATCTGGCAAGAACAGCTCACAACTTAGGGGAAATCAGTTTATCTATTGTTACCTGTAAACCCATAAGCCCCACTCCTAGGAGCTAGAACCCCCTTGGGCAGCCAATCTCAGCTAAATGCTGGATAATAAAGGGCACAACGCCACAGTTAGGCAACGGCATGATGGACGACGCAACTCTGGAAGTGCTGCTGCAAAGCCTCAAGCAGGAGGACGAATATCAGCGAGAGCTGGCTACGGCTGCCCTATGGCAGCGCTGGTTTTACCAGAAAGGCGAGGCGGGCAATCAGCGCCTGCGCGATGCTCAAACCCTGATCGATGAGGAACGCCTCGACGCGGCGGAAGCGCTGCTGTCGGCCCTGGTGGCAGAACTGCCAGACTTTGCCGAGGCCTGGAACCGCCGAGCGGTGCTCTACTATCTACAGCACCGCTATGTGGAGGCCCTGGCCGACTGCCAGCGGGTGATTGATCTGGTGCCCTACCACTTTGGGGCGCTGCACGGGCTGGGGCTGTGCCATGCGGCCCTGGGTAAGTACGAAGAAGCGATTCAGATGTTTCGGCGGGCGCTGGTGGTGCAGCCCTACGGCCTGATTAACCAGCGGTTGATTTTAGAATGTACGGCTCGGCTGAGCTGAGAGCGGGGAAAGTGCCGGGGGAGAGGGCGTACGGTACACGGTGCAAGGTGTACGGTGCAGGGTATAAGGTTTACGGCCCGCCTTGAACCTTATACCCTGCACCATGTACCTCAATGACTTGTCATCATATTATGGGGTCTCAAAGCAGCCGATAGTTTCTAGGGCAGAGCGTTCTATGGCAAGCCATTCCACCTCAGACCCGAGGGCCATTTTGACCCAGCTAGAGAACGACAATATTCGCTTTGTGCGGGTGGTTTGGTGCGACAACGGCAACGTGATTCGCGGTAAGGCTATCCACATCGACGCGCTGGCTCGGCAGCTAGAGACGGGCGCTTGTGGGGTGGGGCTATCGGCGGCGCAGCAGGCGATTCCGGTCGTGGCCGACGCGGTGGCCCCCGGTAGCGGGCTGGGGCCGGTGGGCGAGGTGTGGCTGGTGCCCGACTGGCAGACGCTACAGCTCTTGCCCTACGCCCCTGGGCAGGCGCGGGTGATGGGGGAAATGGTTCAAGCCGACCACCCCTGGCCCTGGTGCTCGCGACAGTTTCTCAAGCGCCTGGTGGCGCGGGCGGCAGAGGCGGGGTTCACGATCAAGGCCGCTTTGGAGCCGGAGTTTTATCTGCTGCGGCGCGGGGAAAATGGCCTGCTGCCCGCCGATACGACGCCCTTTGCGGCCACCCTGGCGATGGATGTGCACCAGGCGGTGGTGATGGCGATCGCCGACGCCCTCAGCGCCCAGGGTCTCTCCGTAGAGCAGTACTACCCCGAGTCGGGGCCGGGCCAGCAGGAGATCTCCGTGCGCTACACCGATGCCCTGGCTGCCGCCGACCAGCACATTGTCTACCGCGAGACGGTGAAGGCGATCGCCCACCAGCGCGGGCTGGTGGCCTCCTTTGTGCCCAAGCTGTACGAGGCCCACGCGGGCAGCGGCTGTCACCTGCACCTGAGTCTGTGGCGGGGCGACGAGAACCTGATTCCTGACGGCTCGGGCGGGTTGTCAGATATCGCCAAAGCCTTTGCCGCCGGGCTGCTGCACCACCTGCCGGGGCTGATGGCAATCACCACCCCCAGCCCCAACTCCTACCGGCGGCTGCGGCCCCACTGCTGGAGCGGGGCCTACCGCGCCTGGGGTATGGATAACCGCGAGGCGGCCCTGCGGGTGCCGAGCAATCTGGCCCCACCCAGCCCGACCCACCTGGAACTCAAGACGGTGGATGGGGCGGCGAATCCATATTTGGCGCTGGGGGCGGCGATCGCAGCGGGGCTAGACGGTATCGCCCAGGGATATTCGCTACCCGACCCCGTGCAGCAAGATCCGGGGGGGCTGTCGGAGGCGGAAAGAGGCGATCGCAACATCACCCTCCTGCCCCAGTCCCTGGCAGAATCGCTAGCGGCCCTAGAGCAAGACACGGTGCTGCTGAATGCCCTGGGTGCGCCCCTGGCCAAGACTCACCTAGCCGTGCGCCAGGCCGAGCTGGCGGCCATGGCGGGCATGACCCTAGAGACCGAAGTCGATCTGCTGCTAGATCGGTATTGATAGACGGCCCAGCGAAGATGATAGGGGGGTATACAAGGGGGTATACGGTTCACGGCCTGCCTTGCACCGTATACCCTGCACCGTGAACCCTAGGCCCTCAGGCCCCTAGATCCTTTCACAATCAGCTCGGTCAAGGCCTAGTCCTCCACCGACAGCTCATAGATATTCCAGAGGGCACCACCGAGGGCGGTGTACTTCACCCCCTGCACCCGGTTGCGGACAGCGGTGAGCGAGAGATTGTTGATCAAATAGATAAACGGCAAATATTCCTGGGTCAGCTCCTGGGTTTCTCTGTACAGCTCAAAGCGCTCGTCTTCGTCGATCACCTGGGCTGCTTCAACGTAGAGTTCGGCGATGCGCCGCTCCCAGTCGGCGGCCTGCCAACCCTCCAGGGGGGCTTGCCCCGGCCCAGCGTTTTGGTTAAACGCGTGGAGGGCCCCGTCGAGCAGCCAGACATTGGCCCCGCCGTTGGGCTCTAGCCCGCCCGTTAGCCCCAGCACAAAGGCGTCCCACTCTAGGCTGTCGGTGAGGCGGTCGACCAGGGCGTTAAAGGCCAGGGGTTGAAAGTCAACCTGCATGCCCAGCTTTTCTAGATCATTCTTAATTTGTGCCCCAATCGACTCGCGAATGCGGTTGCCGGAGTTGGTAATCAGGGTAAAGCGCACCCGGTTGCCCTCGGCATCGACCAGCTGCCCGGCGGCATTGTACTCAAAGCCGTCGCCCAGCAGCAGCTCCCGCGCCTGCTCGGGGTCGTAGTCGTAGGTGCGAATACCCATCTCAGGCGGGGCAAAGAATGGGCTGGGCACCGAAATTGGCGAGGTTTGAGGCTCCCCTAGCCCCTGAAAGATGTTGTTGACCATGGTCTCGCGGTCGATGCCGTAGGAGACCGCCTGGCGAAAAGCCACGCTGTTAAACCAGGCCGACTTGATCGGGTCAACCAGGGGTCTGCCGTTGCGGCTGGCTCGGTTGAGGTTAAAGGCCACAAAGTTTGTGCCCAGGCCGGGGCCACCGTTGTAGATGGTGAAGTTGCCCCGCTCTTCTTCGCGTTTGAGCAGCGAGAAAAAGTCGGGCTGCACCCCCACTGAATCTAGCCCGCCGGAGCGAAACTGAAAGAACGCTGTATCGGTGGAACTGACAATTTGCCAGACAATCTGGTCGATGTAGGGCTGGGGAGTACCGGCCTCGTCTTGCTGCCAGTAGTAGGGGTTGCGCTCAAACACCAGCCGTTCGCCGGAAACGTACTGAACCAGACGAAAGGGGCCGTTGCCGACGATCTGGCTCGGGGGTGTGTTGGTGCCCCAGGTGGAGAGAAAGACCGGGTTGCCCTGACCGTCGAGGTTTTCTACTGACAGCTGGAGAATGTGGGCCGGAATGATGTCTAGCGCCGTGTTTTGCAGCATGGGGGCAAAGGGCTCGGGCAGGGTAAACTGCACCCGCCGCTCGTCTAGCTTGCTGACCTCAGGAAAGCGCCCCTCAGTGCCAATGCGAAACCCATCTCGGCTGTTGGTGGGAATGTCGGGGTTAAACAGCACGTCGTAGGTAAACAGCACGTCGTCGACGGTGAGGGGCTCGCCGTCAGACCAGCGCAGCCCGTCGCGCAGGGTAAAGATTAAGATCTTGCCCTCGTCCTCAATTTCCCAGCTTTCGGCCAGGGCGGGCACGGTTTCGCCGGTCACACCGTCGGTGGTGGTCAGCCCCTCAAAGGTAAAACCAAAAATGTTGGGCGACTCTTGGCTAAGAATCGGGTTGAAGGTTTTGGGGTCGCTGAGTACGCTGAGCACCAGCCGGGGCACGTCGGCACTGGCTTGGGCAAACTGGCTGAGGTTGCAGCCCGTGGCCGTCAGGCTCAGCACCAGCAGCAGCACTAGAGACAGCAGCCGTTTGATTGGGCCGCGCCAGAGGCCAGCGCTGTGGAGAATGCGGGTTGCCCCAGATGCCTGCGTCATGGTTGTTACCTTCCTATCGGCCCAGATATACCCAGTCCAGCTCGGGAGCCAGAGTTTTGTCGGTGGCAAAACCCCACTTCTCAACTTTGATCAGACAACTTTGATCAGAACTTAGATCAGGTTTAATGCCTCAAACACTATAGCGATTAACCCCTTTAGATAGACATGCTAAGGAATGTGGCCCGCGATCGCAGCCTCTGCCGCCGGCCCTGTGGCAAGAATGAGCGTTTAGGGCACCCTAGAGGCATTCCCCCAAGAGAGTCACGAGAGCATCATGGCTGATCGCTATTATCTATACGGCATTTTTCCGGCCCCCGGCCCGGCGAAGCTACCCCTAGAGGGGCTAGACGGGCAGGTGGTGCAGGCCCAGCAGCTGGGCGACTTCACGTTTCTTTATTCTATTGCCTGCCAAAAGCGCTATCTGTCGAGCCGCAAAAACCTGCTGGGCCACGAAAAGGTGCTCGAAGCGGCGATGGAGCAGGGCCACCGCACCCTGCTGCCGCTCCAGTTTGGCCTGATTGTCGAAAGCTGGGAGCAGGTGCAAGTAGACCTGGTTGACCCCTACGCGGAAGATCTCACCCAGCTATTTGGGCGGCTCGACGGCTGTCGCGAGGTCAGCATTAAAGTGCAGTGGGAGCCTTCCACAGAGCTAGAACTGATGATGGCCGAAAACGCCGAGCTTCGCGCTCAGCGCGACCAGCTCGAAGGCACCCAGCTGGGCATGGATCAGGTAATTTTCATCGGCCAGCAGATCGAGGCGGCCCTAGAGGAGCGCAAGCAGGAGATTGTTGACCAGTTTCGCCAGGCGCTCACCCCCCTGGCCAAGGACGTGCTGGAAAACGCCCCCCAGACCGACGTGATGATCTACAATGCCGCCTTTCTGATTGCATGGGAGAGCGAGGCGGAGTTTAGCGAGGTTGTGGATGCCGTAGACGCTACCTTTGGCGATCGCCTACGCATTCGCTACAACAACTTCACCGCCCCCTACAATTTTGCCCAGCTCGATTAGGGGTGTCAGGTTTCAGGTTTCAGGTTTTGGGTTTTAGGTTTCAGGTCTTACCCGACACCCGACACCCGACACCCGGATAACCCACCCCTGCCCCTCCCAGGAGGGGATGCCGACACCCGATACCCGACACCCCTTATCCCTATGCTATTCAAACTTCTCCTTGCCCCCGTGCTTGGCCCCATCGAGGGGGTGAGCTGGGTGGCCAACAAGCTCCTAGAGCAGGCCGACGTTTCCACCAACGATCTTGAGAGTCTGCAAAAGCAGCTGCTGGCCCTCCAGCTCGCCTTCGACATGGGTGAAGTGGCCGAAGCAGACTTCGAAGCCCAGGAAGAAGAAATTCTCATCGCCATTCAAGCAATTGAAGACGAAGCGGATGAAGATGACTAAAACTGGGGTGCTAGGATTCGAACCTAGGAATGCCGGGACCAAAACCCGGTGCCTTACCACTTGGCGACACCCCATCGATATCGCTTTCGTAATATAGCAGGTTGAGCCGCATTACTGTCAAGATCGGTTAACAACTTGGGACTGGAGCCTGTCTGAGCAAGCGAGGCCGGTGTTCGCAGGTCCGGAGAACAAGGGCTTAGGGGCTGTATACAAAGATTGTGTATGGCTTTGGGTGGCTATCCTAATGCTGACCCCACCTACCGGCTCGATCTGCCGGGCGATCGCGCCACCGCTGACGTCAGTGGGTTAGAGTGCCGCTGGCAAGACATTCCCAGCCCCCGGGGCCATACCGTGAGCCTGATTGTGGCGGCCCTGCCCAGCGGCGGCTACGTCAATGAATATCTCTACGGCGAGGTGCTCGAAACCCTGAGCCGCATCTACGGCGATCGCGACAGCTACCACCCGGTGGCGGCGGCGGCTCTGAATCTCTCGATCAACCCCCGGCGGTTGGCCGCTGAGGCCAAGGCCAGGGCCAAAAGCTCTCGGTGGGGCGATCGCATTCTCTACACCGCCAAAGCTTACCTGGAGAGCCTGCTGGGCTTGGGCCTGATGGGGTTAAACATGCGGTTTGGCGACGTTGACTGGGGGCGCTACAAAGCCGACGTGCGGGCGGCCTCTGACTACCAAAAAATTGACGACGCCCTACGCATGGTGATTGCCGGCAGCCCAGACCAAACCGAGCAACTGGTGCGCTATTTGGAAGATCGTCTAGAGCAGGGGCACCTGGTCTACGGCATTCATGTGTCTGACCGAGCGCTGATGACCTGTCTGATTATGGACCGGTGCGATCGCCACTTTCACCTGATCGACGGGGCCGACGGCGGCTATGCCCTAGCGGCCCAGCGGATGAAAGCTCGGCTCCAGGGCAAGCGGCAAAACTGGCGGGCCTACGCCAGACTGGCCCAGGGCCGTCGCCCCAGCCTGGGATCACGGTTGGAGGCTAGCGCCTAGAGCACCGGTACAGAAACCCGGTTTCTTGGCTAAAACGCAAGTCCTGCCGTTATTCAGCGAT
>DAIUJR010000147.1:0-7349 GCA_036848635.1 Nodosilinea sp. CTOTU7336
CAACTCATCCAACGCCAGCTCGCCGCTGGCAAATACCAATCTGCCCTAGAGGTCATCACAGCAGGCATACAGCTGCTCGACCAGCAAGACGACATCTATCAAGGGCGACTCCCCGAACTCCAGCAAGATGCCCAGATCGGCTGGGAAGCAGCCCAGCGCGGCGACCTCGTCGAAGGCCCTTCCGCCATGGCCCAGATTCGAGAAAACCTGCGGTCTCGCCACGCCTCCGCCGAATAATGGCCCCTCAGTTTTACCTAACCCAGCCTGCCATTCAAGACATCGAGGCCATTGCAGACTACATCGCCGGTCAGACTGGGCTCCAGCAGGCCGAGCGCTTCCTCTCAAAGCTCGATGCCAAATTCGCCAGACTTACCCAATTCCCTAATCTGGGGCGGCCACGCGACGAAATCCTACCAGAGCTGCGCAGCCTCTCAATGGAGAGCTGCCTCATCCTCCATACCGCAACCGAATCTAGAGTAGACACCCTGCGGGTCATCAGTGGCTACCGCGATCTGACAAGCTTGCTCACAGACGACGATGAGTAATCGATTTTCGGTAGACACGGTAGACGCCCGGCAGACAGAGTGTCTACCGGGCAAAAGCCTCTATCCACAGGCTCTTCAGCCATTTCGGTAGACGGTAGACACGTTCCTAGAGATTCCCCATTAACAAACCCTGTCTACTTGTCTACCGTTTCGCTATAACCCTTGCCCATCAATACTTTCAGCGGTAGAGGGGGTGTCTACCGTTTCCTCACATCTGTCTACCGCGTCTACCGTGACCCGCCACCGCAGCCGATTCCCCATCCCCTGGGTTTCCCCATACCCCATCGCCTCCAGCTCCAGAAAATGAGCGCGAATCACCTCGACCCCCGCCTTCCGCAGACTGCGCTCATAGTTCCGCACATCCTTCGTCCGCAGCCACCCCCGCACCCGCGAGAGCTGTATCAGCTTCGTGTAGACCGGCTCCAGCGCCCCATCTACCGTATTCCCGTCCGCATAGAGCAGCTTCACTTGGCCAATGAACCAACGCCCAGCTTAATCGCCGCCTGCATCTGACTCGCCTCCACCGCATGGGTTGGCAAACGCCCCTCCACCGCCGCATTCAGGCAGTGCAAAATCAATGCCAGCCGCCCCGTGTAGCCCTGCATTTTGGAATACACCGCCTGCAAGCCTGGGTGCGTCTCCGTCACCCGTAGCTGATCCAACTGGTCATACCAATCCGCAAACAAGGCCTTGGCCTCGGGGCTCAGCCGGTAGCACTGAGCCGTCAACCCTTCCAGCTGCTGGTAGACGCCATAGAGCCGCTCCGACACGTCATGGCGCACCGTCCGCCGGGGAAACGGCGCAGGCTTCAGCGGCAGCAGACACCACAAGAACCGCGCCCACTGGCCACTGGCATCCGAGCAATCCCCCATCATCTCTCGCAGAATATCGGGCTGGATTGTCCCCGTCAGGCTCAGACTGGTGCGCGGTAGGCTGATGCGCAAACCGCTGGCCACCCCAGGCGCAACCGATCTCGGTCAATGGTCACAGAAATGGTGCCCTTCTTCGCTATAGCCACATTGGCCATGGTGAAAGCCCCACAGAGAATGGCTCGAATGAATCGAGAAATCTTTCGATCCAATTTCGATCTAAATTCGAACCAAAATGGTCAAAAGTGGCATAACAGCGTCTAGCCCCGGGAACTCAGCAAAGCTCTAAATCACCTTGTTGATGGGCGATACAGCCCTTGACCTGTATGGGTTTGAGAGAATGGAGAATAGGAGATTCGAACTCCTGACCTCTGCGGTGCGATCGCAGCGCTCTACCAACTGAGCTAATTCCCCCCGTGAACGCTTAACCGCTGCGGTGCGATTGGCCGGGCCAGGCTTCGCCAACGCAGCGCTCTACCAACTGAGCTAATTCCCCCCGTGAACGCTTAACCGCTGCGGTGCGATTGGCCGGGCCAGGCTTCGCCAACGCAGCGCTCTACCAACTGAGCTAATTCCCCCCGTGAACGCTTAACCGCTGCGGTGCGATTGGCCGGGCCAGGCTTCGCCAACGCAGCGCTCTACCAACTGAGCTAATTCCCCTCTTGGGGCCTGCAAGTATGGTATCAAAAACCAGAACGAAACTTTTGCTGGGGGATGGTTCTTCCATGCGGGCCGCCCAACCGGCACAACAGGCGGACTCTGGCTATCTCCACAATTTCAATCTTCATCGTTGGGGCTGATAAACAATGGTGCGTCGGCTCAAGTCTCTGCTAAACTAGCCAAAGACTATTCCTTGGAAGCGTGGCTGAGTGGTCGAAAGCGCCTCCCTGCTAAGGAGGTAGGGGAGTAAACCTTCCCTCGTGGGTTCAAATCCCACCGCTTCCGTTGTTTAGATGTTGGCAAGATCCGGTTCACTGTTGTTAGGGGTGGCCTGGTCTCAGGTCAACCTGATTACGTTAAGTTCGGCTTTTTTGAGCCCTGCTCAGGTGGAATGGCGGCAGCAATAACCTGAGCCCGACTCAGCAGCCGCACTAGCCTAAGGGCCTGATGGCGATACATCGGGTGCGGTAGGGACTGGGGTAGGTGGGCCATCAAGTCTCTGGCATCGCCGAGCTTGTATCCGGAAACCCGGGCAATTTCTGAGGCTCCTTCAAATATGGCGTCGGCGGTGAGGGCTTTTTCTACCCGAATATGCCAGGTTTGCGGGGCCAGCTGGCGCTGCTCAATGCGGCGCAGGCCTCTAATCGTAGCCATCACAATCAGATGATCATCAGGCTGTAAACAAATATCTTCGGTGGGCATCACTTTGCCCGCCTGCTGTTGCCGCTGATGCCAGATGGGCACTACGTTGTAGCCGCTGGCCACTTCAGACAGCAGCAGGGCGTTGAGGGTGTCGGTAGGCTCGATGCGATATTCAGTCACCAATACGGTCTGCTGGTACAGACGAAATAGACCAATCACATGTTCGCCAAAGGCGGCTCCAGCAAAAGCCTCGGCAGAAATCGCCGAGGCGCAGATCACCTGGGCAAAGGGAAAGATCTTGGCCACCCGATCGGTGAACTGCTGGTCGTAGGTGCGAATAATCGCTCGGCACTGGGGATTGACCCGGTGGGCTAGCAGCCCCACTTCCAGGTTTTGGATCTCATCGTCGCTGACGGCCACTACGCTTTTGGCCCCTTCGAGGTTTGCCTTCTGTAGGGCAGCATTAATATCGCCGGTGAGTAAGGGAATGTGAGGCAGCACGTCGTTATCGAGGGCTTGCGGAGCAATGCCGATCACCGGCTGCTTAAGCTCTTGCAGCAGGGTCAGCACCTGGCGACCCACCCGCCCCAGCCAAATGACTACCACATGGCCTTTTTCGGGCACCGGCGGACGGCGCTCCAGAAACTCAAACCGTAAAGTCAGCAGCTTCTCGGTGAGCAGGGCATAGAGCACACCGATGAAGGCAGCTCCGGCGATGGTAATGAGCATGCCAAACACTTGGAGCAGCCTGGGTTGTTTGAAGTCCTCCAGGGTGTCGAAAATATCGCTAAACCCCCCAAATAGCATGATGAAGGTATATAAGAAGGCCTGAAATAGGGAAATATCCCCAGGCGAGGTAAACTCTAGCAGTAGCGTGCCAAGCAGGCAGAGGACGACCACGGTCACGCCGCAAATAATCGCCACCCGCCGAATTTGCTGGTCATAGCTAGCTCGCCAAAACTCCATAAACCCCTGGCGCAGGGTGGGCCAATTGCGCAGTCGCCCTAGGGTATGCCTCCACCCCTTGAAGGGACGATAGCGAGCAACCTTAGGCGGCGTTAGCAGGGGGCTACGCACCTGGGCATCGCTTTCAATCATGACGACCTCGTCGCCTGCTTGTAGCAGGGTATCGGGGTGCCAGGTGTAAAACAGATGGGGCGGATCGGAGGGGGCCGCTTCGGCCGTTGGTGTAGGACGGGCGGGCAGATGACACAGCACCCGCCGCTGGCCAGAGTCTAGCTCGTGGAGGTGGCGGCGACTACACCAGGGATGCCCAGCCTCCAGCCGCTGCCTCACCACCTGGAAGCGATGCTCCTCAACCGGAAAATACCCCAACAGATCTTCCCCCAAGGCCTCTAGGGCAAAGGCCGGGGCAGCGAGTTGGGTGGGCTCAAAGGCGACAAAATTTTGCAGCTGCTGGCCCATCAAATCATTCAGGTTTTGCTGACCTGAACGCATTACCAGCCGTACATTGGGGTTGAGTACCCGAGCGGTGAGGGCCGCCTCCAGGTTAACCCGCTCATCCTGGGTCAACAGCAGCACCGCTCGACACTGCTCAATACCAGCTGTTTCTAGGATATCCGGCAATCGGCAGTCGCCAATTACCAAATGATCAATCAAGGTTTCTAAGTGGGGAGTCTCCCACTGGTCGGGCCTGGTTTGGTTAACCGCATGCACGGGCACCCCAAAGCTTTTTAAGTTAGCCACACAGTTTTGCCCCAGACTGCCTAACCCGCAGACCAGAAAGCAGTCGTTGTGCTGGGGGGCAGAGTCAGGACGTTGCTGGGGTGGAGAAACCGCTTTAACCATCGGAGAAGCTGATGCAAAGGCAACAGCATGATTAAGGGAGCTTGGGCCTGAAGGCTAAACCGTTAAGACCTGGCGAAAAAAGAAGATACCCGACCCGTCACTTACTCTGCAAACGCATTCCGGCGGCGGCAGGAATGACAGGATAAGCGCGGAGCCAGAATCTCATCAAGCCAGGAGGAAATTGTTACCTGGGGAGGATCTAAGTAGACAGACGTAGAAAAGCCCAGCTATATTACAGAATGTAAAAACCAAAGCCGCCATATCCCTGGTCAGGTGATAGATTCGGCCTCGTTTACAGAATGAAATATGGTTGACTATTTCAAACCCGCTCTACTTATGGGCTGATTGGATGAACTATAAACTCAACACATTCGACTATTGTAGGAAAGTCCTAGGGATAATTTGCTATTCGTTAACCTAGCCATAACCCAGGATGTAGTCCGACTTTAAGGAGTCCCTTCACCTGGGCAAAACCAGCACATGGCCACAACAAATCGGACTGACCCAGCAAGTATGCAGGCTATTCAAGGCTACCTGGCCGCCTTAAAGAATCCCAGACTCATGACCAAGGCCATCAGGGTGGCCCTGGTGATTGGTACCCTGCTGCTGTTAATTAACCATGGAGCCGCCATCCGCGCCGGCACCATGACCCGCGATCGCTGGTTCTCCGCCGGGTTGACCTACCTGATTCCCTATCTGGTCAGCATCCACGGGCAGTACATGGCTATGGGGGATCAGAAGTCTGGATGACAACTATGTTATTTGGGGGTTGGGGGTGTTGCTGAATTGAGGCCTGAATTTGGGTAGGGGCAAACGGCCGTTTGCCCCTACGAGGGACGTTGAAGGCTTGATTCATACCTATGTCCAGCAACGCCTTATTTGGGGGTTGAGTGTCAGGCCCCTATGAAACCTGATACCCGCTACTGATATTCCCTGCCTAGGAAAATCCACTGGCCCAGTCCTTCGCCCAGTGGAGGTGTTGATGTACCTGATCGAGGGTCTTGGCTTCGCTATAGAGACGCAATACGGGCTCGGTGCCACTAAAGCGAATCAGTAGCCAGCTATCGTCGGCCAGGGTGAGCTTGTAGCCGTCAATATCGAGGATGTGGGTGACGGCTTTGCCCGCTACTTCCGTCGGGGGGGCAGTGGCCAGGGAGTCAAGCAACCTGGCTTGCACATCCATGCTGGCCAGGGGCAGGTCGATACGGTCGTACTCCGAAAAGTAGCCGGTGCGCTCCTGTAGGGTGCGGTAGTAGTCGCTTAGGTCTAGGCCCGAGGCCACCACCGCCTCCAGCACATACAGCGCCGACATTAGCGCATCTCGTTCGGGAATGTGGTGGCCGTAACCAATGCCGCCTGATTCTTCGCCCCCCAGCAGCACCGGGGCATCTTGCATCCGGTCGGCGATGTATTTGTAGCCCACGGGGGTTTGGTATAGGTCGAGCCCGTAGAGCTGCGCCACCGCCGGAATCAGATTTGAACCGCTGATAGTCTTGACGATTTCGCCGTCGTAGCCGCGCCGGGCCTTGAGGTGGTCAATCAAAACCGGGATCAAAATTTGCGAGCTGAGGAAGTTGCCCTGGCCATCGACGGCGGCGATGCGATCGCTATCCCCATCGAACACCAGCCCCACTTTTACACCATCCTCCGCCACAGAGTAGGTCTTGACCGTGTCGAGCATTTCTCCTAGGTACTTGGGCAGAGGCTCCGGCGGATTGCCGCCGAACAGGGGATCGGCGCGGTGGTGCAGCTCATGAACGCTGGCTTCTCCTAGCAGCCGGGGCAGCCCCCCCGAGGCAGAACCATACATGACATCGGCAAACACCGTTAGCTTGCCGCTGGCAATGGCGTTTTGAATGGCCCCCACATCTACCCCAGCCTGGAGGGCAGCGCAGTATTCGGGCCAGGGGTCAAAGGTTTCTAGCTTGCCCTTCACCCCCAGAGCCGCAGGCGGGTTGGGTAAGAGGGCTTCGACCTGCTGGGTCACCTCTGGTGCCACCGACCCACCAAAGGCTCCCTTAATCTTCAGGCCGGAATAGACCGCGGGGTTGTGGCTGGCGGTAATCACAATCGCCCCCAGCAGCCCGCGGTGCTTGGCCGCAAAGCTGAAGGCTGGGGTGGGCGCATAATCCTGGGATAGCAGTACGTCAAACCCCTGATCGGTAATGGCCGCTGCCGCCGTGCGAGCAAACTCAGCGGCTAAAAACCGCCGATCATAGCCCACCGCTACGGTGCGGCTGCCGGTTTCAGCCCCAAAACACTGGTGCAGCACATGGACTGAAACCGCCGCCACCTGGGCCACACGCTCGAAGGTGAAGTCAGCGGCGATAATGCCGCGCCAGCCGTCGGTGCCAAACTTAATCGGCTTAGGGGTAGCAGGGATGGGGCCAGAAATTGCTGCCATAGGTTATTCCAAACGATGAAGGGGCCGAACCACAAAGTGAGCACAAGGCAAGGGTTGATCTGAGTTTACCCGGTTCGCCCCCTACCCTGCCGGTGCTGCCAATGTCTGCACGGAGAATTTATTGGATGGTTGGCTTTGCTAAGGATTGTTCAAAGCCGTCCTGTTCTATCCTGCTCGGTAGCATTTGGGTTGAATAGCCTCAGGCGTCCTCTTCAGCCGCTGGCAACGGCGGGAAACCCGATGTCATCACAGCCGTTGTATGGCAAAACTTGAGGCGGCGTTCCAGGGCAATGGGTGACCTTTTCGTCTAGTCTTGGCAGGTAGGGCTAGAAAGATGGTTACTGTGCTAACCTGATTGAGTAAAAACGGGATGTAGCGCAGCTTGGTAGCGCACTTCGTTCGGGACGAAGGGGCCGTGGG
>DAIUJR010000148.1:0-7263 GCA_036848635.1 Nodosilinea sp. CTOTU7336
TGATGGCTTGAGTTTTGGCGCGGCGGGTTTCTAGGGCAGAGATGGCAGCATCTATGTCAGAGAGGACAGTTGCGATCGCACGTTGTTCTTCTAAATCAGGTGGGGATGGAAGAATAACCTGTGAAAGCAGTCTTCCATTAGTCAAAGCCCTAGTTGTGTAAGAGCTGGTAGAAGTGATTTGTTGTCTGACAATTTCGGAATCAAAACAGTATTTCTTGAAAAGCAAATCCAGGTCTAAATCTGGTGACTTCGGTCTAGCTCTAAGGACAAAGCCACTAAAAACACCATCATCGACATCCTCAAGCAGGACTGCTGCAATTCCAATTTCCTCAACGGTTTCAGATGTTCGTGTAAAAAAAACATCGCCCTGCCTCACTCCATAAGCTCGAGTTTCATCAGCAGAAACGGTGACTTTTCCAAGAACTTCCGACTTGTATAGCCCCGAATGATTGAACACATCCATATAGTTGATGATCGGAGTGCCAGCGCCGAAAAACTCTTTGGCCTTGTTCAATCCATTTTTGAAGCCAAACAAATCGCCGATCCTGAGGGTGGGCCAATCCTCAGGAATTACCCCAACTTCGGTTTGCTTGTAGCCTTTCCCCTCACCAAACCCCGGTAGGCGTTTTTTACCGGTGAGGAGTTGCTGCATGGTGGCGGTTTTGAGGTGGCGCTGCTTGGCGATGAGCTTATCCAGCGAGGCGATCAGGGCATCTACGTCGGATAGGGTCGCTGCGATCACTCGCTGTTCTTCTTTGTCAGAAGGAACGAGTATCCGAAAAGCTTTAAGCCATCCAAAATCTATGCTTTCAACGGTAGTTCCTGACTTTTGGCATTCAGAGAGAATTTTAGACCCGCTGATGAGCAAAGATTGCAACAAAAAATCAGGGTTAATGGTCGAATTCGGTATTAATCCTTTAATATCCTGATTGATAGCTAGAGGAACAAGAGTCTTAGCTACAGGTAAGTATTTACGAAGAATTCCACTTCTTGTTACCAAAATTATGGAGTTCTTTGGAAGTAAGGTGGCACTTGTCTTTTTAGTTGCGACGTCAGTAATCTGAAGCTCAGTTTCGCCTAGAAGAGTAACTTTTATATCTCCCGACGAAGCCCAAGGAATATTGCCGTTCAACCAATATTCTGGGTTTGCCATCAATGGAGTCGCACCACCTTTCCATATACCGAGATCTCCTAATGCCAAGACTTCCCAATCTTCAGGAATCATCCCAATCTCAGTCTGCTTATATCCTTCCCTCACCATGTCAACCCCATCTTTTGCAAGTGCTCCTCCACCCGGCTCGATAGCCCCTCCACCACCTGCACCAGTTCCGGCAGCGGTTCAGCATAGCGCTCTTCCAAATCCTTCACCCGGTTCGCCAACTGCTGCGTCACCCGCTCAATCTCGGCGGCCACGGCCCCCTTCAGCGTGGCGTGCCACTTGTCCACCACCACCAGGGCTTTAATCTCCGCCTCGCTCAACTTCGGGTACTGACCAAACACCGCCTTATCCAGCGCTTCGGTGGCGGCCTTCACCGCACTCTTCATCGCCGTTTCCTGGTCAAACAGCTTTAGCACCTCCGCCAACACCTCCCGTTCCTCGGCAGCCCCCGCGTCTGGGGTCGGGTCGCGCTTAATCTCCTTCAGCCGGGCGGTGGCGGTGGATTTGGTCACCTTGCCCCTATCGGTCTGAGCCTCAGCCAGCAGCCCCTCCTCGCCGCCGTTCTCCTCCATCAGCGCCTTCAGCTCCTGGCTAATGCCATCCAGGTCGGCCTGTAGCTCATCAATATGGGCCTGATTGTCGGCAAAGTACCGCGCCACCAACAGCTCTGGAGGAATCAGGTCGGCCTTATATCGCTTCTTTTGAACTACAAAGTCGTGGGTTTCTTTGTAGACAGGCTTACCGTTCTTGTCTTTCACGGGCACCAACTCCCGCAGGGTTTTGCCCGCTGCCCAGCCATCTTGCACCAGCAGGTAAACATCGTCCTGCATGGTCTCGGCCCAGTAGTCCATCAAAATTTGGTAGATATCGTAGCGGTCTAACAGGTCGGCCTCGGTAAAGCGGTACAGCAAATCCTCCGAGAGGGTAGTGATTAATGCCTTAGGTTTGTCACCAATGGCAATGCTTATCAGCGCCTCCCGGTGAACCTCATACCAGGCCGTATAGAGCGCCAAACTCCGCTCCGCAAAAGCCGTAAACTCTGAATGGTTGAGAATGGTCGCCTTCACCTGGCTGGCCTCGACCAAGCCCTGGCTATAGCCTGATCGCTCACCAGGGGCAAATAGAGTGTTGCGCAACTGAGGAAACACCTGCCAGTAGGCTTCCAGGGCATCTAGATCCCCGTTGGGGATACCGCCGCTGAGGTGGGCCGCCAGGTCGTGGATGTCTTCTGGCTCGCTGGCGTCGATGTAGCGCGGAATGTTGAGGTTGTAGTCGTTTTTCTCGATCTCGGCCAGGGGCACCAGGCGGCTGTAGCGCTTTAGCTCGCTCTGGTGGTTAAACACATCCACAATTTTGTGAATATCCTGGCTGCGCAGGCGGTTCTTGCTGCCGTCTTTCATAAAGCCCCGACTGGCATCCACCATAAACAGCCTCCGGCGCTGGGCTGCCCCCGCTTTATCGAGCACCAAAATGCAGGCCGGAATGCCCGTGCCGTAGAACAGGTTAGCTGGCAGGCCAATGATGCCCTTGATGTAGCCCTGGCGCACCAGCGCCCGGCGAATGGTGGCCTCGGCATTGCCGCGAAACAGCACCCCGTGGGGCAAAATCACTGCCGCCTTGCCCGTACTCTTCAGTGATTTGAGAATGTGCAGCAGAAAGGCATAGTCGCCGTTTTTATCTGGCGGTGCGCCATAGTCAAACCGCTGGTAGGGGTCTTTAGCTGCATTCACCCCATTGCTCCACGACTTGTAAGAAAAGGGCGGATTTGCCACTGCGAAGTCAAAGGTCCTGAGGCTACCGTCGTCGTTTTTCCAGTAGGGGTTCGAGAGAGTATTGTCTCGCCAGATCTCGTGGCTGGGATAGTCGTGCATAAACATGTTCATCCGCGCCAATGCCCAGGTGGAGTTATCCATCTCCTGGCCGTAGATGGTGAGGCCGCGCGGAGCCACGTCCGCCACCTTGAGCAGCAGCGACCCCGAGCCGCAGGTGGGGTCATAGACAGTTTCATCTTGGCTGGTCTCGGCGGTGATGCCCACCACCTGGGCCAAAATCCGCGATACCTCGGCGGGGGTGTAAAACTGGCCCTTGCTCCTGCCCGACTCGGTGGCGAAGTGGCGCATTAGGTACTCGTAGGCATCCCCTAGCAGGTCATCGCCCTCGGCCCGATTGGCGCTCAGGTCTAGCCCAGCAAAAATGCCCACCAGGTTCGAGAGGCGATCAACCATCTCTTTGCCCCGGCCCAGCTTGTCTTCATTGTTGAAGTCGGCCACGTCGATCACGCCCTTGAGGTCGTTCTCTTCCGCCAGGACGCTAATGATCTTGTTGATCTTGTCGCCGATCTCTTTGTTTCCCTTCAGCGCCACCATGTCTTGAAATGAGCCGCCCTCGGGCACCACAATGTCGGCATAGGGGTCGCCGCCGTACTTATCGGAGATATACTTCATGAACAGCAGAGTCAGCACGTAGTCTTTGTACTGGCTGGCATCCATACCGCCGCGCAGTTCATCGCAGCTGGCCCACAGGGAGCTATAGAGAGCGGTCTTTTTAACGGCCATTCAGGGTCTTACGGTGCGATAGGGCTGAGGTGGAGGATTGGCTAACAGTCACCAGGGCTAGGGTGCCCTAAGAAACAGCCCTATGAATAGTAACGACCCTGGCCGACTGTGCTGGCTTAACTCTAAAAGAATACATACCAGGGGCACCACCGACCGGACTCTGGTATGTCTGGGTAGCGATCTCGCACTCCCCCATACAGCTGCCCCACCGACCAGGGCACCATAATCGAGTCGCCGCCCGCAAAGGCCGCGTTTTTGCCGAGTACGACGCCAAGCAGCAGGAGTTTCTAGACTTTGTGCTCGACCAACACATCCATGCCGGAGTCAGTAAACTTAACCAATATAAGCTGCCACACTTGCTAGAACTGCGATGCCGCAGCCTGAATGATGCTGTGGGTGAATTGGGCAGTGTAGGGATCATCAGTGAGATTTTTATTGGCTTTCAGCGTTATCTGCATGCCTAGGGTGAGGTGGCCTAACGCGACATCTCATCAGCCTAAAAAAGCCATATAGCTAAGCGAATTTTCGCTGAGTACCTGGTTATCGGTCTTGTAGTCAGGGTGCTCAGGATCGCAATATTCTCCAGCCATGCTGGTACGGCACAGTGCCACGAACAACTTCCCTTTACCGCCATAGCCGTTCAACAGAGCTTTTTCGACCTCACCCCCTAGCTCAGCCATCAGGTATTCCAGCGCCTCTTGGTACAGTGTCGAGCTATCTTCATTGCTGCCAAAGGTAAAGTCTGGGCCGATCAACTGCCCCAGCCGCACCCCCGAAATACCCAGATCCTCCGCCCAGGCATTCAGATCAGTTTCTACTTCCTCATCGAGATACAAGGTGCAGGCGGTGTAGTAGTACTCCGCTAAGTACAGCAGTCGAACGAGTGTCTTACAAGACTCTAAACCGCCAGAGTCATCGGTTAAGCCAGCTTTGGCCAGAAACCCCCACGCCGTTTCGGCCCACTCCAAGTCTCCAGCCCCACGCCAAATATGAAAAATCTGTGCAGCCTTGTAGTCAATTTCTGACCATTTCAGGGGCATAGCGCGTTTTTCCTTGTCGATTCGAGGGGTGAGTGCGGTTTCAGGACATGACTTACCCCAGGCTAGGGTGCCCAGGCAAGTTGCCGTTAATTGTTCATAGGCCGGTGTTTGTGATCGCCGACATAATACCGATTCATCAGTAGGGCGCACAGCTCCGGGAAATGTAGGGCGAGCGATCGCTGGCTTCTTCTCGGGGCTGAGGTCTTTGTTGGATACAGCCGCTGGTCGAGGTGCGCGGCAGCAGGCGATAGGGTAACCAAAGCACGGTCGCATATCTGCGGTATATGCAAATACGCGCCTGTGGACTACCGCTGCTCTGAGGGTTTTGTTTTGTCCGTTCATGACACCATTTGCCGCCTTTTCTCGCCATGGCACAGCTGCCCCTGAGTCCCTGGGCGTCACCGGGCATTAAATGGCGCAGCACCTCATTGGCGGGGGTGGCTACGCCCAGGAGGGCTACGCTCCCGAACCATTCGCACAGTCCGCCAAGAGCTTGGCAAGATTTTGAAAAGCCTTGCTGGGTAAGCAAGTGAGGGCTGTGGTTTGGTTTTGGTTAGCGTGGCCACTTGCGGTAGCCAGTAAGGCTCTCGTCTCAGGCAATTTGCCGAGGCCTTCTCGGGACAAGATTAGCTTTATTCAAGGACAATGAAGCGCTAAACCTTTTATCCATAAGGGTTTTCAGGGATTCGACGATGACTCGTAAACGACCAAGCATGACCTGCAACGACTGAAAGCCTTGATATAGCTGCATTCTGGCATTCCCCTACCCCAAGGCTGGGCGTGGTGTGTGAAACGCGAAGCCACGAAACGAAGTGAAGTGGCGTAGCCCCCAGGGCCGCTCACCCTGCTGCTCGAAGGAAGGCACCGATAGAGGGGCCGGATAGCGCAAGTCGTGATCAAGTCGTTGTTAAGTCGTGAATGAGCCCACCATTCTCAGCAGTTCCTCCTGTCAGACTCTTTAGAGTCGTTATTAAGTCGTTATCAAGTCGTGAATAAAAGTGACCTAATGATCCGAACCCATCAAAACAGTGATGGTTTTTATCGAAATTCAAATGGAGTCGTTATTAAGTCGTGAATGAGTCATGAATAAAAACGACTTAATGGAGAATTCTCAGATCCCAGGCCCAGGGCACCAGCGGTTGTCATGAGGGCGCGATTGTGGCCGAAGCTCCCAAGGTTCTTCTACCGGAACTGGTAGAACGTCTCTACTCTGATGTTTGCGTACCTTTTGACGGGCCATAGCTACTCTGGGGTCTACGCGATGACTAACCGTTGCATTGAATAGTCGTAATCGCTCAACTCAGTAGCCAATCAGATTAGTGTGAGGTAAACGCGCGAGAAATGGCCTCAAAGGCAGAGATGCCCTGTTGCCGAGCGGTGTTCTCCAGCAAGCGCACCTGGGCGAACACCGCTGCGCCCTAGTTAGAGCGAAAGCCATGGGTGACCTTGCGAAAGACCACACTCCAGGGCAGCTCCGCCAGTTTAAGGTCTGATTGGCTCAGCCCCTAGTCGCTTTGTCACCTCAGAAGAGGCCTACCAGTTCATTCGCGAGCAAAGGGACGAATGGGATTACTAAAGGCCATTCAGAACAAGCACATCTATCGGAATACTTCGTTTAAACGCTGTTTATATCGCTTATTTTCGATTGACAGGTTAGTAGATGCCTTTGTAGTGTGCATTAACAGGTGTAGCGCACTCGATGTAAACGAATTGTGATTACCCTCAAGGCGTCTTCCTCGGGGCGGGTTCAAATTAGGCAGGCCAGATTAAAGCAAGGCTGGGCTGCCAGTGATTTTCGCTGGATGCAGGCGGCCAGTCAGCTTTTGGGTACCGATTGGGAGTCGGCGGGAGTACTGGCGGCGGGCATTTCTGAAGGAACATGGAAGCGCTTTTTGGCGGGGAAGGTTTCGATCAATGCTGAAGCCTTTAGGGCGTACTGCGAAGTACTGGGGCTGGACTGGCAGACTGTAGCAGAGGTTGAACTCGAGGGAATTAGCCCTGTCCAGAACGGATTGCCGGAGGGGATTAACTCGACGGCATCGCCTGAATCATGGTCAGTCTTAGTTGACTGGGGCAGCGCCCCCGACGACGCGATTTTTTACGGTCGCCAGAGCGAGCTAGACACCCTGCGGCGCTGGGTGAGCGAAGACCGCTGCCGCCTGATCACGCTGCTGGGCATGGGCGGTATCGGTAAGACGGCGCTGTCGGTGCGGCTGGCGCGGGAGATAGCGGGGGAGTGGGGGAGTGATGGAGCCATTCCATCACTCCCCCACTCCCCCAACACCTTCACCCACATCCTCTGGCGATCGCTGCGCAACGCCCCGCCGCCCGAAGACCTGCTGGCCGATCTGATTCAGGTGCTCTCGCGGCAGCAGGAGCGAGATTTGCCGACTACCCTAGAGGGGCGGCTGGGGCGGTTGCTGCACTACCTGCGCCAGTCGCGCTGCCTGGTGCTGCTCGACAATGCCGAGTCGATTTTGCAGAGCGGCGATCGCACCGGGCGCTACCG
>DAIUJR010000149.1:0-7122 GCA_036848635.1 Nodosilinea sp. CTOTU7336
AGAGAGGGTTTTCGCAAGAGGTGTGGATGCGGAGGGGTTGCGGCGCGGGCAGCTAGCCGTTCTGCTTCTTGGCAGGTGCTGAGCCATAATCACTAACAACACAGCTAGCTCTACGGCAACAGCATGGCGACCTCACTCGACAACCTCACCCTGCGTCTCTACAAGCGCACCAACAAAGCCTATGCCGAAGACTTAGGCAATGGGATTTCGCTGACGTTGATGCTGATACCCGGCGGGGAATTTATGATGGGTGCCCCAGCGGGTGAATCGGAGAGCCGCGATAATGAGCGCCCCCAGCGCCTGGTGAAGGTGCCCCCGTTTTTGATCGGTCGCTACCCAGTGACCCAGGCCCAATGGCGGGTAGTGGCAGGCTACGACCGGGTGAAGACTGACCTCAAGCCTGCCCCCTCAAGATTCAAGGGGGATGACTTGCCAGTGGAGCAGGTGAACTGTCACCAGGCAACGGAGTTTTGCCAGCGACTGGCGGCCAAAACTCAAAAAAACTACCTCCTGCCCAGCGAGGCCCAGTGGGAATATGCCTGCCGGGCTGAGACAACCACGGCCTATCACTTTGGCGACCAGCTAACTACCGAACTGGCTAACTATAAGAGGAGTGTTGGCCAAACTACCGCAGTGGGCACCTATCCGGCTAATCGGTGGGGTCTCTTTGACATGCATGGCAACGTGTGGGAATGGTGCCAAGACCACTGGCATGACAGCTATGAAGGTGCGCCTACTGATGGCAGTGCTTGGGTAAAGGGTGGCAATTTAGATCGACGAGTTAGTCGCGGCGGCTCTTGGACCTACGATCCGGGGTACTGCCGCTCCGCGTACTGCGACAGCGACGAGCCCGACGCCCGCAGCACCGATGTCGGTTTTCGGGTTGTGTGTTCGGCCCCCAGGGCTCTTCAGTCGCTTACCGACTAGCCCTTGCCCTTTACCCTTTTTCCCTCTTGCCCTTTTTTTAGGGGATGGGGGCATGCTTCCCTCTTCGCCGTTAGGCGATCGCGTTTTGAGTAAAAAGCGAAAATAACCGTTCATTTTGCTCGATTGGGCAAAAACCTGGTTAAAGTAGGGCACATCGTCGGGAATAGAAGGGTTGACGGTGAAGAGAATAGTAGCTTTTAACCGAGTTGCCCATGAGACGGCCCAGGATGTTGCGTAAATGCTAGAGCTTTCTAAGGATGACCGCAAAGCGTTGCGTGAAGCTATCCAGTCGGCCTATCCAGACCGAGGCAGTCTAGAAATTTTTGTAGATGATGGGCTGAACCAAAACCTGGCGGTGGTGGCGGGGGATGGTAAGCACGACAAGGTGATCTTTGAACTAATTAAGTGGGCGATCGCCAAGGGCTACATCGACGACCTAATCCTGGCTTTGGCTGCGGATACCGAAAATCGACCTGATATTCAGCAATTTTGTCGGTTGGTGCTGCGGCAGCGGCTGGTGCTGAACCCGCCCGACGGTGTAACCCGCGAGCTATCTCTAGATTTAGACCCCAGCACCTGGGATATCGACATTCGTTCTGAAGAGCTGGAGGGGTTTTTGCCCCAGCAGTTTACCTTTGAAGCCGATGTTGGCAAGTTGCAAGAGGGTCTGGGGCTGGCCAATGCCGTGTGCAAAATTACCTTCAGCGATCGCCCCGCTGGGGAGAGCGGCACCGGCGTGCTAATCGCCCCAGACCTGGTGCTGACTAACTACCACGTAATCAGCCGCGAGGCCGGAGCTGACTTAAATGCGCTGGCCCAAACGGCCCAGTTTGAGTTCGGTTACGTCAGCACCCCCTTTGGAGAGCCGCGCCGCACTCAGCAACTGACGGTGGCGCGGCAGATGCCTGTGGTGGCGGCTAGCCCCATTGCCGAACTCGACTATGCATTGATTCGGCTTAGCCCTGGTGAAAATTTTGCTATCAAACCTGTGCCATTGAGCTCGACGGCCCAACTCCAGCCGCGATCGCCCCTCCATATGCTCCAGCATCCCGAGGGCGAGGCGCTGAAGGTGTCTCTCAGCAACAACGGAGTGGTGAAAACCAATGAGCAGCGGGGGCTGGTGCTGTATGTCAACCCAACCAAACAGGGGTCGAGCGGGTCACCTTGCTTTGACGACGACTGGAACCTGGTGGCGCTGCATCACAAAGCCATGCAAACTAGCTTTGGCAGCCTGCGAGAGGGCATCTTAATGAGTGCCATCTATCCGCAAATAGCAGCGTTTTTGTAAGCAGGTAAGAGTAGACCATGGGTCGTCGTATTGTTTCAGAGCAGTTACAGAGCGGGGCAGCGCCCAATGTGCCGCCTGATGACTACGCGAGTCGGTTGCTGAAATACATCCCCACCGAAGGCGTTGGGTACTGGCTGGCGGTCAGCGGCATCATCCAGAGCGGCGGCGACGACATTCCTCAAACAGGGCTGCTGTGGCTGTTCTTTGTGATTGGCCTAGTTTTCACCTTCCTTTGGCTGCGCCGCCAGACCAAAGAACCTGGCAAGCGCACCGCCTGGACGCAGATTTGGCTGGCCTGCGGGGCATTTGTCGTCTGGGTGTTTGCTGCTGGTGGCCCCTTTGCCGTTTCCTTTGACTGGTATAGGCCGCTGTATGGGTCGCTGGCGCTGATTACCTATACGGTCTTGATCGGGTTTGTGATTCCACCAGAGAAGTAAGTCGTGATCGATTGGAATAACGAGCAGCGACAAATGTTTCGGTTGACTTTGCAAAAGGTCTACACCGGTTACGCCGAACTAGAACTGTTCGTCGATGAAGCTCTGGACATGTCGCTGGCAGACATTGCCCCCCAAGCAAAACTGAGTACAGTGGTCTTCAACCTGTTGAAGTGGGCCAGGGCAGAGACAAGACTAGATGAGCTTTTTAAGCAATTTTGCCTGACTAATCCGCAGGAAGAAGCTGCTTTAATTGCTCGGCTACAGCCGCAGTCTCTGGTTAACCGTCCTGGCAATTTAAACGAAACTGACTGGAACGACTTGTTTGACGGGCTTGAAGCGGACGATGCTCTTTATCTGCAAATTGCCTGTCGGCAGGGCTTTTTAGCGACCTACGGTCGCAGCTTTGAAGAATTGCGACCTGATCGGCCGCCCCTGAACAGCCTCAGTGATCTTCAAGCTCTACTGGCAAAATACGATTTTCCTACCTTGGCCGTGCGTTTTGTAGAGGGCGCGATCGCAGAACTGCGCCGCTCTAGTGAGAACAATGACCGAGACCTAAGCGAGCTAGAGGCTTGGCGTGATCGCATCGCCGCACAATTCAACGTGCCGCCCCCTGCACCTGCTACCGACCAAAACATCGTTCGTCACGCGTACCTGCTAGTTGCCCTTGAAGAGCTTGGGGACGATGTCAACGTGTATTCAGAGTTGCGTGTTACCGGCGTTGAGAAGCCCATTGGCTTTGGTGCAAGCCCTGACACCTGTTCGATAGCTGAGGCGGTAGATCGTATCTCCGGCTGGATTCACCAGGCCGAAGCCGCCCTAGAGGCCGATGCCAGCGACGATGGAGAAGTTACCCTAGAGATCTTCTTGCCCTGTAACTATTTAGACCAAGACATCGCCACTGGCTGGCTCGCAAAAGACAAGCGTGGTAAAGAGGTGGCCCTAGGCACCCACCGTAGGTTTTTGGTGCGATCGCTAGAGCGCATTCGCGATCGCCAGATTCAGCAAACCTTGGCTCGCCGGTGGCAGCAGCTCGAAGCCTGTGCCGACACCCAAGCCATCTACAATCAGCTTTGCCGACAAGAAACCTATTCTGAAGAACGAGGTGCCCTGCAAGCCTTGCTCAAAGACTTAGATGCTCTGGGGCTGAAGTTTTTAGGCCAGTTACCTTCCGACCCCGTCAAACGTGCCGATCTACTCTATGAGATTATTGATGCGGCAATTCCTATTGCTCTTTGGTCATCGGATGTCGCCAGTGGCGATATCAATACCCTAGAGGCTGAGTTCGATGCTCTGTTGACCACTTGCCGTTTGACTAACTTTGCCGATATGGCTAGATGTTGGCGACTACAACGGATGCAGTCGCCAACGGCAAAACCCATTAGACTTCTTTGTGATCGGCCTGATCGCCTGCCTCAGCTGCCCGACCCCCGCCGTGAAGAAGACCTGCTCGTTGCCTCTTAGTTCCTCGCTTTGCCTCCTATGTCTTGGAAATATTTTCGCGGAAATGTCGATCAGCCTCAGGCGCTAACCCAGCCCCCAGAGCCGCCCCCCTGGCGACAATTTTTGCCACGGGGCGAAGTGGATGCGGCAACAGATCAGCAGTATTGGCAAACGCTGCTTCGCCTGGCGGCAAAAGATGGACGATCAGTGCAGCGGGGGAACAGCTTTCGGGTACAGATCAACGACAAGGGCCAGTCAGATATTGTCGATGCGGTTAATGCCGCCATTCACCTGCGGCGACCGCTGCTGGTGACGGGGGTGCCGGGGGCGGGCAAAACCTCCCTGGCCTATGCCATTGCCTACGAGCTCCAACTTGGCCCAGTGCTCACCTGGCCCATTACGGCCCGCGCCAACCTAGTAGATGCCGAGTATCGCTACGATGCGATCGCTCGCCTGCAAGATGCCCAGCTCGATAAAACCCGCCAAAGTACCCCTCAGCCAGCGCCAGAAGAAGCATTAGAATCAGCGCCAGAAGAAGGGAGTCTGGGTGATTACATTCAACTTGGCCCGGTGGGTACGGCGTTTCTACCATCCCTGCTGCCTCGGGTCTTGCTAATCGACGAAATTGATAAAAGCGATCTGAACTTACCCAACGACTTACTCAACCTGTTTGAAGAAGGCAAGTTTGAAATCCCTGAGCTGGTTCGCCGCAAGCGCCAACGGGGCGGTGAGGGGCCAGACCTCACTGTTAAAGTCCGAACCGCCGACCGCGACCTGACGGCACTGATCACTAATGGACTGGTTAAGTGCTGCGAATTTCCTATCGTGATTATGACCAGCAATGGGGAGCGCGAATTTCCGCCCGCGTTTTACCGCCGCTGCCTGCGGGTCAAGATGCCCAACCCCACCCCAGAGTCATTGCTGCCCATTGTGCGATCGCACTTTGCCACCGCCGACCCAACCGGTTGGACGGATGCCGAAGCCAACCTTACAAACCTCATCGGCCAGTTTCTAGACAAAGAGAACAAAACTGATCGCGCCACCGATCAGCTTCTCAACGCTATTTACTTCATGTCCCGCGATGAGGCCCCCAACGACGTTGAAATGGCACGCCTGCAAAATCTCCTGTTCCGCCGTCTGAGCGAGGCCGACTAATGAGCGGTGCTGGGGCCACAGGAGCATCTACTGATGGTGTCAGCAAGCTAGTCAAACTGCTGGCAGAAGACCGGGAGTTTACCAGCGTTGAAATTGCCGAGACCCTTTGGCTAGCTACCAAAATGGAGGTGGCTAGCCCTGGCGTCGTTAAAACCAAACGGCCTCCTCAGGCTCCGCTGCCGTCTGTAGATCTAGGCGGAGAGCTACCCGAGCTAGAACCGCCCTCACTACCCCCGCCGAGTACCCCCCAGGTCAACATTGCGGCCCCCACCCCCCAGACTGGGGTACTGCCGCCTAAAACCCTGCCTGTGTGGTTGGCCGACCCACCCATGCTGACCGATGCGCTGGCGATTATTCGAGCGCTGCGACCCCTGCTGCAAAAGGTAGATGCCGGTGTCGGCAGACGGCTCGACGAGCCTGCCACCGTCGAAAACATTGCCCGTACACGCCTGGTTTTGCCAGTGCTACAGTCTGAGCAACGGCCCTACTTCGACATTATTTTGGTGATTGATCGCGGGTCGTCGATGCATATCTGGCAGCGCCTAGCCAAAGATGTGGTGCGCATTTTGAAGCGCTACGGCGTGTTTTGGAATGTGCAAGTGTTTGACCTGGCAGTTTACCCCGAGGCCAAACCACCAGAGGAACCGGTACTGCTGGTCTCTAACCCCCAGCGGCCCGGCCACCGCCCCAGCGAGCTCATTGACCAGCAGGGCCAGCGCATTGCCGTAGTGCTAAGCGACTGTGCTGGCCCCTACTGGTGGGATGGCACCCTGCTGCCCATGCTCCACAGCTGGGGGGCAATGATGCCGACCATGGTCTGGCAGGTGCTGCCCGGCTGGATGTGGAAGCGCACGGCCCTGGGGCGAGGCACCGCCGTGGCCCTGGGCAATGATGTCTATGGCGGAGCCAACCAGTGGCTTAAGGTGCAGCTGCAAGAGCGCGACGAGTCCGACGATTTGGGCCAGCGCACTTCGCTGCCGGTGGTCACCAGCAATGCGCATGACCTGGCCCGGTGGAGCTTGATGGTAGCGGGCGATCGCCGTCAGGTCACCCCCGGCTTTTTGCTGCCCCTCCAGGGCGGCACCGTACCCCGTTCCAGATCCTACGAAGACATTGCCCAAGACCGTGCTCAGCAACTACTGACCGCTGCCCCAGACACCGACCCCGCTGCTGCCCTCAACCAGGCGCTCAACACCCTGGCAAACGAACGGGTTGAGCGGTTTCTAGAGCTGGCCTCTCCCGAGGCGCAGCGGCTGATTATGCTGCTAGCGGCGGCCCCGGTGATTACCCTGCCGGTAGTGCGGCTGATTCGCGATGCCATGCTCTCTGAGGTGACATCGCCCCTGCCGGTGGCAGAGGTATTTTTGAGTGGGTTGTTGCAGCGCTTGCCAGGGCAGCCTACCAGTGACCTAGAGCAGGCAGTTCAAGATGCCGCTGAGCAGGCCGAGTCTGACGAGCTAGACCAAGTACCCCTAGAGACCCAAGACCTGGTGCAGTACGACTTTGCCCCTGGCGTCAGGTCGGTCTTGCTAACGTTTTTGCCCCCGGTAGACACCATCGATGTGGTCAACAGCGTCTCCGCTGCGGTCGAGCGACGCTGGAACCAGGTCTCTACGGAAGATTTTCGCGCCTTTCTCACCGACCCCAGTGTGCAGGTGGCAGAAGAGTTGCAGGGGCTGCGATCATTCGCTAGTGTCACCGCTGATATTTTAGATCAGTTGGGTGGCGACTATGCCCAGTTTGCCCAAGTCCTGCGGCAGGGTGCAGAACCCGCTCAGCCCTTGGGGTCAGGAGGGTTTGACCCTAGCGATTTCCCTCTCCAAGACATTGAGTACGAAGTCGCCGAGTTCATCAACTTCCCAGCCCTCGAAC
>DAIUJR010000150.1:0-7116 GCA_036848635.1 Nodosilinea sp. CTOTU7336
TTCACCTGCCGAAGTTGGCGCGAATCAGGTGCCGAAGTTGGTGCGATTTTGCACAGGTCAACGAGCGGCTGGGACTCCTGCCGCGAGGGGAGCTTGGCAATGAGGCAGGACTAAGACTTTATCGATCGAGAAGTCTGGGCAAAAAAGTCGCCTACCAAATACAGGGAACCGCAGAGAACTTTGAGCGGAACAGGGACGGCGGCGATCGCGCCCAGCCCTTCAGTCAGCGAGGCATGGGGCTGACACTGGACCAGCTCTGGACAGACGGCCTGGGCGATCGCGGCCAGGTCACCCGGCGGCGCTGATGCATGCCCCGGTACCGGCACCAGATGCAGATAGTCCCCAGGTCGCAGTAGGGCCGCAAAAATCTCCCGATGGTCTTTGGTCGACAGCATCCCCATCAGCCAGAGTACGGGTGGGCATCGATCTGCCGTGGTTTTGTTAGCCCTCAGCCAGGTATCGACATAAGACCGCAGCGCCTCAGCCGCCGCTGGGTTGTGGGCACCGTCAATGAGTAAAGGCTGGGGTTGCCCGGCGGCATCTGGCCAGGTTACCCACTGGAGTCGTCCTGGCCATTTGGCCTGGGCCATGCCGTGGACAATCGCCGCGGCTGGGATATCCCAGCCCTGCTCTCGCAGGCGATATAGGGCCGCTATGGCGACCGCTGAATTACTCAGCTGGTGTTCGCCCGGAAAGGGTAGCGGGTAGGTCAGCGTCTCATTCCCCTCGCCGTAGCAGGCCCATCCCGTGTCGGTGGCAACGGCTGGGGTAGGCCACACCGCTGGGCAGCTGAGGTCGGTCAGACGGGCTTTGACCACGGTTTCCGCTGCCGGCGGCAGGGGGCCAATCACCGCCGGTCTACCGGGCTTGAGAATCCCGGCCTTTTCCCCCGCAATCTCCCCCAGGGTAGACCCGAGAACTTGCCAGTGGTCGCGACTAAGGGAAGTAATAATACTCACCAGGGGCGCTTCAACCACGTTGGTAGCATCCAGTCGCCCCCCTAAGCCCACTTCCATCACCGCCACATCCACCGCTGTTTCGGCAAAGTGTAGCCAGGCGGCGGCGGTAATCACCTCAAACTGGGTCGGGGAAGGCCGGGCTGGGTCAAGCTGGCTCAGTGCCTGCTGAAGCCGCTGGAGCAAAATCTCCGCCGAAATCGGCACCTCATTGATGGTGATGCGCTCAGCCCAGGTCACCAGGTGGGGCGAGGTATATCGCCCCACCCGATAGCCAGCCTGGGTTAACACCGAAGCTAGGTAGGCACAGACCGAACCTTTACCATTGGTGCCCGCCACATGGATGATCGGCACCCGCTGCTGGGGGTTGCCCATCGCCTGGAGCAGGCGCACCATGCGCTCTAGGCCTAAATTCACCCCAAACTGGCCCAGCCCCTCTAGCAAAACCGCTACCTGGGTGGCGGCTGGGTCTTTCGCATCAATACGTTTCACTATAGTCTGGTGATTCGCTGAATTTAACCGAAAAAGTCGCCCTGCCGGTCAAGACAACTGGATAAGCCTCGGTCAGCAGAGGAAGGCATACCCATTTCCCCGCGCCACAGGCTGCTCTCAAACCGAGGTTAACTGAGGTTAATAGAACTCAAAAAAGAAGACGCAGCCCTGGGCTGCGTCTTAACCTCAAACACTCGGGAAAATCCCTGGCCTAGACCGCCTCGGTATTCTTTTCGCCCGTGCGAATGCGAATAATTTCGTTCACCGGGCTCACGAAGATCTTACCGTCGCCGATTTCGCCGGTGCGGGCGGCGGAAATGATTTTGTCTACCACGGTATCAACCTGGGCGTCTTCTACCACGATCTCAATCTTCAGCTTTTGCAAAAACTCGACGGTGTACTCCGAGCCCCGATAGCGCTCCGTCTGGCCCTTTTGACGACCAAACCCACGCACCTCTGAAACAGTCATCCCAACGATACCCGCATTAACCAGCGCGATTTTGACTTCGTCTAGCTTAAAGGGGCGAATAATGGCTTCTATCTTCTTCATACCTAAACCCAAGTTGCGTTAGCAATTGTCACTGAGGATCTCGCCGACCCATGTCCTATGTCTATCGAGCTTAACCCTTACAATACTGTATTGCCTGTTACCTCAACGGCCATACCGACATTAACTTCAAAGGGGACAACGGTCTCCCCAGAGGAGCTATCCCCAAAGAGTGTGAAGACAGCAGGGTAAAGGGCCTGGCACCTGCATTCCCACCCAGCCCCTGACCCTGCAAAGGGGTGGGGTGAGTAGAGCCGGATCCATCGTTACCACCACCCTCCTGAGGAGATTTCCAACCAAGAACTTACCCCGTCATTCCCGCCGCGGCGGAAATCCAGCCCGAGGGTGTTGCTGAATACGGTATGAATCAAGCCTTGAACGTCCCCCGTAGGGGTAAACGGCCGGTTGCCCTTACCCCAAATTCAGGCCTCAATTCAGCAACACCAGCCCGCGAGTCTGTTTATATTGGGTATCTTCTTTTTCGGAAATCGCCTAACGGGAGTTGTTGAGCAGGGGTTTCATGATCAAAAATCCGGCCCCAAAGGCGCTGACCACAATCAGCACAATGGTGGTGGCTAACCACAAACCGCTCAAATCAGAGGTTTTGTTGCTAATCTGGCTGGAGCGCGACGGCTCGAGCTGCTCTTCGGTATAAAGCCGCTGAGGGGGCTGCGGCTGGGGCGGCTGGCGCTTAGCCTGGGCCTTAGGGGCCGCTTTAGGGGCCGCCTTAGAACTTTGGGCAGGCTTCGGCTTGATCATCTGGACAAACTGGCTAGCTAACCCCGAGCCTCCCGTTGTTACTGGCTCAGACCACTCCTCCGTCGGGGCAGACGCAGGGGTGGCCACTGCGTCTGCAACACCGGTTCTGGCCACCGCCATGGGTACCGTCAGGGGAGGCATGGCCGCGGGCATCGCCACCGGCATTCCGGCTTCTAGGGATTGCTTGAGCTGATTAGCCGTATCGGCAAACCACAGGTGGCTGCTTTCCACCGACTGACGAAGCTGGGCCGCTGAATCGGCAAACTTCACCATTTCCTGCCGCAGCACCAGATTTTGCTGATTCAGCTGCTGGTTTTGGTGGGTCAATGAATCGACCATCGCCTGGGTCGCCTTCAGCTCAGTGGCCAGTTCGCGGTAAACCGAAATTGGCACCGATGGCGCTTGGCGAGGGTTCTGGGGCCGCTCAGGGGCTACCGACGGTTGAAGCGATGGATCGGACGAGTAGGGGGCATTCATAGACAATACCGGCTGGGTTTACTAACAGTGAGTGCAGAGGAAAAATAGTCTGCCCAAGGTTAGTTCAAATTAGAGCAATTGAACCAGGTTTAGTCAAGAAAATTTCAGGGCTGGGCCAGGGCTGTGGCCACCTGGGCCGCCTGGGTAACAAACCCAAAGCACTGGTTGACATTATAAATTGTGGCTTGAAAACAATAGTCCGGGGACGTGGTGGCGCTACCGTCGCGCAGCAAAATACAGTCGTAGCCCAAAAAGTTGGCATCCTGTAGCGTAGCCATCACGCACTGGTCGATGTTAACCCCGGCAAACAGCAGTGTAGTTCTGCCCAGGTTACGCAGAATGCTGTCGAGAGGGGTATCCCAAAAGCCGCTCATGCGATATTTATCCACACAGACATCCGCCGGATGCGGCGCTAGCTCATCGACCACCGCCGCCGCCCAGCTGCCCTGGGTCAGCACTGGCGCACCATTGGCGGGCAGGGCATCCCCTAAGCCCACGCCAACTCCGGTGGGATTGTAGACATGCCGGAGCCCGGCACTGACATTCAATAGGTCAGGCCGATTGCCCCAGTTTACCCAAATCACCGGCACGGCAGCCGCCCTCAGCCGGGGCAAAAGCCCCTGTAAAACTGGAATCGGGGCGCGGGCGGGGGTGACATCGACCCCAATACTGGCCAGCCAGCCGTCGGGGTGGCAAAAATCATTCTGCATGTCCACCACCAGGCAGGCGGTCTTGCTGACATCCAGCCGTAGCTGCTTGGTTTCGGTAGTTAGGGTAACAATCTGGTCGGGCAACGACTTTCGGCTGATATCGGCAACTTCATCGTTGACCCACCAGGCATTAGGCGGAACTCCCAAAGGCCGTAAATTGGGAGTTTCCATAGTTCAGTCCAGCAAAATTAACGCTAAGGTCACGATCATCGAATGACTGGATGGGAGACCTGGGTTGGGCTCAGATACCGTCTCCGTCGCCAGACTCGCTGAGAATTTTTGCCTATGCGGGAATCGAGAATGACGCTGGAATGCCAATTGGTTACTGCTGCCGGGGATGGCCTAAACCAGGTTAAACGCTACCCCCGCCAGCAGCGCCACGACCCCGTAGGCGATAGCCACCACCTGAATTTCTGACCAGCCAGAGAGCTCAAAATGGTGATGCAAAGGAGCCATCTTGAAGAAGCGCTTGCCGACCCCATCCGGGCCCTTGGTGGCTTTGTAGTAGCCCACCTGAATAATCACCGAAAGGGTTTCGGCAAAAAACAGCAGGGTCAAAATCAGCAGCGCGAAGAGGTTGCCACTCATAATCCCCACTGCGCCCAGGGCACCGCCCAGGGCCAAAGAGCCGGTATCGCCCATAAATACCCGGGCTGGGTTGTGGTTGTGGAGCAAAAAGCCCAGGCAGGCCCCAGCCATGGCCGCACAAAATATCATTAGATTAGGATGACTCGACGACGTAACCGCCGCCAGGCCAAAGAACGAGATCGCTCCGGTGCCTCCCATCAAACCATCTAGACCATCGGTGAGGTTAGTGGCGTTGCTCTCGGCCACCAGCACAAACCCCGCCAGGGGCCAGAATAACAACCCCAAGGGCAGGGTTAGCCCCAGCGGCAGCGCCACGGTGGTAATCGTCACCGGCTGATGACTCAGCACCCAAAGGCAAAACAGCATAGCTACGGCCACTTGCAAAACCAGCTTGGCCTGAGGGGAAATTCCCTGGTTTGACCGCCGCTGAACTACTTTCCAGTCATCCACCCAGCCAATTGCTCCGTAGGCCAGGGTCAGGGCTGAAACCGCCACCACATCCCCAGAGAATCGGGTCGCCACCAGGGCAATGACCACCGCCACCGGCACAAAAAACGCACCCCCCATAGTTGGCGTTCCGGCTTTTTTCAGGTGTCCCTCAGGGCCTTCCTCACGGATAAACTGCCCGGTCTTTAGGGTTCGGAGCAGGGGCACCGCCCAAAAACCCACCAGCCCACTGACCAAAGCGGCCGTTAGCAACGGTATGGAGAGAGATTCACTAAGGGTAAAGGGATGACCAAGAGCGATATCCAAACTCACCGCCGCCGCACTTAACCCAATGCCTAGAACCCATAGGAGGGCCATACCGTTTAGGCTCAGCCGATTTGATGCCGAAAACTTCGCATCCACAAACGTATCCTCAACGTTGTCACACCACACACCCCAGGAGTCTACTGGATGTTCTTCCAATTGACTACACCCTATTTCCAGGAATGCCCGGAAATAGTCAGGAAGTCTAAGTGAATAATCTCACAATAGAGCCCAAAGTTTAATAAGAGTTAATGATTGCCGCCTGTCGACCGCTAATCATCATCGTCATCGAGGGCGAGATCGCTGTCATCCTCCTCCTCAAAGCTATCGTCATTACCCATCAGGTCAGAAATTTCCTCGTTTTCGGCTTCCTCAGGGATGACCTCAATGGGTTCGCGGGTGCGTAGCCGACCAATGCTTTCTAGCCACGACAAGATCGAGGCCTCCCCAGAGGAGGGCAAAATCGGGGCTTTAGCGTTGCGGGGAATCTGCCGCAGGGATGGGTTGTAAATCTTATTAGATGACATATTTAAGTAAGCGCCATGAACCGCAGGTGCTCTATTGTAGCCGAGAGATCAGGGCTTAGCCCAGCGTTAGCCTCTGGTTTTCATCTTAATGATGCGATTAGCCTGGATCATTCATTAAGATGGAAGGCAATGGCGGTTATTCCCGCACAGACGGTAATCCATTGACAAGTGTGTTGCTTCCTATGGATTTCCGTTTAAAGCCGCTGGCCCCGCTGGGCATCCAGAGGAACGCCGGGCATTTCCTTCGGGTTATACGTAATCGAGGTTAAGCGTGGCAGCCAATGCGGGGTAAATCAAAGCTAATTGAGGCCACGGCCCGGGTCAACCGGGGTCTTAGCGCCAGCGCGGAGGATCGGCTGACCATTCAGGCGGAGATCGCTTACCTGGAGGAACGTAACCCCACCCCCGCTCCACTCGATGCATCTGAATTGCTGGAGGGCGACTGGCGGCTACTGTACACCACCAGCCAAGAGCTTTTGAATATTGACCGGGTGCCCTTCGCCACCCTGGGGAGCATTTATCAGTCCATTCGACTGGCCAATAATCAAATTTTCAACATTGCCGAAGTCGCTGGGCCACCGCTGCTGTCTGGGCTGGTGGCCGTTACCGCCCGCCTAGAGCCAGTCTCTACTCGGCGGGTAAATGTTCGCTTTGAGCGAGGCATCGTGGGGCTCCAACAGCCCCTGGGCTATCAATCTCCGGCGCAATTTATTCACAAACTCCAGACCACCCCAAAACTCTCCCTGCTTCAAGGTTTTGACTTCGCCATTAATGCCGAGCGGCAGCAGGGCTGGCTCGAAATCACCTACCTGGACGACAATCTACGGGTCGGGCGCGGCAACCAGGGCAGCTTATTCGTGCTGCAAAAGGTTTAGTTGCAAAAGGTTTAGTAGAGTGCGTCATCGCCCCGCGTGACGCATCAAAGCCAAATGTATTGGGGCAGACCGGCTACGATCTCGCTCACCGACGAACTGGCAGAGGTGCTGTTGTCCGACCCCTCCGATGCCCCAGAGCGCCGCCTGGGTGGAGAATACTCGGCCCTTTACGAAACGCCCAACCTGCCCAACCGCCGAAGGTGCAGTGACGTTGCTGGCTGACCGAGGCTTTGTTCGCACAGCGTCTCCGGAGGAGAACGATGGTGAATTGAGGCGCGGGTTAAACAAACAGCCGCGCTCTAAAAATTTATTCCTTTAGAAGGAAAGTAAATCTATGTCTTTTAAGAGAGCTGTTTTCAAGCTTGTCTTGTTAGTTTCTAGGTAATTAGTCACAGCAACAGGAGAGGCTTAATGAGAAAGCCTCCAGAGACCCAG
>DAIUJR010000151.1:0-7066 GCA_036848635.1 Nodosilinea sp. CTOTU7336
TCATCCAGCAAAATTCAATACTGGCAAGATTTTAACCAAGCGGATATTCAATCCTTGTTCATGGGTAGCGAATAATACCTGCCTCTTAAGGGGAGATGGCTTAGTTTAGCTCAGGGCCATTTCATTCTTAAGGAAGGTTGAATATGCTAGGGTTTCAGGCTGATCCACTTTTTCCTCAAGGCTGATGCCTCTCCCCTTGCAATCCCCTGTTGTTGGCCCGCAACCTAGGGCGTGTTTTAAAAGCCAGTCAAAGCCTCATTCTCTCGTACGAGAAATCAAGGGTTCCAGGGAGTTTTAAAACAGACCCTAGCCTTGAGGGGCGGCTTGAAAGACTTAAGATCCTTGAAGCCTTCGCTGACCTGCCGGATGGGCGTAAGGCATCTGGGAAGCGACATCATATGGCCCTATGCCTAGCACTGTTTACCCTGGCGGTGACGGCAGGTCATCGAGGATTTTTGTCCATTGGCGACGGGCTCAGGTGCTACCAGCACGAGTTGATTGACCTCTTCAACCCACCCAAAGGCCGCCTTCCCTCCTACAGCACGATTCGCCGGGTGCTGCTGAAGCTGGACTGTGAGCAGTATTCAGCAGCCTTAGCCCGGTTCTTGGGCAATGAACCGTTAGCCGGTGAAACTTTAGCGGTGGATGGCAAAGTCTTACGCGGGTCGTATCAATTGGAGAGCGACAATCCTGACTCTCTCCCGCATCCCGCCATTCTGTTGGTGAGTGCCGATCTGGTGGAGCGGGGGCTAATTCTGGAACCCTATCCGGTAGAGCGCAAGACGAACGAAATCAAAGCGTTGCCAGCGTTCATCGAGCCACTGGCGCTCCAGGAGGTGGTGTTTGCCTTTGATGCAATTAGCACCCCAAAAAACCTGTCAGCTCATCCTTGATGCCGACAATCATTACTTGGGTGCCCTCAAAGGCAATTTTAGAATCAGCGGAATCCTTGCTCAGGCTGAACGACTCTGCAAATTTGGCCTAGATACCCTCAAAACCGTTTTTAGAATGAAATAGCCCTGGGTTTAGCTGATAAAAACCCCGATTTCTTTAAGAAACCGGGGTTTTTAGTGGTTTACTTATTGGGCTGGGGGGTCATGCGCAGGTAGGGCTTGATTTCGGTCACGCCCTTAGGAAAGCGCTGCTTGGCCTCTTCGGTGGGAATGGTGGGCACTACTACCACATCATCCCCATCCTTCCAGTCTACGGGGGTGGCAACGCTATAGTTGTCGGTCAGCTGCAGAGAGTCAATCACCCGCAGAATTTCGGCAAAGTTGCGGCCCGTGCTGGGGGGATAGGTAATGGTCAGTCGCAGCTTTTTGCTGGGGTCAATCACAAACACGCTGCGCACGGTGACCTTGGCATTGGCGTTGGGGTGAATCATGCCGTAGAGGTCGGCCACCTTCTTGTCGTCGTCGGCGATGATCGGATAGTTCACCGTGGTGCCCTGGGTTTCGTTGATGTCCCCAATCCAGCCCTGGTGCGACTCTGCACTGTCGATGCTGAGGGCGATCACCTTGGCCCCACGCTTGTCAAACTCAGGCTTGAGCTTGGCCACGCTGCCCAACTCAGTGGTGCACACAGGGGTATAGTCGGCGGGGTGGGAAAAGAGCACCACCCAGCTATCCCCAGCCCAGTTGTAGAAATCAATCTCACCCTCGCTGGTCTGCTGGGTAAAGTTAGGGACTTGGTCTCCGAGTTGCAGTGCCATATCTAAACCTTCCTAGAATCTCAACAAAAAACAAAACGCACTATTATTATCTTCCCACAAACCCCGGTATCCCGGTCGGGGTTTAGAGGATTATCTTAATGATTCAGGTTTGGCCGTTCTGTTTCGCCGTTCTGGCCTGGGGTGCCAACCTAGCCTCTCTGCGGTGCATTGCTTCGCGTTGGCGGAGCCGCGCCTGAGCGCTATGCACCCTACAAGACCCTAAAAATTAAGCTTTACGCTGCACTAGGGATTGGCGCTGCAATGCAATACCTGCTCAGCCAGCAGACTCGTCATGGGTTCTCGCCCCATGCCTTCACGGGGGTAGGCTTTATGCGGGAATGACGGTGAGACGTGAGACGATTTCCAGCCCAGAACTTACCTCGTCATTCCCGTGCAGGCGGGAATCTAGCCCGAGAGTCTGTTTATATTGAGATCTTCTGTTCAAGAAATCGCCGTACTGGGTTGCCCTACTCTAACGCAGGCAAGGAAAGCATCCTCAGCACCCCCAAGGCTGACGGAGCGCGCTAAGGTAGGGCAAGACGCGTAGTTTGGCTGCTCTGATGCCCCCCTCAAAGCCCACCCGCCGCCGATTTCTGGCTACCAGCGTGGCTACTGCTGGTGGCGTTTTGGGCAGCGCTGCCTGCCGCCAGGCCCGATATTTTGCCGCTCCGAAGGCCAATTCCAGCACTTTCCAGGCGGCGTCTCCGGCCTTAGAAGCCAGCTTGCCGTCGCCGCCTACCCTGGCCTCATCCCTGCCCTTGGCCACTCGATCACTCGGACGCGCTCCCCTGGCGATGACGCGCTTGGGGCTGGGTGGCTCGGCCTCGCCCCTCTCGCGACCGGGGGCCGAAGCCGAGGCTATGGCCCTGATCGAGGGGGCCTACGACGGCGGCATTCGCTATTTTGACACCGCCGCCAACTACGGCCCCAGTGAAGAGCGCCTGGGGCAGGTTTTGCCGGCGGTGCGAGCCGATGTGGTGATTGCCACTAAGACCAGCCACCGCGATCGCGAGGGGGCCTGGCGGCAGCTCAATGAGTCTCTCCAGCGGTTGCGTACCGACTATATTGACCTTTGGCAGTTCCACGCCATCACCTACGATTGGGACCTAGATACTCTGCTAGATGCCAACCAGGGCGCCATCAAGGCCGCGGAAGAGGCCAAGGCCCAGGGGCTGATTCGGGCCATCGGCGTGACGGGCCACAACAATCCGGAGATCTTTGTCAAGGCGCTGGAGCGCTATCCCTTTGATACCGCCTTAATCCCCATCAACGCGGCGGATAAGCACACCCCGTCGCCCTTTATTACCCGCGTTTTGCCCGTGGCCCAGCGGCATAACACCGGCATCATCGCCATGAAAGTGCCGGCCTATGGTCGCTTGTTTAAGCCCGGTGCGCTAACCGGCATGGCTGAGGCACTGGGCTACAGCCTGTCTCAACCCCAGGTGCAGGGCTGCATCGTGGCCGCCGACACCCTTGCCCAGCTAGAGGAAAATTTACGGGCCGCCAGGGAGTTTCAGCCCTTGCCAGCGGCAGCATTGGCCCAGATCGAACAGCGAGCCGCTACGGTTTGGCAAGAGGCCAGCTTCTTTCGCCAGTGGGCCTAGGCCATCTGCCGTTGGATCAGCTGGGCAAACAGCCCCGGCTCTGCCGCCAGGGCCTCAAAATTCCCCGTCTGCACCACCCGACCGGCCTCAATAACGTAAATGCGGTCGGCGTAGCGAATGGTGCTGAGGCGGTGGGCAATTACCACCCGGGTAACGTTGAGCTGAGCCAGGCTGTCGGTAACGATGGCCTGGGTGCGGTTGTCGAGGGCGCTGGTGGCCTCATCCATCAGCATAATTTGGGGCTGGCGGGCCATGGCACGGGCAATCAGCAGGCGCTGACGCTGGCCCCCAGACAGGTTAGCGCCCCCCTCGCTGACCACGGTGTGCATTTGCATCGGCATGGCCCGTAAATCAGCGGCCAGCCCCGCCCTTTCCGCCGCGGTCCAGGCTTCGTCAAGGGAAACTAGCGCCCCGCCGGAGATATTCTCAAAAATTGACCCGGCGCTGAGGCGGCTGGTTTGCAGCACCACCCCCAGCTGGCGACGCACCGCCACCAGATCCAGACCCATTAAATCCTGACCATCGTAGAAGATTGAGCCCGCCTGGGGGGTCTCGAACCCCAGCAGCAGCCGCATCACGGTCGATTTGCCGGAGCCGGAGGGCCCCACCAGGGCAATGAACTCGCCGGGCTGGGCGGTAACGCAAATATCATCGAGAATCAGCGGGCCGTCGTCGCGGTAGCGAAAGCTGACCCGATCCAGGCTCAGCGCCCCGGATAGCGCCCCCGGGTCGGCCTTGGTCAGGTCAACCTCGGGTTCGGCGTTGAGAATGGGCCGCGATCGCTGCCACAGGGGCACCACATCCAGCAGCGACACCAGGGTATTGCTGAGGCTGGTCGCCCCGCCGATAAAGGTGCCAAAGGCCACCGTAAAGGCAATAAACTGACCGGTGGAGAGTCCCGTTCCGTCGGCTCCCACCAGCAGGCTCGCCAGCCAGAACAGCACCAGGGTGGTCAGAATCGGCAACACCGCGTTAAACACATCCACCGCGTCTTCAATTTGCTGGGTGCTGAGGGTGAGCCGCAGCTGCTGGCTATAGCGCTGGCCCCACTGGGCAAAGGCCCTGGGTTCGGCCCCGGCAATGCGCAGCTTGGGCACCCCGTTGATCAGCTGCACCAGCAGGCCATAAATCTGTCCCTGAATTTCCAGCAGGGGACGATACTTCTGCACCAGCATCATCCCCGAGACGACGGTCACCGCCATCACCCCCAGGGCGACCACCAGCGCCACCGCGGCCAGGGGTGGGCTGTAGACCACCAGCAGCCCCAGGTTCAACAGCGAGAAGGCGCCGGCAAACAGGCCCTGAATGGCCGACCCGCTGAGCTTGCGCCGGATAGCGTTGATGCTCGATACCCGTGAGCTGAGATCGCCCACGGCGTACTGGCGAAAGAACGAGGGCCGCAGCTTCAGCAGCCGATCCCACACCGCCGCCTGCAGGTCGGCCTCGGAGGCGGTCTCGACCCGGAGGGTGGCAATCGCCTGCACCAGCTGAAAGCTCGTCGCTCCCAGGGCCGCCCCCAGCAGCCCCAGCCCCAGGTGCCCCAGCCGGGGCGTATCCCCAAAGGGAATCACCTGATCCACCAGCACTGAGGTGGCCTGGGGAATCAGCATGCCCAGCAGGGTAGCGGCCACCCCCGCCACCAGAATGGCGGCCCAGTCGCGCCCCTGCTGGTGAAACATAAACCGCATCAGGTTCCAGGCGGTAGGCTGGTCGGGCAGGGGGCGGTAGAACACGTAGGCGGTCGGGTCTAGGGTGGCGGCCAGGGCGGCGGTTACCGGCTGAGGAGAGGGATCATCCCCCGGCAGCAGGTGGTAGTGCTTCGCCCCCTGGGGCAGCAGCGCCACGGGCCGCTGGTCGACGCGGGTATAGGCCAGCAGCGGGCCGCTATCCTGCTGCCACCAGTCGCCCCGCAGCAGCACCCGTCGCAATTGCAGCTGCGAGGCCCGAGCTACCGCCTCTAGCGGTTCCTTCAGACGGGTCATGTTTTCCCCTTTGGAGGGGGGCTTGATAGTTACCCCCAGGGCTTTACCCACCGCCCCCGCCGCCACCAGCAGCGGCTCTTGCCCCTCGGCGTGGGGCAGATCAGGGGTGAGCACCCCTGCCAGCCGTTCTACTACCTGCTGGGTAACCAACCGGTTGAGTTGGATCCGCTGCTGGAGCCGCTGCCCGGTTTCAGCCTCCTGGGCTGTGGCGATTTGCTCCAACAGTTCAAACAGGTAGCGATGCAGCTGGGCTAGCCCTTTGACCAAAACGACCCGGTTTCTGACCGTGTAGCTGTCGCGGGCAAAAAACTGAATGTTGCCCGCCGCTTCGAGGAACATCCCGTGACCGATGGGGAAACAGCCCAGCTCTGACACCACCGGCCAGTCAAGACGCCCCATCCAGGTAGCGGTGCCCTCCTGGAGGCGCACCCAAAGCACCTGACTTGGCCCCGAGACACAGACCTGCCCAGGGGTTAACGACAGGTAGTGGGTTTCCGGTACTGCACCGGGGCGAGGGGGCACCGGCAGCGCCTCAATCTGGCCCAGGTGATGAATCCAGCCATCTAGCCAGGGAATCAGCACGGTGCGGGGGCAGGTTTCGTCATCGGCACGAAAGGGGAAGGGCCGCACCATGGCCGACTCTAGGGCCACAGCGAGTAAGCCCAGAACCGCTTGCCCTCCGGGCTGATCCTGAGACTGTTCCCCTGGCGAGCTGGCGGGCAGCGGTGCCCCAAACAGCGCTTCCCCGGCGGATACCGTAAACAGGTACCGCCGCTGGCCGGTGGGCTGCTGCTGCTGGAGGGGCACGGCAAAAACCGCCACGGTGCCCGAGAGAACTTCCCAACCCTGGGTAGGGTCGTCGAGGAGCAGGGGGGTGTTGGCGGTGAGGGGGTGGGGTGAGGTGGGGGTGAGGAGCATGGGGATGGGGGTTGAGGTATAGGGGCGCCCGGTTGTGCGCCCTTTGTGGGGAAGGGTTAGGGGGCGAGGGCCGCACCTTCACTTTGCAGGAGGTCGCCGTAGTGGCCACCGGCCTGCCAGAGATCTTCGTGGGTGCCCCGCTGCACGACGCGGCCTTTTTGCAGCACGATAATTTCGTCGCAGTCGCGAATGGTGCTGAGCCGGTGGGCCACGATGATGCAGGTACAGCCCCGCCGCCGCAGGTTTTGGTCGATGCGTTGTTCGGTTTCGGTGTCGAGGGCGCTGGTGGCTTCGTCGAGTACCAAAATGGTGGGGCTACTGGCCAGGGCCCGAGCAATTTCGAGGCGCTGACGCTGGCCGCCGCTGAGGTTGTTGGCCCCCTCCAGTAGGGAGGCGTCGTAGCCGTAGGGCTGGGCTAAAATCACCGATTCAATGGCGGCATCCTGGGCGGCACGGCGCAGGTCGGCGTCGGGGATGGTGCTATCCCACAGGGTGAGGTTGTCGCGAATGGAGCCTTCAAAAATGAGAATATCCTGCTCAACCACGGCGATGGAATTGGTTAACACAGCACGGGGAATGGCCAACCGGGGCACGCCATCGAAGTAAATTTCCCCCGACCAGGGAGCATACAGCCCGGCAATTACCTTGGCCAGGGTAGACTTACCCGACCCGCTGCCGCCCACCAGGGCAATGCGCTGGCCAGGCTGTACGGAGAGGTTAAAGTCTTCAATCAGCGGCGGGGCCAGGGGGTGGTAGCCGAAGGTGAGGTGGTGAATGTCGATGGTGCCGGTGAGGCGGGGAAGGGGGTGAGGGGTGAGGGGTGAGGGGTGAGGGGTGAGGGGTGAGGGGTG
>DAIUJR010000152.1:0-7030 GCA_036848635.1 Nodosilinea sp. CTOTU7336
GCTCCCTGGAGCTGCGCCTCTAGTTCTTTCACCGGGCAGGTATCGACGGGCACTGAGACGCCGCACTGCAAGCAGGTGAGGTAGTGGTGGTCATGCTCCACGGCGCTGTACAAGGTTTCCCCGGTCAGCGTCACCCGATGCTGCACCAGCCCCAGCAGCTTCAGCGCATCTAAGGCGCGGTAGATGGTCGCCAAACCGATGGGCTGCTGGCGGCGCATCAGGCCATGGAGCGCCTGGGCCGACAAAGGCTGGGACTGATGTTGCAATACGTCTAATACCGACTGTTGCCCTGCGGTTAAGCGCGGTTTTGGCGGCCCCTTTGAGGTGGCTTCAACAGAATTTTCAGCATCTTTTTTCAAAATCATGGTCGCGATCCACAGCAAGATAGGGTAGGATGCTCAGGAATGATAATCATTATCATATTGCAAGACTATGGTTCTGTCTCCCTCACCTGTTCCACTGGCGGATATGGCTGATGCTGCGTCAGATGTCGAACTGCCTCTGGTACACCGCCCCCGTCGCCTGCGCCGCACTGAGGGTCTGCGCCGCCTAGTGCGCGAAACCCGTTTGACTGTAGATGACTTGATTTACCCCATGTTTGTCATGGAGGGGACTGGGCAGCGGCAGGAAGTACCCTCCATGCCCGGTTGCTATCGCTATTCTCTCGATCTGCTGCTGGAGGAACTTCAGGAGGTAGTGGGGCTGGGATTGGGTGTGATCGCCCTTTTCCCCTTGATTCCCGACGCCCAAAAAGACAACGCCGGTACCGAGAGCTATAACCCCACTGGCTTAATCCCCCAGACCGTGCGGGCGATCAAGCAGGCCTTCCCCCAGATGCTGGTGATTACCGACGTGGCCCTCGACCCCTACAGCACCATGGGCCACGACGGCATTGTGCAAGACAGCGAAATTCTCAACGACGAAACCGTGGCGGTGCTGGTCAAGCAAGCCCTGGCCCACGCCGAAGCCGGAGCCGACATGGTTGCCCCCTCCGACATGATGGACGGTCGCATCGGGGCTATTCGCCAAGCTCTCGACGCCGAGGGCTGGATCAACGTCGGCATTCTCGCCTATTCCGCCAAATACGCCTCTGCATACTACGGCCCCTTTCGCGACGCCCTGGAGAGTGCCCCCAAGTTTGGCGACAAAAAGACCTACCAAATGGACCCCGCCAACACCGCCGAAGCCCTCAAAGAAGTCGATCTCGACATCGCCGAAGGGGCCGACATCGTCATGGTCAAACCCGCCTTGGCCTACCTGGATATCATCTGCCGCATCAAACAGCACACCAACCTACCCGTCGCCGCCTACAACGTCAGCGGCGAATACGCCATGGTCAAAGCCGCCGCCGCCCAGGGCTGGATTGACGAAAAGACTGTGATGCTTGAAACCCTGACCAGCATTAAGCGGGCCGGAGCGGATGTGATTTTGACGTATTTCGCTAAGGATGCGGCGAGGGAGATAAAAGGAGGGGATTAGGTGTCAGGTGTCGGGTGTTAGGCCGAAACCTGACACCCAAAATCTGAAACCCGATACCCAAATAACCCACCCCTGCACCTCCCAGGAGGGGATGCCGAAATCCAATACCCGATACCTGATACCCGACACCAAAAAAAGGAGTCCCCCATGTCCCAACTCTTCCCCTTTCGCCGAACGGCTCTACTGCTGGCCTCTTCCGTGGCCGTTGCCCTGGGTAGCTGCTCGCCAGGTACGACAGACGTTGCCGACACTGAAGCGGCTGATGGTGCGATCGCAACTGACTTGACAGTAATGACAACGATTTTGCCGATTACCCAGTTCACCAATGCGGTGGTGGGCGATCGCGCTGAGGTGATTCCCCTGATGCCGACCAATGTGGACCCCCACGATTTTCAGGCTAGCCCGGCCGATGTGCAGGCCTTGGCCAATGCCGATGTGCTGGTGAAAAACGGCCTGGAGATGGAGTTCTTTTTAGATGACCTGATCGCCAACGCCGAGAACCCCGACCTGGTGATGATCGACTCTAGTGAGGGCATTACGGTGATCTCTAACGAGGCGGTGGAGGGCCACAGTCACGATAAAGCTGAGGACCACGGTCACGACCACGGCCACAGCCACGGCCACGATCATGGGGAGACTGAGGCAACTGCCGCCGATCACGACGATGACCACAGCCATGCCGATGGGGGGCACCATCACCACGGCGAATACAACCCCCACATTTGGCTCGATCCCAAGCGGGCGATTCAGCAGGTGGAAAACATTCGCGACGGCATGATTGCCGTTGACCCCGAGGGCGAGGAGATTTACACCGCTAACGCCGCCGCCTTCATCGCTGAGCTAGAGGCGCTAGACGCGGAGATTGCCGACAAGCTAGCGCCCTTCGCGGGGCAAACCTTTGTGGCGTTTCACGACTTTGCTCCCTACTTTGCCGAGAGCTATGGCCTAGGGGCAGAGTTTTTGGTAGACGTGCCCGCCGAAAGCCCAGCCCCTGAAGATGTGAAGCGGGTGATGGATACCGTTGAGGCGTCTAATCTGAAAACCATTCTGACTGAGCCCTCGGCTGGGGAAGATGCGTTTTCGGCAATTGCCAAGGATATGGGCGTTGAAGTCGGCATGTTTGACCCGATTGAAGTGGGCGGCCCCGAGGCGGTGATGCCCGACTACTACCTCACCACCATGCGCCAAAATGCCGCTAACCTGGCAGCTTCCTTTGAGGCCTCCACCCAGCAGTCTTGGCTGCCGCTGTGGCAAACTGAGCCGTTGGCTGTAGCAGTGCCCCAGTCCCTGGCAGTGGTGTCTGCGGGCCTGCGATTTTAAAGGGGGAAGCAATCTTGAACACAGCAGTCTTAGCCGTTGAGGGGCTGACGGTGTACCGCGACACCTACGCCGCCGTGCAGGATGTCTCCTTTGCCCTTGAGGCAGGCACCGACACCGCCATCGTTGGCCCCAACGGTGCCGGGAAGAGCACGCTAATTCAGGCCATTTTAGGCGTTCTACCCCGGCGATCGGGGGATGTGTGCCTGATGGGCCACGCCCTTAGCCCCCGGGGGGTGCTGCCGGGAAAGGTGCGTCAGCAGATCGCCTACCTGCCCCAAAATTTTCTGTTTGATCGCCGCATCCCGATCACCGTCAACGAACTCGTCGCCCTCGGTTGGGACACCCTGGGGCCACAGCTCCCCTGGGCCAATCGCGAACCGCGCCGCCTGGCTGTCAGCCGCGCCCTGGCCGAAGTCGATGCCCTGCACCTCGGCCCCCAGCCGATCTCTCGCCTCTCCGGCGGCGAAATGAAGCGGGCGCTGCTGGCCTACTGCCTGGTGCGGCCCCGCCGCCTGCTGATTCTCGACGAAGCCCCCGCCGGCCTCGACGCCCTCGGCGAGTCGGAGTTTTACCAGCTGCTCTACCAGCTCAAACAAGACCAGGGCTGGGCCATTCTACAAATTTCCCACGACTTCGATATGGTCAGAAAACACTGCGATCGCGTCCTCTGCCTCAACCGCAACCTTCGCTGCCAGGGCACCCCAGATTATGCACTATCGCCCGATAACTTAGCCGCTGTGTATGGCTCGGAGTTTGTGCGATATCGACACCATCATTAGGGGGGGCGGGTGTCAGGTGTCAGGCAAAAAGCAAACCCGAAACCCGATACCCAGAAAACCCACCCCTGCCCCTCCCAGAAGGGGATCCCAAAACCCGATACCCGATACCCCTCCCATGTCCGACCTCACCCGCGTCATCGAACTCTTCCAACTCCCCTTTATGCAGCGCGCCCTGATGGGCGGCATTCTGATGGGCCTAATGGGGGGCCTGTTGGGCAGTTTCACGATTCTGCGGCAGCTGTCTTTTTTTAGTGATGCCCTGGGGCATTCGGCGCTGCTGGGCATTAGTCTGGGCCTGCTCCTGGGGCTGAGTCCATCGTCGGTGCTGTTGCCCTTTGCAGTGCTGTTTGCTCTGGGCGTCACCTATTTGTTGGAGCGCACGCGGCTGTGGACCGATGCATTGCTGAATATTGTCTATTCGTCGTCGCTGGCGATCGGGGTGATTTTGCTGACCTTTGTGGGCCAGTACAAGGGGGGCATTAACAGCATTTTGTTTGGCGATATTTTGGCGGTGCGATCGGGCGATCTGTGGGTGAGTACAGTGTTGTTGGTCGTGTGTGTGCTGTTTGTGGGACTGACGCTGCAATCGCAGATCTTGCTCACCCTGCACGAGCCCCTGGCCATTGCACGGGGCATCTCCGCCTCGGCCCACCGCACGGCGTTCATTGTGCTGCTGGCCCTGGTGGTGGGCACCTCGATCAAGGCGATCGGCGTGCTGCTGATTAGCGCCTTTGTGGTGATTCCAGCCTGTGCCGCCCGCCTGCTCAGCCGCACCTTCAGTGGCTATGTCATTTTGTCAGCCCTGTTGGGGGCGCTGGGGGCCGTGCTGGGCATGGTGTTTTCGGCCATGTTCAACCTGCCGTCGGGGCCTGCGATCGTCACCATGCAACTCGCCATTTTTCTGGTGGCGATTGTGTTGCCTAGAACGAAATTGTCGGCAGTGTAAAGGTTTTAAGTCACTCCTTGCAGGACATCCGTGAAATGACATCTCAACGATTACATCGAACTATTTTCCGAGGTATGAGCAATAGGGTTCCTGGTGCAGGGTTTTCCGTCTAAGGCCAGCCTTGCACCTAAAACCTTTTCCGTACTTTTCTTCGTTGTTTACTTCCGCAGTTAGGATTATGACCGCACAACTTCCTTCCAAAAACATCTCCGCTGACCAGGCGATCGCCGCCCTTTCCACCCAGCCCCAGCCCCGCGTCTCCGAGTCCGAAATGCGGCAGGCCGTGCGCACCCTGCTGATTGGCCTGGGCGAAGACCCCGATCGCGAAGGGCTGCTCGACACCCCCAAACGGGTGGTCAAAGCCCTCAAATTCCTCACCTCCGGCTACAACCAATCCCTCGACGAGTTGCTGAATGGAGCCGTCTTCCACGAAGACACCAACGAAATGGTGCTGGTGCGCGACATCGACCTGTTCAGCTCCTGCGAGCACCACATTCTGCCGATTTTGGGCCGCGCCCACGTCGCCTACATCCCCAACGGCAAAGTCATCGGCCTCTCAAAAGTTGCCCGCATCTGCGAAATGTATGCCCGCCGCCTGCAAGTGCAAGAACGCCTCACCGCCCAGATCGCCGACGCCCTCCAGGGCTTACTGCAACCCCAGGGAGTCGCCGTCGTGGTCGAAGCCACCCACATGTGCATGGTCATGCGCGGCGTGCAAAAGCCCGGCTCTTGGACGGTGACCAGCGCTATGAAAGGGGCCTTTGCCGATGACGCCCGCACACGTCAGGAGTTTATGAGCCTGATTCGGCACAGCCCGACGTTTCACTAAAGAGGGGTAAACGGTGCACGGTCTACGGTACACGGCCAATCGCCAACCCCCAAACTGCAAACCGTGCACCCGAATGACCCACCCCTGCCCCTCCCAGGAGGGGATGCCGATATCGCAAACCGCAAACCGTAGACCGCAAACCGTAAACCGTAAACCGTCCCCCCCATGCCCCACCTCATCGCTATCTCCGGCCCCTCTGGCAGTGGCAAAACCACTTGGATCAGTCAGTTCCTAAAGGATCAGTCCACCCCGCAGTTCTACGTGTGTCCGGGGCTGGGGGAGATCTCGGTGGATCTGGCGCGGATTGGCTATCGGTTTCCCTGGGTGCAGGTGGTGACCGAAGCGCAGCTCAAGACATCGCTGGCTGACCTGCCAGAACAGGCCACGGTGTACTTTGAGTGGGGCTTTCATCTCGATCTGGGGTCGCCGTTTTTGGCGGGGCTGGGCTGTGAGCGAGTGGCGGTGCTGCCGCCTGACCTGCCTGAGTCTGACTGGCACACCTGGGCCGACCGGGTGGTGGTGGGCAATGCCGTGGCGGCTCCCCCCAATGGGCATTTGCCCGAGATTTGGTGTACGCCCTTGACCGGGCAGGTGTTTGACCCGCCCAGTTTAGATAGCCTGCTAATTGAGCTAACGGGCGGGGCCTACGGCCAGGTGTGTCGCATGAAGGGCATTTTTGAAATGCCTAATGGGCGTGCCTTCCATGTTGATTTTGTCGAGGGTTTGCCGGGGATGGAATATACCGAGCTGAACATTCCGCCTTGGCTGGAGGGGCGGCCCCGTCGGTTTAGCGGCATTGAGGTGGTGGGCTGGGGACTGGAGCGAGAGGCGATCGCCCAAACTCTGCTCGACGGCTGCCTGTCGGATGCCGCCCTGGCCCAGTATCACCAACATTACCAAACCCTAGATCCGGCCCTAGACCCTGTAGAGGAGGCTCTTTTTGTATGAAACTCGCCGTTATCTCCTGCATTCATGGCAACTATGAGGCGCTGAACGCGGTGCTCTCTGATATTGATGCCCAAAAGGCTGATCAGATCTACTGCCTGGGCGATTTGGTGGGCTATGGCCCCCACCCCAATGCCGTGGTGGAGCTGGTGCGATCGCTCGATATCCCTACCTGCCAGGGCTGCTGGGATGAAGACATCGTTGAGGGGCTAAACGCCTGCGATTGCAGCTACCCTTCTCAACTGGCTGAAAAGCGGGGCCACCTAGCCCACGAGTGGACGAATCGGGTGATTCACCCCGAAGTGCGGGAGTATTTAGCCAGTCTGCCCATGACCCTGCGCCAGGATAATCTCTGCTTTGTCCACGGCAGCCCCAACAGCCAGCACGAGTACCTGCTGCCCACCATGGATGGCTTTGCCGCCCTGGAGCGGGTCTTAGCCGCCGAGGCCGATGTCTTATTCTGCGGCCACACCCACATTCCCTACGTGCGGGACTTAGAGAATGGCACCCTGTCGGTGAAGGTGCAGCAGCCGGGGCAGAGCGAAACCCACCGCGAGTTCACCGCCCCCCTCAAGCGCATTGTCAACGCTGGTTCTGTCGGCGAACCCCGCCACGGCAGACCCAACGCCACCTACGTGCTCTACGACACCGACAGCACCCAGACCACCCTGCGCGAGGTGCCCTACGACTACGAAAAAACCTGCGCCGCCATCATCGAGCAGGGCCTGCCGC
>DAIUJR010000153.1:0-6924 GCA_036848635.1 Nodosilinea sp. CTOTU7336
TAACCCCATTTCCCCTCGCTCAGTAGCTTTTCTCCATTCCTAGGCCGGAAGAGCCAATAATTGGTAGAACTAATGTTGTCAAAAATCCCTCACTTCGCTGAAACCACAATCCCCCTTGTGGTTAAATGTCATTTCAACAAAGTGGGATCTGTATCTCTTGGGATCTGTATCTCTGCCGAAGAGGGCTCTGGATTGCATAACGTTTTGGCTTAACCAAAGCCAAGCCCCTGAACCACAGGGTAACTGCGGCCCAGAGGGTGTGGAATTGCAGTTTTGGATTAGCAGGCGCTTAAAATCGGGCTGATCGATGGCCGCAACCGTCACCATAATGGCAGTTAGCGCTTGAAGATTAAGGTTCATCTCAACCTTCAGACCTGAAACCTCATACCCTCTAAACCTCCGACTTTGGCAAAGCGCCCGTCACTCTTCGTTTCAAACCTCAGTCCCGCGAATGGGGTAGTTGTTGTCGAGAACATATTCTAACCCCGCTATCAGAGTATTTAGGTCGGTTCGACCATAGGGCGCATTGTTAACCCCGGCAAAAAAGAGCACGCCATCGGGCCAAATCAAAAATAGCCCAGGCTCACTAAAGAAAGGCGGCTCCCCGTCAAGTTCGCCCCTGGAAACATAAAGCCCCCACTGCTGCATGGCTTCACGAGTCAGCCCATAGCCCAGTTGCAGAGTCTGCAAGCCCCATTCTTGTGCGGAATCTGCTGCCCGTTGATGGTCATCACCGCTAATGGCAACTGTCTCAATACCAATTCTCTTAAAACTTTTTAGCAGGCTTTCTAACTCCTGCAAGTACTCAGCGCACAGTGGACAGTGTAGCCCTCGGTAGAACACTACCATGGTAAAGTTTTGCGGCTTTTGTTCTGATAAACTCCATTGGCTTCTAGCCAGCATATCTACCGCTAAAGTCGGAGCAATATTGCCGGGTATAAGACGAATTGCGGACGTAGATAGTTGGGTAGTCATAGATTTCTCCTGCAAAAACTAGCGTGAAAATTAGGTAGCAGGTGTTGCTGGATACAGATATGAATCAAGCATTTAACCTCCCTCATAGGGGCAAACGGCCGTTTGCCCCTACCCAAATTCATGCCTCAATTCAGCAACACCAGGTAGCATTTACAAGGACGGCGATCACATTAGTCAACCCTAGCCGGGGGCCGCAAAAAACTTCAGCAGCGCCTCTATAAACTGCCCCGGGGCATCTTGCTGCACCCAGTGAGAGGCCCCTTCAATAGCCTGGAAGGTGGCCCCTGGAATTTCGCTAGCTAGTTGTCTGCCGTCCTCAGCCTTTTGCCAGGGGTCATCTAGGCCCCACAGCACCAGCGTCGGGGCTAGAATATCGCCGTGGCGGTCGATCAGGGCCACCGTCTGGTTGGCGTTTAACGCTGAGGCATTACGGAGCAGGCTGAGCTTGCCGTCTTCGCTAGCCCAGGGGGCAATTATGCCTGCCCTAAAGTCAGAGGTGAGGCGACTAGGGTTCGAGAACCCTGCCACCAAGCTTTGCTCCAGGGCTGTAATTAAATCCTTAACGGATTTCGGCTTCCACCGGAGGGGATGGCCAAAGTCAAGCATGTCATCGTCAAATCGGTCGTAGCAAACCGAGTTTGTAATCACCAGGCGGTTAACAACCGGCGGGTGCTCAATTGCCAGAATGAGGGCGACTGCGCCACCGGTGTCGTGGCCAACTACATCGACCTGCTGCAGCCCCAGGGCTGACAAAAACGCGGTAATCATGCGTGCCTGGTCTTGAAAAGAGCGGTCAAATCGATCGCGCCGATCTGACCAGCCATGTCCTAAAAAGTCTGGGGCTAGCACTCGATAACCCGCCTGCACCAGAGGCGGAATAACCTCGTGGTAAAGATACCCCCAGGTAGGAATGCCGTGCATTAGTAGAACCGTGCTCAGGCTGGGCTCTCCCTTATCGACATAGCGAATGGTGACTGGAATATGGGCAGCGGCTCCAGCTGGTAACAGGAGTTCTTGCTGATCAGCCTTAAAGTCTTGCCAGGTATTCCAACTGAACCAAGGTGGGGCCATGGTTTCTCTCCGTAAGGTATGGAGTGCAAATGAACGATCATTCATAAAATAGCTAAAAAAATTGATCCCCTCCTTCTAGTCGACGGCACTACCGCTCAATCAACGCTAGAAAAGACTGAAACACCTCCTCGGCAAAGGTGGGATTGCCACTGGCACGACTGCGGAGTAAGCCTCCATCGCCAACTGCAATCGCCTGCTTAGCCAAATCTGCCACCGCCAGATCAGCGATAATTTCCCCCTGGCGTTGCCCGGCCCGAATAGCCTGTTGAAAGGCCTGGTCTAACCGCTGGGTTGATTGTTCAATAACCTGGCTAAACGCCGGGTCCGCTGAGCCCAACTCTCCTGCCGTATTCACGAATAGGCAGCCTGTCGTCGCTTCCCGGCGAGCATCCTCAAGCCAGCGGGCATAAACGGCTCGAATATTAGCCATGGGTGAGCCTGGAGCCTGGAGCTGATCGATAATGACCTGCACTCGCGTCGCCGCATAGTGCTGCAATACCGCCTGAAACAACGCTTTTTTATCGCCAAAGGCATAGACTAGGCTCTGCCGATGGAGGCCAGTAGCCTGCTCTAAGGCTCCATAGGTGGTCTGGGCGAACCCATGTTCCCAAAATACGGCTGTAGCCTGCTCTAGGGCAGTATCCCGCTCAAATTTTCGAGGTCTTCCCGGCGGGTCTTTTATAGTCTTAACCATAACATTTATGAACTCCTATACACAAATAATTATGAACGCCGGTTCATTAATTGTCAAGGGCTTCATTAATTTGCTTTAGTCCAGCCGTCGCGACGTTGGGAGGAGTGGAAAACTACTGAGGCTAAGGGAAAGACTCCTACCAGAACCTTTGGCGCAGACATCTATATCTTGACCTCAATGACTTTCTTAACCCCAATAACCTGCTCCTTACTGCGATTATGCTCCCCCTAGTGACTTTAATCCCCTACCCCCGCCCCGTTCTCCCCATTCCGGGTTACAGTTACCAGTAAAATCCCATCCTCCCTCACTGCCATGGCTGACCACGCTGGAAACATTCTGCTAGTTGACGACGAGCCCGGTCTACGAGAGGCCGTCCAGGCCTACCTGGAAGATAGCGGCTTTACCGTGCGGGCCGCCAGCAACGCCCAGGAGGGGTGGACCCTGCTCCAACAGGAAACCCCCGACCTGCTAATCTCCGACATCATGATGCCCCAGGTGGACGGTCACGCCTTTTTGGCCCAGGTGCGGGATGACGTGCGGTTTAAGGGGCTACCGGTGGTGTTTCTCACCGCCCGGGGCATGACCAAAGACCGCATCCAGGGCTATAACGCGGGCTGCGATGCCTATCTGTCTAAACCCTTTGACCCCGAAGAGCTGGTGGCCGTGGTCGGCAACCTGATCGAGCGCCGCGCCGCCCAGGCCCCCGAAGCCGGAGACGTGCCCGACATTGCGGTGATGGCCCGCCAGATCGAAGAAATCAAGGCCATGCTGACCCAAAAAGGCGGCATTACCAAAATTACCTCCGACATTCGCATCGACCTCACCCCCCGCGAGCAAAGCGTTCTGGATCTGGTGGCCGATGGGTTAATGAACAAAGAAATTGCCAGTCGCCTCGAAACCAGCGTGCGCAACGTTGAAAAATACGTCAGCCGTCTATTCAGCAAAACCGGCACCAATAGCCGCACCGAACTGGTGCGGTTCGCCCTGGAGCACGGCCTGGTGACAACTTAGCCGACTATTTTAAGACTTCAACCCCCTCTCCATCCTCCTATCTCTCCCCGTTCTTCGCTAGAGAATGCTTCGGGCTAGAAAAGCCTGTCTGCATAGCTAATCGACCAGCCCAGGGCAACGCCCCTCTACCCTGGCACTGTCAGCGCCGCACCGTTGTCCTCGGGCTGGAGGCTCAAAATAAAGGGCACCGCCGCCTTCACCCAGGTGGCCACCGGAGTATAGGTCGCTGCCCTTTCGCCGTAGCAGGTTTCTAGCATCTCGGTGTGAATAATGCCGGGGTTGAGGGCCACCGCCACCATGCCTTGGGGCAAGTCTTGGGCAAAGGATTGGGTGAGCCCTTCGATGGCCCACTTGCTGGCGCAGTAGGGGGCTACCCCTGGCGAAGTCGAGCGTCCCCAGCCAGAGCTAAAGTTGACAAAAATTCCCGTCCCTCGCGCCACCATAGCTGGGGCAAAGTGGCGAATGACATTGATGGTGCCGTTAATATTCACGTCGATTACCGCTTGGCATTCCAAAACGGGCACCTCCCACAGAGGGGCAGGCCGATTGACTAGCCCGGCGTTGTTGATCACTAGGTCGGGAATACTGGCGGTTGTCAACACGGTCTGACACCAGTTCTCCACGGCTCGATTATTGGTAATGTCTACGGCCTGCCAGACGTGGGGGGATGGATAGGCGTCAGTCAATTCGGCGATAGCCGCCGCGCTACGGGCACAGCCCGAGACTCGATGCCCCTCGGCAATTAGCGCCGTGGCCATGACTCGGCCTAGCCCCTGACTGACCCCGGTAATCACAATATGCTGGCCCATTTTGGTTCACTCCTGTGCTTGGCAACCTGTTGTTAGTATGGCGCTGAAGGGAGGGGGTTTTGGGTTTTAGGTTTCGGGTTTTGGGTTTTGGGGAGACCCAATAATTGCTTACCTGATGCCCTGGAGGACGGGGTTTTGGATGCTGGCTAAGTCGGGAGGCAGGACTATGTATAAGACGAGGAGCGCTCTTCCCAGAGCATCAAACCCTTTGACAGCAGGGGTTACGCTGCGCTAACCCAGCCTCCATTTGATGCCACCCACCTACTTACAGCTTTAGGAGTAGAGCCTAGGTTTTTGCTTTGAATTAGCCCTCCCAAACAACTTAGAACCGCAAGGCGGGAACCTTTAGGGGCTGACTCAGCATCTTACCTCTAGGATTAAGGAAGAATTAAGTCGATTTTTGGGATGCTGTTCTCCCCAATCTAGATCTAGAGCTAAGGAGCAATCGGTGCTACTCGCCATCCGAATACCGGTAGTTGCCGTTGTAGGCACGCTGCTGTTGATTGCATACAGCCTGGGGGCTACGGCCACCCAGACGGTGTCGTGCCAGCGTTTGGCCCCGGGTCAGGTTTACTGCCAGGTTACCCAGGCGAGGCCCCTTAGTGGGGTGCTAGCCCCCGCCCAGCCTTTTCAGCTTCAGGATATGACCATATCCTCCGAGCTTTGCGACAACACCCCCCAGGGCGGCGTGCGGTTTTGTCATCGCCTGACCCTACTGGGCGATCAGGGCTCGGTCACCTTACCGGAGGTGCGCACCCCGCTGTCGGCCGCTACGGTGATCGAAAACCTGCGTAGCTTTATAGCGGGGGAGGGCGGCACCTCCCTCGTGTGGGCAACCCCCAAAGACGTAGCTAACCCGCTCAGAATGTTCGCCATTGGGATTTTGTTCACCATCGCCGCCTGGGGGTTCTGGGATGTGCGATGGCCCCCCTTGCCCACATCGCCTCTAGCCATTGACGGGACAGGGGACTTAGGAACTCATTCTAAGAAAGGTTAAGTGTTTCCCCTGACGACCAACGCCAGAATGGGCTAGAGCAACCCCCCAATGCCCCGTCAAGGGTGCGGCGCCTAAACCGTTACAAAACTTTTTATTGCGCCTAGATTTCCCCAGGGATTTCCCCAGGTTTTCCCCAGGTTTGACCCGGTTTTCCCCAGACGACTACGGCAGTATAGACCCTTGGGGTCGCCTGTGGAAAGCTCAACATCTGGGTTATCAGGGGAGTTAATTTGCCCTGGCGCGGCACCCTGGCCGGTGAGGATCATCAAAACCCTGATTCTCTCGTTGCCGCTGGAATCGACTAGCCTAAATCCTCGGTAGCGGCAAGATTGACAGCCCCCAGGGAGTTCGGCAAAATGATTCGACTAGTGAAACCCAGCGCCCCGTCTGAGGTTACTTCGGCTCCTGAAATCGTTAGCTGGTGAAGGATCCACGTAATTTGAAGACGGCGATGCGTGGCTTTGCTGCGCCCGTAGCGCCCCCGCTCTGTCGGGAGTCGTTGCCAGCTAAAAAAGCCCTCTACCTGGGCACAAAGCTAGCCCTAAAGCCTTGATTATTGCTACAGCACCCTAATTTTGCCGTGAGGAGGCCGTTTCCCATGACCCCAAATTCCATTGCCCCCAAAGTGAGTCTGTTTGCTGAGATTCCTGAAGAACTGCACGAGGCATTGCAGTCGTACCTAGATAACCACGCCACCTGGAGCCAGCACCGGGTATTTTGCGCTGCTCTGTCGCTATTTCTGATGCAGAGCGGCAGCTGCGATCGCGATGTCAACCGCATTTATTTAGATGCTCTGTTTGACTATGCCCACTAAAATTTTTCGCTCATCTGCACCCTAGTGCTCTGTCAGCTCTTAATTTTAGGGTTGCTACTGCTCGAAAGCGGTACTATGCAGAGCTTTTGGAGATCGTCAACCCTAATTTTTAGTCTTGACGCTGCACTAGGTTCTTCGCCAAACGCTAACGGCTGATAGAGGGTGAGCCGGCTTGAGCACTGGCGCGATGCCAGCTCTCCTCCTAGGCCATGTGGCCAAGCTGATTATTAGCTGTCGTGCAAGGCTCAACGCCCAGTTCTCAACGGCAAAACCGCATTGATACAAGGCTGATGGTATTGCCCACCCTGAGGTATATCAGAGCTTTTGGCGATTCAAAAGCCTTTGACGGTGAGCAACAGCCCCTAGCGCAGCACCGTAGAAAGAATGACGGTAATGGTAGCGCTGGCAATCAGCGTAAAGGCGAGCTGCACCACCCACTGGGTAGCCCGTTGGTAGGTATCGAACTTCTCGTTAGAGCGCTCGACGGTTTGCTCAAGGGTGTTAAACCGCTGCTCGACCGTGTTAAACCGCTGCTCGACCGTGTTAAACCGCT
>DAIUJR010000154.1:0-6855 GCA_036848635.1 Nodosilinea sp. CTOTU7336
CCAAAACCTATGGTTAAGATTAATTAAAAGCCTGTAGTTAAGATTAATCAACTCTACAGCGCTGGCTAGACCGGCTTAGCAAACAGGATTGGGGCTGGCTGCCTGACACAAGTCCCAAAAGCCTTGAAAACACGTTGTCTCAGAGCTGAAGTCTATCGTTCATAGCCTGGAACTGAAAGGCTTGTTCTAAGGGGCTTTCGGGCAAAGCCTCCGACGAGAAATCAGGGGGTTCCGGAGATGTGTCAGGCAGTCAGGGATTGGGGTCTAAGGCTAGCCTAGCTTGCCGTATCCGGTTAACGGTTGAGGAATTAAACCACCCCTAAAAGCTGGTTTGAGCCACGCTCGGGTGGGTAAGCATCACCCGCCCAACCTGGGAAGATGGTCTGGCTAGCCCTAGGGAGTCAGAATTCAATCCAGTTCCCTGCGCAGGGGGTGAGGCTTGACAGACCACTAGTCGTCGAAATCACCGTCGTCAGGGCTGAGAAATGAGCCTAGCACCGTATGCTCTAGTTCCATGCGCTGCTCCATCTGGCGCAAAAAGTAACCGGTCATCATGGCGGAGGCTAATAGGCCGGCTAGATTCTCCCGATCGGTGCTGACATGAACGTTAAAGCCATCGGCGGGTAACACCCCGACCAAACCCTGAACGTTTTGGGAAATAATCTGCTTAATTTCACCGCTAACGGATTGAGCAACACGGGTGAGCACCTCAGGGGGCTGATGCTGAAGATATTTGAGCAGCTCGTTGGGATGGTCGCTATCCGTTGACATGCCGATGAATTCAGCGTCTTCAGGGTTAAATACCATAGAAACTCAAAGACCTCTGGTCACAACATAAGCTTAGGCAGCGAGTCTATCCTAGGCTTAGTACTCTCAATGTAACAAAGAGCGCTCCTAGCCCGGTTCACACCTAACAGTATTCCCGATGATAGCGTAACGATTCATGAAAATACGGTTAGGATACTTCATCAACGTTGTCCAGATCCCCCCCATCTGGGTCGGCCTCGTCGATAACATCTGCTGAGGTGGGAACCTTAGAGGGCTTAGGCCGCAGTTCAGGCAGTTGGTCAATTTCAAAGTGTTGATAAAACTTATCGGTGATCTGCACCAGCGACGACCGGCTTTCCGCCTGGCGACGCTTCCGCACAAACCCCTGACTAATCAACTCCTGCACATGCTGATAGGCCCCTGACCCGCGCAAGTCGACCAGGTCCGTCTGGCTAATTGGGCCTTTGAGGGCGATGGCGGCCAGGGTGCGCAGGGCGCCTACCCCTAAATCCAGCGGAATCAGCATATCCACCAAAAACCGATATCGCTCCTTGAGTTGGAGGCAGTAGCCCTCGACGGTTTCCACGATTTCCAGGGCCCCGTCGCGGTGGGCGTAGTCGTCCATCAGCTCAATCAGCCCCTCTTCAATATCTTCGCGATCGCAGCGGGCCAATTCCGCCAGCTTACCCAGGGCCAGGGGCTGACCCTTGAGGTACAAAATCGCTTCAATGGTGGTGGCTAGACTAGACATACCCGAACTTTACCGTAAACCAGCCCCAAGCCTAGCGTGTTTAGGGTTTAGGGTTTAGGGTGCACCGTAGGCCTCAGATCGTAAACCCTAAACCCTGCCCCCCCCTAATCTAAATTCCGTCCGGTTAGCTCTACAAAAATATCTTCTAGATTGGAGGGGCGGGCCATCATGCCGGTTTTATCGGGCTGCTGGTCGAGGTGGGCGTTGGCGGCCTCCAGGGTGGGGAAGAAGCGATAGTCCCAGCGGGTGCCCTGCTGGGTCATAACAATACCCTCGCCGTGGCGCTGACGTAGGTAGTCGAGGGTGCCCAGTTCAATCAGCTTGCCCTGGTCTAGAATGCCGATGCGATCACAGAGGTACTCGACTTCTTCCATGTAGTGGGTGGTGAGCAGCATGGTCATGCCCTGCTGGTTGAGCCGCTGAATAATTTCCCAGAGGCGGCGACGGGCCTGGGGATCGAGGCCCACGGTGGGCTCGTCTAAAAACAAAATCTTAGGGTTATGGAGCAGGGCACGGGCAATTTGCAGCCGCCGCTTCATACCCCCCGATAGGGTTTTGGCCTTGTCATCCCGGCGCTCGGCCAGCTCCACGTAGTCGAGCCAGGTGTCGATGGCGGCGCGGCGCTGGGCGGTGGGAATGTGGTGCATGCGGCCGTGGAACTCTAGATTTTCCCACACGGTCATGTCGCCATTGACGCTGGTTTGCTGGAGCACCACCCCAATTTGGCGACGCACCGCTAGCTGCTGGCGGTTGACATCGTACCCGGCTACCACCACATGGCCTTCGCTGGGCTGGGTCAGGGTGGTGGCCATCCGAATGGTGGTGGATTTACCCGCCCCGTTAGGCCCCAGCAGCCCAAATACTTCCCCCTCTGGAATGGTGAGGGAAAGGTCGTTGACCACAGGCACGCCATTGTAGACCTTGTGGACGTTTTGCAAACAAACTACGCTAGCCATAGCCATACGGCGCTTTGTAAAATATTGTTAATGGTTCTACGGTATCACCCAGGCTAGTCCCATGCGCGCCCGCATTCATCAAGATATTCTGTATCTGCACCAGGACGACGTGCCCGCCTACAAAAAATCAGGCTCCATCGTGCGCAACAGTTACTTCTGGGCGCTACGTTCCATCGCCGACCGAGCCGGGTTCAACCAAGACTGGGAATTTGCCGATGTGGTCTGGCCTGCCCTGGGGCGGATGCTGATGTCGTTTTTAGAGTCGGGCTACCTGGGCTACCGAGAAACCGTCCTAGAGTTTGATGTCGATGATGAGATTCCTGCGGCCCTGCGGCCCGTGGGTACCTGGGTAGACTCGGAGGATCTGAGTTAGCCCTCGGACTACGTTCATGGGTTGATCACCGTAGCATTCGCGCCGCCATGCACCCATAGAGAAGATGGTCATTGGCTGCTTATTTTCTTGTAAATCCCTCAGGGGTGCATGGCTAACGCGTTGACGCCGCCTCGCCCTAGCGTTATGCATCCTACAACTTGAGATCCGCAGCCTGGAACCTGAAATCCGCGACCCGCGACCCCTACCCCGTAACCCGCCACCCGTAACTCGATACCTGGCGCCTCATCTTTCCCCCGGAAAAGAACTACAGGTTAAGATTCAGGGATGATTTACTGGGTCAGCAGGATGACAGCGGCTAGGTTTCAGCTCCGGCCCATCGTAGAATTTCTCAATGCGAGGCTATCGAAACGCATTGTTTACTGGGTTTTTCTAAGCATTATTGCGATTGAGGCGATTATTCTCGTGCCCTCGGTGATGCGGCGCGAGCGCGAGTTACTGAGCTATTTACGCTCCCTATCTACGGCCCAAACCCTGGGGCTGTTGAATGCCAAAACCCTTTCTGATTTAGATGATCAGGGTTTAATCAACTACCTGCAGCGGATTCAGAGCAATCCCGTCGTGCTGGGGGGGGCTCTATATACCGTTGACGGCACCCAGGTGGGGCAGTTTGGGGAACCTCCGGCCCTTACCCTGCGGCAAAGCCAAATGGGCCGAACCGATCGCTACTATCGCGGGCAAAGCCGCTACGATGCCCCCTGGGAGATGCCCCCCCTACAGGGGCGCTACGTGCTGATTGTGCGCCACGATGCCACCTGGGTGCAGCGGGAGTTTTTTATGTTTATTGCCCGCATTACCGGCCTGGTGCTAATTATTTCGATCTTTGTGACCGGGGCCACCCTGTACGTGCTGCGACGGCTGGTGATTCGGCCTGTGTTTCAGCTACGGCAGGATTTGCTCACCGCCGGAGAGGCCATCCGCGATGACTGCGATACCCAGGCGCTATCGTTTGAATCCCTAGAGGCCGCGCGGGATGATGAGCTGGGGGATGTGATCGCCGCCTTTCATCAAATGTTTGGGCAGATTACCGAGGCCATTGCCACCCGCAAGATGAGCGAAAATCGGTTTCGTACCCTGGTAGAGCAGGCGGCAGACGGGTTTTTTGTGGTTAACCAGGCCGGCCAAATCATCGACGTCAACCAGACTGCCTGCGATGCCCTAGGCTACAGCCGCGAAGAGCTGATGGCCCTGTCGGTGGCTGACATTCAAAAGGGGTTTACCCCGGAGGATTTCCAGGGCGTTTGGCAGCGGCTCCAGCCCGGTGTGCCTCTGACTCAAGAGAGTTGGCACCAGCGCAAAGATGGCTCCAGGTTTCCGGTGGAGGTGCGGCTGGGCCTGCTGGAGACCGATCACCAGCGCTATATTCTGGCCCTGGTGCGAGACATTACCGAGCGCAAGGCCTCTGAAAAAGCCCAGGCCCGTCTGGCCGAAATTGGGGAGCTGGCCGCCATGATTGTCCACGAGGTGCGTAGCCCCCTCACCACGGTGCTGATGGGGCTGAACTCGTTTCGTCCCATGGAGCTGTCGGAGCGGGCCAGAACCCGCCTAGACCTGGCCCTCGAAGAATCTGAACGGCTGCAAAAGCTACTGAACGAAATTTTACTCTACTCCAGGGAGCCATCCCTGGAGTTTCAAGACATTGAGCTGACCAGCCTGATGCAAGAGCTGGCGGATACGTTAGTGGGCAGTCCTAGCCTGGGACGACGGCGGCTGGAGGTGAAAAGCCTGGATCAGACCGTGGTGATTCGGGGCGATCGCGACAAGCTCAAACAGGTCTTTATCAACCTCATTAACAACGCCTGCGAAGCGGCCCCCGACGGCGACACTGTCACCTGGATGCTCCATGCCCCCCACCCCACCCAGATTGTGGTCAGCATCCACAACGGCGGCGAGCCCATTCCGCCGGAGCTGCTGCCCCAGCTTACCAAGCCGTTTTTTACCACCAAGTCCAGCGGCAACGGTCTGGGCCTGGCCATTACCCAGCGCATTGTCGAAGCCCACCGGGGGGAGCTGACGATTACGTCATCTCCGGAGCGGGGGACGGAGGTGACGGTGGCGCTGCCGATTTGGCGGGGGTGAGGGGGGGATGGGTAAAGGGTTGCAGGGGTGAGGGAGAGTTAGGCTCACTGGGGGAGGGCTTGGATTTTGGGCAAATCTGGGCTAGTAGAAGGAAATTCAGGGGTTTCAGACTCATGCAGCGATGAGATTGGGGCCGATGACAATATCGAACCGACTGGCCTGGCAACAGGAGGCTGCTTAATTTTCTGGCTATGTGCCAGATCCGACGGAGTGAGGCGGGCGATGGCGTTTGGGCCACCACTTTAACATATCCCCCCAGGGGGTATATTTAGGAAAGGCTAACTAGGTTAAAAGAGGCGCGATTGTCCGCTCAGGGAGCTAAGCAGACCGCGCCCCTGATTGAGTTGCAATCGAACTACTGCCTTAAACCGACAGTAGAACTCGCCGCATTGACGGCGATCGCCACGTCAAGGGGCGTCTGCTTTCGTTTGGGCACTAACCACTTGCCAAACTTGGCGTAGAGAGCCGGAATCACTAGCAGCGTTAAGGCCGTAGAGGTGAACAGACCGCCTAGCACCACAATGGCCAGCGGTTGCAGAATCTCATTCCCGGCCCCGCTGGCGATTGCCAACGGCAGCATCCCTAAAGCCGAGGTGAGCGCCGTCATTAAGATGCGTTGACCCGATCGAGCGACCCGCTGACGATCACCGCTTTGAGGGGCATACTCTGGGCAAATTTGCCGTTGTAGTTATCGACCAACAGCAGGCCATTGCGCACCGCCACGCCAAACAGGGTAATGGGTGTTGCTGAATTGAGGCATGAATTTGGGTAGGGGCAAACGGCCGTTTGCCCCTACGAGGGACGTTGAATGCTTGATTCATACCTGCGTCCAGCAATGTCGGGTAATGAAGCCGATCAACGAGGCGATGGAAATCACGCCGCCGGTCAGCGTAATGGAGGCAATGCCGCCCACCAGCGCCAGGGGCAGGTTGATCATGATGGCAATAGTCGCAGGCAGCGACTTCACCGAGAAGAACATCAGCACCGCGATCGCGATCGCCGCCAGTAGGCTATAAATCAGCAGGCTGTTAGTGGCCCGCTGCTCTGACTCAAACTGGCCACCGTATTGGATAAAGTAGCCATTGGGCAACGGCACATTTTGTTGAATCTGGGCTTGAATGTCGCCCACCACGCTGCCCAGGTCACGTTCGGCCACGTTCGCTGACACCACGATCAATCTCGACACATCTTCCCGGTTCACGACGTTGGCGCCCATGCCGTAATCGACTTGGGCCACATCTCCCAGGGAAATGATTTCCCCGGTGGGGGTGCTAATGGGAATGGCACGAATGGCATCCAGGTTACTGCGGGCAGCGTCGGGCAAACCCACGGCAATGTTGATCAGCTGCTGATTCTCTGGCACCTGCGACACGATCCGACCGTTGAGGGCGGTTTCGACCATCTCTGAAATAGCGGCCATACTTAACCCATAGCGAGCTGCCGCCGACCGGTCGTACTGGATTTGCACCTGACGAATGGGCAGCTGGGGTTCGAGCTGCAAATCGACCACGCCGGCGATCGGAGCAATCACATCCCGCACCTGCTCGCCAATGGTACGGAGTTCTACGAGATCGGGGCCAAAGATTTTGACTGCGATCGCACTTCTCACCCCCGACAGCACCTCATCCATACGGTGGGAGATAAACCCACCAACATTGGGGGCCACACCGGGCAGCGCCAGAAACGCCTCCCGCAGTTGCTGCACGCTGGCTTCGCGGTCTTCTAGGGCTAGATCGCTGAGTTCGACGCCAAAATCACCTGGGGAGCCCGCAGCGACACATTCAACACCGGCCGATAGAGCCGCTCGGCCCAGCGCGACACAAACGTACCTTCCTGGGGCAGGGTTTGGTTGGCCAGTAAACCTTATCGGAAATTGAGCCTGTAGAATCAATAGCAGGAGCAGAGACCAG
>DAIUJR010000155.1:0-6650 GCA_036848635.1 Nodosilinea sp. CTOTU7336
GCGCTATTACTACGCATCGAGTTAATTATTTGTCAACCTGCGGAATGTAGGTTGGCCCTAAGGGTTGAGCAGTTTTTTGACACTGAGAGCTAGTTTTGGCTCATCAAAAATTCCCCTCATCGCCCCGGCCCTACCCAGGAAACGAACTACCGGATAAAGCATTACTAACGCCCTTAGTGGGCTTATCAGTTCAGTTCTTCTACGGTACGTTTCTCAATCTTCAAAAAGTTGTTCTAAATCGCGATATCCACTGATAATGCGAACAATATCAATTCCATCAGCTCTGGGATAGTAGAAAATAATGTAATCTTCTACAGGCGCGCCCCTGAGGTTTGGGGCTAGCTGGCTGTAAGCCTTACCCATATTCGGAAACTGGGACAATAGCCGTGCTTTTTTGCGGATCGTATCAAAAATCTTGCTGGCGGCAGGTTGGTCATTTTGCGCGATATATTGGCAAATTTGATCTAAGTCCTGTATCGCTTCGGTTGAGAAGGAATAGGTCTTCACGACGCGGATTCAGGAGAAAATCCGTATTTCACCTGTAATCGGTTGAAGACTGTTTCCCCGTCAGTCACTTCTCCGCGCTGAATTTGCTCTGTCCCGATTGCAATCATTTGCTTTAGTTCGCTGAGTTTGCGATGTTTTGCAGCCAGAAGGGCGATCGCTTCATTGACGAGATCATCAGGATTGTCATAAACCCCGGCCTGGATCTGGGTTTGAATAAATTCTTGCTGCTCTTGGCCAAGGCTGATGTTCATGACAATAACTTCTCAGGGATAGGAAGGGGTGTGATGGAGAACTCCTAGATTAGCGCTTCTATTTTACCTTTCCAGGTCGGGTTCTCTGGTTAATATAGCGCTACCAACCTCGCCAGAGGCGATCAGTGAGCTGTTTTCCGACTTGGCGTTCTTCATCAGGATTGTTGGGCATGGTCAAGTTTAACGCTTGGTAGAGCAATTGACGATGTACGTCAAAGGTAGCTTCAATTAAATTGGCATAGATACTGGAGGCATCCACAGCCCAACCATAGGCAAAGCAGGCCACTATAACCCCCCCCGGGAAGGGCCCACCAGGCCAGGGCTATTTCATTCTAAAAATGCTTTTGAGGGTATCTAGACCAAATTTGCAGAGTCGCTCAGCCTGAGCGATATTGGAGAACTCATGGGAGCGGTAGAGATTAATCGCGAAGTTACGAGCGACCGCAAAGATTTGCGGTAACTGGTGCATGCGGATGCGCGAGGCATCTTCGCCCTGGGTCACATCGCGAACATGGTGTACCTTGTTTTCGACGCCCCAATAGCCCCGAATACGCTGAGCCAAGGATTCCCCTGATTCTAAAAACGACGCAATATAGTAGCGAGTCTCCGTTTCTTGGCGGAGTTGTCCGCCGTACTTGAATTGGCGCTCACTTTCTACGCGAATCAGTGTCTTCGGCCCTGTCCAGGGCTTGATGCGGTCGAGAGTGGTGTAAAGGCTGATGACCCGCTTCTCCAATCGCCCATGCCCTTTACTGAGCTCGGTGGAGTTGGCTTCAGCGATAAAGTTGACCTGAACGCTTTTGTGTAAGTTGCCTTGATTGCCTTTGAGGGCACCTAAGTAATGATTGTCGGTGTCAAGGATGAGCTGACACGTTTTTTTAGGTGCTAATCGCATCAAAAGCAATTACTACACCCTTGAGCGCCAGTTTCTCAATAAACTCCGGCAAGGCTTTGATTTCGTTGGTTTTACGGTCCACCTGATAGGGTTCTAGAATCAGCCCCCGCTCCACCAGATAGGCACTGACCAACCAAATGGCGGGATGAGGGGGCGAGTCAGGGTTATCGCTCTCCAGTTGATACGAACCGCGTAAGACCTTGCCATCCACCGCTAAGGTTTCACCGGGTAATGGTTCAAGGCCAAAGAACCGGGCTAAGGCCGCTGAATACGACCCATAGTCCAGCTTCAGCAGCACCCGGCGAATTGTGCTGTAGGAGGACAGTCAGCCTTTGGGCGGGTTGAAGAGGTCAATCAACTCGCGCTGGTAGCACCTCAGCCAGTCGCCAATGGACAAAAATCCTCGATTCCCTGCCGTCACCGCCAAGGTAAAGAGCGCCAGGCACAGGGCGATGTGATGCCACTTTCCAGAAGCCTGACGCCCATCCGGCAGGTCAGCGAAGGCTTCCAGGATCTCAATTCTTTCAGGCCGCGCCTCAAGGCTAGGTTGTGGGGCAACAGCAGGGGATGGCGAGGGGAGGAGATGCATAAGCTTTAGGGAAAAGGGGATTGGTGCCGTTGGCTGACTGTGGATTGCGAGCGGCTGCCTGAACCCTCGGCGGCGCTGATTCACATCGCCATGATTCGCGTCATGCTGCGGAGACTCGCGTGAGGCTTTGCATACCCCGTCTCCGTGTTTCCAAATATCCTCTAAGACCGGATTGAGACCTTAAGAGATTGGCAAAACGCCCCAATTTCCCGCAGCGCCAACTGGGGTTCGGCCTGGGCCAGCCGTTTGACAAAGGCGCTGCCCACAATCACCCCATCGGCTCCCCAGGCTTTGAGCTGCTGGGCCTGGTCGGGGCCAGAGACCCCAAACCCGACCCCAATGGGCTTATCGGTGGTTTGCTTCAGTGCGACGATCAGGTCTTTGACCCGGCTTTGCAACTCGGTGCGCACCCCCGTTACCCCGGTAACGCTGACCAGGTAAACAAAACCCTGGGCCTGGGCGGCAATCGCCTCAATACGCGCCATCGGGGAAGTGGGAGCCACCAGCAGAGTAACGTCAATCGCCGCCGTCGCCGCCGCCGTGAGCAGGGCGTCAATCTCTTCCAGGGGCAGGTCGGGCACCACTAGGCCCGCCACCCCAGCGGCGGCAATATCCGCCATAAAGGCGTCGATGCCCCGGTTGAGAATGGGGTTGTAGTAGGTAAACAAAATCAGCGGAGCCTGGAGTTGCGGGCTGACTTCCTTAACCAGGGCCAGCACCTGGTTGAGGGTTACCCCCCGCTCCAGTGCCCGGGTCGCCGCCGCCTGAATCACCGGCCCGTCGGCCAGGGGGTCTGAGTAGGGCACCCCCAATTCAATCAGGTCGGCTCCGTTTTGATCCAGCACCTTGAGTGCCGCCGCCGTGGTCTCGAGATCCGGGTCTCCGGCGGTGATAAATGGAACCAGGGCACACTCGCCGCGCTCCCGCAGGGCTCGAAACCGATCAGATACTTGGGCCATGGCTACACAGGCAAAACGTTAGTCCAATAGAGCACTCTAGACCAAGATCGGCCCGCCGTCTATGGCCAGGGGAATGCGTTTGGGTGATGCCCCTAGCCAGCCGCCGGGCATTGGTCTAGGCCGTTCCCCATCACGGCGACGACTTCTCGGCATCAAGCTTGGCCTGTAGCTCTGCCAGCTGTTCTGGAGTCAACTCATCCAGCCGCTTTTGCAGCACCGCCGATTCGTAGTCATCCAGTTGTTGATTCAGGGTCATGTTGTGGGTCACGACCCGCAACAGGTAGGTAGCCAGCCAGCCCACTAGCCCGCCCACCATCACCACCTGACTCCAAATGCCAGCGGAAATGCCGTCTAGCCCGGCCGCCCGAAAGCCCACAAATAGCAACCCCCCGGCTACAAAAACGCCGAGGCCAATGCCTAAAACATCGATTCGTCTCATGAATTCAGGCTACGGGGCTGGGGGCGAAAGTTCAAAAATGGGCTAAACACCAGCATCCCAGGGAAAAAGGCAAACACCAATCCGTAGAGAATGGTGCGCTCGACCGAACCAGCGATATACCAGCGCTGCTTCAAATAAAACAGCAGCGCCAGGGGAACCACCACCAGATAAAGCCCACCCAGGGCCAGGTAGGCCGCCGCCGCTAAAATAACATCGTTGGAAATTGCCATGGTGCTAATCCCTTAAGCCATGCGTACGGGTTGAAATAATTGGACATCTGACCTTGGCCAGGGCCTTAGCCTGTCAACCTTCCCTGTATTGTAAAGCCCTATCCCGTGATTTTCGAGTAAATAATGCCTGCGAGACGGTTGCAATCCTCTCCACTTGGTGGTGGAATAGAACTCTACACGGTGCCGTTTCCCCCTGGGAGGCGGCACCGCAATTTGGGGGCGTGGCGGAATGGTAGACGCTACGGACTTAGAAAACTGAGCCTTAGCGGAGAAATCTGCTAAGTGGAAGCTCTCAAACTCAGGGAAACCTACCTCTAGCCTCAAGGCGGGTGTTGTTGATGCTCGCTCCGGTCGCTAGACACGGCAATCCTGAGCCAAGCCGGTTGATTCACCTTGACCGGAAGGTGCAGAGGCCCGACGGGAGCTACCCTAACGTAAAGTCGAGGGTAAAGGGAGGGTCCAATTCTCAAAACCTGCGCTCCGTAGCCCGTGAGCCAGGCAACAGCGAAAGCTGTGGGAGGATGAAAATCCGTTGACCTTACGGTCGTGAGGGTTCAAGTCCCTCCGCCCCCATGACCTACCTCGATCACTTCATTTTGTGCCCGCCATCGGTGGCGGATACACTATTTGATGCCCGGAAAAGTCCGCTGTACGGATGCGCCCCAGTCCGCCATACCCCAAAGAGCGCTGGGTGCAGATGGTGCTAAGGAATGTGGATTTATTGAAGTGAAATTCTTGGGTAGGGGCGAACGGTTGTTCGCCCTCACAGCGAATCTAGCCGCTACAAGTGGTTTATCCACGTTCCTAAGGGTGTTTCTTGGCCAGAGCCGGTTGGGTTCTGGGTTGAGAGTGGGGGATTTAGAAATTTAGTGCTAGTTTATACTGATAAGCTGTCTTAGCTACTGAGGCGGCACGGTTGGAGACTAATGCCAGTCGAGATCCCCGGGTTCTGCCTTGGGATGCGCCGATGATCATCGCTATGCCTCCCAGAACGCTGGGATCTTGTTCTACTAGTCGATACCCTAGGCGCAAGCGGCGATCGGGCTAGGTTTGCTTTGGCAAGGGCGCGGCCAGGGCTGCATCGGCGGGGCGCTCGTCGCTAGCTGGTTTAGGGAACCTTTTAACTTGTTGCTGGCCTATGACTAGTAAAAGTATCGTTACTGACCGTTCAATGGACGCGAACGAGCACTCATCTCCCCCGGGGTTAACTCTGCCCCAGGCACAGCAGGTCATTTACGGCTTTCTGCTGGATATTGTTAAAACCTGGCCCCCGGAAGATGTGCTGGAGGAGTTTCACCACCTCTTTATTCATCACACTGATTCAGTTAGCTCCGGCACGTTGCCAGCCCTGTACGTGATTTTGCTGGCCAATGATGAGGGAGAGTTCCGCAACACGCTGAAACGCTGCTGCTACATCCTGGTCAACAACTGGGAGATGGCCCGGCAGTTTGAGGCCATTCAGGCCCTGGTCGAGGTTTTTGCCGATCCGCTCCTGCAGCGCCCTACGCTATCTCCGAGTTTGAAGCGGCTGCGGCAGTGGCTACGGCGCTTTATCGCCAGCCAGGACTTTCAAGAGCTGCGGCTGTTTGCGGCCCGCTTTGCCGAAGACCGCACCATTAACCGCCCTGGGGAGTGGGTTGACCGTTATACCTCCTACCTGTTGGTGCCCCAATATATTAACGAAGCTAACCCGCTGGAGCAGCGCCAGGCCGCCAAGGCCCTTTCACGCCGCCTGAAGGATAAGTTTAAGTTCGACCTGGCCATGTACACGGCCCATTCTCAATCGGCGGTGCCCCGCCACACCCCCGCTAAAAACCCCACCGACCTGGGCGACAGCGCCCTACGGTTGATCAAGACCATTGTGGCTAAGCGGGGAGAGTTTAGCTACAAAAACCTGGCGCGTTTGTTTTTAGAGCAAACTAAAGATATTGGCTATGGCGACTTTAAAGCGAGCTTGCCCAACTATCTGCTGTACAGCGTTAGGGGTAATCCCATCTCACGGCAAATTGATGAGCAGCTCAGAGCCAGGCTTGAGGCGCTTCACCCTGAGACTGACCTAGAGCCCCTGAATCCATCGCTGCTGCTGCGCACCAGCAACCGCGTGATTGATTACCTCCTCACCGAGAACCAGGAGCAGCCCTCGCCGCTGTTTACCCTGGTACTCTCCCAGGGCAACGCCATCACGCTGGCCATTATTTTGCTTAAGCTGGCGCTTATTTCCCGCCACTCCCACCCCTATATGGAGGTGAGACTGGCGGATTTGATTCGCTACTACGAGCGCTTTCCCCGCAGCCAGTGCCAGTGGGTGATTAATTTTTTAGAGGTGTTTCAGGTCACCTTTGCCATCTACGCCGAAAATATTGAGTACAACCTGGTTAAGGTGCCCCCCGCTGGTGCCATCGATCAAACCGATCGCTCCGCTGATGTCGATAACCTAGCGATGTGTCGCATTTTTTCGCAAATTCTGGGGCTACCCTAGGGCAGCATCTCGGTTTAACCAGGCCCAGCACACCTACCGCCGCCGAAATTGGAGATCGCATCGGCTTTGCGCCGCTGACCCAATCTGTCCAGGCGCAAATAGGCCAAATACCGGGTTAATTGATCAAGCATTATTGCGAGGTTCCTGGTTAGGAGGGGTATTGTGTTCAGTCAATTGAAAACCTACCGGATATGATTTATAGCGGTTCTCATTCGGATGAGGGACAGTAGCAGTCATTTGTGAACTAGTTACGAATGTCCTCCAAGGTAACTTGAGCATAGGCGAATTCAATCGCTTCTTC
>DAIUJR010000156.1:0-6538 GCA_036848635.1 Nodosilinea sp. CTOTU7336
TCGCCTGCTCGGCATAGGTCAACACATGCAGCCGGTTAATCGTCGCCCGCACCCCTTCCGGCGAGCCAATTACCAAAGGTTATAGCTCTCGCCCCGGCTGGGCGACCGGATTCTCCTACAGCAGTCAGGTAGGCATATCGCTTAGGATAAGGGAGCCCCCCTGGTCTTGTTAAGATACAGCTAAACCTTGCCTTTGCTATGCCCCCCCTCGATATTCGACAACGGGCGATCGCCCTCCTTGACCAGCTCCCGCAAAACAAGCTGGCCGCCGTGGTGCAACTGCTAGAGGTACTGGCCGAGCCTGCCCCCCAAACCCCAGCCAATCCAGCCGAGGCCCCGTTGTTAGCCATCATCCAATGGCAGCTACCCACCCCAGAGCAAGACCGCCTAGATGACCTGCGAGATCGCTGCGAGTGGGGCGAGCTAACCGATTCCGAACATCAAGAGCTGCTGCACTATGAAGACCGCCTAGAGCAACACCGCGTCGAGCGCCTTGAAGCCCTCATAGCACTGGCCAAGCTTAGAAACCTTGACCTAATCAACCTTAACCAACAGTTTTCATCCCCCGCTCAACCCTTCAATGCTGCCTGAGTCTAAACGTGTGCCGCCCAGTCTCAGGCGCGAGGTCGCGCAGAGAGCTAACCAGCTTTGTGAGTATTGTCGCTGCCCCGCCGAGTTCTCCGCACACAGCTTTACTATCGATCACATCCAACCCCGACAGCTAGGCGGGGCAACCACCCTAGAAAACCTAGCCTGGGCCTGCTTTGGCTGCAACGGGCGCAAGCATACCAAGATATATTCCATTGATCCATCGACTGGTGAAACCGCCGCTATCTTCAACCCTCGGCAGCAAAACTGGCCCGATCACATCAGCTGGAGCGAAGATGCCACTCAAATGGTCGGCCAAACATCTTGCGGTCGCGCCACTATCGAAGCCCTTTCGCTGAATCGCCCCGGAGTTATCAACCTACGGCGACTCCTGGCCTCAGCAGGCTTGCATCCTCCCACATAGCTAAGCTCCCATTAAAACCAAGAGCGGGTTGCCAGACCCCCAGAATGTGCAAAAAACCAGGGGTCTGGCTTATCGTCAATCTACTTGTCTATCGCGCCTCAGCAGACTAAACACCTCCCCCTGCTCCGGGGTAATCAAAATCCCCGACGGTGGGATCGTAATCAACTGGCTCCAGGTCGCCTGCTCCGCATAGGTCAACACATGCAGCCGGTTAATCGTCGACCGCACCCCTTCCGGCGAGCCAATCACCAGATGGCGCAACCGCTCCCGCCCCGGCTGGGGACTGGGGTTTGCCAGGCTCAGGGGATTAAGATCCCTGGGTTCTTGAAGAACCCAGGGATCTGGCTGAGTAAAACACAACATAATCGGGATTCCTCCGATGAAAGGGCAGGAATCCCAAAAACTTGGCCGCCCCAGACATGTGCAGGTCGGGGCGGCCAGGTAAAATTACCTCAGCCTCCGAGACAGCTCGTATCTGTCGAAGGGGTCAGCCACTGGTTGGTGTTACCAGCACCTTCCAGTGGCGTTTGACCAAATTTTTGGGAAGTTCAGACTGCACGCACACAGCCTTAGCTCAGTAATTTAGTCCAATCGCGCACCGGGCGCAAGTAAGAATTGTTACCGTTGCTCAAAACCCCAGATTTAGAATCAGAGATCCTTGACCCGTGAGCATTTAACCTCTGCACCATCCCTAAAAAGCCCCATTTCTGGCTCCATACCCTTGCTTTCGCCACTGGTAAAGTTCATCCGCCACCCCAAACCCTTTATCAGCTCCTGCAAAACATTCCTTCGCCTCTGTGAAACCTTTATCTCACCCGCTGAAAGGTTCTTTTCATCACTCGGTAGCAGCTTCAGCCTGCCCAAACCTTTCCTTCAGCCACCCAAAAGGTTCCTCCACCCAGGCAGATCATCCCTTCGACTTCGCGTAGGCTTCCTCCAACGCCACCGATCATTCCTCCACCCCCGCAAACCTTTCCTTCACGGGCGCGAATCTTTCCTCCAAACTCGCGAATGATTCCGCCATCCCAGTAAACCTTTCCTCCAAACCCGCAGATGATTCCGCCATCAATGCGAAAGGTTGTTTTCATAGAGCAGAATCTTGTATTCGGGCCGCAAATGGTTCTGCCATCAATCTAAACCGCCCTGAACCCTCGGAAAACTCAATGTTGCAGCGCACCCATCAACCGTTCGCCTGCGACATCCTTTTCCCTACGCTGCTCAATTCACCTTTTCTTCATCAAAACCCATCATCTCTGGTCACAGTCTTGCTAATTCCCTCGAGTTTAAGCCGTTTCTACCGGGCAATCTGCCCTTAGGCGAGACAATCAGACGCCAACCCCCGCCGTCGTCTCGGTTAACGCATTGTCGCAATTCAAGCCGCTTCCCCAGGTCAGCGCCCCAGACCGGCAGCGGCGTTGCACGCCACCCAAACTAACCCACTTATCCACCCCTATTCAGGGCGTATCGATCATGAACACCGTTGACTTTTCCCGTCGCGTTCCCGCCAAAACCATTGAGGCCGATATCGATTCCTTCCACGGCATGGGCTTCATCAAAAACTACATCCCCGTTCGCAGTGAGGCCACCCCCGAAGCGCTTAAAGCCGGGTACGAAACCATGCGGGCCAAACAGCAACAAGAGACCGAACTCTTGACCGCGATTAAAGCCGCCTCCGATGCGGCCCGCCTGGCCGAAGTCGAGTTTCACGACAGGGTGATGGCGATGAAAGAAACCGTGCGCGGCCAGTATGGCCCCAACAGTGACGAAGCCCAGGCCGTTGGCTACAAGAAGAAGTCTGAATACAAGCGCCGCCGCCGCACCCCCAAGGCCAACGCGTCGTAAGATTCTCAACACTTAATTCTCGAGGCTCGTGAGCACAGCTTACGGACCTTTTTTGGTCTAAGGACATAGGGACAGCCCTAATTGACTGACAAAACCTGTGAAATGTCTGCTATCGCGTAGGTTGGGTGGCGCAATAGCAGAACCCAACAAAGCTTACTGCTGTTGGGTTTCGCTCCGCTGCACCCAACCTACCTCCAAAGTTTTGTCAGTCAACCAGGGGGCAGCCATAGCCGCTCGCAGGCTAAGCCTAGCTTTAACTCCAGCCGCCCTGAAGCCGCCACCAAAAGATGACAGCACCATAGGTTAGCGGCTGTGCAATCGCTCATTCACCCAAGCCTGATCCTCTGCTGCTAGGGCTGGTGGCGGCACAGGGGCTTGATAATCTACCCGAATGCCATACCCACTGCGCTCATAAATCCCGTTCACCAGCGGCTGCAAATCAACCACCACCTGTTCCCTGGCTGCTTGCAGCGGCAGCGGAAACTCAGGAATCGGTTCCCGTAACGTAAATTCATAGAGATCTGCCCGAGGACGATACTCTGAGCGACTCACCAAAATGCGATACCGAGCAGCCGATGCAACCCCCGTATCTATCGGGTGCATCGCCATTGGGTCATAGGCCCGCAGCAAATCTATTTCCACTAGGTGGGAAGCACTGCCCAGGATCGTTTGTCGCTTAGTACTATAGATTCGGCGGCCTTCCCCCGGTCGCTTGTTTGTGGGTGACAGTACCTCAACCACCGCAATCACTGCATCACTACCGGCCTCTCGAATCTCTAGATAGCGCTCCTTGACCTCCAGCGGCATGGGCAAAATCACAGGCTGGGGCCGCACCGTCGTTGCCACCCCAGCGCCAGCAGTCTCAGGTTTAGCCGGGGCAGATGGCCCTGGGGTAGACAACACAACTGCCTCTGGAATCCCCACCAGTAATTCCTCATTGGTGCCATCTATATAGGTGCGAGTCTCCACCGCCACGTAGTATTGCGGCAGTAGGCTAGGGGCCAGGGCATCGGAGATCGCCACAATCAAGCGGCTGTGGAACTCTGACCAAAAGATAGCCTGTTCTAAATAAGGATCCATACCTGGAAAGGGGGATGCCATCGCTGCGCCTGCAATCGGGGCTACCCCAATTTTAGCGGACTCCTCTGGGCCACCTGATCACCGGCTTACCGTTCTAGCCCAGTTGGCGATCGACTGGCCCCTTCTTTGGCCGCATCAAGTAGACCCGTTGAAAGCCCAATGTCGAGAGCAATAATCTTGGCATAGTTATGCTTTGGGCGGGGCATGGAAGTCTGCCATGTTTAGGTCAGGGCCACGCCAGAGGCGGTCGGTGAGCCATTTCCCGGCTCGGCGTTCTTCATCGGGATCCTGGGGCAGGGGTACGTTCAGCGCTTGGTAAAGCAACTGACGATGCAGATCAAAGGTGGCCTCGATTAAATTTGCATAGATACTGGCGGCATCTACGGCCCAACCGTAGGCAAAACAGGCTGCTATGGCCCCCATGGGGATTGCCCACCAGGCCCAAATACTCCATATCAGAAATAACACTCCCGGTTCGCTCATTTCTAAGGAGGCTCGTCAGATTCCGGCCCCAGCAGAGTATAAATACTTGCCGGGAAGTTGAGGGCTTGTCGGATACGCTGCTGTAAAGGCGTCAGTTCAGTCAGATGGGCATAGGTCGGCCCATGAGCGTTGACCATTATCAACGTGATGTCGCGAAAACTAGCCAAGAGTCATGCCGCTGTCGGGCGAGCCGTCGCCCGCTTAGGATTACCGGGATACAGCCCTGAGAGGGGCTCTCGGTGGTCGGCCAACGCTTGCCGCACTTGGAACTCCACCAGCGTTAACAGACACAACCCAATCGAGAGCAAGCGAATGAGCCCTTTGATGGGGTTCTCGCGCTGTAAGTACAGGGGAGAAAGGGAGAGGGGATGGCCTTTGAGTCGGGCAAAGCTGTGGGCGTTGCTGAATAACGGTATGATTCTGCAAAAAATGGAGCGAGGTTCCAATACCCACAGAGATCGGTTCATACCTGGAATCAGCAACGCCACCTCAACAGAACCCATCAAAACTTTGCCCAACCCAGGGCCGGTGGATCAGCCGATGCGAGAGTTCTTGGGCGACGATGCCGCCATCATGGCAGGGCTCAATCCCTTTATCAATGACCTGACGTGACCCCGCCGCGCCCCAGAACACCGATCCCCGTTGACCGCCAGACCCAGGAGCAGATTGCGGGAACGGCGGTGCTGCTGCTAGAGCGGTTCTGTCAGGGACAGCACCGGGGGCAGCGGGTGTTCGAGGGTAAGCAGTTCTACACGATTGTGGAGCGGGGACGCGATCTGAATATCGGGTGTTGCTGAATTGAGGCATGAATTTGGGTAGGGGCAAACGGCCGTTTGGCCCTACGAGGGACGTTGAATGCTTGATTCATACCTGCGTCCAGCAATGCCGAATATCGAGTTCAGGGGGGATGCCGACCACCTACCGGAGACGATTCTCACGTTGAGGACACACAAGCAGGATGGGCAAACGTTCTACGAGATTGAGTCTTGGCTGACCCAGGCAGACCTCCAGCGATTTGCTCTCATCCGACAGGAGCTACAGCGAGACCTTTCACCAGTAAGCTCAAGAAGCCATGGGCAGGCCATGAAGGAGGCTGAGGCCTAATATTTCTGACTACCCTTAACAAAATAGAGTGCTCTATCGTTACATTGCCAGCAGGTATTTGGGGGGAATTCGACATGTGGCCAGTCAAACACGGGCAACCCTATGTCAATGAAATCGAACGGTGGATGTATGCCAATCTCGTGGCGGCCTTCTTTGAGAAATTCGACGAGCTGCGCGACATCGACGTTGACGATCCGTTTGAGTGTATCAATGCCACCGAGCCGTTTGATGCCCTACCCAGCGAAGCAAAGCTAGCGGCGGTCTGTGAATCGGCCATAGCGATTATGGATCCGTTGTCTTCCCTGGGTGGGCAAAATGCCCTGCTTGCCGAGGCGGGGGCGATTCCGTTTGAGTGCATGAAAGGTCTCATTGTCATGGAGATTGAAACCACCCAGGAGCTTGAGTCTATAGAGCCTGGCCTCTCAAAATGGGGCGACTTCTGGCGGCGGCAGGTGCTCCTATTTTTCTACGCTCTCCATGGTCTGTCGTTGGTGGACATGGTTGAGAATATTCTTTATGAAGAGGCCATGGAGCAGGGCGAACTGTCTGAAGCCCTGATTCAATCGTGCAGCGCTCGGGCGCAGGAGGCGATTGACCAGAAAACCTATCTAGATTTTCTGCCCTGGATTCCGAAGTCACCTCAGGACGACGATGTTGAACGGTGGAACGACCTGATTGAAGACTACCTGATAGACGATCGCTTGTTTCGAGATCGCGACTGGTTGATCAGTCTGCCTTCCGCCCATCCTGAATTGCCCGATGCGGCGGTGCTGGAGTTGCAGTTCAAAAATCAGGACATTCAAGAAACTATCGGCATTGCCCCAGGCTACTTCGACATGGGGCTGAGCCAACGACAGCTCAAACCTTGGCCAGATCTCAGGCGAGAGCTGGAGACCTATTGGGTCGCGCCCCACCGACAAACCCCAGCCATTGTTCACAGAATTGTGGAGGCTCTGGGGCAGGGGCATTTACTGGGGGCACATCCAGCCGAGGACAGCGAACCAGAGGCATGGCGTT
>DAIUJR010000157.1:0-6497 GCA_036848635.1 Nodosilinea sp. CTOTU7336
ATGGCAGTATGGTGCTGTTTAGCGCTTTGGGACAGGAGTGGTGAGAAATTCGGGGTTTGGGGTGAGGGCAACTCTGCGGCTAGGCACATCGTTTTCGATCTACTGAGGATGGCTCGGCCCCGCCCAGCATGAAAGAGGTAGAAGACTCCTAAGAAGAGCGCGTAAAGTTATCGATCACCACCGAGAACCATCCGGAAGCCCGCGACTACCAGCGTATTTTGGGGTAGAGAAATCCACCTCCCCTGGCCCTACGGCCCTAGCTATGATTGTACATATGGGGGAGAGCACTCAGTTCTTGTCCATCCCGTCGATATTGCTGACGATCGATTGTGGGGTGACTACTTAGGAGGTCACAATTATGCTTAATCGTTGGTTAGTTTTATCCACCCTGGTGACAACGTTAGCCATTAGTCAGGGAGCCGTTTTCACTACCCTGGCCAGGGTGATGGTTCAATTTGGGGAGCACCCTACTTTGGCTAGCTTCCGAGGCTCTATTTTTACGGACGATGACTGTGACCCGATTAATGATCCCGGTGGGTGCAGACGGTCTTGAATCGGCCCGTGGCCTGTCAATAATAAATGACAAAACTCTTGAAATCCTCATTCAGCTGTAGATTGGGTTAGCGATGGTGTAACCCAACGAAATCGTTGCTGGGGTTGGGTTACCCGGCGGGAAGCCAGCTACGTCGCCTCACCCCAACCTACGCAACAAACTTTTGTCAGTTAACCAGGTCAGGGGTTCTGGCGGTTTCAGCAAATCTATTCGGTTAGGGATAGTTAGGCCTAATTTTAAGCTTTTGGTCACAAAAGGCGTTAATGGTGGCTAAACCGCTGAATTCGCTAGTTGCTTCAGGATCTGGCTCGGCCAGACGCTGATGATACAACGCCATGGCGATGTAGTCCTGCGCTGCACTGCAGCCGTCTTCAACCAGGGTATTGAGCGCGTTCTGGTTGAGGCCCGGGGGGAGTTGCCAGATGAAGACCCGCTGATCAAACCCTGAGCTGGCAAAAACGGTGGAATCAACGGGATTAAAGGCGACCTTGGTGACCTGGGTATCGTGGCGGCTAAGGGTAGAGATGAGGGTTGGCTGAGTGGCAGTCAGGGGCCATAAATTGGCTAGGGCTGGAGGCGAGGATCTGAGATAGTCAGCGCTGGAGCCTGAACAGCTGTCTGGATTGGGTACCTGCCAAAGTTTGACCGTGCGATCGCGGCTGCTAGAGGCCAGCAAGGTGCAATCGGGGCTGTAGGTGACGCGGGTAATGCCATCCTCATGGCCGGTTAAGGTCTGGGGGGCTTGGCCAGGGGTGGTGCTCCAGATTTTGATGGTGCCGTCGGCATCCCCCGACACAAACTGATCGTTGCGCTGGGGGTGAAACGACACGGTTAGAATATCGCCCTCGTGGCGATTGGCCGCAGCAATCGGAAAGGCCAGTTCGGTGAGATGATGGCCTGGGTCAACGGCGAAAAGTTTGAGGTCACCGTTTGCGGTCGGCGGTAGCTCGGCTATTCCATCGGTGGGCGGCGGCGGTGCATGGGTAGAAGATACAACCAGCCGGGTCTCATCGGCGCTAAAGCTCAGGCTGGTGACTACCTGACCCAAGTCGATATCTTGCAGGGGCTGGAAATTTTTCTTCAGTATCTGCTCCAGGCTCCAGAGCTTAAGATGGCCATCGGCCCCGCCGGAGGCGATAAACTTTCCCGATGGGCTAAAGCGCACCACCGTGACCCCTTTGTTGGCCACGTTTAGCGGTTCAGGGTGGGCCTCCCAAAATACCCTGGCTGCACGGGTAGAGACGTCGGGCTTCCAGAGGGTGATTTGCCCCCGAGAATCGCCGGCCACAATCAGGTCGGCTTTAGGATCGGGGTGATAATCCAGCGTGTAGATTTCAGTGCTCAGCCGGTCATAGCCAATGTGACCCTGGAGACGCTGGTCGGCTACCCGCCAAATCCGAATGCTGCCCTTACCGGCGGAAGCAAGAAACTGCCCATCGGGCCGAAAGGCCACATCATAAACCAGGTTGTCGTGCACCAACGGCCGCACAGCGGTGTTGACCCGCCACAGGCGAATAGTGCCGTCGCGACTGGCCGAGGCCAGCTTCAGGGTATCCGGAGGGGCTGGGCCATCCAGGGTCTGTTCGCCCTGGCGCAGGGGGGAAAAGGCCAGACCCAGAACCTGATCCTGATGACCTTCAATGACGTCCAACAAGGCCCCGTCGGCGGTCACCCAAAGCCGCACTGTGTTGTCTAGGCTTGCCGAGGCCAGCATCCGGCCATCGGGGCTGAACTGAATTTGGGTAATGTGATCCTGATGCCCTTTTAATACCGCCAGAAGGGGAGAATTTTTTGCATTTCCGTCGTTAATTTGATCCAGTGTTAAGGACTGGGGAATCGGTCTGAGCCGGTCTACTCGCCACAGCTTAATGTTGCCTTCCCCATCCGCCGACGCCAGGGTTGACCCATCGGGGCTAAATTTCACCTGTACAACGGCCTTGTCGTGGGCGGGTAGGGCGGTGCGCTGGTTCGTTTGCCAATCCCACAGGATGAGGGTGCCGTCGCCCGTGGCCGCCGCCAAAATCTGGCCGTCGGGGCTAAAGGCCACATCGGAGACGGGCTGGTCGGCCCCCAAACTCAGCTGCCCCTGCGCTTCGCCGTCGATTAATGACCAGATCTTAACTACCCCGCCGCGGTCTGCCGTGGCCAGCAGCTGATTGCGCTTGCTGAAGTCAAGGCCGTAGACCCGATTGTCGTGGGGCAAGACTTTTTTCGGCTGATCGGGGAAGGCAACGGCTCCCGGCCCCCGCGACCGCTCCCAGAGAAACACCTGGCCATCAAACCCGGCGGAGGCCAGGTACTGACTGCCGGGGCTAATGCCAATTCTAGAAATCCGGCGGTCGGGTTCCTCAGTTTGGCCGGGGGGGGTTAGACCATGCCGCTTGGGTAGGGTTTCAACCCAGCGGCAGTCCACCGTTGGAACCGGGGCGGTATCGGCCCCCGACCAGGTCGGCAGCAACCCCTGAAGACCGGGTAGTTGGCTGGTCTTTACCGGAGTGGTAGCCACAGACCTTGACGCCCCAGCCCCTGGGGACGGACAGCTCCAAATGTTGACGTTGCCGTCGTAGCCGCCGGAGGCAAAGAAGTCGCCATCGGAGCTATAGTCAACCGCCACGACCTGTTGACGATGTTTGCTCTCACCGTTAGAGAGCCTGTAGTCCAAGGCATTACCGGTACTCCAGGTCGAGTTCCAGGAGCGCACGGCTCCGTCTTCGCCCACGGAAATCAGCTGGCGACCGTCGGGGCTAAAGGCGACATCAAAAATGCCCCACTGGTTACTCGAAAACTGATTAACTTCCCGCACGTTCAGGGTTTCGGCGTGCAGCGCCGTAATCGTGCGCCGCCGCAGGTCAGGCTGGCGACTGGCTAGGGGGGTCTGCTGAAGCTGCTGGCTGGCTTTGAGGGCCGTAATCAAGCCATTGAGTTCTTTTTGTTCCGTGAGCGACTCAATTAAGGCGTTGACGGTGCCGATGCGGGCGGAAATGGCTACTCCAGAAATAATCGACAGGGCAGCTAGAACCAGGGTGGTACCCACAACCAGGCGGCTGCGACGGCGGGCTGTTTGTCGGGCAATGGCCGTTTGGCTGGCCGTAATGTAGGCCTGCTGTAGGGGATGTAGGGCCTTAAGCTCAATGTGCTTGGGGTTAACGGTACGCGACTGCAGCCAATGCCCAAAGGCTTTGCACTCAGAGGGGCGCATCAGTAAATCATCCAGGCGATGCTTGGCATCCCACTCGTGGGCCTTGGTAAAGAGCCGGTTGTACTCCTTAACGTCTTCTAGGTCAGTACAAAGCCGCTCTAGAAGCCCCTTGAGCGCCGCTTGGTCGAGGGTTTCTGGGGGCTCAACGGGGGTAAACAGGCCGTAGTTTAGCTTGGTTAGTTCCAACCGCTCCAGCCGCTCTTTATCGTAGCCCGGCTGACAGCAGATGGGAATAATCCGCCGGTTGCAGGCCCGCGCCCGCTCCAGCTCCCATTGGCAGTGTTCGGAAAGCACCGAGTCGGGGCTAATTACAAAAATAAACGTGTGGGCGGCTACGATCCCCTCGTCTACTTCCTGGGTCCAGTCGGCGGCGATGGGAATGTTTTCCCAATCGACCCAGACCCGGTAGTGGTTTTGCTTCAGGGCCTGGCTCAGAGGTCTGACAAAGTCCTGGTCTTGCCGGGAATAGGAAATAAAAATATCTGGCACTGAGCCATAGAAGTAGTCTTTACCGCCGCTGGCTTCGATGGCAACTCGGCTGGCGGCCAGCAGCTCGCGCTGGAGGGGAGTGATGGTAAACTCTCCTCCCAGGTAAGTTTCAATCCAGCGAATCTTGAGGTTTGTGGCCTCAATGTCGCCAGCGGACAGCAGAAACCGTTCTTTGTCGTCAGGGCCACTGGCCTGTTGCCAAGCCAGCGCGCGCGCCTGAAGGCGAACATAGGTTAGACAGTGCACCACGGTGCGGGCTAGAGCCTTGAGCACCTTGACGGTCTCATCAAGGCTCACGGGTTCCCAATTGACTGGGTTCAGCCCCTGAACAGCTAAATATTCAACCGCTAGGGGTTGGGATGCCACCAGAATAATGAGCTTGTTGAGGGCAATTGCCTGGGCTAGCTCGTCTTCGAGATCTCTAGGAATAGTGGGGTGTGCGCCCACGAAAACCAAAAATGCATCGCAGTCGAGAATCCCCTGGTCGATCTGGCCATCGGCTCTGACCCCCAACAGGCTGGCCGGATCGCCTACCCCCGGCTTAAACCCCTCGGCTAAAATCGCTTCATCCAGCTGCCGGATAGTGCTCATATCCTCTGGCAGGTAGGCAATGAAGATATCATCCTGGCTGGGCACCATTAAGCTCAGCTCGTGCAGCCGATCTACAGAGTCTAGCTGGGGCAGCTGACAGGCATAGTAAAGCTCAGTCTGGGGCGAGGTTGCCGATCTGGTTTCGGTGTAAAACATTGCACCCGATGAAAAAACTATTCAATTCCCTAGGCAACTACAGGGCAACCGACAACAATTACGGCCAGCATAGCAGCCTGGTTTGGCTACCTTCCCTTTCTACCGCAGGCCCAGGCAGTAACCTGCTACTTTTGCCTGGAAAGATTACATTTCTATATCAAAACTGGCCAAGTAGCGGCCCTAGTCCCCAGAGGCAGAAAACAGCCATCTGTTTGCGCCAGCAGAACCTCTTAGGTTGGCCTGAAGTTCCCGTTCTGCCTCTTATCTCTGCTTTTCTGTACTAGGCCGATAACTGGCGTACGTTTGAACCTAGTCTGACGCTAAATGTTGTTGGGTTGAGGGCAGCGACTATAATTCCTGTTATATATTTATGGACTGAGGGCACGATCAATCCCTATGGCCAGTGAACTTCCATTGGCGTATCTCCGACAGGATGCATCCTAAGTCACCTAAGTCCAGCCCAGGAACTAGAAGGTTCCCCCAGGCGGAACTGCCGTTCTGAACCTGATGAGGTTTAAAGCGGGTTTGAGTGTTTTCCTCGTAGTTGTTCAGCCGCATGTTAGACACCTTTGCCACTGGGGTTATTGACCTGACGTTTATCAACGGGCGTAGTGCCCAGGCCGTGTCGCTGTCGGCCCAGCACACCAGCGATCAGGCCCTAGCGCTGATGGGGCTACTTGAACCCCAGCCCACCCTGGTGATTATTGGCGGCGCTAGCCTGATGTCCCCCGATAGCCTAGAGCGGCTACAGACCGTTTTTGACCAGGTGCTCGCCCCCCTGGCCCAGGAGCTGCACCTGGCGGTACTCGACGGCGGCACCGACGCCGGGGTCATCCACATGATGGGTAAGGCCCGGGGCCGGGTGGGGGGAGACTTTCCGCTAATTGGCGTGGTGCCCCAAGGGAAGGCCCAACTCCCTAACGACGACGTAGAGGACAACTCCCGCCATGCCCTGGAGCCCAATCACACAAATTTTTTCTTAATTCCGGGGGATGACTGGGGCAGCGAGTCGCCCTGGCTGGCAGAGTTGGCCTCCCAGCTTTCCAACGGCCAGCCAACCCTAACGATTTTAATTAACGGCGGTAAGGTGGCCTTTACTGATTTGCAGGCTAACTTGGCCATGGGCCGACCGGCGGTGGTGTTGGGGGGCAGCGGTCGCCTGGCTGACATCATCGCGGCGGCGGCGGGGTCAACCCCCCATCCTGAAACCTCTCCTGATGTGATTGATGTCTTGCATACCTACCAGCCCAGCGGCCAGCTAACGGTGCTAAACCTGGCCATGCCCCTGGGGCAGCTGCGCGATCGCATCAAGCCCTATTTCGACCCTGCCCCCTAGCCCCGCCCACCGTGACCTCAACCCCCATGGAACCCGCTGACCCCAATACCGAGGCCAGCTCCATTCCCGATATTCCGGCGCTACCCGTAGCCCACACCCCTGCGACAACGCTGCTCCGGAGTGCCTGGGAGCGTCATGACGTCTACAGCAGCAATGCCTCCCGCGCCCAGCGT
>DAIUJR010000158.1:0-6282 GCA_036848635.1 Nodosilinea sp. CTOTU7336
AAAATATGTTCAATATATTGAAAAACATGATTCAGAAATCGTGAATGCATTGAGATATTTGTCACTACATGGAGATATTGTAAATATAATCTTAAAAAAGCTGTGCGATCTTGAGGTAAAGTGGGGTTTGGTAAATCTACAATAAACATACATTTAGTAAGCAATATAGGTTGGATGGAGCGCCAGCGGAACCCAACACAGGTAATAATTCCCCCCACCCAACAACCTACTCTAATGGCAAGAACCCTGCCCATCGCCCATGCACTACCGCCGCGCCAAAACCCCAGGGGCAACCTACTTCTTTACCGTCGTCACCTATAATCGCCAACCTCTCTTCCACAGCATCGAAACAGTCGCTCTGCTCCGCCAAGCCTTCCACACTGTCAAAGCACAGTCCCCATTCACCATCGACGCCATCGTCGTCCTGCCCGATCACATCCACAGCATTTGGACATTGCCTGAAGAGGATGCCGATTTTTCCTCCCGCTGGCAGCGCATCAAAGCTCGGTTTAGCTTGCAGTGTCCTGAAGCGTATAAGCAACGACGTTCTATCTCTCGCCAGCACAAAGGGGAACAAGCCATCTGGCAACGGCGATTTTGGGAGCACCAAATTCGCAACGAAGCCGACTTTAGCCAGCACGTTGACTATATTCACTACAACCCCGTAAAGCATGGTCTGGTCGGCGCGCCGAGGGATTGGCCCCATTCGAGCTTTCATCGCTATGTTGCGGATGGGGTTTATCCGGCAGATTGGGGCGCGGCGGAAGTGATAGAAGTTGATGAGAAAGTTGGGTGGGAGTAGAGGGTGGTTGGGTTGGGGGTGTTGGGTTCCACTTCGTTTCACCCAACCTACGCGGGGTTAATTTCGTTGCCTAAGTAGAGGTTTACGAAAGCCTCTGCCGCTTCCGGATTCATTGACTTCAGCGCTCTCACAATCTCAACCACCGTCTCGGCTGAAGGGTCGCGCTTTTCATTGGCCCAGCGGTAAACATTGTTGCGCTCAACATCCAGCACGGCGGCAAGGCTGTACTGACTAATGCCGTACTCTTCCAAAACCTGCTTAAGCGCTCGTCCTGCCTTTCCCATGCGCTCATCCTGTCAGTACCTATAGGTCTGAAACTTCATCAGCCAGGTATAAAGTAACAAAGGCTTTGGCGGCTGACGGATTGAGGGTTTTAAGGGCTCTAACAATTTCCACAATAGTCTCTCCTGACGGGTCACTCTTCTCATTCGCCCATCGGTAAACGCTATTGCGCTCAATATTGAGAGCCGCCGCAAGGCTGTACTGGCTCACCTCATACTCCTCAAGCACTTGCCTGAGCACCTGTCCTGCTTTTCCCATACCTTCATGGTGTCAGACCAGCTTAAGCGAGTAAACAACTAATCTGTTGACGACAACTAGTTTGTTGACTACAATGTCAGTCGTCGAACCTGTTGACATTATCATCATGCAAAACCAACCTCCCGTTGCCCGGCTCACCGTTCGCCAAGCCCAGAGTGAGCCTCAGTACCACCTCGAACTCACCCTCAAACTCCACAACTACCCCGACCCTGACCGCGAGCCGGTTAAAATTCTCGTCATTGGCTCTAAGCGGGCCGTTAGCTCCATCGTGGTGGCCCTGCACCAGCTCGGTTTTGCCGAAATCTTTGAGTGGACGGACTTCCTCAGCGCCCCCAATGCCGATCGCCCGCTCCAGTTTGGCCCCGGCGAAGTGATGAAAGCGCTGGTGAAGTATTTGCCGAGGGGTGAGGGGTGAAGGGTAAAGGGTGGGGGGTGAAGGGTGAGGGTGAAGGGTAAGGGGTGGGGCTAAGGAGCAGCTAGGGTCGCCTTCCCCTTTGGAGCTGTGGATAGAGCAGCCAAAATATCTGGAACTAATGGTTTGAGGTCAGCTAAGCGATTAGATCGAGCCTGCAACACCGTTACCGCAATGCTGAACTGCGGTAGGTTTTGCTGAAACGCGAGGTTGCGGTCAATCGTGATGAATACGTCAAAGGTGTTTTCTAGGAGAGACAGGAGTTGGCCATTCTTAATGCCCGCCCACCCCATCTGGGGAACAGTCTTGACCTCATGATCCGCAAGGTCTCTAGCTAGCCTACGATCAATGCATTCATCCAGAATGAGCCTCATGTTAGGCCGCCATGGCACTCACAAGCTGCTTGCCTAGCTCATCTAATAGGCCAACGACCTGAGCTTTGCTTACGGTAGGAAAGCCCTCTAGAAAGTCGTCTACTGATTCGCCTGACTTCAGATAGTCAAACAGCGTCTCCACCGGCACCCTGGTGCCCGCAAAGACTAACGTACCCCCCATGACATCGGAGGATATACTGACAAGCGACGACGCTTTGAGCATTGGAGCAAACTCTCCGTCCTTAACATTTTCAGTCTATCAAATCTCCCTAACTCATTTGCAATGTTCACCAGCTTATGGGTTCAGTTCTGTGATCTTCCAAACCCTGACTCTGCAAAACTTTGGCCCCTACGGTGAGCGGCACCGGCTCAACCTACGGCCCGACACCGTAGGCAATGCCAATCGCCCGATCATTCTCATCGGTGGCCTCAACGGCGGCGGCAAAACCACCCTCATGGATGCTCTACGGCTAGTGCTCTATGGCCAACGCGCCCAATGCTCTACCCGTGGCACCCTGGCCTATGCCGACTTTCTCAACCAGTGCCGCAACCGCCAGGCCGAGGGTGAGCCTGCCCTGCTAGAACTGGTGTTAGAGCACACCCTCAACAACGCCCCCCAGCCCACCGAGTTTCGCATTCGGCGACAGTGGGGATTGCTGCCCAAAAATGGTCGCGACACCCTAGACGTGTTTCAAGACGGGGAACTAGCCGAAGACCTGATCAAGGGCTGGGATGAGCGCATTGAGGCGCTGCTGTCCCTAGGCATTTCTAACCTGTTTTTGTTTGATGGTGAACAGGTGGCCGATCTGGCCGAGCAAGACCAGCTCCCCAGCGGCGTGGTGCAGGCGATGCGGTCTTTGCTAGGGCTAGAGCTACCCGAGCGCCTAGACGCCGACCTGGATGTACTCATGAGCCGCAAGCGCAAGCAGCTTGCCCAAGAAGAAGACCTGCAAAAAATTGAGGCCATTGAGGCGGCGCTAGAGGCTCAGCATACAGAGCGCAAAGCCGCCAGCCAAGCCAGGGCTCACCTACAAACCGAGCTAGACCGGGCCAAGTTTTTGCTCGAAACTGCCCAGGAGACATTTTTGGCCGAGGGAGGCAAGATCGCTGCCGAACAAGCCCAGCTGGAGGCTAAAAAAGCCCAGCTAACCCAAGACCTTGCTCAACAGCAGCAGCACCTCCGCGAGTTAGCCGCCGGGGTTCTGCCCTTGGCGCTAATTCAGCCTCTGCTACAAGCCGCCCAGACCCAAGCCCATCATGAAGTCCGCCATCAGCAGTTTGAGCTAGCCCAAGACTTACTCACCGAGCAAAACCAGGCCCTTCTAGACTTTGTGCAAGAAACGCTGGGGGCCAAATCCGCCAACCAAATTCAGACTTTTCTAGAGGCTCGTCAAAGCACTCTGGCTCAGCCCCCAACCGGGGTTTACCTAGAGGTCAGTGGAGCCAACTTACATCAGCTGGAGCAAAGTCTCGACCATGCACTACCTGCTCAGCTACGACAGACCCAGCAGCACCTCAAGGCATCGCGCCAGCGCCAGACCGATATCGATGCCCTCGATCGCTACCTGGCCACCGCCGCCACCGAAGAAATTTACGAGAAGCTGGCTCAGCAGCTTAAAGCGGCCCAAGCCAAAGTGGCCCAGCTCACCACCGCCTTCTCCAAAGCCGAGCACCAGCTCAACCAGGTCAACCAGGCGATCGAGCGCACTAAAAAAGACTTGGCCACCTACAGCCAGCTCGCCATTGACCTCAAAAATACCGACCACCTGCTCAAGTCTGCCGCCAAGGTAAAGCAGACCCTGGCGGTCTTCAAACAAAGGCTCAAGCTCCACAAGCTTAACCACCTAGAAGATCTTGTCACCAAACATTTTCTCTATCTGCTCCGCAAGCCCGATTTTGTCCACCGGGTGCAGATCGACACCGAAACCTTTAGGTTGACCCTTTACGACCACGATTGCGACCCCCTACCCAAACATCGACTATCAGCGGGGGAGAAGCAAATTCTGGCCATCTCGCTACTATGAGGCTTAGCCAACGCCTCTGGGCGGCAGCTCCCCGTTGCCATCGACACTCCCCTGGGCAGGCTTGACTCAGAACACCGCAACCACCTGGTCGATCTCTACTTTCCCCAGGCTAGCCACCAGGTCATACTGCTCTCCACCGATACCGAGATCCGCCAGGAAGAGGTAGATCGATTGCGGGGGGCAGGGGCGATCGCGCGGGAATACCGTTTGGAGTACGATCAAAAGCAACGACAGACCACCGTAGTACCGGGTTACTTTTGATAAAGGGTTATGCAAATTGAACTTCCCCAGGCTGCGCTCCACGAGTTTTGCCAACGCCACCACATCAAAAAGCTATCAGTGTTTGGGTCTGTGCTGAGGTCAGACTTTAACGCTGAGAGCGATGTCGATTTTCTGGTCGAATTTGACCCCCATCATATTCCCGGCCTTATTCGTCTGGCAGGCTTAGAGCTAGAATTGTCCAACCTGGTTCACCATAAGGTCGATCTGAGGACTCCTAAAGATCTAAGCCGATATTTTCGGGACGACGTTCTACGTACTGCGGTGGTTCAGTATGACAGCGCTCAATGACGATATTCGATTGAGGCATATGCTAGATGCTGCTAGCCAGGCGATCGGCTTCATGGAAGGCAGAACGAGACTCTCCCTCGATGCCGATGTCATGCTGCTGCTCGCCGTGGTCAAAGCCATAGAAATTGTTGGTGAAGCTGCTGCCAAAATCACCAAAGAACGACAGGCTGATATTCCTCAAATTCCCTGGCCCCAAATCATCAGCATGCGGAACCGTCTAACCCACGCCTATTTCGATATAGACACTGATGTTGTCTGGCAAACTATTGCCGAAGACCTACCCGAACTAATCCGTGAGCTTGAAATAGTGATGAGCAAGTAGCTATGCAACCACCTACAGACCGCATCAAACTCTCCCAATCGGCCAAAGATCAGCTGCTCAAGCTCAAGCGCGTGACTAAAATTCCCACATGGAATGTGCTCTGTCGCTGGGCACTGTGCCGGTCTTTAATGGAACCGTCCGTACCCTCGCCCGTACCTATCCCCGCCGACAGCAACCTAGAAATGACTTGGCAAGTCTTTGGTGGCCCCATTGCCGACCAGCTACTTATTGCCCTCAAGCAGCGCTGCCACCAAGACGGGCTGGGCACCGACCCCGAAACCCTGGCAGTACAGCTCCGCCTGCACCTGCACCGGGGCATCGGCTACCTGGCAGGCGATCCCAATTTGAAATCGATTGAAGATTTTTGCCAGCTTGCTTTGCCTAAGGTCTGAACAGTAACGGCTGCACGCTACCATCCGCCAAAATCTCCGGCAGCCACTCATCGCCCCGATGCTCCGAGCCGTCCCACTTTTCGGGCCAGGTCTCAGCCGCAATGAGTTCATGAATTCGGGTCAGTTCTTCGGCATTAATCAAACAAATGTCCGACTGCCCCACCTGGGCCGCCCCCGCATTGACCTCCGCCTCAATCCGCAGAATTTCTCCCAGCATCCATTCCCGCGTTTCTAAGGTCAGCGGCCCCAGGCGGCCCTGCTTTTTGGCCAAAGAGCCATCCTTCTTCACTTCCCCATGTTTGCGCAGACGGTACTGGGGCTTCTTGACTTCCCAATACAGCGGGCGCAGCTGTCGCAGTGGGGCCAGGTAAGTCCATTTGGGGTTCGCCAGCACCCGTTCTAAAGCTGCATCTTCCTGCACCAGGGGGCAGCCAATACAGCCCGTGCGGGCATTGATCGCCTCTGTCTCGCCCAGGTCGTCTTGGGGGTCGTGGCCGTAGACCTCGGCAATGTCAAAGGTGGGGTAGCCCAGCTCTACATCCGCTTGCACCAGCCAGTCCCACACATGGCAGATCCGCCAGTGCAGCAGCGGGGCCAGGGTATCGGCCACGGCGTTAGAGGTGGTCTGCTGAAACCAGCCCTGGCCGCACTCGCCGCCGTCGCGGCTACAGCTTATAGCAATGCGCTGGTCGCGGGCGGCAGATTCGCCCACCCGCACTCCTGTCAGCATCAAAAACTTTTCGCCCCGCTCTTGTCGCAGGGTCTCTAGCTCCCGCTCCATGCTCATCACTTTGAGCTTGGGCGTACACCAGCGGAAGGTATTCGACGGCGGCGGCACACCCCGCC
>DAIUJR010000159.1:0-6088 GCA_036848635.1 Nodosilinea sp. CTOTU7336
TTAAAACCTGACGTCAATTTAACAATTAAGGACGTAAGTAAACACTTTCCGAAAGCGTAAAACCTATGCTCTGATGTCATTTTTTGTCAGTTGTCTTGACATTAAATATATTTACGCTCAGATGTGTTGACTCTTCCTAAATCGTGAATCGCCGTAGATAGGCGTCTCGCCCTTAGGGCAAGATTTTTGTTCTACAGTCGCTAGATCAAAAGATCAGATTGCGGTTTCGGATCTATCTAGCCTTAGGCTCAGATAGTTGCCAGGCTAGATATTTGCATTTGGCCTGGCTTGAGAGCAGGCTTCATAATTCAGTAGCGTTGTGTAGGGGATATATCGTTGTTTTTGACAAGGAAAAAATCATGAGAAATTGTAAGTTTTCTTTCGGATTAGATTTTGGGTTAAATACTGTGGTCAAAACTGTGGCAAAACACCTGACGTTGTTGGTTGTTGGGATGATAGTGCTGTTTGGCTTTGCTCAAACTGCCGCTTTAGCCAGCCCTATCCCCTCCGAAAGAATGACCTTCGTATCGCCCTCTGGCGCAGCCTTTACTTCTAACCCGTTGATCGCCCTAGCGGCTTCGTCTCGCTTTGCCGCCGACAAAGAGTTTGAAGGTCAAGCGCCGACAATTTCTGAGCAGAGGCTAGAGGAAATACGCGAGCAGCGCCGGGAATGGCAAAGTGAAGTATCTACTGAGGCAGCCGCTGAGAGCGATAACACTACCTCTAAAACGTCGTTGCTTGGAGCGGCTAAGGACAAACTAAACCTTGAAGAAATCACCGAAGAAAATGAAATCGTAGACCGCATCAAAAATCCTTAGAGCATGTCGCTATAGATAAATCAGCCCCTTGTTTTTGGGGCTGATTTTTTTGGGTCGACAATACAACCTAAGAAAGATGAGCCTGAGAGGTTTGATCTATACCACGGAGCCGTATTAGCCCTGGATACGCCTAGATAACCACCCTGTCAGATCTAACCGGCCTAAAACCACGAGCCAAGGGAAAGCTGATAGGGAAGGCGAGGTTCGTGAAACCGTGGGCCACCCCCTAGAGTAGTCAAAGCGGATTGTATAAGCGTCAGCCAATGCCGTGAAAGAGAGGGCTGAGCTTTACCTTGATGTAGTCAGAGAAGTATTCCTGCCCTTCAAGAAAATTAGGCTTTTGCTCAGGACAAACTGAGCGCCCTAGGCCGAGTCGGGTAGGAATCCTTGGCGTAACTAAGAGGAGGCGCTTATGCAATTCCGCAAACTTTTTGTGGCGCTATCTCTATTTGTCATAGCTGGCTTTTTGGGTTTTCAGCTAGCACTCACACTCCCGACTCGGCCCCCTGACCTGGCGGCCACCTATACACCCGTCACCCAGGCTGCCCCCAGCGGCCTGGGTGCTTACGATGTGATGAGCCGTACCGTGGGCCAGGTCGAGGCCGCCCAGCTGTTGCCCCTGGGCTTGGTGACCCATATTGAGCATGCCCGGCCCAAGCTGGGCATCAGCTGCGCCCTCTGCCATGCCACCGTAAACCCGGCCTCGGGCAAAATTATGGAAGGGGCGACCAACACTGACGTTAATCTGGGCCTGCTGCTGGCCATGGCCCCCAACTCAGCGGCGCTGTTTCACCAAACCGATGTTACCCCCATAGAGATTCCGGCGGACGACCACACCTATATCGACTTATGCAGAACGGTTTGATTGCGGCTTACCCCAAGCCAGTGCAGGCGGCGATCAACTATTACCGGCAGCGGCTGAATCAAAACCCCGCTGGCTACCTCGACACCCACAACGCCCCAATTGTTGCCAGCAATACGCCCTACTCCCCCTCTCACCTGCGACTCACCCCCAGCATTTACAACAGCCCCCAGGAAATCGATCAGACCCTCGGAATGATTCGAGAACTGGCGTCGTTTTCTGCTTCGATAGAACCCTAGCTCGCTGAACGGTTCGCTAAATTGATCTGGCGATCTACGATATTGCGGCTGCTCTCAGGCTGACCTGCCTGCGTTATATCATCGATTGTTTCCACCTTGTCGGTCTTCACCCCAGCATCCTTAGGGAGATTATCTTGGGCGTTCTGCTGAAGCATTTCCTGGCTCAATGGCTAGCGAGTTATCTCCGGTCTAGGCGGTTGCATACTGCTCTCCGACCCCAATCTTTCCTGGGAATTGGCATCTTGACTATACATTTCGCCTTTGTTTTCAGAAGCCATTTTATTGGCCCTAATTCACTGGCCTAATTCTCGATTAGCTCATTTAATTTTGGATCGTTCTAAAGTTAGATTTTAGAGTTAATTCAAGTGAACAAGCATACATAAACTTTTGGCAAGAAGCAAGCCCTACTGACAGAAAAGTCATCCAGCAGGGCTGATCGCTAGCAGCTCATTTCAGCGGCTACTCGTAAACTTCAGACTCAGCTTTCTTTTTCTGCTGCTCTTTCTTTTTTGCTCCTTTTTCGTTAATATTCTCAACGAAATCTGTAATTCGCTCCTCGTTCTTCTCAGCGTAGGACTTATTTTTTTCGTTAGTCATAGGATTAACCTCGGTGATTAAACTAGTAAAGTCTTCAAACATAATCTATACAATATTTTCAGCATCACCCTCTACTGAATGGGTGAATTGCCCACCCATCATTGAGGGGAAGGGTAAGGGTAAAGCGTGCCCTGATTGAATTTAGTTAAAACTACTCCCCCAACCCCTGAAAAAAGAAGAGGCTAGGGGCTAACTGGTCTGAGGCTAGAGAAATTTTGACCCGCTCTACCACCTCAGATATTACGTTTGGTAGAGGGTTAAGATATAGATTTTTGCGTCAGCGCAATGCACGACTCAAAGAATGGGTGGATATCATCCACGCTCTGGGCCGGGGAACCCGTCATCTACTATGGATTGGTGTGCTGAAGAAGCCAAACTCTACGCCCAAGCGGCGAAACTACCCCGGGTTATTAGCGCAGCTATTACCCCTTTATTTTGCAGGATCAGCGACCGTTCACCCCTGCAAAATAAAGGAGATATTCGATTAAAATTTGGCCTGAATCGGTCTAGCTCAACTGCGCGACTGGGCCGCACCTTCGGCTCCCTTTTGGGCCGGGGCCTCGCGATCGCTGGCTTTGGCACCACCCTGCGAGAGGCCGCTGTCATCGTCGCTATTGTAGTATTGCCAGGTCCAGTCGTCGACTTCGGGCAGGTCTTTGCCGTGGGTGGTGACAAAGTGTTTGTGTTCGATCAGCTTGTCGCGAATGGTCTGTTTGACATAGGCCCCCGATTTTCTCAGCTTGGGCAGGCGATCAATCACATCTCGGGCGAGATTAAACCGATCTAGTTCATTCAAAACCACCATGTCGAAGGGGGTTGTGGTGGTGCCTTCTTCTTTGTAGCCGCGCACGTGGAAGTTGGGGTGGTTAGTGCGCCGATAGGTGAGCCGGTGGATCAACCAGGGATAGCCGTGAAAGGCGAAGATGACGGGTTTATCGGCGGTGAAAATAGAGTCAAAATCCCAGTCGGAGAGGCCGTGGGGGTGCTCGCTTTGGGGTTGCAGGGTCATCAGGTCGACCACATTCACCACCCGTATTTTGAGGTCGGCAAACTGCGATCGCAGAAAGTCTACCGCCGCCAGGGTTTCCAGGGTGGGCACATCGCCAGCGCAAGCCATCACCACGTCGGGTTCGCCGCCTTTGTCGTTGCTGGCCCACTCCCAAATGCCGACCCCGGCGGTGCAGTGCTTGATGGCGTTATCCATGTCTAGCCACTGTAGTTCGGGCTGTTTCCCGGCGATGATCACGTTGACGTACTGGCGGCTGCGCAGGCAGTGGTCGGCCACCGAGAGCAGCGTGTTGGCATCGGGCGGCAGGTACACCCGCACCACCTTCGCCTTTTTGTTGGTGACCACGTCAATAAAGCCTGGATCTTGATGGCTAAAACCGTTGTGATCCTGTCGCCACACGTGGGAGGTGAGCAGGTAGTTGAGCGAGGCGATGGGCCGCCGCCAGGGAATGTCGATGCAGCTCTCCAGCCACTTGGCGTGCTGGTTAAACATCGAATCAACAATGTGAATAAACGCTTCGTAGCAGGAGAAAAAGCCGTGGCGACCGGTGAGCAAATAGCCCTCCAGCCAGCCTTGGCACATGTGCTCGCTCAGCACTTCCATCACCCGCCCGGTGGGGGCAACGTGGTCGTCGGTGGGCAAAATTTCGGCGGTGGACACGCGATCGGTGACTTCTAGCAGCGCGTTCAGCCGGTTGGAGTTGTTCTCGTCAGGGCTCATCACCCGAAAGTTGCGGCTTTCTACGTTGCGCTGCATTATATCGCGCAAAAACTGCCCCAAAATGCGAGTTGACTCGGCCATTTCGGTGCCAGGGTTGCTCACCTCAAAGGCATAGTCGCGAAAGTTAGGGAGGTGCAGATCGCGCAGCAGCAGCCCGCCATTGGCGTGGGGGTTTGCGCCCATGCGCCGCTCACCCTCGGGAGCCAGCTCAGCCAGTTCTGGCATGAGCTGCCCCGCTTCATCAAAAAGTTCTTCAGGCTGGTAGCTCTTCATCCAGCTCTCTAGCAGCTGAATGTGCTCTGGATTGCTGGCCATTGCCGAGAAGGGCACCTGGTGCGATCTCCAGGAGTCTTCCGTTTTTTTGCCGTCTACTGACTCTGGCCCAGTCCAGCCCTTGGGCGATCGTAGAATGATCATCGGGTACAGGGGCCGCTGCTGAAACCCCTGCACCTGGGCCTCGCGCTGAATCTGCTTGATGTCGGCGATCGCCGCATCCAGAGTGCTTGCCATTAGCTGGTGCATGGCTTCAGGCTCAGACCCCTCCACGAAGTAGGGCTGATAGCCGTAGCCGATAAACAGGCTTTCGAGCTGCTCCTGGGGCAGCCGGGCCAGTACCGTGGGGTTGGCAATCTTGTAGCCATTCAGGTGCAAAATCGGCAGCACTACCCCGTCACGGGCCGGGTTGAGAAACTTATTCGAGTGCCAGCTGGTAGCCAGAGGCCCGGTTTCGGCCTCGCCATCGCCCACCACGCAGGCCACAATCAGGTCAGGGTTGTCGAAGGCCGCCCCGTAGGCGTGTACCAGGGCATAGCCCAGCTCGCCCCCCTCGTGGATCGAGCCAGGTGTTTCGGGGGCGGCGTGGCTGGGAATGCCACCCGGAAACGAAAACTGCTTAAACAGCTGCCGCATGCCCTCGGCATCTTGAGAAATGTTGGGGTAGAGTTCGCTGTAGGTGCCTTCTAAATAAGTGTTGGCCACCATGCCCGGCCCGCCATGCCCCGGCCCGGCAATGTAAATCATGTTTAGATCTTGAGCTTTGATCACCCGGTTCAGGTGAGCGTAGATGAAGTTTAGCCCTGGCGTGGTGCCCCAGTGGCCCAGCAGGCGGGGCTTGATGTGCTCTAGCTTCAGCGGTTCGCGCAGCAGCGGATTGTCTAATAGATAGATCTGGCCCACCGAGAGGTAGTTCGCCGCGCACCAGAAAGCGTGCAGCTTTCGGAGATGATCGGCACTGAGGGGCTGTTGCTTGCTGAGAATGGCTGCGACCATAGCTAAATACTCCTTAGGCTGTTGGATGAGGGCACATTTGCCAAAGTCATGGCTCAGGGCCAGTCCCTGACAATGGGGGAATCTTTGTACAGGCTTTTGTACAGGCTATAGAGATCGCCCGCTTCTTTCCTCCAACCTACGACAGTGTTTTAGTGGTGTCCTTGCTGCCGTGCCCAGGCTTCGGCCACCGTTAGCAGAGCTTTGGCAATGCCGCGCCGTCGATGGCTGGGGTCGACGTAGCGTAGCAGCACGTAAGGGTAAGCACACCGCTGCGCTGGTCGGTCGCTTCTGTGTACTTCATTGGCTAAAAAATGCGGTACGCCCAATTTATACTCCTGCGGATCAGACTTCGGCTAGAGCCAGGCCTTCTCCCGCCTCTTCTAAGCTAGAACAATTGTCAGACCAGTAGGTTCTGCTAGGGACAATGTCTGGTTTGCCCGCCCCAAAACCTTGATGGACACAGTTTCGCAGCAGTTTGCAGATAGTGCAGATTCCGAGTTGGCATCGCCTTCGGTAATTATTAGACTTTATCGGAAATAGGAGAAAAATTGCTGTGGGTCAGCATCTCCCCCGG
>DAIUJR010000160.1:0-5569 GCA_036848635.1 Nodosilinea sp. CTOTU7336
CTGGGTCTCTGGAGGCTTTCTCATTAAGCCTCTCCTGTTGCTGTGACTAATTACCAAGACATTTACCCCCAACCCCATTTGTGATGCTACCAAAAGCACCGAAGTGCTGGTGTGTTTGTCGATGGAGAGCCGCGCCGCCGTCGATGACATCGTGAGCAAAGCCGTAGCGGCCGGGGGTAAGACCCACAGCGAACCGCAAGACCACGGGTTTATGTATGCCCACGGCTTTCAAGACTTAGACGGCCACATCTGGGAAGTCATGTTTATGGAACCCAATGCAATACAGTAAGGAAAGAAAAATGGTAATTGAAAACCTAGCTGCCTGACACAACGCCGAAAACCCTTGATATCTCGTAGGTTGAGTGGCGTGCTAGCAGAAACCAACCAGCTCTAAGCCCTCGGCGAGTGTTGGGTTTCGCTTCGCTGCACCCAACCTACAGCAAAGATGTGTCAGGCAATCAGATTGAAAACAATAACAGGACAGCGGAAATACAAATTCGCGACCTCATTAATAGCTAGATGGCAGCGCTTCAAGCCAAAGATGTAAACGCGCTTATGGCACACTACGAGCCGAACGTACTACTGTAGAATCTTACTCCTCCCCTTGTACATCGCGGAGCAAACCGTTGAGTCGACGTTCCTGCCTAGTAGTGGTTGTCGAGAGGCTAACGATGATACGGTATTGAGGACGGAAACCGGTGGAGAATCCGCCTGTATTGTCAGGGGTGATCAGGATTTGCTATCACTCCCCTCCCTGTGAGACCATCGATATTGGGCCGCGATTCTCGGTCCCCAAGCTGTCCCCAGTGCCAAAACGTTACCCACAGGAGATAGGGCTATGGTTGGGGTAAAACAGCCCACCTCTAGCAGCTTTAAGAAGCTCCAGGGAACTCTGCGCGCCCAGGTGGGCAAGGCCATTGCCGACTACGGCATGATTCAGGCGGGCGATCGCGTCATGGTCTGTCTTTCCGGCGGCAAAGACTCCCACACCCTGCTGGATATATTGCTTCACCTGCAGCGGCGGGCACCGGTTGAGTTTGACCTGCTGGCCGTTAACCTCGACCAAAAGCAACCGGGCTTTCCGGCCCACGTGCTGCCGGAGTACTTCGAGTCCATCGGCGTGCCCTACCGAATTGTCGAGCAAGACACCTACAGCACCGTTAAGCGGGTGATCCCAACGGGCAAGACGATGTGCGGCCTCTGTTCGCGGCTGCGCCGGGGAGTGCTCTACCGGGTGGCGGCGGAAGAAGGGGCCACCAAAATTGCCCTGGGCCATCACCGTGACGATATGGTTGAGACCCTGTTTCTTAATCTCTTCCACGGCGGTCGGCTGAAGGCCATGCCGCCCAAGCTGCTCACCGATGACCGCCGCCATGTCGTCATTCGTCCCCTGGCCTACTGTGCCGAAACTGACATTGCCCGCTACGCCCGCTACCGCGAGTTTCCCCTGATTCCCTGTACCCTGTGCGGCTCCCAAGAAAACCTGCAGCGGGGGCAGATTAAGCAAATGCTCCAAACCTGGGAAAAGCAGTGGCCAGGGCGCACCGAAAGCCTGTTTCGCAGCCTGCAAAACGTCGCCCCCTCCCAGCTCGCCGATCCTCGCCTGTTTGACTTTGGCGGGCTAGAAGAGGGGCGGGTAAAGCCGGAGATCGAGGAGGATTGCAATGGCGATCGTCTCACTGCTACGGATCTAGAAGCGCTGTTTGACCCCGCCTTAGGTTTGCCATTGGATGGGTTTCTACCCGCCCCCGCCCCATGAAGACCAACGCCGCCCGCATTCTCGACCGCCTCAACCTGCCCTACGAAATTTTAGAGTACGCGGTCGATCTGGATGATCTGGCGGCGGAAAGCACTGCTGCCAAGCTAGGATTACCCCCCGGGCAGGTATTTAAGACCCTGGTGGCGAAGGGCGATCGCGGTGGCGTGTGTCTAGCGGTCATCCCCGGTAGCGCTCAGCTCAATCTCAAAGCCCTGGCCGCCCTAGCGGGGGATCGCAAGACCGAAACCGTTCCCCTTAAAGAGGTACAGCCCTTGACCGGCTACCTTCGCGGCGGCGTTACCGCCCTGGGTACCAAAAAAGCCTACCCGGTGTATGTGGATGACTCCATCGTTACCTTCGAACGGGTAGCCGTGTCGGCCGGTAAGCGGGGGCTGATGCTGTGGCTGACCCCGCAGGATTATTTGTCCGCTACCCAGGGTAGAATCGGCCCCCTCACCCAGGGCCTGCACTGAAGCGCATAGACGAATTTCCCCATCTGGGCCATTATGTTGTAGTATGCGTATTACAACGTACTCTCCAACGGGGCGTTACCCTATGGCTTCCTTTCAACATGTCATTCGCTACTACCGCCGCTATCGCAAGGCGGCGGTTTTGAGCATAGCCGCCAGCAGTCTCTTTCAGGTTGTGGATCTGGCGGTGCCCTACGCTATCGGTCAAATTCTGAACGTCCTTTCTAATCAGCCTATCGACCCGCTCAGCCAGCGGTTGGTGGATCGAGTCGGTATCATCAGTGGGCAGAACTCTGGCCCAGGGCTTGCCCTGGGGGTGCTGCTGGCCATTATTTTTATTACCACCGTCGTTCGGGCTCCGATTCAGCCCTGGTTGGCCGACTGGTTTCACTGGGATATTGCCCTGCGCACCCGGCGCGACCACTCCCAGGCGGTAATCAGCAAAATTCTCACCCTGCCCCTGGGCTTTTATGACGAAAACAACCCGGGCCGCATCGCCGGGCGGGTGGCCCGAGGCCTGTCTAACCACACCTGGACCTATCCTGAAATTGCCGGACAGCTGATTCCTAAGTTAGTTAGAATCACGGGCATTTTTGTGATCATCTGGCTGATTGACTGGCGCATTGCCCTGATTTTTCTGGTGTCATTTATTGGCATCCTCAGCTTTAGCCTCAAGGATCTAATTCGCCTGAACAAAAAAGAACAGGTGCTAGATAGCTATGTGGAAAATACCGAAAGCCGCACCTCAGAGATTATCTCCAACATCAAAACGGTCAAGGCCTTTGCTGCCGAAACCCAGGAGCTGAAGCGGCAAAGCCTGCGGCTGCGGCGGGAGTTCACCATGGTCGTCCACATTATCCACCGGGGTTATGTGATCCTCGCCACCTGGCAGGATTTGGTGATTCAAAGCTGCGTATTCGGCATTTTGGTGCTCACCCTGCTGGCTACCCTGCGGGGGCATATCTCCCTGGGGCACTTTGTCACCACCCTAACGGTGTCGAGCATGGCCTACTCGGAACTAGAGCCGATTAGCAACCTGGGGGAAATCTTCGCCCGCCGTTATGCCTCCATGCTGCGGTTCCATGAGTTTATGGAAGAGCCCCTGGGCACCGACGTGGTGAACCTCACCGCCGGGCCAGCGGGGTTGCCCACCTACCGGTTCACTGGCAAGGTGCATTTTGATCAGGTAGGCTTTGGCTACGACCGCGAAAAACCCGTGCTGGAGGGTATCGACCTGCTCATTGAGCCGCGCCAGACCGTGGCCCTGGTGGGGCGATCAGGCTCGGGCAAATCTACTCTGGTGAAGCTGCTGTTTCGTTATTTTGACCCTCAGAGCGGTCGCATTCTGATCGACGGCGAAGACATTCGCCGCCTGGATGTGACCGGCTACCGGCGACAACTGGCCATCGTGCACCAGGAAGTGGACGTGTTTAACGGCACTCTGCTCGACAACCTCACCTACGGTAATCCCCAGGCTACCCAGGCCGAGGTTAACGAAGCCTGCCGCATCGCCAGGGTAGATGAGTTCATCCACCGGCTGCCCCAGGGCTACTACACCGTGGTGGGAGAACGGGGGGTGCGGCTATCGGGCGGGCAGCGGCAGCGCCTGGGCATTGCCCGTGCCCTGCTGGTTAACCCCGACGTACTGGTGTTTGACGAAGCCACCTCCAGCCTCGACTACGAGTCGGAGCGGTCAATTCAGCTGGCTATGCGCTCGATTTTGGGTACCCGTACTACGCTAATCATCGCCCACCGGCTAAGCACTGTGCGGGAAGCCGATAAGATCGTGGTGCTAGAGGCCGGCCGGGTGGCTGAGGTGGGTAACCATGAAGAGCTACTGGCCCACGGTGGTATTTATCACCGCCTGCACGTGCTCCAGGAAACGGGGGAACTGCTGGAGTAAGCCCGCTAGAGACCGGTGCCCCATCAAGCCACCGCCGCTGAAACGCTCAAATACCCCATCGCCTCCAGGGTGGCGATGATCTTGGCGACGCTCTCCTCCACGCTTTCCCGGTCGGTATGGCAGTGAACTTCGGGCTGTAGCGGCGCTTCGTAGGGGTCGTCAATGCCGGTAAACTGCTTGATTTCCCCAGCTCTGGCTCGTTTGTAGAGGCCCTTCACGTCGCGATCTTCGCACACGTTGAGGGGGGCATCGACGTAGACTTCCACAAAGTCGCCGATGCGATCGCGCACCTCATCCCGCGTGATCCGGTAGGGAGAAATCGCCGATACCAGCACCATCACTCCATTGCGGGTGAGCAGGTGAGCCACAAAGCCAATTCGGCGAATGTTTTCATCTCGATCTTCCCGGCTAAAGCCCAGGCCCTTGGTGAGGTTAGTGCGCACAATATCGCCGTCTAAAACCTCTAGTTGGCAGTCCCGACTGCGCAGTTCCGCCTCCAGGGCTTGGGCAATAGTAGATTTTCCGGATCCACTTAAGCCAGTTAGCCAAATCGTTAAGCCACGCTGTTGCATCAGTATCAAATCGCTCCTGTTTTCAAACTTATATCAGCTTAGGCCACAGTGGCAACGGTGGCCTAAGCCCATAGGGCGAAAAACCAAAAGAGGCTGGAGTCGAGAAGCTAAGCTAGCAAAATCCTAATTGTCGACAGAGAAAAATCAATTATTGAAGAGAAAAAGTGGCAATTTGAAAATTATAAGCCTGAACCAGGCACTCAAAATTAAACGACCCAGCCATATTTTCCCAACACTGTAAATAGTGTTATGGCAGATTTTATTCGAGTGAAGTACCAGGGCCATTTCATTAACGGTCAAGAATGAGCACATCCATAACGGCAAGCAACGATTCAAGTGCCGGGACTGCGACAGTGGGTTGGGTTGGCGCTTGATGCCGACACTCGCGCAATTGTGGGGGTCTACATTGGGGCCTGAGATGAGTCGGTTGCCCGCCAGTTTTGGGAGTCCTGGCCGCCTGTCTATTGCCAATGGGCGGGGGCTTATCCGGATTTTTGGGCCGCCTATACAGTTGTTCTCCCGTATCAACACCATCGGGTCGTGGGCAAAGAAACTGGCAAAACCAGCTACATTGAACGCTTCAACAATACCTTGAGGCAACGGGGGGCTCGCTTAGGATCAAGAATTAAATAACGTAGGATAGTCGTCCCGGCTGCCCATGGTCAGGCAGGATGCCTAACCTACAAAACTTGGGTTTTATTTAATCCTCATTCCTTAGTGCGAAAAACCTTGTCTTTCTCAAAGTCCTTGGAGAATCACGTCGGGGCCATTTGGTATTTCACCCACCAGTACAATGCATTATTACTGGTGTAGTTGGGTAAAGGAGGAGGTTTTAGATATAGCCCCCTCCCTCCCCTCAGAACCG
>DAIUJR010000161.1:0-5404 GCA_036848635.1 Nodosilinea sp. CTOTU7336
CCTTTGAAAACAGGGCGGATGATGGGGCTCGAACCCACGAATGGTGGAATCACAAACCACTGAATAGGTAACGTGTTTTGGGCGTTTTGGGCTGTATCCTTTGAATAGCAAGCCTTAACGTACTTAGTCTATTCGTACTAAGTAGGGCTATTTATGGCTGTTTTGCTCCCAAAGTTGTCCAGCTGAGTGTCCAGCTTTGAGTACAGAAAAAAACGACGCCGCGATCGCGCAAACCAATGCAGAGTTAAAAGCCGCCCGCTGTCGGCTGAGAATTGAGCGCCGCCATAATCGCCTGGTATTGCGGGGCATGTTCCCACCTAAGCCCGAGAGCGATCGCGATAAGCCCTTTACCCAGCGGTTGAGTATCGGCCTGGTTTATGCCACCCCAGCGGGTCTAAGGGCTGCTCGCAAGCAGGCGCTGTTAGTGTCTGAGCAGCTAAATGAGGGACTGTTTGCCTGGGCCGATTGGCTGGAGGATAAGGCCGGCACTCAGACGATCGCCGGATGGGCGGCAGAGTTCGAGGCTGATTATTTTAAGCGCCGGGGCCGTAACCCCAAGGTCGAGACAACCTGGGACAAGGACTACTCGATACCCTTTGGCCGACTGCCCCAGGACGTGCCCCTAAGTGCTGAGGTGCTATCGGGTGCGATCGCGCTGACTGCACCCAATACCAGGGCCAGACAGCGTTACTGCACCGCCTACAGTGCCCTGGCTAAATTTGCGGGGTTAGAGGTTGACCTACTGCACCTGAGAGGGTCGTACAGCCCGGCTGCTGTGAACCCTAGGGAGCTGCCAAGCGATGCGCTGGTGCTGGAATGGGACGCCAAAATACCTGATCCGCAGTGGCAGACCTTTTATCGGCTGATGGCGGTCTACGGTCTGCGCAACCATGAATGTTGGTATGTTGACCTGGCCAGGCTGGCCACCGAGGAGATCGCGCTGGTGAGAGATGGAAAAACCGGGGGGCGCTTGGTAGTGCCGTATCCGGTTCGATGGTGGGAGAGTTGGTTTAAGGGGGGGAGCCTGAGCCTACCTGTGCTAACGGTTCGCAGGAATGCCGACTATGGCCGCCTGAGTGCTCAGTATTTTAACCGCCTGGGGCTGCCATTCACTCTATACAACCTTAGGCACACCCACGCTGCCAGAATGGCCGCCGGGGGTGTAGACGGCCAGCTGGCGGCCAAGATGCAGGGGCACAGCGCAAAAGTGCATGAACGTATTTACCTAAACTTTATGGATGAACGGCATTACCAGGCGTTGGTAGATCGCCAGAGGGAGCCTGAGCCCTAGCCGGGCCGCCGCTGCTCTGGGGGAGTGGCGTAGAGTTTGCGTAGAGCCGCCACGCAAACGGCATAGTTTGGGCGTTTGCCATTGCTAGTGTTGATATAGTGCTTACCATGTTTGAGCCAGCCGGTGTTGATGTCTTCGCGCAGCTTAGCAGCACTGAAAGCAGGGCCAAGAGCCGCCGCGCCATCTTCTAGCGGTACCCATTTCTGTTCGGTGGCCGCTAGCTGCTTTTGGGTCAGCACTTGAGCGATCGCCTCTGCCACTTGCTGGTGAGTTAAAAGCAGCTGTTTGATCAGGTTTAGCTCATCCATCAGCTGCGCTCCGTTGGTTGATTAGCCACTGTTTTAGATTGCGATCGCGCTGGTCAAGCCAAGCCCATAGCTGTTGTTTGTCGCCTGGGTCAAGCCGCCCCAGCAGATCGAATATGTCCGCCGCCGCCCCCTGTGGGTTACCCCTGATGACGGTCACCAGCAGCCGGTGAATGTCGGCGCAGATTTCATTTGGGTTGGTCTTAGCTGTCTGCATCGGGGCCACCTCCCATGATCTCTAACTCGCGATCGCTGAGGGGCTCGAAGGATAGATCACTTGGGAGGGCGTCAAGTGATCCATCTGAGGGGGGTAGATCACTTATCTGATCTACCTGAAACCCTCCCTCTCTATGGGGTAGAGGGGCATTCTGATCCATTGGGCTGTTTTTCTCTGGATTTTGTTCTTGAGCAATTGAGGGTAGAGGGTCGATAGGTAGCTTGCAGCTATAAACCCATGCCTTACCTGCTTTGCGGCGGCTAATGATGCCCCCAGCCCTCAGCTCCGTGCAGACCTTGCGCACATTATTATGGTTGGCCCCCAGGATCTCGCTGATCTCTCTAGCGTCGAAACCCTTGCCGTTATGGTGGGCTAAGAATTTAACCACGTTCTCTCGACAGCTCAGTTTCTGGTCAGGGGTAAAGCTGCCATCGTCTTCTAGCGGTTTGCCGTCACGCTGGCAAGGAAATTTGTACTCCCAGCTAAAGTCCTCTAAATTGAGGCCGATCAGCCAGGCGCTCTGGCCAGCGCTACGGCTGCCCACCCTGACCAACACGCGATCGCAATCATCCGTAGGTTCGGCGGGCCGAGTGATCATAAAAATTTCAGACACCGCAGCGGTAATTGAGTAGGAACCCGCCACCTTATCTAAGCCCAGCTCAATGGCGGCCTTGTTGGTATGGGTGACCAAAATGGGCGTGATCCGACATTCCGCTGCAAAGTCCTTTAAATCGTAAAGCCAGTAACCATACTCAGGATCTTTGGGACTATAGCCGCTGTGGCGTTGGATGCTGGTCAGCGAGTCAAAAATGATTACCTCTGCCCCCCAGGCAGTAGCCACTCGCTTGAGCCGGGCCATGAGCGATGGGGTGAAATGGCGAATGATGCGCACATTCTCCAACTCATTAAGCCCACGGACGTTAACCCGCTCCTGGCAATCAATCTCGCTTTCGTCGGTCTGGACAATGAGCACCTTGCGCAGACGATCGCAGGGAAATTCACCCCAGCTTTGGCCTGTTGCCAGGCGATAGGCCCAATCGTAGACCAGTAGGGATTTACCCGTCTTTGCATCGGCCCCAATAAGAATAGAACGGTTAGCCGGTAGCAGTCCCTCAAATAGCCATTCACGGGCACCCAAATCGAGAGCACCAAATTCTTTGGCCGAGATGGCCCAGGCGCTGTCTGCCTCATCAGGCTTGACTTTAATGGCGCGGGCCAGTTCCATCAAATCACGGTGAGTCTTGCCACTATCCGCCTTAATGGCCTCCCAAGCTTCCCACCGATCAGTGGGGCTTTCCAGTTCGTCATGGGCTTGAATTCGGGTAACCAGCTCAGCAGTGGTCAATCCACTGAGCTGGTTGCCTAGCCCCAGGTCTTTTGCCTTGGCCTTGAATAGCTGTCCGGCATCGTAGTTATTCAGCCCCTCCACCTTGCACCAGTTGCCCAGCTCTACCTGGGCCTGCTCTAGGCTGTGGTATTTTTCAGCCACCGACAGTAGCAGCTCATCAACCTTGATCTCGACCTGAGCACTGTTGAGCTGTACTGATCGCGCCTTGTCCTTGGCGGTTTGCCGCTGGGTCTTTGGCTTGGCCTTGCCAGAGTTGCGGGGCCTGCTGCTGCCCTGGGAAAGTGGAGCAATAGCATTGCGAATGTCGGCAGGGTCACACCCTGAGCCAAAGCAGCTGTACGCTCCAGTTTTTGTATTAATGCTCAGGTCGTTACCGCCGCACCCTGGGCAAAAAAACTTACCATCGCTCTTGGGGCTAGGCTCTAGAGCATCGAGATAGTTACGGATATCGAAGCTCATAGCACCACCACCCACACTATTGGGTTCTGGGCGTTGTCGCCGGGGCCGTAACCCAGTATTCCTAGTTGTTTGGCGGTCTCAGCGAGACCTGTTAATATTGAAGAATCCATGGGGTATTCCAAACCTCCTTGGTGAATCGAAAAAATCGCTTGGGCGCGTTTCCCGCCGCCGCCCGGCAAACCTTTAGCCCTAGAGTATCCGCTCCAGGGCTTTTTAACTTGCACTGTCTAGCAGTAATCGCTCTAGAGCTATTTCAACTAGATCTGTGCGTGAACAACCTCGCTTTTTCAACTCAGCTTCAAAGGCTGCCGCGAGTCGAGGAGAAAGCCGAGCACCGATTTGAAGGCTCCGGCCTTTCGTTGCCGAAAAAAGCCAGTGCTTATCCCGTCCTCTTGTGAAGTCGTTAACAGCTTTATCGTCCATGCTGGATCAGTTTAGCCGATTTTCTGAGATCATCAAGTCGGCCTTCAGGAAATTCCATGAATCTCCGAAAGCATTGCCAGTAAATCAAAATGTAGATTGCAAAACTATTTTTGCTACAAATTTGCAATCTACATTTTGATTTTTTGAATAATCTATTTGAGAAGCATGCGAATCGGTTAGGCGCTCACACAAACCTCTCCTTTAGCAACACAAATGGGCGTCTCAGAACGTCTAGCCTTTTTGTTTGGGTTGCCAGATCATTGTTGGCAGGGGTTGAGTTGTTAACGCCTGTTAGATCAGGACTAACGGCTTATGCCTTCTGGGGGTTGATCAGAACTGCTGATTCGTTCTGCCCAGGCATCGGTAGCTGCCTCTATCGCTTCGCTCAGCGTCAGGTCATTCATAGCCGCGATCGCCTTCAGCCTACGGATCTTCTCCTTGGGGAGATAGGCCGTAATACTGCTGTAGTCGTGGTGTTTCCGGCGATCCATTAATTCTTGCGTCATTTTTCTGCCCTTATTTTGCATCAGCACTTCGGCTTTTATTAGATATCCAGATATCTAGATATCTGGATATATGCTATCACTATGACAGGCGAGTGGAACAAACTGGAACAACTCGGTTCCACCCCGTCGCCAAAAGCATTGGTTTTTGGCACTTTGACCTGGCACCGGAGGTGTAACACAAGTGGAACGACAACCGTTAAGCATTCGCAAGTTTGCCGAGGTCTGTGGGGTATCCCACACCGAAATTGGGCGCAAGATGACCGCCCTAGGTATCTCCGGAACGCCTCAGGGCAAGGGCTTGCCCACATTGCTAAGTCCGGCTGAACAGGACAGCATCGCTCAAACCCTGTTTATTCCGGCAGAACCGCCTGCCCCGCCTGCACAGCATGTCGAGGCGTTGGGCAATGGTTTATCGGTTTACACGCCCCCGCCGCTGGCAACTCGGGGCGTCAACAGCGAGCTAAGCCGCCACCTGCAACAACAGCAGCTTACCCAGGCGCTGGGAGCCTTTAAGGGCAATCAGGCCAGTTTTAGGAACGCCCTGCTAAGCATGGCCGCTGAGTCGGGTCGCCAGCTAGGCCACGAGATGGCCGTTACCGAGATGAACACCGCCCTAGCCACCCACGCGCAACTGCAACAAACCGTGGGAAAGGAGTTGGGCGTCGTTGCAGATACGCCCGATACCGCTGCTGCTGGTTAGGGGGTTTAGCCCTAATAACCGCCGTTTTCATCCTGTTAAAGCCCTAACTCTGGTTATAACGCCATGGAAGCCAAATTCACTCCCCCTGCCGTCCCCCTCGAATACCGTCGCGAGGTCGTTGGCGGTGCATCGCCTATCCAAAACATCTACCTAAC
>DAIUJR010000162.1:0-5373 GCA_036848635.1 Nodosilinea sp. CTOTU7336
TAAACTATGACTTGGATTCTTGGGCATCTTTTTATAGTTTGTATCGGGATCAGTTTAGGCTTGCTGGGTGGTGGTGGCTCGGTGTTGGCACTGCCCGTGCTGGTTTATGTCATGGGTATTTCACCAAATTCGTTAGAATGTACCTACGTTTTGTAGACCGTCAGCCTGCTCGACTGCCATAGCCGCGCAGCAGCGAGAAAAATCGCGATAGATCAAGGGTGCGGGGGTCGATGCGAGTGCCGGAGCGATCCACCGCCTGGTGGGTGGTAATGCGGCTATCGGGGATGGTAGTTTGGGCCAGTAGCCAGGCCAGAGACTCGTACTGGGCCTGGGTGTAGCCGCTGTGGCTGCGACGGTTGTTAAAGCCGTCCCCCGGGGTTTCTAACGAGACGTGGTAGGCGAAGTTGTTGACCGACGGGGGAAAGGCGGGATTGGTGCGCACTGTTTCCGGCCCGTTTGGCCCATTGAAGACCGAGTTCCCTGCCCCAAAGGCGCGCTTTTCGGGGGGCACAATGTAGTAAACAGTACCGTCGCGGCCAATTAGGGCATGGTAGCTAACCTGATCGGCATCTCTGGGGTGGGGGGTGCGAAACAGATTAATGGCGCTCTGGGCCGAGCCAACGGTCTCATGGAGCACCGCGATGTACTGGTTATATACGGGCTGGCCATAGACGTCGGTCAAGTAGCGATCGCCATAGTTGGTGGGGTCGGCCAGGGCCGTAACCTGGGGCGGCCCGGCCTGGGCCATCAGGGGACTGGATCGCGAGGGGGCTGGAATCGGCACAAAGTCCATAGGGCCACGATCGGTGCTCTTTAGGGCTGTGAGGTCAAGCCGGTCGGCGGCTGGCAGTGATGGTAGCCCAGCCGCGCTAGGGTTAGGCTGTAGCGGCAGGGAAGCCTGGGCAGGGTGCATTTCCAGGCCTACTAGCATGACCAGCAAGAATCCAATCAATCCGACTATCCAGCGACGGGACACGGCAAGCTTCCTTATACAACTAATCTTTTTTACCGTGAATTAGCCTAAATGGCTGCCTTTGGAGCGGCAAAGGCTAGGTTTCAGCCCTAAACTTTAATTGGTTACCCACCGTGATGGGGGCTGGCAGCAGTCTTCGCCTTGGGAAGCGAGTTAGGCTCAGTAGATCGAAAATGGGCTCCCCTGTGCCCAATTTTTGGGAGCAGGGGCTGGGGGATGTAGCTTGCTTCCCACCGGGTGGGCCAGCAGGGGATTGGCGATCTGTTTTGCGATCTACTGAGCCTGGAAACTTATGTACGCAGGCCTAGGATGCCCAGCGATCTAGCGCCCGCTTGCCGCCCCAGCGGGCGACAATTTCATCGTCGTAGCTATCGGCAATGCGAATTACTGTGGTCACTGAGTGGTTTAGCTCTAGGCGATCGCACGATTCGCCCACCAGGCTGTGTTCGAAGACGATGTCGTCTTCGGCATCGTAGGCAAAGCGGCCAAAGAAAATGCCGTTGTTCTCCCGCAACAGGTAGTAGCTCAGTTCCGGGGTCAGGGTAATATCGGTCACCACGTAGGATCGGCTAGTAATCAGGGTTTCATCGTCATGCCAGGGCACGACGCGGGTAGAGGCCACCGCCGAACCTAGGTTGACAATAAACAGGGGCTCATCCTCAAACACCACGAGGGATGCCCCAAATAATTCGTGCATCCAGGGCAAGATGCGGTGATAGACCGTTTGCTGGCCGGGGGTCTTAAACTCCATAAATATCGGTAATCCAAGCGTTTTGGCGACTAGTTAACCAGGGCGACGATTTTAGGTGCAGGACGACTGCGATGATGCCGCCGGGGCTAAAGTCCAGGCTGGCCTTTTCCATAGGCCATTGTCTCATTCATCACTTAATTGGCCAATGGTTCTAGCTACAGCGTTTTAGCGGCCCATTCCGGTTATCCGCCACCGGGGCCGAAATCGTAATGAAGGCCCGTTTCGCTATGCTGGCAGCAGTCGCTGGAACGTATCCCTGAAAGCATCCCTAGCGGCTTCTCCCTTTTTGGTGGTGATTTTATCTCCATGCCCGAGGCCAACCTGCCCAATTTTGACCCCGACGCTGTGCCAACCGATGCTGCGTTAGATCCATCAACAGCGGCCCAACTAGGGCCGACCGGCAGTCATGATCAGAATCTCCCAACTCCCGACTCCAGGGCCGCAGACTCCCCCAGCTGGGAAGAGGTAGAGCAGGAGCTGGGGCAGATCGTGGGGGATTTTCAGACCCTCCAGGATGACCTCAACTACCGTCAGGCCCAGGATGTGCTGCGGGACTTAATTCAGCGGCTTAACCTCACCCCCCGGGAGCGGGCCGGGCTAGACGATGCCCTGCACAGCCTCACCGGCCTGATGGATAAGCTAGAGCATACGGTGGTGCACATTGCAGTGTTTGGCCTGGTGGGCCGGGGTAAATCGTCGCTGCTGAATGCCCTGTTGGGCCAGGAGATTTTTGCCACCGGGCCTACCCATGGGGTTACCCAGGCGGTGGAGAGCGCCCGCTGGTCGGTCAGCCGAGAGCCGGTGGCCGGAGATGTCGCCGCCCCGGCCCTGCTGCGGGTTTCTCTCAAGAGCATGGGCCATTCGAGAATTGAGCTAATTGATACGCCGGGCCTAGACGAGGTCGCCGGGGAAGCCCGTGAGGCCCTGGCCAAGGACATTGCGGCCCAGGTCGATTTAATTTTGTTTGTGATTGCGGGCGACATTACCCGGGTTGAGTACGAGGCTCTCCAGGCTTTGCGCCAGGCCAGCAAACCCATGGTGCTGGTGTTTAATAAGGTCGATCAGTATCCCGATGCTGACCGGCAGCTGATCTACGCAACCCTGCGCGACCACCGCCTGCGCGATTTAATTTCCCCCCATGAGATCGTAACGGCCTCGGCGTCGCCGCTGGTGGTGCGGGCCACCCCCCAGCCCGACGGCTCGGTGAAACACCAGATGGTGCGGGGCCAGCCCCAGGTAGATGAGCTGAAGCTCAAAATCCTCGATATTTTGCACCGCGAAGGCAAGGCGCTGGTGGCCCTGAATACGCTGATGTATGCCGATGCTCTCAGCGCCGACATTTTGGAGCGCAAGCGGCAGATTTGCGATCGCATCGCCGACGACACGATCTGGAACGGCGTGCAAATTAAAGCCATAGTCGTAGCTCTTAACCCCATTACCCTGGCCGACCTGCTCAGCGGCGCAATTATCGATGTCTCGCTCATTCTTACCCTGTCGCGGCTCTACGGCCTGCCCATGACCCAGACCGCGGCCCTCAAGCTGCTCCAGCAGATTGCCCTGGGGCTGGGGGGCATTACCGTCAGCGAGCTGGCGGTTAACCTGGGCCTCAGCTCGCTGAAAGGGGTGCTGGGGGCGTCGGCGGTAGCCACCGGGGGTCTGTCGCTGGCCCCCTACATCCCCGTAGCGATGACCCAGGCGGGGGTAGCGGGGCTTTCCACCTACGGCATTGGTCAGGTGGCTAAGACCTACCTGGCCAACGGGGCTACCTGGGGGCCAGACGGGCCAAAGGCAGTGGTGCGAAATATTTTAGACAGCCTGGATGAGGCCTCAATTTTGGCGCGCATTAAAGATGAGCTACGGGCCAAGCTGTCGCCCTAGGGCTAGCGGTAACGCGCACCCAGGTTTCTGAGCCAATCGCCGAGATTGATTGCTACCCCGCCCCAGAAACCTGGGTTCTGTCTCCGGCAACCCTACCCCCCATCGGCAAACCAGGCTTTAATAAAGACAGCCTGCCCCCTGAGCCATGCCGAAGATTTTCATTTCCTACCGCCGCAGCGATAGCGAAGACATTGCCGGACGCATCTACGACCGGCTGGTCGCTGACTTTGACAAAACCGCGATTTTCTTTGATGTCGATATCATTCCCCTGGGCATCGACTTTCGCACCTTGCTTAGGGGCGAGGTACAGCAGTGCCAGGCCAGGTATTGGTCGCTATCATTGGCCCTGACTGGCTCACCATTGCCGATGGCGATGGCCACCGCCGCATCGACTTGCTTGCTTCTTTTTTCTTTCTCGGTGCGTAGCGCCTAAAAATTTTTTGGTTTTTAGACCTCCCAAGGCGGCTGATCAGTCTGTAGGCCCCAGACCCCAGGGTTTTTCAAAAACCCTGGGGTCTTTCCTCCGCCGGGCATTTTGTCAACGATAGGAAGCTCAGTAGCCAGATCCCCGGGTTCTTGAAGAACCCGGGGATCTGCTACGGCTGGCTTAGTGCCGCTAAAGACGGATATCCTATCCTCCCTTTAAATCTGAGAGGCTCAGGATTAATCCTCATTCCTGAGCGGCACAGCCCCTTCGGGAAGGCGCAACCTTGCCTCCTGAGGCGCTGCCTCAAGTAGGCCCCTATCGCCATAGCTGAGCAGGCGAGCCACACCCCCCAGCATTTTTCACCCCTAGTGATAGCGAATTTGACCCACGTGGGTAGCCTAGGCAAAGAAGCGAGACAAACTATACCTGCTTCCCAAGGAGACACCACTATGAAATCTACCCTGACTAATAAGCTGCTTCAGCACCTGCTTAAGAAAAAAGAAGACGGCGGCTTCACCCTCATTGAACTGCTGGTCGTAATCATCATCATCGGTATTCTGGCCGCCATCGCCCTACCCGCCTTTTTGAACCAGGCCAACCGCGCCCGCCAGTCTGAGGCCACCACCTACGTCGGTTCCATCAACCGGGGGCAGCAGGCCTATCGGCTTGAGAACAGAACTTTTGCCGATCAAATTGATCGTCTGGGGTTAGGTATTCAAGCCGAAACAGAATTCTATGTTTACGGTGATGGCAGCAGCGATACTGCCACAAATACTGTGGATAATCTGGGGGGTGGCGATCTTGGCAACTCCGTATTTGTTTCAGCTCGCCCGTTGGATTCAGCCCTCTTGTCCTACACTGGGGCAACTTACACCTTGCTGGATTCTGCCAACAACGCTACGACTACCGCTGTACTCTGCGTAGCCAATGCCCCCGGTTCAGGTACTATTCCCGTGCTGACATTAAATAGCCCCAATACACAAGACACTAATGTTACTGCAACTAACACAAACACTGAAGCCTGTTTGTAACAGTCGCCGTAGCCGTGGGTTAGTAATAACGAAGCGGAACCCAAAGCTCAACCGATTCATTACTAGCTAGGGCTTATAAACCATAAGGGCTACTCTTCTTCAGGGTAGCCCTTGTGGTTTATGACTACCTCCTGGCGGCTCTGCCTCCCCCGGCGGCAGAGCCGCATGAGCCCGTGCCCAGGCAAAGCCTGGGTATGAGTAAGCGTAAGCGAGTCTGAAACAGAACAGAGCAGCTGGAATGCCGGTACAGATCCCAGGGTTCTGCAATCAACTGTGGCTAAAATTACTATCTATCGCAGAACCCTGGGATCTA
>DAIUJR010000163.1:0-5339 GCA_036848635.1 Nodosilinea sp. CTOTU7336
TGCGGTCGGTGTCCTGGAACTTGCGGTCGGTGTCCTGGAACTTGCGGTCGGTCTCCTGGAACTTGCGGTCGGTCTCCTGGAACTTGCGGTCGGTGTCCTGGAACTTACGGTCGGTGTCCTGGAACTTGCGGTCGGTCTCTTTCTGGGCTTCGACCAGTTCACCCAATAAACGCCAAACATCGTCAGCGGTGGTAGCCATAGGGAGAGCAGAAATGCGTTAATTCCAGTTTAGGCTACCCCCTATAAATAAATGCCGACCATCATTTTTGTCGGTCAAGGGGTTCTCGCTGGCGGCCAACGCTAAGGCTAGGGAGCCAGGCGGGCTTTTTTGAGGCGGTTGTCTTCGTACCAGGCGGCGATCGCGGGTACCCAGGCGGCGAAGTGGGGCCAAATTTCTTCGCAGAGCTTTTGGGCTTCGAGCTGGGCATCGGCCTTCCAGCGCAGGTCGAGCAGGTGCATGACCGAGCGCACGTTAGCCGACATCACCCAGTGCTGGCGAATGTCGAAGGGAATTAGCCCCCGGGCGTGCTCTTCGGCAAAGCCCTGGTCAATGCGGGTTTTGTAGCGACGGCTGGCTTCCAGGCACCAGTCGAGGTCTTGCTGACGGTCAACGGCGGTGTATTCGTATTTTTTGCCCTGGCGGTCGGTGTAATCGCCCAGGGGCCGTAGGTAAAAGACCTCTTCGACGGAGCGGTTGCCGTCTACGACATCAATGATCCGTTGGCCGGTATAACGAAATGACTGCACGTCAAAGCTTACCCCCACCCGGTGGGTGCGAATTTGCTGCATAGTGCTATGGGGAAACCAGCCCACGTTAAACACAATTTGAGGATGCTCTAACGGCCCGTAGTGGCCCCGCCCGCCCTTTAGCAGGCTGGTGACGAGAATGTCGCCGCAGCGCTCTTCGCTGGGCCAGTTGTCGCGATCGTGCACCACAAAGCCCTCGGCATAGTCCTGATGCATGGCAGCATACATGGTCTGCTGGGGGTTGGGGGTTTGAGAAATGACGTCTACCGTAAACCGATCCATAACCTTGGCCTCAGGCTTCTAGGTAGTCAATGTATTCTACAGCGGGGCGCTGGCCCTGGCGCTTGGATACCGGCTGGAGAGAATCAACCGGGGCCAGGGGCGCTAGCCCGGCTGTCAGCTGGGCAGGTCGTTGCAGCCGGGGAAGACCCTCGCGCACCGCCGTTCGCACAATTGGCTCAGGCTCGTGGGCCAGCATCAGGTGGAGGCAGTCTAACAGATGCGATTGCACCGATACCTCCCCTAGATAACACTGATCGCCCAGGGATTGATCCACCAGCCTAAATAGCTGACGCACCGCCACCAGCCGCTGCAATGGGTCGCTATGGCTGAGCTGGGTCAGGGTTTGCTCAAACTGCTCCAGGGGCACCGGGGGCGGAGCGGTATGCTCAGGGGCTGGCCGATGGGCCGCCAGAACTGGCCCCGGTGACGACTCTGCCGCTGACCCCGCAAACCGCAGCAGCAGGCCGATCCACAGCAGCAGCGCCGTTTGCCCGGTCAGCACCATCGCCATAGAAAAGGAGTGGGTGCTGTGCCATAGGGTTATCATCGTATAAAGACTAGCGGCCAGCAGGGCGCTGAGCACCAGGGGATAATGCTGGGGAACCAGGGGCAGCGGCAGGGCTAGCTGCATGCGCCGCTGCAGGGCCTGCCGCTGGGCAGGGGGCAGTTGCCTAAGCTGCCGGTAGGCCAATAGCCCCAGGCCCAGCGAAATCACCAGTCCCCCATTTGTCAGCCCCAGGGCAAGGCTGCCCAGGCCCAGCCCCCACAGGCGTGGGTGACGCAGCTGAGACAGCGACGGCGCAGAGAACCTATACCTCGTGATCCGGAAAGGCAGACTTAGGGTTGGCAGCGAAGCAATCGGATAAACCACGGTTGACTCGTGAAGGGTAGCGAAAACAGCCCTTTCATCTTAGGACGCTTTCCGCCTTGAGCCCAGGGCTGAAAAGACCTTTGTATTAAAACATAGAGTGTCGGAGACGGAGAGGAAATTTTTGATGCCTGGGTACTCAAGGGCAGCGATCAAGGCACTGCTGAGACTCCAAAAACCTGAACCCCAAACCTAAACCCCAAATTCTGGCAATGGTGCGTCACCTTATGCCACGAAGTACTGAGCCGAGGCCATCCGTTACTTGGGGATTTGCGCTGAAATAAAGTACCGACGCAAGCAACAGCCTCGTCATAGATCCTCGCCTGGGCGAGAATGACGGTGGGACTTTAGTTGTTTGCCAGCTCCTTATCCTTATTTCGGACAATCGCGGTTCTCGATGGCACCATCGGGCATGGTGGTATTGCAAAACAGCACCTGGCTGCGGTTCACCCCCCGCAGATTAGCGCTTTTGAGATTAGCGTTCTGAAGATTGGCCTGGCCCAGGGTCACGCTCAGCATAATCGCACCTTCCAAATTGGCACCAGAGAGGTCAGCGTCCTCTAGGTTGGCCTGGGTCATTTCGGCCCCCGATAAATTGGCCCCGGCCAGGTTGGCCTTGGGCAGGTTGGCCCCGTTCATCTGGGTGTTGGCCAGGTTGGCCCCCTGCAGGTTAGCCTGCTCCATGTCGGTGAGCATCAGGTTGGCCCCGCTGAGGTTGGCCCCGACCAAATCCGCTTTGACCAGCACGGCAATTTTGAGGTTGGCCCCTTGCAGATCAGCTGCCCTGAGGTTGGCTTCATTTAAGATGCAAACGGGGCAGGTATTGGTATCAAGCAGCTTTTGTACATCGTCAGGGATGGCGGCCTGGGCGGTGCCACCGCCAATTCCCCCAAGCACAAGGGCAATTCCAAAAACAGCACACAGATTAATCAGTAGACGTTTCATAACCTTTATCCCCAGTGGATTAGGGTTATTGTCCCATTCAACGGGGGGCATCGGCTAGGCCAGAGTTCCCCGGCCAATCCAAAACTGCTCCGCCCCAGGATTGGATTGATAGGGGGGCCAGTATTTCAAGACCTCGTCATCGGTATCGACGGTGGGAGGCAGGGGCAGATCCTGGGCCAGGCATAGATGGGTGAGGGCCTGCCTAAACCCAAGCCCGTGGCCAGCGGTGCGGGCTACCCCGTGGGCTAGCTCGTGGGCCACCAGGTTTTGCCAATCGGTAGGCACTACCCGGCTAGGATCAACAACCAGGGTAATGGGCTGCACCTGGAGGTTACAAAAGCCATCTACTCGGGCCTTGGGGGCAATGGGGGCCGCTAAAATTTGCACTGAAGGATGCTGGCCTGGCTCAAAGCAGCTGAGCAAGTCAGTCAAAATATCCCCCAGCTGACCATTGATGATGTGAATATGGTGACCAATCCAGGTGAGGGCGGCCAGGGGCGACGGGCCGGTCTCGGCTAGGGCAACCCAGTCGGCCTGCACCGCCAGTTCCCGCAACACTCGAAAATACTGGGTGGTTCGCAGTACAGGATCAGCCCCAGCGACGGGGGGAGATTGCCAGGTTTCAGCCAGGTGATAGACCGGCATGGAGAGGCTAAGACATAACTTCAAATTAAGTATCGCTTACATCAACCGCAAGGAGTTAACCTGGTTGCCTGACAAAAGTTTCTCGCGTCGGTTGGGTTGAGGCGACGTAGCTGGTTTCCCGCCGGGTAACCCAACCCCAGCAATGGCGAGCTGGGGAAATGTACTCAGCCGTCGGTTAGCGAGTACCCCATGCCGCTATCCGGCTAGCGAGCCCTTCGCTAACAGTGGTTCAATGCCGCCTTCATCATCCAGGGCAAACAGGTCGTCGCAGCCACCAACGTGGTGGTCGTTGATAAAAATCTGAGGTAGCGAGCGGCTACCATTCGCCCGCTGGGCCATTTGCTCACGGGCGACTTCGTCGCCGTCAATGCCGTATTCGGTGTAGGCAATTTCCTTCTCGTCGAGCAGCGCCTTAGCGCGAATACAAAACGGGCAGCGGCTCCAGGTATAGATTTCAACCTTGGGGGTCATGGCGGGCCTCAAAAACGGCGATGGTTTTTGTATTTTAGCGACTAAGCCGCCGCTGAGAGAATCGCAGCTCGGCCAGGTTCCTGACTGATGGCTGAAATAATTTAAGCTGATTGGATTTATCCATAGAAATCTTACGACAGACAGCTATAATTTGATAGAATCAAGTCTATGCAAAATTCGTTGGCCGATTTAGGGAGGCGCATCATTGATTCACGCCACATTGCACCAGCTCAAAGTTTTTGAAGCCACCGCCCGTCACGGCAGCTTCACCCGCGCCGCCGAAGAGCTTTACCTGACCCAGCCCACGGTGTCGATTCAGGTCAAGCAATTAACTAAGGCCGTGGGCCTGCCCTTGTTCGAGCAAATCGGCAAGCGCCTCTATCTCACCCAGGCCGGGCAGAAGCTGCTAGAAACCTGCCAGGGCATTTTCGACGGCCTCGACCAGTTTGAAATGGCCGTTTCTGACCTCAAGGGGCTCAAGCAGGGGCAGCTACGTCTGGCGGTAATTACCACCGCTAAGTATTTTGTACCCCGGCTGCTGGGGCCGTTTTGCGAGCGTTTCCCCGGCATTGATATTTCCCTCAAGGTCACCAACCACCAGCACATCCAGGAGCGCATGGCCAACAACGATGACGATCTTTACGTCATCAGCTCACCCCCGGAGCAGCCCGACCTTAAAATCTATCCCTTCCTCGAGAACCCCCTGGTCGTGATTGGCCCCAAAGATCACCCCCTGGTGGGCAAGGCCAATATCCCGATTAGCGCCCTAAATGGAGAACAGTTCATCATGCGGGAACCCGGGTCGGGCACTCGCTATGCCGTCCAAAAGCTGTTTGCCGAACATAATGTTGACGTTAAAGTGCGTCTGGAACTGGGCAGTAACGAAGCCATCAAGCAGGCCATCGCTGGCGGGTTGGGCATTTCGGTGCTGTCGCTGCACACAATTATTTCGGAGGGCACCCGCGGAGAGTTTGCCATTTTAGACGTTGAGCACTTCCCGATTGAGCGCCACTGGTACGTGGCCAGCCTGGCGGGCAAGCAGCTCTCGGTAGTCGCCCAAGCCTTTCTTACCTACCTGCTAGAAGAAAGCCACGCCCTGGTGGAAAAATTCTTGCCCGGCATTAACCGCGCTACCCCTGCGGCTAAAGCTTCAAAGTTATCTCCAGCGGCTAAGGCCAAGAGTTCTAAGCCATCGGAGGATGAGGTATTGTCTTCGGTATGACGGGCCCTTAAGCGGCAAAAGCTAGTTGTTGCTATGGGCCCATAACCAGTTGTCGCCAGCATAGCAACCCGCTTGCACCCGAACGCTGAGAGGGGCTCTCTTGGAGTAACCGTCCCAGAAACTTTAAAGAAGATTTAGGGATTTAGGGCCAGGCATGCC
>DAIUJR010000164.1:0-5283 GCA_036848635.1 Nodosilinea sp. CTOTU7336
GGCTGCAACGCCTGAAACAGCAGCGCCAAATTCACCCCCGACGCCTCACTCAACACGTAGGGAGACTGCCGCTTGTAGCTCAGAGTCTTGGGGTCATAGTTATTCGCCTTCAGCGCCTGGTAAATCGCCTGCCGAGCCTGCACCAGCGGCTTGCCCTTTAGCCGCCCCACCCGCTTAGCCGCCGGGCGCTTCTTTTCCCCCGCTTTTTTGTAGGCGCACTGGTACAGCTCCAGGGCAAAGTCATTGTTGTTCAGGGGTACAACGCGAAGCTGGAACTCTTGCATGGTGTCGTGAATCCCACAAACCGGGAAGAAGACGTCAGGTCTAGTATTCTACTCTGACTCTCAGATTCATCCTATCGACTGGGTTCCGGGTCAGCGCCTGCTGAAGCCCCTGGATCTCCGACCCCTCTGGAGCCATAGGATCCTCTAGCTTGAGCCTCAAGGTCAGCGTCAGGCTAGCCTGGGTCTCGGGCAAGTTCAGCATGCCATTCAGCGTGCTAAAGAAGCTCTGGAACCCGCGCACATCGCCTTGGTACTCTAGCCGCACAAACTGCTGCCCCGTTTGCACCGTCACAAACTGCTCAATATCAAACTGGTAGCGGGCCAGCAGGGGCAGAGTTGTGCCCATCTTGCGGTAGTCCGTCACGTCGCTCACCGAGAAGTCTAGGGCTGCGATCGCCTGGGGTTGATCATCCCTCAGCCAATCCGCCAGGTCATTGAAGATCTTGTTAGGACTACCCTCAAAGTCTTTTTCAGTAGGCTTGTCCAACAACGGCAGGGTTCCATACCCTCCACCCCCTTCACCGCCATTGGGTGGTTTGGTACCCCCTGCTGGGTACAGCACCACCGTCTCCATTGCCTCGCCTATTTCCCCAGTACCGTAGTCAGCCACCACCTTAAACTGCGTCGTCTTGGTCATCTGCCCCTGGTACTCATCCGAGGGCAAAAACTGATCGCCCACCAGGCTGCCATCCTGGTACAGGCTAACCTTCAACGCCTCCTTGGCCCGCCAGCGCACCTGCACCGTCCGCTCGTCGCCACCTCCGGCCAACAGTTGGGCACTCAGCTCCACCACCTTCGGCTCAGGCGGCTTCAACAGCCCCCGCCGGTAAAGCTCCGCCCGGTCAGAAAACTCGATGGTAGTGGGCAGCCCCACCGCAGCCCCATCGGTTTTGATGTAGAGCTGCTCTCCCACTTTGAGATCCCACTGGCCTTCGGTTAAGCCCTTGCGGATCGTATCCCGCAGCTTGGACACCTCCGCATCGAGCAGCATATTCAGGGCCAAGTCCTTGGCAAACTGCTCTCGCAGGCTCTTGGTCGTCCAATGGTCGAGCCCCGTGGGCCAGACCTTTTGCAGCAAGTAGGCGGGGGCGTAGGGGGCGGCATCTTCGCCGCGCACCTTGCCGCAGTCCTTCAGCGCCTTCAGCACCACATCCTGCTGGTTGCGGTTGCCTTTGACGGTGCTGGCATCCTGGGCCGGTAGGGGGTAATGCATCAACCCCTTGCCTGCCTTCACCGGGTCATTAGCGGGGTAGAACAGGTGGCGGTAGGCGTTGGTCAAGGCCACCCGCACCGCCAAATCCAGCTCCCCTTCCTTCTGTTTGATCTGGTCCTGCTGGCTTTGGGAGAGGTCATCCATGCGGTTCTGGCTCCGCAGAATGGCTCGCACCGCCTTAAACTCGCGGGTAATGTCGATTGCCCGGTCTAGCTCCTGGTCGTTGGCCAGCAAAAATAGCAGTCGATTGCGAAAGGTGCGAAACTTGCCCGACTCGCCCGTGTTGTTAAAAATTTGCTCAATCAGCGCGGGTGGGCCGTCGGTAGAGCTGCCGATCTTGGCCTCGTTAAAGTCGATGATGCACAGGGCCAGGGTATTGGGGTCATCGTCCACATCGTGGGCACCCTCAGGGCCAGTCACCAGCTGAAAAAACTTGGTGGCAAAGATAGTATCGCGACGGGTGCGGAGTTCTTCTTTGGCCTCGGTAACGCCGACCTGCTCTTTCTCCTCAGCAATGATTTTGTTAATCGAGGGTTCTTCCTTGAACCGAGCCACGGAGGTGATCGGGTCTACATCCAGGTACCAGGCCACGCCGCTCAACCGTTCTAGAGCGCGATCGACAAAGCTAATGTCTACCCCTGGCGTCAGCAGCGACAGGTTCAGCTCGGTACGGCGAATGCCCGACGAAATGCCTTGGGTGAGGGAGTGCAAGAAAATCGTGCGGCCTACCCAGGTAGAGAATGGCGGCTTACCGGCACTGATCCACTCCTGGTCTTGCAGCTGGGCGTGGGCCTCACGGCCAGTGGGGTTGTAGATATCGGCTCCAATCGGCAGGCGCATCTGGGGCCGCTGGAGCCGTGAGGTCAGATCGCTAGTGATCTCTTCTTCTATCCCCACCGGCAGGTGGTGGGGGTGAATCATCGGCATGCGAATATCTTGGTGCTGCCACAGATAGCGCACTAGCCGGGCAAACAGGCGTAGGGCTCCCCGCGTGCGCTGAAACTCAGGGATAGAGGCAATCTTTTTGGTCAGCAGGTTAAACAGCTCGGGGTGGAAGGGGTAGCTGTTGGCGATCGCCCTGGCGTAGGTGGCATCTTTACAGCCATCGGGCAAGTTCACCCGGCTCGCCCGAAACGCCTGTAGATATTCCTCAGCGGCTTTCTCCGCCGCCTCGGCGCTGATGCTGGCAAACAGCCGCTGTCGCACAATGTTGTAGACCTCAATGTCGGTACTGGGGCTCAGCACCCGCTCCTGCCGAGCCGAGGCCCGAATCAGCTCCTGCTGAATCTCCGCTGTTTCCTTGGCAAAGGTGTCAGACTCCGAGGCCAGGGAATAGACAAACACCAGGTTGTTGCAGGAGGCAGCCTGATCCATCAGCGAGAACAAAAAGGCCACCACCTGCTCGGCCAGGGTGCTCTGCCCCACTGTTTTAGCCTTGGCGGCCCGCAGGTGACGAGCAATCTCATCCAGAATGATCAGCGTCGGTTCTGAGCCAATCAGGCGATCAATCACCGAGGTGCCGGGGCTAATGCGGTTTTCGTCTGCCCCCCGCAGCAGTTGATAGCCGTCAATACCGCCAATTTGGTAGGCAATTTCGCCCCACAGGGTGTAAGTGGTGATGCCCGTTTCGGGGTGGTACACCCCCGCCTCTGGGTCTAAATCCCGGCCATCCACCGCCGCCACCTGAATGGGGCGATCTGGTATCAGAGAAATATCGTCCACAAAGCGGTTGAGTCCATCGATCTGCCGCCCCTGCTTGGCCATGTGCCACAGAGCGATTTCGTCGTGGGTTTTGCCGCCCCCAAAGCTGGTCTCTAGCCGAATGACTGGGGAGCCAATCAACCGCCCGGTCAGCCGCCCAAAGACCTCGGTAATCAGGGTTTTCAGGCCATCGGTCGGAAAGGTGTTAGCTAGAAAAACCGCAGGCTGCTGGTAAATCTGGGGAGCCTTCCCCTCCACTACGGGCCGGAGCTTCGCTGCGAACAGATCGAGGGAGAGGTCACCAGAGCGAATCTCATCTCTGGGGACGCAGGTATCAAAGACGGATTGCAGCATGGGGAAGTTACTGACGCTAGAGCACAGGGCACAGGAGATCCAATCTAGACCTCATCCTCAGAATGCCCTAGCTAACAACATAATCAAAGTGCATACTCAGGGTGTTATGAGGGTACCCCTCATCCCTATTACACCGCTTTTGACAGAAAGCAGAACATCACCCACGAGAGCTTCATCATCTTTTTGGGCAGCCATTGGCTCATCTCTCTGCCCGCCAACCATTATTCACTCTCGTAAAACATCTAGTAGCTACCCCAAAAACGGTAGACAACGGTAGACGCCCAGTAGACAGAGTGTCTACCGGGCAAAAGCCTTTATTCACAGGCCCTTCAGCCATTTCAGTAGACGGTAGACACTTTCCTTGCAATTCTCCATTGGTAAACCCTGTCTACTTGTCTACCGTTTCGCTATAAACCTTGCCCATCAACCATTTCAGCGGTAGACACCCCGTCTACCGTTTCCTCAAGTCTGTCTACCGCGTCTACCGTTGCCCGCCACCGCAACCGATTCCCCATCCCCTGGGTTTCCCCGTCCCCCATCAAGGCTTAAATAGAGGGTTTCATAGTCAACCTTTCTGTTCAGTATCCAGTACCGCCACCGGGCAAATATCGACAAAGACTACAATCAAAATACAAAGACAACCACTCTATCAATGCAAATTGTCCTTACCCCTGAATTAGAGCAACTCATCCAGCGCCAAATTGCCGCAGGCAAATACCAATCTGCCCTAGATGTCATCACAGCAGGCATACACCTGCTCGACCAGCAAGATGACATCTATCAAGGGCGACTCCCCGAACTCCAGCAAGATGCCCAGATCGGCTGGGAAGCAGCCCAGCGCGGCGACCTCGTCGAAGGCCCTTCCGCCATGGCCCAGATTCGAGAAAACCTGCGGTCTCGCCACGCCTCCGCCGAATAATGGCCCCTCAGTTTTACCTAACCCAGCCTGCCATTCAAGACATCGAGGCCATTGCAGACTACATCGCCGGTCAGACTGGGCTCCAGCAGGCCGAGCGCTTCCTCTCAAAGCTCGATGCCAAATTCGCCAGAATTACCCAATTCCCTAATCTGGGGCGGCCACGCGACAAAATCCTCCCAGAGCTACGCAGCCTCTCAATGGAGAACTACCTCATTCTCGGCGTTGCTTAACGCAAGTATGATTTGCCCCCCAGAATTGGGGGATTTAGGGGGCCATGCGGGGTGCCCTGGTTGTAGCCTTTTAACTCAAGGGCTAGGTTAACTTCTTCACCTCTGTAGGTGTTGTTGACCTCGTACCCATCGTGCTTGTTGCCCCAGACATCGTATGAGAAAGTCTCCCAGCGGGTCATAATTTTAGCCATTACTCCTCTTTGCTCTTGCTAACACTAATGGCTTGCTGCAGTTCTCGAAGCAGGACAAGTACTGTTCGGTCCTCACTTGATAAAAAGGCTTGGTCACTCAAAGCCTTCACTGACTTATCTACGGTGGGTACTAAATGGTCGGGAAATTCGATCTGCATGTGATCTCTCCTACTTAAGCAGTGGTCATTGCATCATTGAGAGCGCGTTGTCTCGCATCCTGATGCTCTTTTGTGCAGCCGTCTACTACGTTCAGCCTATAACCTAACTCTTCTAATTCTTTTTGGAGATTAGTGAACTCAGGCTCTGTGCACTCGGTGGTCATCAAGAAGATTGCTTCTAGTTCCACCCGAGTTTGTGTCGAGTAAAATAGGGGTAGAGCGCTCAGGAGGCC
>DAIUJR010000165.1:0-5075 GCA_036848635.1 Nodosilinea sp. CTOTU7336
CACGGTAGCTGGCTGCAAGACATGCAGGATCGCCTGGCTGATCTCTATGGGGATGAAAGTGGTAAGGGAAAGTACATTGCTGACTCAGATACAGAGGAATATAGTTCTGTTGAGGATATTTCAGAGGTTGAGAAGTCAGGTGCTGATCATCCTTGAAATATAACCACCCCCTCCGAAGAAAAGGCCCTGTGTCAAGACGAGTTGCCACTGTCGGCGGCGGTGCCGGGTCGGGTCGGGTGGGTAGCCAATGTGTGTGGGTTTTGTCGCGGGGTGTTGGGGGGCTAAGGGTTGTCATAGTTCTGCCCGCCAATCCTAAGCCCATTACCCATGGGCGGGCCTGGGCATCAAAGCCGCCTTCGGGTAGGCGATCCGCTTGTGGTTGTACTGTTGCCAAACCTGCACAAAAATATCGGCAATAACGGTCATGTGCTCGCGGGTCAGCCCCGACTCAACCAGCTGTTTCTCCTTCCAGCGGGCGCGGAGAATGCGGTTGACCATGGCCAGGGCCTCTTCGGGGGTCGCGTCGGTGAGGGAGCGCAGGGCGGCCTCGCAGGAGTCGGCCAGCATGACAATGCCGGTTTCTGGCGACTGGGGAATGGGGCCATCGTAGCGAAAATCGGCCTTTTTAACCTTAATCGATCCATCGGCCTGGGCCATTTCCTGGGCCTGGTGATGGAAGTAGCTGATCAGCATCGTCCCCTGATGCTCAGGAATAAACCCCTGGAGCGCCTTGGGTAGGCGGCACTTGCGGGCCATCACCAGGCCCTCGGTGACGTGTTTTTTAATAATCGAGGCGCTCAGCCAGGGGTCGTTGAGCTGGTCATGCTTGTTGGGGCCGCCCATTTGGTTTTCGATAAACCCCAGCGGGTCGTGCATTTTACCAATGTCGTGGTAGAGCGTGCCCGCCCGCACCAGCTCTACGTTACAGCCCAGGGCGCGGGCGGCGGCTTCGGCCAGACTGGCCACAAATAACGTGTGTTGAAAGGTGCCCGGCGCTTCCGAGGCCAGCCGCTTCAGCATCGGCCGGTTGGGGTTGGATAACTCCGCCAGGCGAATCGGGGTCACCAGGTCAAACAGGTGCTCTAGGTAAGGGCTCAGCCCCAGGGCGGCAATACTAGACAGCACCCCAAAGCCGCCCTGCAGGGCAGCCCCAGCCAGAATGCCCGACCAGGCCGATAGCAGCGAGATGGGGTTAACCATCAGGGTCAGGATGAGGTACACCACCCCCTGGGTGAGGCCCACACCGCCGCCCAGCAGGGCCAGTTCTTCGCGCGATCGCATCCGCCCGGCCAGCATGCTGCACACTAACGCCCCCGCCGCCCCCGCCGCGAAGGAGACCCCGCTCACCGTAGACCCCAGGGGCAATAGGATGGTCAACAATATCACCAGAGTGCCCCCCAGCACCGGCCCGTAGAAGCTGCCCGCCAGCAGGCCAATGGCGGGCAGACCGTAGGCGGCGGCCCCAAAGACCTTCAGCACGCCGGTACTCACTACCATGGCGGTCAGTAAAATATAGTCCTGCTGGCGCAGACGATGGGGCGCAAAGGGTTCGATTAGCAAAAAGGCCCCCACCCCCAGCCCTACCAGGCCGCCAAACATCGCCAGGCCGCCGTAGTTAAACCGCCGCTGGCTGAGGTTGAAGTTGTCGAGCAGCACAAAGTCGCTTTGGGTGATGATATCGCCGCTGGCCACAATCACTTCGCCCTGCTGCACCTCTACCACCACCGGGCTAACCGCTTCCGCCGCCATATCGGCCTGGATGCGGGTGCGGTCGGTATCCTCAATTAGGTTGGGCTTGAGCACCGCCAGCAGCAGCAGCCGGGCCGGGTCTTCTACGGGTTTTGGCACCGTGCCGCTGAGTTGCAGGCTCACGGCCCGGGTCAGCACCTCCGGCGGCAGCCCCGATGGAATGCCCTGGGCCAGCATCCGTTCCGTGGCCTTGCGGATCCCCACCTGGGCACTGCGCCATTCCGAGGGAGCCAGATCGAGCAGGTTAGGGGAGGAATTGAGCCCCTCTATCTGAAGGGCAAGCAGCGCCAGATTTGCCGAGGCCTGCTGGTACGCCTGGCGCGATTGCTCAAGGGTGGTTAACAGGGCCGCAAAGTCCTGGGTTGAGGCTCGCTGGCGATAGGCCCACAGTTCGCCAATGGCCTTTTCTTGGGGCGGCGTTAGCGACTGCCCGCGCAGCAGTGAGGCCAGGGTAATGGCCCCCTGGCTCCGTTCAGCCGCACTGCTCTCCCCCGGCAGCGGTGCCACCAGGCTGCTGAGTTTAAGCCAGGTAGCATCGTCGGCCTGGCGCAGATAGGTCTGTACAGGGGTCGATAACACTCCGCTGGAAACAAACGGCACCTCCCCGGCGCCCTGGCGGATATCCGTAATTTGGGCCAGTAACCCATTGAGCGATCTCAAAATCGCCTCATCCACAGCGGCATCCACCTGGAGTACCTGGAGTGCCCCGTTGCGGGCGTCGCGCCGCTGCGCTTCGGTGGTTTCTTTGTCTTCAACCTGGGCCGACTGGGGGGCGAAGATAGTATCTGGCGCCACGCCGCCCACCTGCAACCCCGGCTGATTGTAAAATCGCTGGCCCAAAACCGCCGTCAGGGTCAGGGTCGTCAGGGCGAAGACCAGTCTCGGATGTCGAATTCCTTTACGGCGCTTTACCGCTCGGCAGGGGGCCGGGGCCTGCGGCTTGGCTAAAACGCGGCCAGTCTCTAGGGGAGAGAACGCGGCGGCCGATGGGTGAGAATAGAGCGGGGGCGGAGCCGTGACCGGAGGCGTCAGCACTGACCCAGGTTCAGGCTTGGGGTTTGCCACTCGCTCCAAAGGCCATCGCCGCTCAATAGCCGCTATGAATTCCTGAATCGCCTTCATAGATTATGAAAGGTAAGGGGTATGGCCCAGGGGGATAGAGTTAGCCAGATTATGCCCAGCCTAAGCACTTGAGCCAGGGGACAGGATACTGGCCAGTGCTTGTCTTCAGCTATTATTATAAGGGCCCCTAACGCTGACCGCATATTCTATACGATGCCCTTAATCGGGGTCGCATCGTCAGAGGCAGGGGGTGGGGTCAAACCACCGCCACCCGCAATGGTAGCCTTCTAGCCGCTGGCATAGCCCTAATTCCGGCCCAGCGCCCATAGAGGGCATCGGCAATGGCGACGAGCTCGGCCTGCTCCACCGCGGGCCAGGGAGAGCTCAGGGGCGCGCCACCACCACTACCCGCTAACCAGCGCTGCCGAAAACTGGCCGGAATCACGGCGACTCCCCCCCGCAGGGCGGTGAGCAGGCCCACCAGGCCAATGGCGGCGGAAGACCACCCTAACCCATTGGCCAGCCCCACCCCGACGGAAAACTGGCCCTGGGCTACGTCAACCAGGGCCTGGGCCTGTGGCAAAGTCATGGCTGTGCCCAGGTCGCTAAAACCCGCCGCACCCAAACCAGCTTGAACGATGGTGGCCTGACCCCAGCACCCAGCCCCTGGCTGGGGAACATCCGCAAGGGCCTGACAGAGCAGCTGAAACAGCTGATCTAAAGCCTCGATTTGACCTGGCGCTAGGCCCAACCCTTGGCCCCATTGGTGAACGGCCTGCCGACGGTGGCCGTAACGGCTGGCGCTAACCAGCAAAACCGGTACGGCCTGTAACCAAAGCCTGGCCAAATCGATAGCAGCAGCGGCCTGGAAATGTCGAGCCCAAACCTCGCCGGTAATGGGTGCCCCCGCCGCACAATCTCGCGCTACCCTCAAAAACACTGGCTGCCAGGTCGGCTCTGCCAGCGCTGACTGATTTGCCCCCGCCGCCCCGGCAGCAGCGCGGCGGCGTTCAGCGGCCCACAGATCTGCTAGGGCCACCCCCTCAAATAGGGCCCTGAAGGTATGGTTAAGCGCATTGGGCATGGTTATTGTGTGCGACAAGTTCCATAACATTAACCGCCAATCCCAGGGTAAGCCCTTATAATTCTGTCGTTTCGTTCCATTCGTTTCCCTGGAGCTAGCTCTATGAATCGGTTGTCTCTGCCTTGGCCCCTGCCTGCCCCTGCTGGTGGAGGCTTAGTCAGCCTAGTGCTATTGCTTGGGGCGTTATCCGCAGGAACTGCTCTGGCCCAAACCCCCAGCCCCGATGCCCCCCCTGCCCCAACCCAAAACGCAGCTCCGACCGTCAGCGGTGGACGGATTACTCGCCCCACTCTGCGACCCGGTAGCCAGGGGGAGTCGGTGAAAGAACTGCAGTCGGTACTGATGCTACTGGGCTATTATCCTGGGCCAGTATCAGGAGTGTATCAAGACGAAACCCAAACGGCGGTGCAGCAGTTTCAGGCCGCCGCTGGTATTATCGCCGACGGTGTTGTCGGCCCAGCCACCTGGAGCAGCCTGTTTCCGGCCCCCGTGGCCGAGGCTACTCCTCCGGCGGCCGAGGCTACTCCCCCCACGGCCGAGGCTACTCCCGTGGCGGCAACCCCCGACCCAACGCCATCCCCGACTCCGGCAACCCCCAGCCCTGAACCTGTGGCCAGCCCCTCGCAACCAGCCACCAGTGCAACCCCCACTCTCCGCCCTGGCATGGAAGGCGAAGCAGTCAAGCAGCTTCAGCAGCGCTTAAAGACCAAAGGCTTTTACAATGGCCCCATTGACGGAGTATTTGGCAGCCAAACCGAAGCCGCGGTGAGGGCGGCTCAAAGTGCCAACAACCTGACCGTAGACGGCATTGTCGGGCCAGCCACCTGGGGGATATTGAACTAAAGCAAGGCAAAACCTAACCTCAAATTAGGCGACTTTTGGGAAAGAAGATACCCGATATATGACTGTTCCCATTGGACCGAGGTGCATTGCTGCGAAGACCTGATCCCCCCCTGCCACCTTTATCAAGGTGGCAGGGGGGGATCCTTCAAACGTATCTCACCAGTTTGGGAATGGCTATAAACAGACTCTCAGGCTGGGTTCCCGTCTGCGCGGGAATGACGCGGTAAGTTCTTGGCTGAAAATCTCCCTAGCCACAGTGGGGAAGAACTAATGAAGCTGAATTAGTTGGGTAAAGGAGGAGGTTTTAGATATAGCCCCCTCCCTCCCCTCAGAACCG
>DAIUJR010000166.1:0-4953 GCA_036848635.1 Nodosilinea sp. CTOTU7336
TTATCGCAGTCAAATACTGGTGGTAAACGGGCCGTAAACTGAGATAGGTCAGATCAAACGCTACCAGGGCCAAATTAATTAGGGCAATGATTGCCACTACGCGCTCCAGTTGGGGATAGTGGCGTTCAAAGTAGGGCTTAAATTTAACCATTGGTGTCGGATAAAAATTGTCGTACGGGAATTTAGGTGTAGCGCTGAGACTGGGGCTCTGCGGTCAGGCAAATTCCCCTGTTTTACCCCTAGGCTTTGATTATTAGCGGCTGGGCTCGCTCAGACATCAATCTTCAGGATTACTTGCGATCTCCGCAATCTCCATCAATGCGACCGGCCCAGAGACCAAACCTCTAAGCCCCCTCGTTAACACCAAGCCCTGCATAGAGAGAGATGGATGGGCCAATTTTCCATTCGAGACGTTGAGCGAGAAGCTCAAGAAAGGGACCGGGCGCACCAGTGAAACGAGTTCTCAGCCACCCTCTGCTGATGGCCCCAAGAAACCGAACCGGGATAAACAAAAGCCCCAACGAAAACGAGGCCCCCAATACAACCACCCCGGTACGACGCGCCATGGGTTTGGCTGGATTAATCACGCCATATTGCTCAACGTGGAGAAAAGCCCGATCTGCGGCGGTACCGTCGAGCGCCAACCCCAGAGGACAAAGCGCCAGCAGGTAGCCGAACTCGTGCCGGATCTCGTTGAGATTTGGGAGTATGAGCGCCCGTTGTATCGGTCACATTTAAATCAGCAAAATAAGCAGATCCCAGCGATCGCTCTAACAGCGTATGCCAGAGAATTTGATCAGCAAAGAGCCTTACAAGCCGGCTTTCAAGCTCATATCACCAAACCCGTAGAACCAGAAGCATTAGTCGAGGAAATCTCAAGGCTCTTAAGACAGCCTAACTTATCAGGCACTATCCCACCGTCCATCCCTTAGTCTTTTCTGCTTTCACACGATCCTGTTGGGAGGAGACGACTAGGCCATTTAGTTCTTTTAGTAGCACTTCAGCCGTACCCGTGTCCCCGTCCTGAGATGCCTGGGTGTAGGCGTCTAGCAGAATGCAAAATTCTTTGTTTTTCATTGGCCAGTCCTCACTGATGCTGCGTCTACGATGTAACACTCGTAAATATTGAGAATCCACGACCGAACGGCAGATTGCTCAGGAAGTCTGCCTCCAGAGCAATCGCATAGCAAGCCACCCATCGTTCTAGAAGCCAGGTTGGTAGAGTGATACAGCTGATGTCAGTGCCATTCAGCTATAGCTCAGTGGGCCGACTTACTTAGAGGCTTGGCAAAATTGTTTCGCTAAGATCTAGTCCCCCATGCCAACTTTACTTCTGTAGATAGGTTCCGAAGGGGGGAGGTTTTGCTACTTTTCGGAAGTCTTCTACCCCGTGGTTGAGTCGTTGGCATGATATGACCTGAGGCAGTGGTAGCAGAGGTCTGGCCTCTGCCACAAACCTTTATAGTTCTGCGCGCCACTGCGACTAATTGTCAGGGCGACCAGCTTCAAACTGGCGCTTCAAGCGGCCAGACTTAGTGAGGCCAGTTTGAAGCTGGCTACTTTGGTCAATTAGCGTCTGTCCACCTACACAGCTTTTTTCTCTATGTACGTTGCAGTCTGGCCCGGCGATGTTTACCCCCTCGGTGCCCGGTGGGATCACAAAGGCACCAACTTCGCATTATTTTCTGAACACGCAACGGCGGTTGAGCTTTGCCTCTTCGACAAAGACGGCACAGAGACCCGAGTTCCCCTGACTGAGGTGAGCAACTTTGTCTGGCACGGCTACCTGCCTGGCATCGGCCCCGGCCAGGAGTATGGCTACCGTGTCCACGGCCCCTACGCCCCCCACGAAGGGCACCGCTTCAACCCTAACAAACTGCTGATTGACCCCTACGCCAAGGCGATTTCGGGCGAAGTAGGCAGCGGGCCAGAAATCTTTGGCTACGACTGGGAAAGCCCCGACCAAGACCTCTCCTTTTCTGACCTCGACAGCGCAGCGCTGATGCCCAAGTCGGTGGTGGTTGACGAGACCTTTGACTGGGAAGACGACACCCTGCTGCGTACCCCCTGGCACGAAACCATCATCTACGAAGTGCATGTCAAAGGGTTTACCAAACAGCATCCCGACATTCCCAAAGAACTGCGGGGCACCTACGCCGGTATGGCCCACCCCGTCGCCATCGAGCACTTACAGCGTCTGGGCATCAGCGCCGTGGAGCTAATGCCGATTCATCACTATCTCTCTCGCCCCGGTCACCTGGTCGACAAGGGGCTAAAAAACTACTGGGGCTACGACTCGATCAACTTTTTTGCCCCCTTCTCGGGCTACAGCTCTAGCGGCGGACTGGGGGAGCAGGTCAACGAGTTTAAGAAGATGGTGAAAGCCCTGCACCAGGCGGGCATTGAGGTAATTCTCGACGTGGTGTATAACCACACGGGCGAGGGCAACCACATGGGGCCGACCCTGTCGCTGCGCGGCATCGACAATGTCAGCTACTACCGCCTGATGGAAAATGACCCGCGCTACTACATGGATTTCACCGGCTGCGGCAACTCGCTACACATGCGCAGCCCCCAGGTACTGAAGCTGATTATGGACAGCCTGCGCTTTTGGGTGGGCGACATGCACGTCGACGGCTTTCGGTTTGACCTGGCCTCGGCCCTGGCGCGAGAGCTGTACGACGTTGACCGCCTGTCAGCCTTTTTTGACTTGATTCACCAAGATCCGCTGCTGGCGGGGATAAAGCTGATTGCCGAACCCTGGGATGTGGGCATGGGCGGCTACCAGGTGGGCAACTTTCCGGTCAACTGGTCGGAGTGGAATGGTATATACCGAGACACCGTGCGCGATTTTTGGCGCGGGCAGAATGAAACCCTGGGCGAGTTTGCCTACCGTCTCACCGGCAGCCCTGATCTCTACTTTCAGATGAATGGACGGCAGCCTAACGCCAGCATTAATTTCATCACCGCCCACGATGGCTTTACCCTCAACGACCTGGTGAGCTACAACGACAAGCACAACGAAGCCAATGAGGAAAATAATCAGGATGGGGAAAGCAACAATTCATCCTGGAACTGCGGGGTCGAAGGGCTGACCGATGATGTGAAAGTCTTGCAACTGCGCGAGCAGCAGCGGCGCAACTTTTTGACCACCCTGATGCTGTCCCAGGGGGTGCCGATGCTGTTGGGGGGCGATGAAATGGGCCGCACCCAGCGTGGCAACAACAACGCCTACTGCCAAGACAGCGTAATTTCCTGGTTTGATTGGCACCTGCCCGACGGGAATGAAGACCTGATTAATTTTTGTCGAGAGCTGATTTTCTTTCGGCGGCAGCACCCGGTGTTTCGGCGGCGCAAGTGGTTTCAGGGTCAGGCGATTCACGGTTCTGGGGTGACCGACATCAGCTGGCACAACCCCAATGGTGCCGAGATGACCCAAGAACAATGGGAAATCGGCTACATCAAATCGATCGCCGTTTTTCTCAACGGCAACAAAATTCCCAGCCCCGGTAAGCAAGGGGAGCGGATCAGCGACAATGACTTTTTGCTGTTTTTCAATGCCCACTATGAGGCGATTGATTTTAAGTTGTCTGAGCTATTTCAACCTCATCAATGGTCCGTGGTGATCGACACCATAGAGCCTCGGTTTGTGACTAAGGAGCGGCTGATTACGGGGGATAAAAGTATTTCGGTGGCAGCGCGATCGCTGATGGTCTTGCAGCGATTAATTTAGCCAACGATTCATAGTTTTAATCCAAACCATAGCAAGACGGGCCAGAGGCCCATCTCACCAGAGGAGGTCCTTAGAGTCTTGGGTAACTCTTGTGGGATAGCCATCCTGGCTGTCCTAATGCGACGCCATCATTTCTCCTTGCGGGCATGGCTTAACACCGCAATTAGGGCTTTCTCGTTGGGGGTAAACTCTAGCTCGCTGGGGGCCTGCTGGGCCTCTCGCCAAACCCCTAGCAGCCAGCCTTTTTCATAGGCCTTAGTCACGGCGGGGTGTACATAAAAGTTGCGGCAGGTGGCCACCCGGTTACCCAAGTGTTGCGCCGCCCCTTTGATCGCCTCGCGAATGTTGGCCTGGGCCTGGGTTTTTGAGCTAGCTTCCCCCAGTTCACTGAGAATTTGGGTGGTGCAGGCGGTGCCCGCCCAGGTGCGAAAGTCTTTGGAGGTGAAGTCTTCGCCCGTGATGGTTTGCAGGTAATCGTTGACGTCGTCAGAGTCGATGGCGTGGCGCTGACCCGCCGGATCGATATACTGAAACAGCTGCTGACCAGGGAGATCTTGGCAGCGTTTGACGGCACGGGCCAGGCGGCGATCGCTCAGCTCGATCTCGTGCTCAACTCCGCTTTTGCCGACGAAGTGAAACCGAATTTTGCTTGTGCCCACCTCCACATGGTGGTCTTGCAGGGTGGTCAGGCCAAAGGACTGGTTTTGCTCACGGTACTCGTCGTTGCCGATGCGAATGACGGTGGCGTCGAGCAGCTGCACCACCATCGCCAAGAGCTTTTCGCGCGATAGGCTGCGCTGGCGCAGATGGCGGTCGGTGACTTCGCGTATCAGGGGGCGGGCGTGGCCAAAGGGAATCAGCCGGTCAAATTTGGTCTGGTTGCGCACCTTGCGCCAGTTGGGATGGTAGCGGTACACCTTGCGCCCCTTGGCGTCGCGCCCGGTGGCCAGCAGGTGACCGTTCGGGAAGGGGCAGATCCACACCGCCTCCCAGGCGGGGGGGATGACCAGGGCCTTGAGCCGTTTTAGCTCGGCGGGGTCAGAGATGCGATCGCCCGATTCATCCAAATAGGTGAACCCCTTGCCGCACCGCCGCCGCCCAAAACCGGGGCAATCGTCGCTGACGTAGCGCAGCCCAGCCGATTTAGCCGCCTGGGCCGGTTCTTCAATAAACCTTATCGGAAATTGAGCCTGTAGAATCAATAGCAGGAGCAGAGACCA
>DAIUJR010000167.1:0-4752 GCA_036848635.1 Nodosilinea sp. CTOTU7336
ATAGATGCTGCCATCTCTGCCCTAGAAACCCGCCGCGCCAAAACTCAAGCCATCAAACAAGGCATGATGCAAGAACTCCTCACCGGGAGGACACGGCTGGTATGAGTACCGCATTGCCCCCCACCTGCTGGATTATCGCTGGCCCCAATGGCGCAGGCAAAACCACCTTTGCCCTGTCATATTTGCCCACCGCCGCCAACTGCCGTAACTTCGTCAACGCCGACCTGATTGCCGCTGGCCTGTCGCCCCTAGCCCAGGAGGCAGAACAATGACCCGCATTCCCCCCGACACTCAAAGAATCTTAGAGACCCTAAGACAAGTCGCCGCCGATACCCTAGAACGCAAACGCCGCCTGGGTCACTATGCCGTTATCTGGCGCGATGGCAAACCTGTGATCATTGGCGACGATGCCCCCCCGGATCTCATCGAGCCATCCCCGTAGAAGTAAGCAGAAGGCTCATGGGCATATTAGACCAACAGGTTAGTCACCCACTGATCCAAGATCTAACATTAGTCAACCCAGGTTTATCCCCCTAGACAAGAAGAATATGCCTACCATCACTCCCCACTACCGCAGCGTGCGAGAACTCTTACAGAGCAAGTTCTTTGCCATTGACGAATACCAGCGGGAGTACAAATGGGAAAAAGAAAATATTGACGAACTGCTTACAGACCTGCGAGACAAGTTCTTTAACAGCTATCAGGAAGGTGATCCCACCTCCAAAGTCAGCTCCTATGAGGATTACTTCCTGGGCTCCATCATCGTTAGTAAGCGCAACACTAAGAACTACCTAGTCGATGGACAGCAGCGGGTTACTTCCCTCACTCTGCTGCTTATTTATCTTCATAACGCTGTTAAAGCTAAAGATCAACTCTTAACCGGTAGCCTCATGCCGCTGATCTTTAGCAACGACAATGGAATTCCAAAATTCAACCTCGATATCCCAGAACGACTCCCTGTCATTGAGGCTCTTTTTTCTAGCCAAGAATTTAGCCCTGATGGTAAGGATGAATCTGTCCAGACCATCTATGCCCGCTATGAAGATATTCAAAACAAAGAGTTAGCGGATGAACTAGGGGATGCCCTGCCTAACTTTTGCTATTGGTTAATGAATAAGGTCGGGCTTATTGAAATTGCCACCGACAACGACAACTACGCCTACGCCATATTCGAGACCATGAACGACCGGGGTAAGCCCCTGAGCCCGGTAGACATGCTCAAGGCGTTTTTATTAGCTCCGATTGAAGACCCCGATCAACGGCGCAACGCCAATCAAATCTGGAAAAAGCAAGTCCTCGACCTAATCACCTGGGGCGGTAATCATGAGCCCGAACGAGACTCAGCCTGCATCAAGGCCTGGTTGCGAGCTCAGCACGCCGAGACCAGCCGAGAACGCCGCGCCGGAGCCACCGATAAAGACTGGGAACTTATTGGTAACGCCTTTCACCGCTGGGTGCGTGAGAACCATGCCCACCTTAACTTAGGCACTCAGTCGGCTAACCTGGAGTTCATCACTACCCACTTCACCTTTTTTGCCAAGGCCTATCAGCTTATTCTGAATGCCAGCCACACCTATACCAAAGGTCTGGAGGCAGTGTTCTACAACGCTCACAATGCTTTTACCTGGCAAGGTACAGTTCTCCTCGCGCCCCTGTGCGTCACTGACGATGACGCCACTGTACGCCGGAAGATTGCTGTCACCGCCACTTATTTAGACATTTGGCTTATGCGGCGTGTGGTCAATTACATTCGGGTAGGGTATTCCAGTACTGCCTACTCCATGTTTGTCCTCTGCCGCGATATTCGACGTAAACCGCTCCATGAGTTGGTCGCTATCCTCGACGACAAACTGGCTAAGGATGATGCCACCTTTGACGGCAGCCCCGCCCGAGGCCGGATTGGCATTATGGGGCTAGGACTCAATCAGTTCAGCCGTCGTTACATTTATCACCTGCTGGCCCGACTCACGGCCTATACCGAGGCCGGTGGCGGTGAGCACGATCTCTTCGACAAATACGTTGACCGCAGCCACGGCAACCCCTTCGATATCGAGCATATCTGGCCCAACCGCTATAGCGATTACTCAAACCAGTTCGAGACAGCGCAAGAGTTTCAAGACTGGCGGAACCACGTGGCCGGGCTATTGTTGTTGCCTGCGGATGTTAATCGGAGTTTGCAAGACAAACCCTTCTCCTATAAAAATTCGGTTTATGCCAGTCAGAACTGGTACGCGGCCAGCCTGAATACAAACACCTACCAACATAAGCCCCAGTTCAAAGCCTTCTGCGAAAAGAAAACGTTAGCGTTTAAGCCCTATGAGGATTTTGATAAAGACCAACAGCAAGAACGCCGAGAGTTAATCCTTGCTCTAGCAAAACAAGTCTGGTCACCCGATCGCTTAGAGGAAGCAGCCTCATGAGCACCGTCGGCCAACGGGAACGAGCCACCCAAAACAAAGAACGGTGACTTAATCACCCTGCATAGTCGATAATCTGAGGCATTGCTGAACCAGTCAGGCCACCATGACCGATCTCTACCAGGGCCGCGACCCGAGAGACATCCCCACCTACACCATCCCCGATGCTGCCCGCTACCTGCGCATTCCCGTGGGCACCATTCGGTCGTGGACGGTTGGCCGCTCATACCCCGTCAGCGAGGGCAAACGCTTCTTCGAGCCACTGATCGCCGTTCCCCCCCAAACACCCCGCCTGCTCTCCTTCACCAACCTGATCGAGATCCACGTTCTGCGGGCCATCCGCAAACACCACAAAATTCAGCTCGACAACGTCCGCACCGCCCTCGACTACCTCGAAGCCCAGCTTCGGGTATCTCACCCCCTGGCCCACGAAGAATTTCGCACCGACGGCATTAGCCTCTTCATCGAGCGCTACGGCACCCTGATCAACGCCTCTGCCCAAGGCCAAACCCAGCTCAAAGCCGTGCTCACCCAACACCTAGAGCGCATCGAGCCCGACGACACCGGCCTCGCCATCAAGCTCTACCCCTTCACCCGCTCCGATGAGGCCCACAACCCCCGCATCGTCGTCATCGACCCCCGCATCGCCTTCGGTCGCCTGGTCGTCGACGGCACCGGCATTCCCACCCATATCATCGCCGAGCGCTACAAAGCTGGAGACTCGCTGCAAGATCTGGTCGAAGACTACGACTGCGACCTCAGCCAGATCGAAGAAGCCATCCGGTGCGAAATTCCTCTGGCCGCATGAGTTCGCCATCATCTCAGCCCCCCACCTTCTTCATCGATCGCTGCCTGGGCAAAAAGCTGGCCACCGTGCTCCGCGCCCAGGGCTACACGGTCGAACTCCACGACAGCCACTTTGCCAAAGATGCTAAAGACGTAGACTGGCTGCCCACCGTTGGCCAACGGGGTTGGGTGGTGCTCACCAAAGACGAGCGCATCGCTAAGCGCTTTCTGGAGCGATTAGCCGTTGCTAGTGCCGGGGTCAAAATGTTCGTACTGGTTTCCCAAAACCTGTCGGGTACCGATACCGCCGCCGCCTTCACCAAGGCTATTCCTGCCATGCAGCAGTTCCTCCAGGCAAACCCGGCCCCCTTCATCGCCAAGGTTTATCAAAATGGCGACATTAGCCCCTGGAAAGACCACCGAGCCCTGCTGGAGGAACTCAACTCGTTCCCCCAGTAATGTCTGATTTTCGTGAGGCATTCCCAATCGGGTGATTGGCCCTAAAGGGGGTTGCTATAACTGGGGGAACACTGGTTAAGCCGCCCAACCTCGGGCACCCATCAAGGAGCACCGCCGTGAGCACCGTCGGCCAACGGGAACGAGCCACCCAAAATCGAGTCGTCCAGCTGTTTCAAACCCACCTGGGCTACCGCTATCTGGGCAACTGGGAGGCCCGCCCCAACACCCGCAACATCGAGGCCGACCTGCTGCGATCGTGGCTCACCCGCCAGGGCATTAGCGAGACCCTGATCGCCAAAGCCCTGCGGGAGCTAGACCAAGCCGCTGCCCTGGGCGACAGCCAAAATCTCTACGACGCCAACAAAGCCGTCTATACCCTGCTGCGCTACGGGGTCAAAGTCAAAGCCGGGGCCGGGGAGCAAACCCAGACCGTACCGCTAATCGACTGGCAGCAGCCCGAAAATAACGACTTTGCGATCGCCGAAGAAGTTACCCTCAAAGGACCCAACAACCGCCGCCCCGACCTTGTGCTCTACGTCAACGGCATTGCCCTGGGCATTCTCGAACTCAAAAAGGGCAGCGTCGATGTCGCCAAAGGCATTCACCAAAACCTCGACAACCAGCGCAAAGAGTTTCACCGCGCCTTCTTTACCACCCAGCAGCTAGTCATGGCCGGGAACGACACCCAGGGCCTGCGCTACGGCACCACCGAAACCGCCGCCAAGTACTACCTCACCTGGAAGGAAGAAAACCCCCGCTACAACCCCAAAACCGACCCCAAAAGCCACAAATACCTGCCCACCATCGACCCTGCTCTGGGCGACAACCCCCTCGACACCGCCCTGGTGCGCCTCTGCGCCAAAGCCCGCCTGCTCGAACTGATCCACGACTTCACCGTGTTTGATGCTGGGGTGAAAAAGACCTGCCGCCACAACCAGTACTTTGGCATCAAGGCCGCCCAGCAGCGGGTGCAGCAGCGCGAAGGCGGGATCATTTGGCACACCCAGGGCTCGGGCAAAAGCCTGACCATGGTGTGGCTGGCCAAGTGGCTGCGCGAAAACGCCACCGATGCCCGCGTGCTGATCATCAC
>DAIUJR010000168.1:0-4530 GCA_036848635.1 Nodosilinea sp. CTOTU7336
CTGGTGGCCCGCTACGGCGGCGAAGAGTTTGTCATCGTGCTGCCCAACACCGACGGAAAAGGGGCCGAAACCGTAGCCGAAGACATCCGTCGGCTCGTGCGAAACCAGCGGATTCCCCACGAAGATTCCACCGTGGCCAAGGTGGTGACCATGAGCCTGGGGGTGGCTAGCACCGGCCCCAGCGAAGGCGACAGCCCCGCCCAGCTGATTCAGCGGGCCGACGAGGCGCTCTATGTAGCCAAAAATGAGGGCCGCGATCAGGTACGACTAGCGCCCTAGGCTTTGCCCAGCGGGGGCTGACGGGTCAGCAGGTCGGTGATCTGGTCAGGGGGGAAGGGCCGCGAAAATAGGTATCCCTGACCCAGGGTATAGCCCAGACTGCGTAGGTGTTCTAGCTGTTGAGAGGTTTCCACGCCTTCGGCTACGGTGGCCAGACCCAGCTGGGTGCCCAGGGCCATAATGGTGGCCACGATGGGATGATTGAGGTGGCCCGCTGGGGCCTGGGTGACAAAAGAACGGTCAACCTTGAGGTAGTCGACCGGCAGGCGGTGCAGGTAGCTGAGGGAAGAATAGCCGGTGCCGAAGTCGTCGATGCTGATACGCACCCCTAGGGCTCTGATCTGGCCCAGCAGCACAATGGTAGCCTCAATGTCGTCGATCAGCATGCTCTCGGTGATCTCTAGGGTGAGGTGGGCACCGGCCAGGCCCGTACTAGCCAGCACCTGGTCAATGTTGGCCAGCAGATCGGGCTGCCGCAGGTCTTGGGCCGACAGATTGACACTCATGGTCAGCGGGCGGCTAAACTGCTGCTGCCAGGTAACCAGCTGCTGACAGGCCACGCCCAGGGTCCAAGAGTCGAGACAGCTAATCAGCCCCAGCTCTTCGGCGAGGGGAATAAATTCGTCCGGGGGCACTAGCCCCCGACTGGGGTGCTGCCAGCGGGTGAGCACCTCAAACCCCGCAATCGCCCCGGTGGACAGGGTGACGATGGGCTGGTAGTGCAGCACCATTTCGCCCCCGTTAATGGCCTGTCGCAGGTCGTTTTCTAGGTGCAGGCGGGCCATCGCCTGGGTATGCATGTGGGCGGTGAAAATTTCGTAGCGGGCCTTGCCATTGCCCTTGGCCCGGTACATGGCAATATCGGCATCGCGCAGCAGATGCTCGGCCTTGGCATAGCCCTGGTGACCGACCACAATGCCAATGCTGGCGGTGGTGTAAACCTGGCGGTCGGCCACGGTACAGGGGGTGACTAGAGCGGCAAAGATCCGCTCCGCCGCCGCCACTGCCGCTGGCTCAATCTCAGCTTGATCGGGATCTACTTCACCTGTTCCGTCTACTCCATCGATCAAGACTACGAACTCGTCCCCCCCCAGGCGGGCGGCCAAGTCTGCCCCGCGCAGGGTGGCCTGGAGTTTAGCGGCGATCACCACCAACATCTGATCCCCGGCCTGGTGGCCCAGGCTGTCGTTGACCACCTTAAAGCGATCAAGGTCGAGAAACAGCACCGCAAACTGATACTGGGGATTAGCCTGGGCGCGGCCCAGGGCGAGCGTTAGCCGCTCCATCAGCTGGTGGCGGTTGGGCAACCCGGTGAGGCCGTCGTGGAGAGCGTCGTGCTCTAGCTGCCGCTGGGCCAGCACCCGCTCAGTGACATCTCGCGAGGTGGTCTGCAGCTGCACCACCTGCCCCGCCCCATCGGCGATGGCGCGAATCAAAGTCTCAAACCACAGGTAGTGGCCCTGGCGATGGCGCAGACGGTAGGTGACGGGCTCGGTCTTACCGCCCTCGGCGGCTGTGCGCAGCTCGGTTCGCAGGCGATCGCGGTCGTCGGGGTACGCAAAGTCACCCAGCTCTTGATCGCGCATTTCGTCGTAGCAGTAGCCCAGCAGGGCCGTGCAGCTGGGGCTGACGTAGAGGCAATGCCCCACTAAATCGTGCAGACAGACCATGTCGTTGGTGTTTTCGGCCAGCAGTCGGTAGCGGGCCTCGCTTTCCCGCAGGGCGGCCTCAGCCTGTTTGCGATCGCTGATGTCAATAATCAGCCCGTCCCAGATCACATCGCCGTTGGGCTGGGGAGTTGGGCGAGCAATGCCCCCCACCCACTTGGTCTGCCCGCTGGGGGTGAGCACCCGATACTCCACCCGCCAGGTGTCTAGGGTGCGGTGCGACAGTTCGATGGTCTGCTTGAGAAGAGCGACATCCTCGGGGTGAATCATACGCCAGACCACGCTAGAGTCGGCCAGGGCACCGTCAGCCTCAACCCCATAGACCTCCCGAAACCCAGAGCTGATGTAGGTAAACTGGTCACTGCCGTCGGGGCGCAGGCGATAGCCGTAGAGCACCCCCGGCACGTTATCGGCCAGGGTTTGAAAACGGCTCTCGCTGGCTTCGAGCGCCACCTGGGCTTTTCTGCGATCAGTGACATCGAGAATTAAGCTGTCCCAGACGATGCTGCCATCGGCTACGCGCACGGGCTGGCCGTAAGCTTCAAGCCACTTTTCTATCCCCGAGGGGGTGATGATGCGCCAGGCAAAGTTCCAGGGGGTGAGCGTTTGGGCCGAGGCCATCACCGCGGTCTGCATGGCGGACAGGTCGTCAGGGTGCACCGCTTGCCACAGCAGCGTGGCATCAGCCACTACAGCCTCGGCCTCCACCTCCCACAGGCGGATGCAGCCTGGGCTCATATAGAGCACGCCATCGGTGCCGTCGGACCGCAGACAATAGCGAAAAGTAGCCCCCGGCAGGTTGGTGGTCACCCCCTCTAGGCGAGACTGGCTTTCTTCTAAGGCAGCCTCGACCCGACGACGCTCCTCGAGCTCAAGCTGCACCTGGCGATAGAGGTGGGCCTGCTGAATCGCCACTTCGAGCTGGTGGGCCACCGCCTGGGCCAGCTCGATTTGTTCACTAGCCCAGGTAAACGGGCGCGCATTGGCAACGATTGAAAAGCTGCCCCAGAGTTGCCCGTCCACCACCATCGGGGTGAGCAGCCAGGCGCCCGGAGTAGTCTCGGCAACGGTTTGGTTAACCGCATCTGTCACCCGGCCGGTGTCGTCTAAGCGCACGGTTTCTAGGCGATGGAGCTGAGCTGCAACCGGGTTGTCTGCGTCGGGAATTTCGTAGCCCAGGGTAGGCGGCAGATCTGAGTTGTGGCGGTACTCGGCTACGGTGCGCCACAGCCTGGCCTCGGGCACATACTGAGACACATAGCAGTCAAAGGGAGCCATCAGCTGGGCGGCTTCGGCGGTGGCGGTAGCAAAAATAGTGTCGAGGTCAAGGGAGTTGCGAATGGCCTGCACCACTCGATTGAGCGCTTTTTCTCGCTGAATCTGGGCCTGGAGTGCCAGAATGCTCTGGACAGACCCCGGGGCGGTCGATAGCAAGACCTCCACCAGGCGCTGAATGCTGGCGGGAGTGCTGCCCCAATCGCCTGGGGAAATGTGATTGGGGAGTTCAACGGGCTGGGATTCCATAGCCGGCGCTAAAGCATTACCTCAAGTTTACCCACCGGCCTAGCTCTGACAGAATTAACTACGCCTGCGGGAGCGATTCTCAGGCGATTTTCAGCTCAGTGGGTTCTAATGAATTAGTGATCGTCCAAACATCAGGTTTGGCGATCGCCCAAAACTTATCGCCAAGCCCAAAAAGCCAAACTGGCTCGGCAATCGTACCGTTAGTGCTGTTTTATCTCCCTAGGCTTCATGGTTCAGTCTCCCCCATCCCCTGCCGCCCCCGTTACCGCACCCGTCACCCCGTTTGAGCAACGCCTCGACCAGCCCCTCAGCAAGCTGCCTATCACCGTCTTGCAGATCAACCTGGGGCGCAAATGCAACCTGGCCTGCACCCACTGCCATGTGGAAGCCAGCCCCAAGCGCACCGAAGAGCTGTCGCCCGAGGTCTGTGACCAGTTGATCGAGCTACTGTATCGGTTTCCGCAGATTACCACGATCGACTTGACCGGCGGTGCCCCCGAGATGAACTACGGCTTTCGCCCCCTGGCGGAGGCGGCGCGGGCCTTGGGCAAAACCGTGATCGTGCGCTCTAACCTGACCATTTTCTTTGCCCCAGGCTTTACCGATCTACCAGAATATTTTGCTCGCCACCAGCTCCATGTAGTGGCTTCGCTGCCCTGCTACCTCGAAGACAACGTTGACAAGCAGCGCGGTGCCGGGGTCTACAGCGAATCGATTCGCGCCCTGCAAAAACTCAACCAGCTGGGCTACGGCCACGACCCCGCCCTGCACCTAGACCTGGTTTACAATCCGCCGGTGCCCCGCAGCGCCGAGTTTAAGCTCACCCCCAGCCAGGCGGCGCTCCAGGGTGACTATGAAACCTATCTGCGATCGCACTTTGACATCGCCTTCAACCAGCTCTACACCATCACCAACCTGCCCATTGGCCGGGTCAAGCAGTACCTCCAAGGCAAAGACCTCTACTGGCCCTATTTAAACTTTTTGGCCGACCACCACAACCCCGCCACCGTCGCCAACCTGATGTGCCGCCACCAGCTCTCGGTTGACTACGAGGGCCACC
>DAIUJR010000169.1:0-2118 GCA_036848635.1 Nodosilinea sp. CTOTU7336
CAGGGAAAGGGTTTTGGAGCCCTTTCCAACTCCCCCGAACGACTTCGAGTCGCGCACCTAACAATTTATTGGACTGATCTAATCTGCCTATATCCCCACTATGGGGTAGATAGGCAGATTATTTGCTGCATAATCACCTCTTGGGGGTAGATAGGCAGCGAATAATCTGCATAATAGCCTTCTCACGGGTAGATAGGCAGCTAGGATCTGTATATCTTCCATTTCCACGACGCAAGTACAAAGCAGAAAGGGTGGCACTGTGGAAACCTTTGCCGATGCAGTCGCCGACACCGCCGCAATCAGCACCGAAGAAGCTCTGTCCATCTTCGATCGCCTCGACCCCATCGAGGTAAAGGCCATGTTTGGCCCCTGGAAAGGCTCTGGCTTCCCCACCCACCATCCCCTCGATGGAGCGCTGGAAGCCTATCACTGGCACGGCAAGCGGTTCGACAGCGCAGAGCAGGTACACCCCCTCATGTTTGAGACCGGGCGCGGCGGCACCGTCTGCGTCAACCCCCTGTGGCTGCTGCCCCTGCTGGGCTGGATTAATCGCTGGCCCATCCCCAAGTCAAAGACCATGGGGCACATGGCCCAGATAGCCCTAAGACTGCTGTCCACCCAGCGCTCTGGGGCGCGTCTGCGCCTGACCCACTATCGCGGCAAAACCAGCGCCACCATGATCTATGACCACCTTCCCATCCACGATGTCTTTCGCCGGGTGGACGATCTCACCGTGCTCGGCCTCATGGATCTCAAAGGTATGGAGCAGCCGTTTTTCTTTGTGTTGCAGCGGGAATAGGGGGTTTCGGGTTCCAGGTTTCAGCCTCCCTTGCACCCTGCGCCCCAAGAAAAGTTTGGATAGGGGGTTGCGATCGCCCCCCAGAGGTGCTAGTTTAATTCCATACAGTTCTAATGCAAACTATTTGAGGCAAAACAAACAGAAGGTATCCCATGACTTACCCGTTGTTCACGCTACTCACTGTTCCGCTGGTGATCGCCGCCACCCTTCCCATGACCAACGCTCCCACCCATTCTGAATCTCTTCACCGTGAACCCCTAGGTGCCGCCTCCGCTACCCAGCCAACCCACGCAGACCCCTACACCCTCACCCGTTAGCCGTTTTACCCATTTGTTCTATTTAGGATTATCTGCACCAGGCCAATTCCTCCCCTTTACCCATCCCTAACCAGGGCAGACCCATGGGTCTGCCCCTACCACCCATCCATCCACTCATCCACCTCCCATGCCTCTCCCCACCTTCTTCATCTCCCACGGCGCGCCAGATCTCCCCATTCGCACCGGCCCCACCCAAGACTTCCTGCGCCAGCTCCTGGCCACCCTGCCCGGACAGCCCACCGCCATCCTGGCGATCTCGGCCCACTGGCTCACCGCCCAGCCCACCCTCAGCACCAACCCCCAGCCCCAGACCATCTACGACTTTGGCGGCTTTCCGCCCCACCTGTCAGAGATGGTCTACCGGGCACCGGGTAGCCCCGCCCTGGCAAAGCGGGTGGCCGAGCTGCTCACCCAGGCAGGCTTTACCCCCCGGTTCAACAGCCATCGCGGCTACGACCACGGCACCTGGCCCCCGCTAATCTTGATGGACCCAGCGGGCCAGATTCCCGTGACGCTGCTCTCGGTGCAGTCGCGGGAGTCCCCCGCCCACCACCTCCACCTGGGCAAAGCCCTGGCCCCCCTACGCGAAGAGGGCGTACTGATCGTCGGCAGCGGGGCCGCCACCCACAACATGGCCGCCTTCAACGGCGACTACCACGCCGAGCCCCCCACCTGGGCCGCTGAGTTTGACCGCTGGCTGGCGGACACCATCGCCCAAAACGACCTCACCGCCCTGGTCAACTACCGCCAGCTCGCCCCCCATGCCGAACGCAATCACCCCACCGACGAGCACCTGCTGCCGCTCTTTGTCGCCCTAGGCGCAGGCGGTAAGGGCCACCCAGTCAACCAGGGGTTCACCTACGGAGCCTTCAGCATGGCCGCCTACCGATTTGATTAATTGGGGGTTTTAGGTTTCAGGTTCTGCCCAACACCCAATACCCCTTCACTCAAAATTCAAAATTCAAAATTCAAAATTCAAAATTCAAAATTCAAAATTCAAAA
>DAIUJR010000169.1:2218-4464 GCA_036848635.1 Nodosilinea sp. CTOTU7336
TCAAAATTCAAAATTCAAAATTCAAAATTCAAAATTCAAAATTCAAAATTCAAAATTCAAAATTCAAAATTCAAAATTCAAAATTCAAAACTTCCCACCCACCCACAAAGGATCCCCTCCCATGGCACTTGGCAAACTGATCGACGGCAAATGGACGACCGAATGGACTGAGCGCGACGACTCGGGCCAGTTTAAGCGGATGCCCACGCTATTTCACAACTGGATCACGGCGGATGGCTCCAGCGGCTTTAAGGCAGAGCCGGGGCGCTACCACCTGTACGTCTCTCTGGGCTGCCCCTGGGCGCATCGCACGGTGCTGCTGCGATCGCTCAAAGGGCTGCAAGACGTGATCAGCATCTCCATCGTTGACCCGGTGATCAGCGATCAGGGCTGGAAATTTTCCGAGCGCTGGGGCAGCATTCCCGACAGCCTCTATGGGGCCGACTACCTCTGGCAGATCTACACCCGTGCCAAGGCCGACTACAGCGGTCGCGTCACCGTGCCGGTGCTGTGGGATAAGCAGACCCAAACCATCGTCAACAACGAGTCGCGGCAGATCATTCAAATGCTGAACTCAGAATTTAACCAATTCGCCGCCTTCCCCCGCCTCGACTTTTACCCCGAGGCCCTGCGCCCCGCCATCGATGCAGCCATGGACGATATCTACCAACCAATCAACAATGGCGTCTACCGCAGCGGCTTTGCCGCCTCCCAAACCGCCTACAACAGTGCCGTGACCGAGCTGTTTGAAGCGCTGGAGCACTGGGAAGGCGTTCTGGGCCAGCAGCGCTACCTGGTGGGCGACCAAATCACCCTGGCCGACTGGTGTATGTTCACCACCCTGTTTCGCTTTGATTTGGCCTACCACGGACTGTTCAAGACCAACCTCAAGCGCCTGGTCGATTTCCCCAACCTGTGGGCCTACTGCCGCGACCTGTATCAGCAGCCGGGGGTGGCTGAATGGTGCAGCACCGAGCACGTCAAACAGCTCTACTACGCTGGGCTGCCCGAGCTCAACCCCAGCGGCATTGTGCCCGCCGGGCCGGATCTTGACTACGGGATGGCTCACGGGCGCGATCGCCAGTTTGAAGGGGTTAGGCCACTGGCTCAGGTAGCCTCACCCGATAAAACGGCCTAACGGTAAACGGTTTGCGGTATACGGTGCAAGGGGAGTCCTGAGTCCCAGCCCGTATACCGTGCACCTTACACCGTTAACCCCACCACCCTCTCACCTCTGGCTTAGCAGACGACTAAACCCAAGCGTAAAAACAGAGAAACCGCCCAGTCTCCCCTAAAATAGTACGGACTAAAACTAATGCTTGCCGCACCAGCCATGTCTACCCCCAACGCCTCCCAGTCTGCCGCTTCGGAGCCTAGTCTTGCCACCGTCAGGGCACTCGTCAGAGCCTATCAAGCCTTTTCGAGCTATTCCGAAACCTTTGTGCGACAGTACGATTTGACCTCGGCTCAGTTTGATGTCGTCGCCACCCTGGGTAACACCCAGGGCATGAGCATGGGAGACATTGGGGAAAAAACATTGATTACCAAGGGCACCCTGACCGGAGTCGTTGACCGCCTCGAACGCAAAGGCCTGGTCACGCGCGAGACTCCGCCCGAGAATCGCCGCAGTGTCATTGTGCAACTCACGGCGGCGGGTCAGCAGCTGTTCGAGCAAGTTTTTCCGGCCCATATTAAAGACATCAAACAGCACCTCGAACCCTTAGATCCTTCAGAAACGGAGCTTTTGCGAGTGTTGCTCAACCGTATTCAAACCCTGTTTTGACAAGTGTCTGCGTCGGCTCAAGCAATGGTATTGACATCAGGTTTCAATCTCGGCCTTTGGTGCTGTTTTGAGAGGATGAGATTGGCTCAAGGAAGTCTGTTTTTGTTTGCCAGCGATTTTCACGATGTGCTGAGCGAAAGCGATCGCATCCGTCTTGCCCTGCACGTCATGAATTTGCCTCACCACCTTACTCCCCGCTACCAGTATCAGCGTCACCTCCTTAGCCCAGCACCCATCCCGCAACGCCCGCTGCGCCACCCGCAACTCCAAACTCGCCGACGGCAACCCCGCCGAATACTGCTCCCATCGCGCCAAAAGCTTTTCCCTTGTCTTCGACGACTTCGGTTCAGCGGCATCTAACTTTTGCTGTTCTCATCCAACCGTCCTTCCAACCGCTCTAGCGACTCTATCAACTGCTGCTGCAAGGCCAACTCGGTCTTGAGCTGTCCGTTCCAACTGCTCA
>DAIUJR010000170.1:0-4416 GCA_036848635.1 Nodosilinea sp. CTOTU7336
TTTAAGATGAAGCACTTATCCATCATCCCCCCAACGCATCGCCAAAAATAGCGTAGAAATCTGCCTCAGCAACCGGCCTAGGATTAAGGGGATGACAACCATCCTTGAGCGCCACGGCCACCAGGGAGTCGAGGTGATTAGCAGAAACGCCCAACTCCCCCAGGGAGGCGGGCATACCAATGGCCGTAGACAGCGCTCGAATCCATTCCAGTAAGGCCTTACCGTCGGTGGCGGCGGGATTGACCACCCGCGCCATGCGCAAAAATTTCTCAGGGGCGGCCTCTAGGTTAAACCGCATCGCCGCAGGCAGCATGACCCCGTTGGCCAGGCCGTGGTGGGTGTCGTAGCAGGTGGAAAGGGCATGGGCGCAGGAGTGGGTCACCCCCAGCCCCTTTTGAAAGGCGATCGCGCCCATCATCGAAGCGTTGAGCATGCCCCCACGGGCGGCTAAGTGGGCGGCGGCGGTGGCGGCGTCAAAGGTTTCACCCGCCCCCAGGCGCTGGGCGAACTGCACGCTATCTTGAAGGTGCTGTGCCACCAGGTACAGGCCCTCCAGGGCGATGCCATCGCAGAGGGGATTGTAGCCCCTGGCCAAGAACGCCTCGACTAAATGGGTGAGGGCATCCATGCCGGTGGCGGCGGTGATCTTGGCGGGCAGCCCCAGCAGCAGTTCGGGGTCGGCCAAAACCACCCTGGGCAACAGCTGCGGGTCGAACATGATTTTTTTGGCGTGGGTGGCATCGTCGGAAATTACCGTGCTGCGGCCCACCTCGCTGCCGGTGCCCGCCGTGGTGGGGATCGCCACAATCGGCGGCATCGGCTGGTCAATGGGGCGAGTGCTGGCCCCATCCTCGTAGTCGAACAGGTGACCGGGGTGGTTGGCCATCAGGGCGATCGCCTTGGCCACATCCATGGGCGCGCCGCCGCCGACGGCGACAATGCCGTCGGCCCCGTGGGCTTTCCATGCCTCTACTCCGGCGTTGACCTGGGAGACGACGGGGTTACCCCAGACGCCGCTAAAGGTGGTGGCATTGCTGTCTGCCAGGGAGGCTTCTAGGGCTGGGAACCAGGGCAGTTGGGCGACATCGCGATCGGTGACGATGAGAACGCGCTGGATGCCCAGGGCGGTGAGTTCGGTGGTGAGCTCGCGGCGTGCCCCCGGCCCAAAGCGAATCCGAGTCGGAAAGTTGTAGGTGCAAAGGGTAGAAGACATGGAGGAGTTAGGGCTGTGAAAGAAAGATCTGTAGGGTGCATCCGCGCAGCGATGCACTATTTTGTGAGACTAAAAACACTTACTGCCAAAATGTCTTCAGCGTAAGCATGTTGAGATTATTCATCAAGACTGTTCGTTTGTGCTTGATTGTTAGCATTGCTTTTCAATCGAGCAACGCCTGTGCCACCTAAGACCCCCGCCGCAACAGAAAGTACAGTCAGCGGAATCTTTCCGTCTGCGTTTCTGACAGCATAGGAGAATCCTAAAGAAGAAAGAAAAACAGCTAGAAAAATGCCTAATCCCCAACGAACACTGCTTTGAAAAAAGTTACGATCGGCGGCGCGATCGGCAGCTTTATTGGCTTCTCTCTTTTCTTCTAGAGCCAGCTTTGCCTGGGCCAGTTGCAATTGATGGGAGGGTTCTTTATCTCGGTCTTGGTACTCAAGATTTACCCACTTATCTACATAATCCAGAGCAATGTCGGGCTTGACTCTGGATATGGTCTGAGTAATTTCAACGGGAATCCCTGATCTGCCTTGAGCTTGTAACTCTTGCACGGCTGGAATGATAGGAGCAGGGAATGACTGAGGAGAAATAGTCTCATCCTGCGGAGAAGGTTCTGGGCTTGGAGCATTACTCATTGTTCAAAAAGGTTCCGAGATCTGAGAGGGAATTGCACCAAAAACTCGGGATAATGCAGGGCCAACAATTTGGTTTAGAGTTTGGTTCGTCAGGTAAGCTGCATGGGCAGTGGCGTAATGTTCATCGTTATGAATTAAGACGATCGCATCCGCTTCTCCAGGATTAGGACGATCAGAACTGACAACCCAGTCGGGGTTGCTGTGCCGAATCATCTCGACTTGTTTAGAGAAGGCGATTGCAGCTTGAGGCGAGGCTGTATCTGGGAGAGTATAGCGATAAATGATGGGTTGAATTGGAGGTGGTGGCGATGCTTTGGGAGAACCACTGTGGGTTGAGAAGTCAGACGGTTTAAGATTGTCATCAAAAGTAGAGGTTGATGTACCATCCTGCTCCCAAGGAAACAAAGGAGCACTGGTTGGCCCTTTGAGGAATGATTGAAACTGCCCCAGTTGGGGCTGATCCGAAGTATTCATACGCTTATGGCGCTCAGCTTCTACCGTTCTCAACAGTTTCCTTGCCATCCGATAATTAGCATTGAGTTGCGGATGTTGTTTGGCAATCTCGCTGAGGTCTGCGACATGCTGCTCTGGAGCCTGAGCGATCGCCCAAACATCTTCAGGTAACTCGACGCCTTCTTCCCGGCAAGTTTCCAGCGCGGCAGTAAAGGCATCGACGGCGAGTTGTTCCAGTGGGCTAAGAGATTGCATTAGCTTAGGCTCCGAGTCCTGTCAGCGTGAAGGCAGCCCAGAAATATGGACTGTGATAAGGACGGTGTTCCGCGTCCATTGTATCAAGGTCACGCCGTTCCTCCTCTAGGAACTCCCGCACGTTAGCAGATAGGTCAAGGGTAAGCCAGTGGACGTAGCGGGTTTTGAGTTGGGCAACGGTGAGGTCGCGTAGGGTTTGACAACTGTGGTGATAGGCCGCGACGGGATTCTGATGGAGCTGGCTATAGAATTCGACTATAAAAACCATGCTGGCGGCAGACTCCACCGTCCAGAGGGTGCTGAGAATATGGGGAATATCCTGGGCAAGGAAAGCGCTGGTGATGCCGACGTATTCTGTGGTAATGGTTTGGTGACCGCTGAGAGCGGTTTCACAGCTGGCGAGGGTAATCAGGCTGTAGGTATCCAGGGGAAGTTGAACCAGGTCTTGCACGGTAAGTTTGTCTGTGCCAGCGAGGGCAAGGGCAGAGTCGATGGGAGCGGCAAAATTGTAGGCGGCGTGGCCGTTAAAGTGAAGGATGTGGTGGGGTTGTTCAAGGGCTTGGCTGACAGTGGACTGGGTGGCTGCATGGGCGGCGATCGTTGCTACCGTGTGGGTTTTAGCCAAAAGCTGATTAATCAGGTCGGTTTCGGCTTCGGCATGGTAGAGGGGGGCGAGACCCTGGTGGTTGGGAGCCGTAATCGTAAGGCAGGAACCGATTGCCTCTCCTACGCTCAGTGAAAACGGTGAGGGGCGGAGGATCTGCCCCAATTGCAGGCTGGGCAGGGTGGTGGTTTTGTATTCGCTGAAGAGGGCGGGCAGGGGCAGACGATGCAGGTCGCGGTGGGGAACTAGGATGAGCTGTGAGCTGTGGCTGAGGTAAGTTTTGATCTGGGCGATATCTAGTAAATCAGCCAGTTTCTCAAGCATAGAGGGCAAATTTTCTCGCCAGGTTTCATCCCGGTTGGGGTTGGTTTTGTCTTTGCCGATATATCGCGTGTAGGTTTGATTCCAGGTTTTGAGCCAAGCCTCCAGTTTGCTGACCTGTCTGATACCCGCCTGGCTATCGTTGGTGGCGCGATCGATCACGGTGGGTTGTGCTTTGTCCCAGCGCAGGATGAAGGTAGTGAGTGCATCGGGACTATAGTGCCAGTAGACGACGGCGGTGTCGGGGCGGAGCAGTTGCCGCATGGCATCGTAGCTGGTGGTGGGAATTTCCTCTGGGTCTTGCCAGCGCAGTAGCCAGGTCATCAGCCAGTTTTTATCTTTTTCGGCGGTTTCCAGTGCTCTGACGAGTTCTCCTTGCTGCACTACAGCACTTCTCAGTCTAATGAGGTACAGTAGCAGCAATTGGTAAACCAATTTTCGATGTCTTCTAGAGAAACTTGTTCAAACGCCTCTTTAAGCGTTTTTTCTAATTCGGAATAAGTCCTTGCTTCGAGTGAACGCAATATGGACTTGACCTTTGACCAGAAATTTTCAATTGGGGAAAATTCAGGAGAGTAGGGTGGCAAATAAATGAGTCTCGCACCAGCCTGGCCAATCAACTTATCAATCTCTTTCCCTAGATGAATTGAGCAGTTATCTATGATAACGCAAGCTCCTTCCCATAACTGTGGCACCAATCTCTGAGAAATAAAAGCTTCAAATGTCAAACCGTCAACAGCTCCCATAATGTTTGCACTAGCTACAGCTCCTTTTAACCCTATCGATCCAATGATGGAAACGTTCTTACCCCGATTTTGAGGACGTTTTCCATGGGCTCGACTACCTTTGACAGAGCGAGCATTCAATCGTGTTAAAGCTTAGTGGTGCAGAAAAGTCCTGAGAGGGTTGCTGTGCAAGGAGTCTCAAAT
>DAIUJR010000171.1:0-4317 GCA_036848635.1 Nodosilinea sp. CTOTU7336
TGAAAGGAGGAGGAGGAGCATCTAAGCCAGGATGCGTAGCGTTGATTCTTATCGTCCCAGTTAACAAAAAAGTCTGGTATTCTGAGGCGGAAATAACTTTCCTGTTTACTAATGCGGAAACCCCTGTGGAGCCTCGAATTTCCGTTGTGCTTTCTGCCTGCTTACTTCTGCCTTGCGGTACTAGGGTAATAGACTCTCAAGTTCTAGCAAAAACACCGGTGGCTGAGCTTCTCCGAGGGTGACTAGGGTATTGATGCCCTGCAGATGATTAATAATTAGATAAGCCGCTGGGACTGGACTAAAGGCTGATGCTTTAGCCCGGTTTAGGGTAGGAATATTATCGACTAAAAGCCCAAGCAAACCGAGTCGATTCGATTCGACGACCAGAATAGTTTGGCCGGGGGCGACCTGGGCCATCTCCAACGGCAGAGCGGCGACCTGTCCAGGTAGGGCAGGGGCATTTCGGTACACCAGGGTGGCGATATCGACAATGGGGATATTATTTTGCTGGAGCTGGGTCAACCCTAGTCGGGCAGCAGGGGTGGCGCTAGAGTCGTGAATGACTCGGCGGGCCTGGGCTAGGGGCAAACAAAAGCGGTTGTGGCGAAGCTGAAAGGTGATCAACCGCAGCACGGGCTCTCGGGTTTGGGGCTGGCGACGGCGGGCCAGGGCGGAGTAGGTCATGGTTCTAGGGCACCAGGGCGGGCTGAATCAGGGTTTCGATAGTTTTAAGCAGGGCCTGCTCGCTGTAGGGCTTGGTAAAGTAGGCAGCGGCCCCCAGGCTCAGGGCCAATTGCCGATGTTTCTGGCTGCTGCGGGAGGTGAGCATAGCTACGGGCAGGGCGCTGTGGTTGGTTTCTGATTTGAGCCGAGCCAAAAAGCCGTAGCCGTCGAGGCGGGGCATTTCCACGTCGCAGATCACGGCCTCCACCTCTAGGCCAGCGGTGAGTTTATCCAGGGCATCCTGGCCGTCTTTGGCTTGAGCCACCTGGTATCCGGCCTTTTCGAGGGTGAGGGCGAGCAGGCGACGGACGTTAATCGAGTCATCCACCAGCAGCACGGTGGGCTTGCGAGCCATGGCCAGCCCCGGCTCGGTACCCACCCCGCCGGGCAAATAGGCGGGAATGGCGGGATCGGCGGAGCCATTAGTGCCGGAGGCTTCGCAGCTGGCCACCCAGTACAGCAGCTCGGGGACATTCACCAGGGGCACTACCTGGCCATCGCCCATAATGGTGCAGCTGTTGAATCCCTTGGGCATGGGCAAATTACCCACCACCCGCCGCAGGGCCACCTCCTGCTCGCCCCAGGAGCGCTCTACCTGAATACCCACCAGGCGCTGGTTAGCCTGCACCAGCAGCACCGTCGGGGTGGAGATCGCCGGGGCAATTTCGGGAGTTTCGAGGGAAACCGGACAGTTAAAATGCAGCCACTCGGCCAGCCGCACCAGCTGCACGATTTCTCCATTCCACTCGAAGCTGTCTTTACCGGCGGTGTAGAGCAGAGCTTCGGGGGGCAGGGCGAAGATTTCTTCGATCGCATCCACCGGAAAGGCCATGCGCATGCCCCGGCTTTCGGCAATTAGTACCCGCGTGACCGACAGGGTGAAGGGAATCGACAGGGTAAACACCGCGCCCTCGCCGGGCTGGGTTTCGACCTGAATGTCGCCGCGAATTTCCTTCAGCTTGCTGCGCACCACGTCCATGCCAATGCCCCGCCCCGAGAGCTGGGTGACTTCGCTGGCGGTGGTAAAGCCCGGCTCAAAAATTAGGGAGAGCAGCTCCTGGGTGGTGGCAGCGGCCAGCAAAGTCTCGTCGAGGCCCATGTGGCGGGCGCGATCGCGAATTTTCTCCACCGCAATGCCGCCGCCGTCGTCGCGGATGGTAATAAAGGTGCGACCGCCGCGCTGGTGGGCACTGATGGCAATTGTGCCGGTGGCGGGTTTACCCCGCTGCTGGCGGGTAGCGGCGTCTTCAATGCCGTGGTCGAAGCAGTTACGGATGATGTGCATGAGCGGATCCTGTAGCGCCTCTAGCACGTTGCGATCCACCAGGGTGCGTGCCCCCTGGAGCTTGAGCTCCACCGGCTTGTTGTACTGCAGCGACATTTGCCGCAGGGCCTTGGGAAACCGCTCGAAAATATCCGCCAGGGGGCGCATGCGCAGTTGGGTGAGGTTTTTTTGCAGCTGGCGGGAGGTTTTGCGCAGGTTGCGGCTGGTCTGTTCGGTGCCATCCAGGGAGATATCCAGATCGGCTCCCACCTCCTGGAGCTGAATAATGGTTTCAATAATTTCCCGAAAGGGCAGATGAAAATCTCGATAGCGATCCAGCTCCAGCACGTCAAACTGGTGGCTGAGGCCTTGCTCAGGCGCTGAATTGGGGCCTGAGCCAGTCCCTACATTGACCTCCGCCTGAGCTCGGGGGGGCACCGCCGGGGGGTGCAGTGATGAGACGGTTTGGGTGGCCACTTGATCGTAGGTGGCCCGCAGGTCGCTGTTCACCTGGTCGAGGGTGCGCATACGAGTTTGCAGGGTAACCACCAAATCCCGCAGGCGGCTGACTTCTAGCTCTAGCCGGTTGCGCTCAATGGTGAGTTCCCCAAACAAATCGCTGAGCTGGTTGATTTGCTTCACCGGCACCCGCACGGTGCTATCAGCGGTGGCATCAGCGGGGCTGGCCGCCGTCGCCTCAGCCTGGGTGGTCGCCCCAGCGGCGGCGGCGGGGTTATTGTCGGGAGCAAACACCTCAAATAAGTCAAAGGTCTGGGCGACAGCAACATCGTCAAAGTCTGAATTGGTCTCGGCTAGCCCCAGCGGTGGAGCCACCGGCACCGCTTCGGCGCTGGGGTCAGCGACGCCGACCTCTAGACGATCAAGAATGGCTCCCACCTCTAGACGAGCAGGAATGTCTCCCACCTCTAGACGATCGGGAATGTCTCCCAGGTTACCGCTCAAAACCAGGGCCTGGGCCCGCCGCCAGATGGCCAGCGAGTCCTGGGCAACCGTGAATATGGTGGCCTCGGTGGCGGCGGCGGTCTGGTTAGCGATGGACTGGCACAGACTGACAAAGGCATTTAGCTGAAGCATTTCGCCCAGCCCGCCTAGCTCCTGGGCGAGAATTTGAACTTCTTCTCGCAGGCAGGGAGACGACTCAGCCAAAACCGATTCCAGTCGGTCTAAGCAGCCCTCTACCTCGCTTTGAAATAGCAGCGGAATGATTTCATGGCCGTCTTCAGGCGACAGCATCGAATGGGCATCTTCCTCTTCGGGATCCCCCAGGCGCTCGTGCAGCTGCCCAAAAATCGGCTCGGCGTGGTGGCTTACCCAATCGTCTGCCACCGGCGACTGATCAAGATCGCCCTGGGTCAGCCGCTGCCGCTGCCCCACCATCACCTGACCCAGGCAGTCTACGGCGGCCAACAGCTGCTGCTCCAGGTCAGCGTCGATGACCACCTTGCCCCGCTGCACCTTCAGCACCTTGAGGCTATCTTCCAGGCGGTGGGCAAACTTGCTCAGCAGCGGAAACCTCATCAGCGCCGCCCCCCCCTTAATCGAGTGGGCCGCCCGCAGAGCATCGTTAATGGTGCTGGCCTCAAAGGTCTGGGGTAGCCCGATCAGCCGTGAGGCTAGGGTATCCAGATACTCCTGGGCTTCGTCTAAAAACTGAAGCCGAATTTCAAGTTCCTTAGCGTCAGACATGGTTGGGAGGCTCGCTGGAGGGAGGAAGATGGAAGACGGAAGACGGAAATGGTAAGGGATGAAAATTTCAACGGTTGAGTTTTGACCTCAATCATCCACCTCCACCTATTTCCTCACGGGCAAATCGCCAGTTTTAAACGCGCCCACCGCATCCTGCAGCGATTGGGAGACATCAACGGTTTGCCGTAGGGAGGTGGAAATTTTCCGGGATGACTGGGAGGCCCGCTCTGACTCTTGGGCAATGGCCTGCATCAGCTGGCTCACCGTGGCTGAGATTTCTACCTGAGAAACCGTTGCCTCGGAAATAGACTGCACCAGCTGGTCGATTTGCTGGGAGACGTCTAGAATGCGGCCCAGGCTTTGTTTGGCATCTTCCACCAGGCGAGTACCGGCCACCACTTCGGTGGTGCTTTGGTCCATGGCATCGACTACTTCGGCGGTTTCCCGCTGGATGGTTTCGACGATACGTTCAATTTCCTTGGTGGCTTCGGCGGAACGGGAGGCTAGCTCACCCACCTCTTCGGCCACCACCGCAAAGCCCTGGCCCTCTTCTCCGGCGCGGGCGGCTTCGATACCGGCGTTGATGGCCAGCAGGTTGGTCTGCATGGCGATCTGGTTAATCA
>DAIUJR010000172.1:0-4173 GCA_036848635.1 Nodosilinea sp. CTOTU7336
GGTCTCTGGAGGCTTTCTCATTAAGCCTCTCCTGTTGCTGTGACTAATTACGAATCGGGCTAGAACTTAAGTTGAGCTTTGTCGCAATAAAGTTTCATAGATCCATCGAGATACTCAGCCAATTTTTCTGGTTTTCTCAGCCAATTTTAAGGTGGCCTGCCCTACCTAAAAGTAGGTGTTATAAATCATCACTATCTTCACGGTAAAACACAACCCTATAGTCTCTATGGCTTCTGCAAACTCACGCATTTCTTTGGCGCTGCTACTAATGCGGCTGAGCATCTTTTTGGTATTCCTCATGTGGACGCTGGATAAATTCTTGGTGCCAGACCATGCGGCGGCGGTGTTTGAAAACTTTTACTTTTTGGGTGGCTTAGGGCCAGCGGTGTTTTATGTGCTTGGTGCCCTAGAGCTGGTGCTAATTTTGGCCTTTGTAGTCGGCTACCGCAAAACCATTACCTACGGATTGGTGCTGGTGCTCCATGCCGTGTCTACCCTGTCATCGTTCCCGCAGTACCTTGACCCGTTCAATAACTTGCTCTTTTTTGCTGCCTGGCCCATGCTGGCGGCCTGCTATACCCTATTCTCGCTGCGCGACCTCGATACCCGTTGGACGGTTGATCGCTTTGCTGGGGCAGCTGATTGAGGGAGTTGGCGACTAACCCGCTGCGATCGAGCCGTCGATTCACTTAGGGACGTGCGTCTAAATAAAATACCCGCAGCATTGATCCCTGTAGGGTGCATTCGCACCGCAATGCACCCACAGGAAAGATAGCCATGGATGCCTTATTTTCTTGCGAGTCCCGTATCACCTATGCGGTTAGGGCATAACATCAACCGACAATTCTTAAGCGTTTTGTGGTCTGTGTCGACACTCTGAGCATGGCTGGCCTGCCTAACGCCGTTCTGCACATTGCCGTCGCCCACACCCGGGGTCAATGCCGATCGCGCCAAGCTGCGCAGCGTTCTGGTGGAGCTGCTCGCCAACGCGCTGCGCTACTCAGAACCCCATCAACCTATCCGTGTACGGTTGCTGACCCGCGAGAGGTGGGCCATGGTGCAAGTGCATGACCAGGGGGCAGGTATTCCGGTGCCGTGCCAGGCTGCGGTATTTGACCCGTTTTACCGGGTGGACGAAAACTGCGCTCGTAGCACTGGCGGCACTGGGCTGGCTGGGGCTGACCCTGGTGCGATCGCTAGTGGAGGCCATGGCAGGCCAGGTCAGTCTACGATCGCAGCTCAGCCAGGGCAGCGTGTTCACCATTAGCCTGCCAATTTAGCTACCAATCTTCAGGGGAACCGCCATGGGCGCTCGGATTTTGATGGTTGAAGACGAAGTCAAGCTGGCTCAGGTTGTGCAGCTTGAACTCACCTAAAGTGGGACTACGACTTCATGGGTGATTCTAACCTCATTGAGGTCTACATTCGCTATCTGCGGTTGAAGCTGGAGGCTGGGGGCGAAAACCGGGTGATTCAGACGGTGAGGGGGGTGGGATATATACTGCGGGAGTAGGCAGTGGGGGGTTAATTGGGATTTGTTCAGTTGGCGCTCAGGAGATTCTCAGGCGGAGGTTTTAGGTTTGGGCCATGGTAAACTCTACAACCGCTAACCGTGGCTAGACTGTCCCGCACCCTAGTGAAATCCTGGGTCAGAAGAAAATTCTGGTTCAGGTTAAGCCTGGGTCTGGGCCTGGCCCTACTGCTAGCTCTGCTGCTACGACCCGGTAGCTTGTGTTACCTACTCTGCGCGGCCCTGCTGTGGGTACAGGCCCAGGGTGCGGCGGGGGTGATCGCCTACATCGGCATCTATAACCTGGCGACGGTGTTGTTTGTGCCGGGGGCCTTGCTCACCCTGGGGGGCGGTGCAATTTACGGGGTAGTGTGGGGGTCAGTATATGCCCTGGGGGCCGCTACCCTGGGGGCGACTCTGGCCTTTGCCATCGGTCGCTACCTGGCCCGTGGGGCAGTCTGTCGGCGGCTGCGATTACACCCTCACTTCCAGGCGCTAGACGCGGCGGTGACGCGATCGGGCTTTAAGATCGTGCTGCTTACCCGGCTGTCGCCGATCCTGCCGTTTAATCTGCTCAACTACGCCTACGGCGTTACCAATGTTTCCCTCAAGCACTACCTGATGGGGTCTTTGGGCATGGTGCCCGGCACCCTTATGTACGTTTATCTCGGTGCCCTAGCTGGCGATATTGCCACCCTCGGTAGTCAACCTTACCTCACCCCCCAAGCCCAGATCATCCAGGGGCTGCTTCACTTCCTTGGGCTAGTTGCCACCGCTGCTGCCACCCTAGCGATTGCCCGCCGCGCTCGACATACTCTACAGCAAACCGTACCGCCAACCTTTACCTCTACCAAGCTATGACCGCCCACTCCCTCAACCTCGAACCCGCCCTGGTGCCCCTCACCGGCCCCAACCAAACCCTGCAAGCCTATGTTCACCCGCCCGAATGGGTGAACCCCAGCCCCGCCCCGCGCTACGACCTGGTGGTAATCGGTGCAGGCACCGCTGGTCTGGTGGTGGCAGCGGGAGCGGCGGGTTTAGACCTGGGCCTCAAAGTCGCCCTGGTCGAAAAAAGCCTGATGGGGGGCGACTGTCTCAACGTCGGCTGCGTGCCCTCCAAATGCGTGATTCGCTCATCGCGGGTGGTGGCCGACATGCGCGATGCTGCCCCTTTTGGTATACAACCGCCCGAGTCGATCGAGGTTGACTTTGCCGCCGTGATGGATCGCATGCGCCAAATTCGCGCCGACATCAGCCACCACGACTCGGTGGAGCGCTTCAGTAACCTGGGCATCGACGTGTTTTTGGGTGAGGCCCGCTTTGTCGATGGCGCAACGGTGCAGGTGGGGGAGCATCGCCTACCCTTCAAAAAAGCGGTGATCGCCACTGGCGCTCGCGCCCATCGCCCCCCGGTGCCGGGGCTGGCCGAGGCTGGCTTTCTCACCAACGAAACCGTGTTTTCCCTCACCGAGCGGCCCCGCCGTCTGGCGGTGATTGGCGGTGGCCCCATCGGTTGTGAGCTGGCCCAGGCCTTTCACCGGCTGGGCAGCGAGGTGACGCTGCTGCACAACCACGGCCACCTGCTCAACCGCGAAGATGCCGCTGCTGCCGAAATCGTGCAGCAGCAGCTGCTCAAAGAGCAGCTCAATTTGGTGTTGGATGCAGAACTAGAGCGAGTGGAAACCACCTCGATGGGCAAGGTGTTGCACTATCGCCAGAATGGCCCCCAGAACGACTCCACCTCAGCCATCCAGACGGTCGAGGTCGATGAGATCTTGGTGGGGGCGGGGCGGGTGCCCAATGTTGATGGCCTCAACCTAGAAGCCGTTGGGGTCGAGTACGATCGCCGCCGGGGCGTGGTGGTCAACGACCATCTGCAAACCACCAACCCCAAAATCTTTGCCGCCGGAGACATCTGCATGGACTGGAAGTTTACCCACGCCGCCGATGCCGCCGCCCGGATTGTGATTAAAAACGCCTTGTTTTCGCCCTTTGGTCTGGGGCGCAGCAAGCTCAGCAGCCTGGTCATGCCCTGGGTCACCTATACCGACCCCGAAATTGCCCATGTGGGGCTGTATGCCCACGAGGCCAGGCAGCAGGGCATCGAGACCAGCACCATTGAGATTCCCTTTTCCTCGGTGGATCGCGCCCTGGCCGATGGTGAGCGCGAAGGGTTTTTGAAAATTCTGCACAAAAAAGGCTCCGATAAGATCCTGGGGGCCACCATTGTCGCCCGCCACGCCGGGGAGATGATCAGCGAGATCACCACGGCGATAGTCACCGGGCAGGGGCTGAGCGCCCTGTCGGGGGTGATTCACCCCTACCCTACCCAGGCGGAGGCGATTAAGAAAGCTGCCGATGCCTACCGCCGCACCCTGCTCACCCCCCGCACCAAGTCACTACTCAAGCTGCTGACTCGGTTCAGTTAGGGAGCTGCGGGTAACTAGGATGAGCCCCTCGCGACCCTCCCTGTGACCCCAACCGAGCCAAAATTGGGGCGTGAGGCTGGGCAGTCTGTCGATCTTTGCCTATTTTGTTCTGCCCTCCCCCGTACCCGACTGACAGTTGACCCAGGCCGAACGGCTGCTGCTGTGGTTGACCCTTAGTAGTGCAGAAAAGTCCTGAGAGGGTTGCTGTGCAAGGAGTCTCAAATGAGACAGGGT
>DAIUJR010000173.1:0-4081 GCA_036848635.1 Nodosilinea sp. CTOTU7336
CCTCCTGCATGTTGCCGTCGCTGACCCCCAGGTAGCGCACGATGCGGCGCAGCTCCTGGGCGTACTCGGCGGCCTCTTGGCCGGTGCGAATGTCGGGTTCAGAGACAATTTCGATCAGCGGCACCCCGGCCCGGTTGTAGTCGACCAGGGAGTGGGTCGAACCCGCCAGCCGGTCACTGCCGCCGTGCACCAGCTTGCCCGCGTCTTCTTCCATGTGCAGGCGGGTGATGCCGATGCGCTTACGGGTGGCGGCCTTCGTCTTTTTGTCGATTAGCTCGATCTCGAGCCAGCCGTGCTCGGCGATGGGCAGGTCGTACTGCGAGATTTGGTAGTTTTTGGGCAGGTCGGGGTAAAAGTACTGCTTGCGGTCAAACTTAGAGTAGGGGGCAATCTGGCAGTTGAGGGCCAGCCCCGCTTTCACTGCGTACTCTAGCACCCGCTGGTTGAGCACCGGCAGCACCCCCGGCATGCCCAGCACGATGGGATCAATGTAGGTGTTGGGTTCGGCCCCAAAGGCGGTGGAGGCCGGAGAGAAAATTTTGGTTTCGGTGCAGAGCTGGCAGTGGGTCTCTAGACCAATGACGGCTTCGTACTGGGTTTTGGCAGGCTGGGTTTTGGCGGGGGCCACAGTGGTCATAAACCGCTCCAACAAACGACGAATGGCAATAGTTTCACCATTGTAGCCTTGGCTCTGCCCTCACCCCAAACCCCGCAGCCAGTTCCGGGGAAGGGACTGCGCCCAGAATTGACCCTACCCTTACGCTTAGGCTGTGCCTGGGTGCGATCTGTGAGACTCTTATGATGTGATGCAACGGTGACGGTAAACCTGTTAGCTCGTACTGAGCTTGAGGCACCGAGAGCGGCCAATGCATTCACCAAGATACCGTGGCAGTACCCAGCAGAGACCGCTCCATACCAGCACCTGGATTTTGAGATTTAAGCCAACGGGAAAAACTGGGATGCCTTCAATCTGGGAGGAGCCGTCGAGTTCAACCGCAAGTCCTAATCAGTGATCGAGGCCACGATGTGCCGGAGCTCCCCGGCTGTTGTATTGATGCCCGCCTCCTTGCAGGCCATCGCCAGTGCCCCATAATAATCGTTCAGGTTCCCCTTGTAGCCCGTGCCGGATAGCCACCCGGTCAAGGTGGCTACTTCTTCCTCGGATTTAAGAATCTGATCCAACGGTGCAAGGTAATCATTCACCTTTGTTTGCTGCTTGGCCAGTTCTGCAAAGAGCCAGCGCCTTAACTTCTCTTCGCCCATTTTCTTCAACAGTGCCACCCCGTCAACATTATAAAAGCGACAGAGGAAGTAGAACGTCGGAAGGGCAATGCTGACAGACTGAAGACCTTTCTTGTACCCGGCCCTGAGAGCCCGGTTCAGGCTGTCCTTGTTTAGCCCGGGAAACCCGTCGAACTGCTTGTTAATATTACGTGCAGCAACGGGCAAGCTATCTCCCTTGCCTGAAAACTGTTCTCGCAAAATGTCGCTGGCCACGGCCAGCCACGGCACCTGCATTTCCTCGGGATCGGGCTCAACCGAAATATTCATTCTTAATCCTCTCCTTAACTGAGCGGCCCTAAGCCAATTACCTTACCTTAGATATTGTATCTCAAAATGCGACGATTGGTATAATGGATTTAAATCCCTGGCTTTCTACTCGCTAAGGAACTCATTGGAATAGAAACTTTGTGAATAGTCTGAAAGCCATCCTGAACAGCACCGCCGCCATGGCTATCCGGTCTCCCGCCGATCTCGCTCGCCGGCTCTGGTGGCTGTGGCTCCGGTTGCACCAGAGTGGCAATTAACTTTAACGAGATCCCCTTCTAGACTGGCTTCTTTAAAGATCCTCTGTCCGGTTTAGACAGTTTTCTTGCATCAATCTTCAAAGATGTTGACTACAAACCTGTTTCGCTCCAGGCCTAGCAGGTGTTCTCTCACCTCATTCCGGTCTCCGGCTGTCCAGGGCTGGATAAAATTTAGGTATTCCTGCCAACCGGGTAGTTTCTCCTGTTCTAGGCCAGATGCCATAGAGAACACCTTGCACATGAACCGGCCCTGATCTCCCCGGCCTCGGGAACCGAGAAATTCATGTACAGCATCTCTCTGCTCGTCCAGCAATGTCAGTGTGCGAACAGTCAGGTTAAATTTCCATTTCTCCCCTGGTTCTCCAAACAACTCATCAAACCGGGGGGGTTGTCGATAGCTCACCGGATCTGGCCATGCCCGGAAATGGTCTGGGTTGGCTAGGGCATTGTCAATAGCCGACCGCATGAAGCTGGACAGGTTTGGGGAATTGCCGCCCCTCTTCCCTTTCAGCGCCTCCATCCGGTTCCAGATGTAGCAGGGCGCAATGAACGTGATTGCCCAGGATGCCCCCATGTTGTTATACGCTGGCCGGAAAACCAGCTCAGACGGGGGCCGGAACTGGGTCAGCTCAGGCATGGTTAAGACCATCTCTTCTATCAACCTCCTGATTATTTTTGCTCGACCCTGGGCGGGCTTGGTCTTCTTCCACTCCGTTTCCGAGTGCTCTACCAGCACGTCGATCAACTTGAAGTCTTCCGGGGTCAGGGGCATGTGCAACTGGGCATGAGGCTCATCGGCCAAGCGCATCCGCTCTATCACTTTTCCGGCATTGACCCGTTTCACGGTGTCTTCTAGCTTTTGCCGGAAATAGGTCATCGCCCTGTCTCCTAGATGCTTCCAGGCATCCACGGCCCGACGACTGAGGACAATATCGTATCCCCAGTCCCCATCCATGGCTACCTCGTCCAGGTCGTAGCCTGCCTTTTGGATAGCGTTGGCGACCGCCGTAGGGCTAAGCCCTTTTTTCCTCGCCACCGCCTCAATGCTGGCCCCTTCTTGCACTTCTAACCAGTACTTGTCCCCAGCCCGGATCAGGCGGGCACCGGTTAGTCGCTTGACCATTCGGTACAATTCAGGAAACGACACATCGAATAACTGCGTCATCTCCTGTAACCGGGTGCCCCCTTGAGCCTGGATCCTAACGGCTTCTTCCGTAAATTCCAACACGGTTCTCGTATAGTTCTTTTTTTGTATTATAGCTGAATAGCTTTGCATTGAAATGCCTACTGCCCCTAGGTTTTCTACTCGCTAGAGAAACCAATTGAGTAAAAACTCTCCCGACCGAGCTGCACACGTAGGCATAGGGATTGGTAATACGCGGGTTGGGGCGTGGGTCTGGGAGACCTCGGTCAAGACTTGGGGGAGTTTAGGAGACCCACGCTACGAGGATGGGATTACAAGAGAGAGCCGAGGATCATGCCGATCAGCAATACAAAGCCGAGCTGGACGTTTTGTTTGAAGATTTGGCCGTAGATGGCGGGGGCAGGCTTGTAGCGGCTGAGCAGATAGAACTGGCGTGACCAGACTATCAGGGCGGCGGCTAGACCTAGCCAGTAGGGCAGCGCTAGCAGCAGCAGTAGCCCCAGCCAGATCAGCATCAGCCAGGTGCCCAGGTAGCAAAAGCCGATGAACTGGGGGGTGTAGTCGCCAAAAAAGAGGGCCGCAGAGTTGACCCCTAGGCGGCGATCGTCGTTGCGATCGGGGATGGCGTAGACGGTGTCAAAGCCAAGAGTCCACAGCACCACGGCGATCCACAGAATCCATACGGGCAGATCGAGGTTGTTGGTGACCGCCGCCCAGGGAATCAGCACCGCAAAGCCCCAGGCCAGCGACAGCACCAGCTGCGGCACCGGAAACACCCGCTTGGCCAAGGGATAGAACAGAATGAACGGCACCGCCAGCACGCACAGCCAAAAGGTCAGCGGGTTGAAGTAAAGCGACAGGCCGTAGGCGCAGAGCAGCGCCACTACCAACACACCCAGCCCCACCTGCACCGAAAGATCGCGGGCGGCCAGGGGGCGGGTGCGGGTGCGGGCCACGTGGGGGTCAATGTTGCGATCCCAGAGGTCGTTGACGACGCAGCCGGCGGCACTGGTGGCCAGGGTGCCTAGAATAATCACCCCTACCAGGGGGAGCGGCGGGCGGCCGGCGGTGGCTAGCACCACCGACCACAGAGCCGGAATCATCAAAATCAGTCGCCCCGTGGGCTTAT
>DAIUJR010000174.1:0-4050 GCA_036848635.1 Nodosilinea sp. CTOTU7336
TGACTCCCATGACAACCCTCAAAAAATAGAGATTTTTTTAAGCCTGAGTAGTAACGAATCAATATCTTCAATTCTCTGAATTAACGCAAGAAGTTGATGAAGCAATTCGTCAGAGAGCGGAGGGATTAGTCCAAAATGGACTAAAAGCGATTATGGAGCCGTCTGCTGTTGCTCGGTTTTGGGCAGCGTGAAATGTCGGCAAGGGGGACTACTTGAAACTCAAAGATCAATTTTTTACCCAAGAGTGAGTGGGCAGCTTGTGCCCCAAAATTGTAGAGTTTTAGGCATCAAAGCGCGAAGCCTAAGCACGCCCATCCTGCCGACCGATTAGAGATGTCGATTGTGATGCAAAGGTTGTCTGCGACGGGTGATGGGCAACGCTATTGTTTGTGTACTTTTTCCATTATTCATTGTCTGCAAGGTTTTCTAGCTCAGTCGCTAAAGCATCTTGAAAATCTTCATCACAATGACTATTTAAGTGAATAGATGAAGCAATTAATTCAGCTAAAATATCAGCCTTTTGGCCATCTTGCAAGTCAGGCAATTGAAGCTGATGAATAAGTTCCAACACTCGACCACACTCATCGACTAATTCTTGAATTAGAACGTTAAGCGTTTTATCTTGAATGGCTAAAGTGCGTGTGCCGATCGACATGGCTCTCTTCCTAATCGCTTTCTAGCTTGCTGAATGCCCTTTTCAAAGGAAAGCTTTTCTACTTCCCAATGCCGTATAAGCCCTAAGTCTGGAAGATTGCTTTGACGTTCGAGTCTTATCTTCTCTAGGTGCTCGTCAATGCGTCGCTGCAAACTTCTAACCGCTTTACGGTGATTCCTTTTCCCCATTGACCTATAGAGACACTTTCATAATAAAAGTTTCTCCAGAGTGTCACAGAGATCTGATGGACTGACAAAAGTTTCTTGCGTAGGTGGGTTGAGACGACGTAGCTGGCTTCCCACAGGGTAACCCAGCACCAGCAACGGTTTCGTTGGGTTACGCTAGCGCTAACCCAACCTACGGCAGAATGAGGGTTTCAAGAGTTTTGTCAGTCAACCAGCCCTTCACCTGCGGGGCTTTGCCCCTATCAGCGAGTAGAGTCTGGCTATGCCTCACGGCTCGGGCAAGCTTATGGGCGCACTCACCCGTTGGGTGCGCCAGCAGGCATAGCCAGTGTTTGGGTAGAGCGGTAGAGCCGACTGATGCTCTAGCTCACCTCCGCCAGCGTAGGGTAGTCGGTGTAGCCCGCTGCGCCGCCGCCGTAGAAGGTGTCGGGGTTAGGCTGGTTGAGCGCCACATCCTTTAAAAACCGCTGGGGCAGGTCGGGGTTGGAGATAAACAGCTTGCCGTAGGAGACTAAATCCGCATTACCGGTGGCGATGGCGGTGTTGCCAGCGTCGCGGTCGTAGTCCCAGTTGACCATCAGGTTGCCGTGGTACAGCGGGCGAAAGTCTTGGGTGGGGATGGGGGTGCCGCCGTGGCGCAGGTCGGCCTCGCTGGGCTCTAGCAGGTGTAAATAGGCCAGGTTAAGCGGGTTTAGCGCCTGGATGGCGTAGCCAAAGGTCGCTTTTGGGTCAGAGTCGGCCATGTCGTTAAAGGTGCTGCTGGGGGAGAGGCGCACGCCGACGCGATCGCTGCCCCACACCTCGATTACCGCCTGGGTAACCTCTAGCAGCAGCCGCGCCCGGTTCTCTACCGAACCGCCGTAGGCATCGGTGCGGTGGTTAGTGCCATCCCGCAAAAACTGATCCAGCAGATAGCCATTGGCCCCATGTACTTCGACGCCGTCGAACCCGGCAACCAGGGCGTTTTTCGCCCCCTGGCGATACTGTTCGATAATGGCAGGAATCTCGTCCAGCTCCAGGGCGCGAGGGGTTACAAATGGCTGCATCCCCTGGTAGGTCATGGCTTCCCCTTGGGGGGCAATGGCGCTGGGGGCCATTGGTAGCTCGCCGTTGGGCTGAAGGGAAGGGTGGGAAATTCGGCCCACGTGCCAGAGCTGTAGAAAAATGCGCCCCCCCGCGGCGTGAACCGCCTCGGTGACCAGCTTCCAGCCCTCCACCTGGGCAGCACTGTGGATGCCAGGGGTGGCCGGGTAGCCCACACCCTGGGGCGAAACCTGAGTGGCCTCGGTGATAATCAGCCCAGCCGAGGCCCGCTGGCGGTAGTAGGTGACATTCAGCGGCTGGGGCACGTTGCCCTCCCCGGCGCGGTTGCGGGTCAGGGGGGCCATGACGATGCGGTTGGGCAACTCGTAAGCCCCAAGCTGAATCGGAGTGAACAGGTTTTTTTCGGTTGACATGGGTTTTCTCAAAAATGGGCACGGTAGCGCAGACAAAGACCCCATCGGTGAGGCGCTCCCATGCGGGAGGGCAGGGTTTAGCGGGGCAGCTAGTGAACAAAAAAATCTCGGTAGGCCAGCTTGACCTACCCCGCCCTGAAGAGGTGCTACCCGGGCAGGGATGAGATTCAGCGGATGCGGCTCTGGAAGTCATAGAGGCCGCGAGCCCTGAGCCTGCCGATTCCAGCCAAATTCTGTCAGATTTAGCTGAAATCGGTAGGACAGCGCAAAGGCCCGTTCTAGCTTAGGAAGGGCTCGACAGCCTGGGCGAGAGTGGTTTTCGATACGGCACCGACCACCTGCTCCATTTTTTCACCCCCCATAAACACCATTAGGGTGGGGATGCTGCGGATGCCATACTGGGAGGCGATGCCGGGCTGTTCGTCGGTGTTGACCTTCACCACCTTGAGCTGCCCGGCATACTGCTGGGCCACCTCATCGACAACCCCGGCTACCATCCGGCAGGGGCCACACCAGGGGGCCCAAAAATCAACCAAGACGGGGATTGAACTTTGTAAGACTTCGGCCTGAAACGTATCTTGGGTCATATTTGCGATCGCGGACATAGCCAAACCTCCGCTTGGGCTAACGTGAATTTCTATTATTCGACAAAATCGAATAATTAGACTATAGCGCCCCCTGTGGCATAATGCAACTATGTGCCTGATTCACCATCCCCACGCCCAAGACATTACCCTAGAAGGGGTTTTGTACGCCCTTGGCGACCCCGTGCGGCTCGAAATCGTGCAGCGGCTAGCGGCCAACCGTGAACTGTGCAGCACTGACTTAGATCTGCCGGTGGCCAACTCTACCCTGTCTCACCACTTTAAGATTCTGCGGGAGGCGGGAGTGCTGCACTGCCGCAAGCAGGGTACTAGGCTCTATGAACTCGCGGCGGCGCGATGACCTTGAGCAGGCGTTTCCGGGGCTGCTAGAGGCTATTTTGCAGGCGGCCGTAGCCGCTGAGGAAAGATTGGGCTAGGGTAGAAAGGCAGAATAGAAATTTCAGGCCAAACAGGGGCTTCTGCTTCCGTAAATAGGTGACTTTTGTTGGCTTCTGAGTATTAGGGTTTGCCTTAAAGGTCAGTCAAATGCTGATTCCTGCCTGCACAAAATCAAGGTCTCAGGGGCAGGGTAATCGCATCTAATTTGGTATAAATTGTACTTGACAGAGTGCCAGGGATAGAGGGCTGAGCATTCGTTGCCATTGAGACAGCGGGAGCGCGGTGAAGGAGGGTTAATGGGAAAGCATTTCCCTCATCAGCGTGGAGAGACCGCATGGCTCAAGGCTTTGGTCAACGGGTGCTGAGTCCTCAGCAGGCCCGAGAGGCTAAGATTTTAAGACGGAGCGTCCTCCAGCATTTTCAGCACCTCCCGGATCCGCGCATGGAACGAACCCAACACCATAGCCTGGTGGCGATTGTGACGATAGCCATTTTAGCGGTGTTGGCTGGGGCCGATGGCTTTGTCGCTATCGAGCGCTATGGGCGGGCGAAGCAATCGTGGCTCGAGACCTTTTTAGAGCTGCCCCAGGGCATCCCATCCCACGATACCTTTGGGCGAGTGATAGGAGCGCTAGCCCCCTCGGCGTTGGAGTCCAGTTTCTTAGCCTGGGTGAGCGGTGTCACGGAGCGGCTGGGCCTAGAATTAATTCATATTGATGGGAAAACCGCCCGAGGCTCCTATGACCGGGAGGGGAACCTAAAAGCCCTGC
>DAIUJR010000175.1:0-3908 GCA_036848635.1 Nodosilinea sp. CTOTU7336
TTGCCCTGCCTTCTTTCTTGAACCAGGCCAACCGCGCCCGTCAGTCTGAAGCTGTAACCTACGTGGGTTCTGTGAACCGCGCCCAGCAAGCTTTCCGTCTAGAAAACCCTGAGTTTTCTGATAATATTCCTGACCTAGGTCTGGGTATTCAAGATAAAACCGATTTCTATGAGTATGCGATTCCTGCCACCACTAACGCCTTTGGCGCAGTTATCACAGCTACGCCTAAAGATCCAGTGCTGCTTGGTTACTCTGGCATTACTTATACCCTCACCGATCCCGACGGCAATGCCACTACTACCGCCCTTCTCTGCAAAGGCGAGCCTAATGTCGTTCCCGCTCTAACAGTTCCCGGCGCGATTGCTACGGCACAAATTACATGTCCTGCTGCTCCTACTCCCTAGTGAAATAGCAAGAGCCAGATAGGTTGGCTCTGCTGTGGCCTTTAAATATCAACTTTTATAAGTGATAGCTTGGGCTACTGCTAACCGCTAAGTCAGTTCAAAAAGAGTCTAGAGTTAACTCTAGACTCTTTTTGATGTGTATAAGTAGTCTAGATAGTATTGTTAAATGACTTGCAAAAATTTTAAGAGCTGATTAGGATCTTGTAGTTTGGGCGAAGCGCTAGCCCTTGCAAGGGTTAGATTTAGGTTATGGAAAAAACAATTGCAGTTTTAGCCACCTTTATAAGTCTGCTGCTGGGCCTCATATTTATGCAGCAGCAGCGGTTCAACACGCTGCAAAGCCAGCGCATTTCAGAGCAAGATTTGGTGCGGCAGGGTGAGGTGATTGCGGCTAATCTGGCTATTGCTCAAAATATACCTACCTTTGGGTTCAACAACCTAATCGGCGACTGGTTCTTTCTCAGATTCTTGCAGTATCTAGGCGATGTCGAATCTAGAGAAAAAACTGACTACAGCCTCAGCCCAGACTTTTTTCGGGCAATTATCCCCAACGACCCGTACTATCGCCTGTTTTACTTTTTCATGTCGGTCAGCACTAGCACCCTAGCCGCTCAGCCAGAGGCCAGCGTGGATCTGATGACCCAAGGGTTAAGCTACCTTGGCCCTACCACCCCCGACGATAGCTTTTATATTTGGCGCTACAGGGGCATTGATGAACTGCTGTTTTTGGGTGATGGCGAAGCGGCCCAGCATTCGTTTCAAACCTCGGCAGACTGGGCCAGACAGTCGCCCCACCCCGATGCCGATATTTTTGGACCAGACTCTCAGCGCACTGCCGACTTTTTGGCCGCAAATCCCGATAGCACAACCGCCCAAATTAATTCTTGGGCCAATGTGCTGGTTAATGCCTTTGACGAAGGCACTCGCCGAACGGCGATTGAGCGCATTGAGGCACTAGGCGGCATCGTCACTATCAGCGAAGATGGCTCAGTGAGCATTCAACCTCCCGCCGAAGATTAGAAGTTTTTTAATATCATCACTACCCAAATCAAACGTAGTTGATCACCATGGGGTGTAGTTGAGGCATTGCTCCGCATTAGCAGAGCAATGCTCCTATAAAATAGGTGGCTGTTAACTTATTTTCTTGCCAGTCTTTAGCCCTATGCATAGGTGTCCTCCGTAGGGAAAAATAGAGGGCAGTATGCTTGCTCATAAAGTTATTGGTCATACCATGTCCCCATCTTCCTCTAGCCCCCATGCCGACGCCTTTGAAAAAATGCGGCAGCGGTTTGACTTTGGCCCCTACCCACGCCAGCCCATCGACGCCTCCCCTAAAGACGACCCTAACCTGCTTTTTATCCACAACCTAGTCACCCCCCACTACCTCAAGCACAATCAAATCCCCAGCACAGAGGGCAAGCTGATTCTCGATGCTGGCTGCGGCAGCGGCTACCGTGCCCTCACTCTGGCGGAGGCCAACCCAGGTGCCAAAATTGTCGGCGTTGATCTCTCACCCAAATCTATCGACCTGGCCAAAGAGCGGGCCGCCTACCACCAGCTGCAAGACCGCACCGAGTTCTACGCCATGTCCATTGAGGAGGTCGCCCAGCTCGGCCTTCAGTTTGACTACATCAACTGCGATGAAGTGCTCTACTTTGCCGACAGCATTGCCGACATGCTAGGGGCAATGCGGTCAGTGCTTAGCCCTCAGGGTATTATTCGTGCCAACCTACACAGCGCTCTTCAGCGAGGCCCGTTTTACTGTGCCCAAGAGCTGTTTGGCCTCATGGGTCTAATGGAAGATGGGGCAGAGGAAATGGCGCTGCCCATCGTCACCGAAACCATGAAGGCACTGAAAAAGGACTCACATATTAAGAAACTAATATGGGCACCAAAATACGAAGATCCTGAACGCAGTCAGCAGCTAATTTTAAGTAACCATCTGCTGCGGGGCGACAAGGGCTATCGCATCCCCGATATGTTTGCTGCCCTAGACCAGAGCGGCCTAGAGCTATTAAGCATGGTCAACTGGCGACAGTGGAGCGTCGAAGACCTGTTCCAAGACCCCGACAATCTGCCCGACTACATCGCCATGGGCCTGGCGGGTAGCGACGACGCCACCCGCCTCACCATGTATGAGCTGCTCAACCCCGTCCACCGCCTGATCGACTTTTGGTGTACTCATGCTGATGCGCCCTCTGTCGGCAAGTGTGTCGCCAGCTGGGCTTTGGCCGACTGGCAAACGGCCAAAATTTACCTGCACCCACAGCTCAAAACCGAAAAATTTCGTGAGGCGGCAGTCCAGGCCATTCAAAGCGGCACCGCCCTGGTGGTCAGCCAGTTTATTGCGCTGCCCGCCCTCAAGCCCGTGGTGGTCGAGCCCGCCGTGGCCAGTCTGCTGCTGCGCCTGTGGCAGTCGCCCCAGCCCTTTGCCGACCTGGTCAATACCTGGCAGCGCATCCACCCCGTAGACCTGGTGACCCTAGAACCCCTCGACCAGGCCGCCGCCACCCAGGCCGTCGCCGCCGCCCTGGGCCGCCTAGAGCCATTTCTCTACGTCTTGGCCGAGCAGCCCTAAAACCAGATCCCAGGGTTCTTGACCAGGGCGTTGCAAAAAACAAAGCCATTGGGCCATAGAACCCTGGAATTTGGGTGTGACGTATTATTGGCCACAGCTGACCTTGCTACACTTTAGGAACATCTAATCTCCGCTCGTCCATGGCCATCACCTCCGAAGATGTCTGGCGTTTGTTGGGCGAACTCGCCGAAGCCCAAAAAGCGACTGAACGCCAGTTTCAAGAAACCGATCGCCGGTTCCAAGAGATTGATCGCTTGCTCAAAGAACGATCTCAGGAAAGCGATCACGGTTCCCAAGAAGCCGATCGCCTCTTAAAATGCCAAAACCAGCAGTTCAACGAGTAACTCGACGACGACTTAGACGAATTTGCGAAATGGCAGGTGCGTCCTGCCGTAGTGCGGCTCCTTCAAGAGCGAGGCATCGACGCCTATGAGTTTTGCCACGGCTCTTCTGCCTGGCGCGGTGGTGAAAGTATAAACATCGATTTGATGGTGGCGAACACCACCGATGTCACCTTAGTGGGCGTCACAAATAAACTCACTCAGGCCGATGTCGATACTCACCTAGAGCGCCTGGGCAAATTTAAGCGGCTGATGCCCCGCTACGGTGACGTGCGGGCCATGGGTGCCGTTGCCGCCATGGTTGTGCCCAACGAGGTGGCCCGTTATGCCTACCGCCAGGGGCTGTTTGTGCTGGCCCAGTCTGGCGACAGCGTTGTCATTCTCAAAGATGCCCAGTTTCAACCCCAGAGCTGGTGACATAGTTACGTCGCAGCTCTCGACGGAGCCATTTTGAGCAATCAACCCAGGGAGATCTGGTGGCTGACTTGTACCCGATATGCTCCTCAGGCTGTGGGCAGGTAATCCGCCGCCAGGATTTGGTCGGCGGCGTAGGGGCAGTGCTCAGGCAAATCGCTGTAGGCTAGC
>DAIUJR010000176.1:0-3884 GCA_036848635.1 Nodosilinea sp. CTOTU7336
GATTTTACCCTTCAGCCCATCAATACGAGCACTCGGTTAAGATGCGATTACCCTGCCTTTGCATAATTAAATAGCGGTAGTAGTAAATGGTATCCATATAATTACTAACTAAGGCTGGGGTTGACCGGGAAAAAAGCTGAAAATTCGCCTTGATCGCCATCACAAACCACCTTAAAAAGCTTAACCCATCCTTAAAAGTAGGTTGATAGTCTGCCCTCATCCATAAATAGCTGCGCCCCTAAAATTAGCGATCGGGTAGCGGTTGATGCTCATAGCCTTGGGATCATTGCTTTAGAATGTCGCTTCAGTTAGTTCGTTAACTTAATCGTTCATCTCCGTAAGGACTTCACCCCGGCATACCTATGGTTGTAGCAACACTTCCCCAAACCAAGCCTCTGTCTGACGAAGAACTCACTAAGATGCATGCCTACTGGCGGGCCTGCAACTATCTAGCCGTTGGCATGATTTATCTGCAAAATAATCCATTGCTCAGAGAGCCTCTGGTGCCAGAGCACGTTAAGCACCGGCTGCTGGGGCACTGGGGTGCTTCTCCCGCCCTCAGCTTTACCTACATCCACTGCAATCGGCTGATTAAGAAATACGATCTCGATATGATCTTTGTAGCTGGCCCAGGGCACGGTGCGCCTGGGGTGCTGGGGCCGATTTATTTAGAAGGGACCTACTCCGAGATCTATCCCGATAAAAGCGAAGATGCGGAAGGGATGCAGCGGTTCTTCAAGCAGTTTTCCTTTCCTGGGCATATCGGTAGCCACGTCACCCCTGAAACGCCGGGGTCCATTCATGAAGGGGGCGAACTGGGCTACAGTCTCTCCCACTCCTTTGGTGCGGTGCTGGATAACCCCGACCTGATCGTGACCTGCGTGGCGGGGGATGGGGAAGCTGAAACCGGCCCCCTGGCAACCGCCTGGCACTCGAACAAGTTCATTAACCCAGCCCGCGACGGGGCGGTGCTGCCGATTTTAAACCTGAACGGCTACAAAATTGCCAACCCGACCATTCTCTCCCGTATCTCCCACGAAGAGCTAGAGGCGCTGTTTCGGGGCTACGGCTACACCCCCTACTTTGTGGAGGGTAGCGACCCCACCGAGATGCACCAAAAAATGGCCGCCATCCTGGAAGAGTGCGTGCTCAAAATCAAGGAAATTCAGCGGGATGCCCGCATTAACGGCAACCTAGAACGGCCCCGCTGGCCCATGATTGTGCTACGCACCCCCAAGGGCTGGACTGGCCCCGCCGAGGTCGACGGCCATAAGGTCGAAGGCTTCTGGCGTGCGCACCAGGTGCCCATGGGCGGCATGCACAGCAACCCCGAGCACCTGCACAGGCTGGGCGATTGGATGCGCAGCTACGGCCCCGAGGAGCTGTTCGATGCCAACGGCACCCTGATCCCTGAGCTGAAGGCCCTGGCCCCCGTCGGCCCGCGCCGCATGAGCGCTAACCCCCACGCCAACGGTGGGCTGCTGCGTAAGGCGCTAAACATACCCGACTTCCGTGACTACGCCATTGACATTCCCCAGCACGGCACGGTGGAATTTGAAAACACCAAGGCGCTGGGCTTTTTCATGCGCGACATCATGCGCGACAACGTCCACAACTTCCGTCTCATGGGGCCCGACGAAACCGCCTCTAACCGGCTGCATCCGGTGTACGAGGTCACCAAAAAAGTCTGGATGGCCGACTTTTTGCCCGAAGACCTTGACGGTGGCGAGCTGTCTCGCGATGGCCGGGTCATGGAAATGCTCAGTGAGCACACCCTGCAGGGCTGGTTGGAAGGCTACCTGCTAACCGGGCGGCACGGCTTCTTCCATACCTACGAAGCCTTTGCCCATGTGGTCAGCTCGATGTTTAACCAGCACGCCAAGTGGCTGGATATCTGTAAAAACCACGTGCCCTGGCGGCGGTCGGTGTCCTCCCTGAATATCATGCTGTCATCCCTGGTCTGGCGGCAGGATCACAACGGTTTCAGCCACCAGGATCCAGGCTATGTGGATCTGGTCACCAACAAGAGCCCCAACGTGGTGCGGGTGTACTTCCCCCCCGACGCCAACTGCCTGCTGTCGGTGGCCGACCACTGTTTCCGCAGCGTCGACTACATCAACGTAATCGTCTCCGACAAGCAGAAGCACCTGCAATACCTGCCCATGGATGAGGCGGTGAAGCACTGCACCAAGGGCATCGGCATTTGGGACTGGGCCAGCAACGACGACGACGGCACCGAGCCCGACATTCCTGATGTGGTGATGGCCTGCTGTGGCGACATTGTCACCAAAGAATCTCTGGCGGCAACGGCGATTCTGTGGGAGGAGTTTCCCTATATCAAGGTGCGGTTCATCAACGTAGTAGACTTGTTTACCCTGATGTCGGAAGGAGAGCACCCCCACGGGCTCAGCAACCGCGACTTTGACTCCCTCTTTACCACTGATAAGCCGGTGATCTTCAACTTCCATGGCTACCCCTGGCTGATTCACAAGCTGGTGTACCGCCGCTCGAACCAGGAGCGCATCCATGTGCGCGGCTACAAAGAGCAGGGCAACATCAACACCCCGCTGGAACTGGCTATCAACAATGAGATCGACCGCTTTAATCTGGTCATCGACGTGATCGACCGGGTGCCCAAGCTAGGGTCGGCGGCGGGCCACGTTAAGGAACGGATGAAGAACAAGATCATCGAGTGCCTGACCTACGCCCACACCTACGGCAAAGACCAGGACGAGCTCGTCAACTGGAAGTGGCCATATTAGAGCGCGGCTAAAGACCCCAGGGTTCTGAACCAGATCGTCAGGGCTTGTGGCTATAGTCTGGGGAAGAACCCTGGGATCTAGACCTCCTGTATCGAGGCTTTGGGCTAGATAGTGCCTCTATGAACGGTTATCCCTGGCGGGTAATTACCGCCTGCTTGAGCTTGATCAAAAAGCCCGAAACCGACAAAGTTGGTTTCGGGCTTTTTGATGGGAGTGGCTATGCGAGCGCATCTCAGAATGGTCGGGGTTACCTATGCGGCGCTAAAACCCATAATCAGAGCTGACCCAGGCGGCGCAGCCATCGGGGTGGGTGCAGTTGGGCATAGTGACCTGCATCACAAAGTTGCCTTCCCAGGGAGCCACTACTACCGGGGCGCTGTCTACGGCGCTGTCTTCGTAGACCAGGTCGCCGGTATTAGCATCAAACAAAAACAGATCCATATCCATACAGTCTTCGTCGCAGCTGCCGTAGACGGCTTCCCCAGCCGTTAGGTAGCCTTCTACGGTGGCAGATTCTCCGCTGTACAGCCACAGGGAGCGGTCTTGGGCGCTGGCGGGGGCCGCCGCCAGGGTAGTCGCCGTGATTGCCACAGCCGTGGTAGCAAAGGCGAGATAGCGCAGCTGAATCATAAACGTGCTCCAGATATAAAAAAATGTAGGGAAAGAGGTAGATACAGCCGGATCAGCCAGGATTTCTCCAGGCTAAGCTCCCTGATCCAAATTCACTATGGCTAATCTCTTAGAAGGGAGGAAACATTAAAATTACGGGTGTTTTCAACAATTTTCGTTGGAATTATTCAAAATACTTAAGTATTGGCTGAAGCCGATGCGTAGAGTCAGATGCAGACTGGTTAGCGCCGCAAAACTCTGGCCGCTGGGGAATTCATACCAATCGTCCATGCCGCTGACGGGGCACCCCCAACGACAAAAATCTATTTTTAGAGCAAATCCGAGTCCCATGCGTCCGCTTCCCAAAAGGCCAACCCGCAGGGGCGTTGGCGCAGCCTAGCCAGAGGCTTGATGGCATGCGACCGGCTGAATTGGGGTGATTTAGTATCAGGGCTTCTTGACACGACTTGGAAGGTTAATGTGCCATATCTGCGAATCGGATCCAAGATTAAG
>DAIUJR010000177.1:0-3877 GCA_036848635.1 Nodosilinea sp. CTOTU7336
TAGTTGGCACGTCGGCTGCCTGCTTCCCCTTTTCTGATGACCTATCTAGAGTTGCTGGACGAGGGGGCAAAGCATGAGTACTCCGTGGCATACGTTAGTCCCCCAGCCCTGATACCCGACACCTCAGCGCGGGTAAATTCTTCCCTGGATATTGCCTTACTTCGCGAAGCTAAACCGGGCGTTGACCTTCTCGCCGTTAATATCGGTCTGAATTACCGTCCTATATTCCCCCGCTGTCTGGCTCGGCAAAAACGCAAAGAAATGCTCGCCCGCTGCGTCATACTCCATCGGCAGTGCCTGCTGGGTGCCGTCGGGGAGCTGCACCTGGGCCACCACCGTGGCATCGGCCACGGCCTCGTGGGTGTCGCCGGTTTGCAAATACAGGTCGAGGTGAATGCCATCGGCCTCGGGTATGGGTACCAGTTCCAGATGGTAGGCCCCGGTTTCCACCACCTGACCGCCCTTGGTGGCAGCGCTGTGGTCGGTGGGATCGGCGGCGGCGGTTTCAGGTTCGGTGGGGCTTGCGGCCACAGGGGCGGCGGTGGTATCGGGTACTGTGGCGGTTTCAGTTCCCCCGCAGGCCGCCAGGGTCAGGGCGCTGGTTAGAAGTAGGGCAGGAATAAATTGGTTTCGCATGGGGTGAATCTCCGAAGGGGTAGGGGGGAATTTTTGAATTTTGAATTGGGGTGAATGGGTGGATGGGAGCTATCTCAGGGGGCTGACGGGTTGGCTTTCGGCGATCGCGGTAGCCAGTTCCGCATCCCCCTGGATCGCGGCATGGCCAGCGATCGGCACCAGGTAGCGACCAAACTGGGCATAGAGGGCAGGCAGCACCAGCAGCGTCAGCGCTGTAGAGGTAAACAGCCCCCCCAACACCACCACCGCCAGGGGCTGCAAGATCTCGCGACCGGGGCCGGTGCTGATTACTAGGGGCAGCATTCCCAGGGCCGAGGTAAACGCGGTCATGAGAATGGCATTCAGCCGCTCCATCGACCCGGCGTAGAGTACCTGGGGCAGGGGCATACCCGTCGCCAGCTTTTGGTTGTAGTTGTCGACCAGCAGCAGGCCGTTGCGCACCGCCACCCCAAACAGGGTGATGAACCCCACCAAAGACGCCACCGAGAGCACGCCCCCGCTCAGGGCCACCGAGAATACGCCCCCCACGATCGCCAGCGGCAGATTCAGCATGATCATCACCGTCGCTGGCAACGACTTAACGGTGAAATACATCAGCACCGAAATCACCACCAGGGCCAGGGCTCCGAAGACCAGCAGGTTTTGGGTAGCCCGCTGCTCTGACTCAAACTGGCCGCCGTACTGAATGAAGTAGCCGGAGGGGAGGGTGACCTGCTGATTCACCTGGGCCTGAATGTCGGCGATCACCGAGCCCAGGTCGCGATCGGCCACGTTGGCCGACACCACGATCAGCCGCGACACATTCTCTCGGCTAATGGAGTTTGGCCCGGTGCCATAATCGACCTGGGCCAGCTGGGTCAGGGGAATCCGCTGACCGGCGGGGGTGTCGATCAGCAGATTGCGCAGGGTGTCGAGGTTTTGGCGGGCGCTGGGGGTAAACCACACCACCAGGTCAAACAGCTGCTGATTTTCGAGCACCTGGGAGACCACGCGCCCATTCAGTGCGGTTTCGATAGTGTCGGCCAGGGCACCCATGGTGAGGCCGTAGCGGGCGGCGGCCTCGCGGTCAAAGCGTACCTGCACCTGACGCACGGGCAACTGGGGCGCAAGTTGTAGGTCAACCACGCCTTCGACATTGGCCATGACCTCAGTGACTTCGGTGCCCAGGCGGCGCAGCTCGGTCAGGTCGGGGCCAAAGATTTTGACGGCGATCGCACTTCGCACCCCCGACAGCACCTCATCCATCCGGTGGGAGATAAAGCCCCCCACGCTGGCGGGGGCACCGGGGATTTTCTCAAACTCCGACCGCAGCGCCTCTAGGGTGGCTTCGCGGTCTTTCATACCCGCGTCGCTCAGCTCGATATCCAACTCCGCAAAGTTAGAGCCCACCACGTGGGGGTCGCCCGGCGATCGGCCCGATCGCATCTGGAGAGTCTCAAAGCGCGGGTCATCCTTCAGGGCATCCTGCACCGCCAGCCCGGCCCGGTTGGTCGCCGCCAGGGAGCTGCCGGGGAACAGGTTCATTGAGGCCACAATAGAGCGCTCCTGAAACTCGGGCAAAAACACCCGTCCTAAGGCAGGCAACATTGCCAGCGACGCCACCAGCGCGCCCAGGGCCACCAGCACCACCAGCCGAGGATTGCCCAGGGCCAGCCGCAACCCCGGCTGGTAGAGCCGCTGGCTTTGGCGCGACACCCAGGTGTCTTCCGCAGGCAGGGGAGCGCTGGCCAGCAGAAAGGCGCAGAGGGCGGGGGAAAGGGTCAGCGCCACCAGGGTAGAGGCAAAAATCGCCACCAGGTAGGCAATACCCATCGGCGCAAAAATGCGCCCTTCCACCCCGCTCAAGCTAAAGATCGGCGCAAAGATCACCGCGATGATCACGGTGGAAAATAGCACGCTGGTGCGCACCTCCACCGAGGTGTCGTAGACCACATGAAAGGGGTGCTTGGGGTTGACCAGCTCCCGGTTGCGGCGCAGCCCTCGGTAGCAGTTTTCCATATCTACAATTGAGTCATCGACCACCGAGCCGATGGCCACCGCCAGGCCGCCCAGGGTCATGGTGTTGACGCTGAGGCCCAGCCAGTGCAGCAAAACCAGGCAGATCAGCAGCGACATGGGGATGGCGCTGAGGGTAATCGCCGCCGTGCGCCAGTTCATTAAAAACAGCAGCAAAATCACCGACACAATCAGAATGCCGTCGCGCAGCGAGTCGCGCACGTTGCGAATCGAGGCTTCGATAAAGTCGGCCTGGCGAAAGGTGCGGGTGATGGCGACATCTTCAGGCAGGCTGGGGCCAACTTCCTCCAGGGCGGCTTCGATCTCTGTAGTCACCGTCAGGGTGTCGGCCAGGGGCTGCTTGTTGATCAGCATCACCAGGGCGGGCTGCCCGTTGAGGCTGCCGTCGCCGCGCTTGAGGGCGGGGCCAAGGGTGACGGTGGCCACGTCTTGCAGCAGTACCGGCGTCCCGGCCTGGGCCGTCACCACCGATCGCTGCAAGTCTTCAATGCTCTCAATGCGGCCAATGCCGCGAATCAGCAGTTCCTGGTCGGCATCGATCAGATAGCCCCCGGCCCCATTGTGGTTGGCCGCCGCCGCCGCCGCGCTGGCCTCCGCCAGGGTGACGCCAAAGGCGCTGAGTTTGGCCGGGTCAACCAATACCTGATACTGCCGCTCTTCGCCGCCAAAGACCGTGATTTGGGTAACGCCGGGCACCGCCAGCAGCCGGTTCGTGACCTGGCGATCAACCAGCTGTCGCACCTCCATTAGAGATGTGGTTTCGGCGGTGAAGGCGTATTCCAGCACAATGCCCAGGGGCGAGTTGAGGGGGGCCAGCTGGGGCGCTTCTACCCCTTCGGGCAGGCGGGTCTGGGCCTGTTGCAGCCGCTCGGTGATCAGCTGGCGGGCCTGGTAGACATCGGTGCCCCAGCTAAACACCACCCGCACCGCCGAAGCCCCGGCCACGGAGGTTGATCGTACGGCAGTCACGCCGGGGGTGCCGTTGACGGCGCTCTCAATCGGCAGCGTCACCAAAGACTCAACTTCCTCAGGGGCGAGGCCCGGTGCTTCCGCCTGAATTTCCACCTGGGGCGGGGCAAAGCTGGGGAACACATCCAGCGACATTTCGCCCAGGGTGCGCAGGCCGTAGAGGGTGACCAGGACGGTGGCGATGACTACAATCCAGCGCTGGGCGATCGACCATTTGAGAATTGCGTTGAGCATGGAGGGGGAGTGGGGGGGAGGT
>DAIUJR010000178.1:0-3573 GCA_036848635.1 Nodosilinea sp. CTOTU7336
CTGGTCTCTGCTCCTGCTATTGATTCTACAGGCTCAATTTCCGATAAGGTTTTCTGTAAAACCCAATTCAAAAGGGATGAAAGTAATGATGAGCATACTTTGCGTTGTCCATTCAACCCTTCTAAACAGCGGATAGTTTTGCCCTGGGCACCACAACTGCCATCAAAAAAATTGCTAGCTGCATGGCCACAATGGCGGGGCCAGACGGCAAATTAAACAGGGCCGAAATCAACATTCCCAACACCGCCCCTAGTGCCCCTAAAAAGGCCGACAGCATGACATAGCCTGCAAACGTGCGGCTCAGCAGCCGGGCCGCACAGGCCGGAATCACCACAAAGGCGCTAATCAGCAACACCCCCACGGCCTTGATGGAAATGCCCACTACCAGGGCCAGCAACACAATGAAGGTGATGCGATAGGCGGAGGCTGAAATCCCCCGGGCGATGGCCAGGGGCTCGTGGAGGGTAAGCAGCATTTGAGATCGCAACGTTAACCCAATAAACGCCACGCAAACCACCAGCAACAGGCCACTGATGACTAAATCTGAGGACTGCACCGCCAAAATATCGCCAAACAAAATGTTGTTGAGGTTGCCCTTGTACTGCCCCACAAAGCTTAAAATGATCACCGCCAGGGCCAGCGATGACGAATAGACAATATTCAGCAGGGCATCGGTCCACAGGCGGGTGCGATCGAGCAGGTAGATCACCCCCAGGGCAAACAGCACCGCAAACGGCATCAACAGGGTTGACGGATTAAGCCCCAGCAGCAGCCCCAGGCTAATGCCCAGCAGAGCCGAATGCCCCAGAGCATCGCTAAAAAAAGAAAGCTGCCGCAGAATCGTAAAGCTGCCCAGCATTCCTCCCATTACCCCGGTTAGTACGCCGCCCAGCAGGGCTCGCTGCATGAAGGGGAGCTGGAAGAGTTCGATAACGCGGTTGAGGTCGGCGGGCATGGGGGTGGATGGGGTAAAGAAGTGAAGGGGTGAGTATTTTAAGAGGGCATGAGGTTAGGGTCGTGGGAGACGGGTAAAGGGTTGATCCGCGATCATGAGGATTGGAAGGTGCATCAAATTGCTGTTGGGGCTGCAATGCAGATCTTTGAGTTAAACCCGTAGTCTTTTAAGTCAGACATCGGATCAAGTCCTGGGTCGATTGTAAATCTCATCAACCATGCGGATCAGTAGATAGTAGGTAAAAACTGAAGCCGTGATTTTTCCCTCTACCTCATCACGCCATCACTTCCTCGCCTCATCACCCCTTCACTTCCCCCCTCCCTCAATGCCGATGCCGGTACCTGACAAACTCTGAGCCATACACAGCAGCTACGTTCTCCGGGGCCAGGGCATAGTCTGGGGTGCCCTGGCAGCGTAGCACCTGGTTGAGGCAGAGAACGAGATCGCAGTGTCGGCGCACCATATCGAGATCGTGGGAGATTTGGAGAATAGCCCAGCCCTGCTCCTGTTTGAGCTGGTAGAGCAGGCGATAAAACTCTGACTCGCTGCGGATATCTAGTCCGGCTGGGGCCTCATCTAAAATCAGCAGGCGGCGGGGCCGCACCAGGCAGTAGGCCAGTAGCACGCGCTTGGTTTCGCCTCCCGACAGTCGGCTGATGGGCTGTGGCCCCAGATCTAACGCATTGACCTGGGCCAGGGCCTGGCGCACGGCCAGCCGTCGCTTTCTGTGGTTAGCCCAGGGCAATTGCAGGCCCAAATTATCCCATCCCAGGGCTACCAGCTCATTGACGGTCAGGGGAATACGTCGGTCAAAGAGAAAGTTTTGGGGCAGGTAAGCGATCTGCTGGCGCACCGAAGCAGGCAAATATCCCTTCGAGCTGAGCGGCTGGCCCAGCACAGTCACCTGCCCTGACCGATGCGGTAAAATGCCTAAAATGGCCTGAATGAGAGTACTTTTACCGGCACCGTTGGGGCCAACGATAGCGGTATCGGTACCTTCGGCCAGGGCAAAGGAGACATCCTGCACCGCCGCGTAGGCCTCGCGATACACCGTTAACCCCTCAACCTCTAAAACTGTTGAACGCATGTAGTTTGCTCTAGCCTCTTACCCCAACGGCCTGGGGCACGAGGGCCACAGGCTGTTGGCCAAAAACCGGTCGCCAAGACTGGGGCGAGTCTTGGAAAGACCGCAGCAGGTCAGATACATTTTTGCGCATGACAACTAGGTAATGTTCGGGTTCAAGTGCCTCGGGGCCACCGGTTTCCATGGGGTCAAAGGTGCTGATTTGAACATTGAGATCCCTGGCTAGGGCCGAGAAGGCACTTTCCCCAGCCTGGGGCTCGGTGAGAATTACCTTCAAGTTTGAGGCGTTGACGGTGTCGATTACCTGCTTAACGTCATCTGGGGAGGGATTTTCTTCGGGCACTTCGACTAAAAATTGAGCTTCTAAACCATAACTCTCCGCGAAATAGGGGGCAAAGTCATGGAAAACGACAAAGCTTTTGCCAGAAAAGGGAGCTAGCTGCCCAGAAATTTCCGTGTCCAGGGCCTCTAGCTCAGCAATATAGGCAGCAGCATTAGCCGTGTAGACCGATTCCCCGTCTGGATCTGCCGCCGTCAGGCTGTCGCGAATGTTTTCGACCTGCTGAATGGCGCGCTTGGGGTCAAGCCAGACATGGGGATTGTATTCCCCCTCGTGGTGGTGACCAGCCTCACCCTCAGCATGGGCTTCACCTTCGGCATGGTCATGGGCCGCGCCTTCGCCCTCAGCGTGCGCTTCGTCTTCGGCATGGTCATGGGCTTCACCTTCGCCCTCAGCGTGCGCTTCGCCTTCCACAGAGGCATGGGTGAGGGTGGGAATACCCGCGCTAGTATCAACGACGATCAGGTCTGGGTTTTCGGCATTGGCAATCAGATCGTCTAGAAATCCCTCTAGTTCCAGGCCGTTTTTGACCAGCACATCGGCATTCGCCAGGGTTTGCACATCGGCGGGCTTGGCTTGAAAGTCGTGGGGGCCGACATTGGTGGGTAAAAGCTGCACCACCTCAGCCCGCTCTCCCACGACGGCTTTAGTGAATTGAGTGATGGGCAAGACAGTCGTGACAATCTGCAAATCTCCGGGAGTGGCCGCCCCATCCGCAGGTTCGGCACCATCAGTTGTGCTTGGGCCAGAGGCGCAACTGCCCAGGGCCAGCGCGATGGAAGAAGCCATGAGTAGCGCTGTTCGGTGTAGGGGGTGGGGAGTAAGTTGAGGCATAAAACTGTCTCTTTATCACTGAGAATGGTTATCATTCTAGAGCATCTTACCGCATCTTCCTGTGGATCGCGACCCCGGTTACGGAAAAGATACTCAGCACGAGGGCCACTCGCTCCCCTGCTGTTCTTGATCCTGCTCAGTCATTCAATCACACCCTGTCGGGATACACCGCTGTCAGCCCGACGAGATTTCCAGCCCAGAATTTACCTCGTCTTCCCGCCTGCGCGGGAATCCAGCCCGAGAGCCTGTTCATATTGGGCATCTTCTTTTCCAAAAATCGCCTCAGAGTAGTCCAATAAGTGGTAGTACGCGCGACTCGAAGTCGTTCGGGGGAGTTGGAAAGGGCTCCAAAACCCTTTC
>DAIUJR010000179.1:0-3496 GCA_036848635.1 Nodosilinea sp. CTOTU7336
CTAGACTTTGAACGACCTAGACTTTGAACGACCTAGACTTTGAACGACCTAGACTTTGAACGACCTAGACTGTGAGCGCGAACGACATGAACCTTGAGCGGCAATTTAAGCGGTGAGTAGAGCACAACGATGACATAGACCCGATGACTAAAACCCCTTGACCTTAGCCTCCTGTACCTAATCTGCCTATGCCTAGCCCTCTCGTACTCAAACAACTGGAGGTAATTGATCCAAGACTAGCGTCAGCCCACCTAGAGCAAAGCATTCTGTGTGACTTGTTCTAGGGAATCTTGTTCCAGGGAATCTATTCTAGGGGATCTTTAGGGTACTAGATATATGGGCAAAAAATGTCCTTAATCCTACATCTAGCGTTTTGCTGTTTGAGCGGATCCTTCGCCGCCTTGCCAGAGTCAGGCACTAGAACGCCGGTACAGAAACCCGGTTTCTGGGCCAGAAGGCCCGTCATGCCGTTAGAGCAGCGACGGAGAAACCGGGTCTTTAGCCATACTGTACTGAGGCTCTAGGGCAACCCGTTGGTTTATTGAAGCACAGCTGCTTTGCTCCTGGGAGCAGATGTATACAATGGCTACAGCCATATGCTTGAACAGGGCGATAAACCGAGATAGTTGTCGAGCCGATTGCAGCCCATGTCCTTCCCCCCGTCCCCAGAGTCTCGCCCCCCAGCCACCGTACTTACCCTGGGTCATCTGGTGCTGCGCCAGGTGGCTCAGCCCGTGGTCAATGTCCATGCCTCCCCGGTGCAGCAGCTGATCGATCAGCTGCTAACCACTGTGCAATCTGCCAACGGGGTGGGCCTTGCTGCCCCCCAAATGGGCTGGTCGGTGCAAATTTTGGTGGTGGCCTCGCGCCCCAATCTGCGCTACCCCCAGGCCCCTCTAATGGCCCCTACGGTGCTGATTAACCCGCGTCTAGTGGCCGCCAGCGAAGACAGCGAGCTGGGCTGGGAGGGCTGCCTCAGCGTGCCGGGGGTGCGCGGTCGGGTGCCCCGCCACCGCTGGGTCGAAGTAGAGTACTTAGATCGCCAGGGGCAGCCTCACCGTCAGCGGTGGGAGGGGTTTGTGGCCCGCATCTTTCAGCATGAGGCCGACCATCTGGTGGGTAAGGTGTTTTTGGATCGCGTGCTGTCAGAGAGAGACCTGCTCTCTGAGGACGATTATCAGGCCATGGAAATCGCCACCCTGCCCTCAGTCTAGGGAGACACCTGAGGTCTGCCTCTACCTAGCCTGTATTTTAGAATCCAATGGCGATCGCTCGTTTCTGAAAGATATCCAACAGAACTAGGACGATCTGCCATTGTTCTATTACTCTGGTACCTCTGCCCAGGGACAACCGGGTAGTTGTTCTGACCCGGCTCAGACCGAAGGAGACAGCTTGAGTTCTCATCCGTCGCCCCGCATTGTCCACCTTGATCTGCTCGACACTGACTACGCCAATACGGCGGCCAAAATGGCAGCAGGGGAGCCAATTCCCGCAGACAAACAGCAGCGGCTTTCCCAAGACAGCTACGACTTTACTCGCCTAGGTCAGCACATTGCCCGCTACCGCTACGGCGGTCTAGACCAGCAGGGGCAAGACGACATTCTCTGCACCCTGGGCCATATCGCGGAGCTGTTTACCCTGGCCGATATGGAAGAGATGAGCGATCGCCTGCGCCAGACGGGCCGCTTCTACCTCACCCCCAGCGAGCGCCAGCAGGTGCTCAACTGGTTGGCAGACGAATTGGGTGTTGATCTGAGCGATGGGGCTGGATGACCTTCAACCATCCCTATGATCTTCAACTGCCCATAGAAAATTCTCTAGAGAGAAAATAGATTAGTCCGAGGCTCTGTATCCTAATGTAAACGAGTGTTTCAATCGGGTTACAAGCCCTGTGGACGGCCCAAAATGCCCAGAAACCCGTGATACGATGCATCGGTAGCTTTTTGCAATAGTGGAGTAAGCACCCTTGGTACTTCGGGTAGCAGTAGTAGGATCGGGTCCAGCAGGCTCCTCGGCGGCTGAGACTCTAGTTAGAGCCGGTATTGAAACGTACCTCTTCGAGCGCAAGCTCGACAATGCTAAGCCCTGCGGTGGAGCGATTCCCCTCTGTATGGTGGAGGAGTTTGATTTGCCCCCCGAGATCATCGACCGCCGCGTGCGCAAGATGAAGATGATCTCCCCTTCCAACGTCGAGGTCAATATCGGCAGCACCCTTAAGGACGACGAGTACATCGGCATGTGCCGCCGCGAGGTGATGGATGGGTTTTTGCGCGATCGTGCCGCCCAGTACGGGGCCAAACTGATCAACGGCACCGTCCACACCCTAGAGATTCCCACCACCGACACCGGGGCCTACACCCTGCACTACACCGAGCATCGTGAAGACGGTCTGGTGGGCGATAACAAGTCGCTGCAAGTGGATCTGGTGATTGGGGCCGACGGGGCCAACTCCCGCGTCGCTAAGGCGATCAAGGCTGGGGATTACAACTATGCGATCGCCTTCCAAGAGCGCATTCGCCTGCCCGAAGATAAAATGGCCTACTACGAAGACCTGGCCGAAATGTACGTGGGCAACGATGTCTCCCCCGACTTCTACGCCTGGGTGTTCCCCAAGTACGACCACGTGGCCGTGGGCACCGGCACCATGCGGGTCAACCAAGCCAAGATCAAGGGCCTTCAAGCGGGCATTCGTGCCCGCGCCGCCAAGCGCCTGGAGGGCGGCGAGATTATCAAGGTCGAAGCGCACCCCATTCCTGAGCATCCTCGCCCTCGTCGGGTGGTGGGTCGGGTGGCTCTGGTGGGCGATGCCGCTGGCACCGTCACCAAGTCCTCGGGCGAAGGGATTTATTTTGCCGCCAAGTCGGCCCGCATGTGCGCCGAAACCATCGTTGAGCTTTCTAACAGCGGCGCTCGCATTCCCACCGAGGCCGACCTCAAGGTCTATCTCCAGCGATGGGATAAGCAGTATGGCATCACCTACAAGGTGCTCGACCTGCTGCAAACGGTGTTCTACCGTTCCGACGCCACCCGCGAGGCCTTTGTCGAAATGTGCTCTGACATTGACGTACAGAAACTCACCTTCGACAGCTACCTCTACAAAACCGTGGTGCCCGCCAACCCCCTGGTGCAGATGAAAATCACCGCCAAGACCGTCGGCAGCCTAATTCGCGGCCATGCCCTGGCCCCCACCCGCAGCTGGTAGCCCAGCCAATTTCAGACTTATTCTGAACCCCCTACTATCTGGCTCTGACAGAATTCTGTCAGAGCCAGTTTTTTTAGCTAGAGCACCGGTTCAGTATTCACTGCCCCTCGTTCCAGTGTTTGGAATGCTCGTCGGAGGCTCTGCCGCTCATTTGAGGAGGCAGAGCCGCAAGACCAGGATGCCCAGGCGGAGCTAGGGCACCAGGGTGAGTGCTGATATTTAGGTTTAGTAACGCCCCTGCCCCGTTATCCTCACAAAAGTCAGAAAAAAACAATTTATTTCAAAGCAATGGTG
>DAIUJR010000180.1:0-3242 GCA_036848635.1 Nodosilinea sp. CTOTU7336
CCACGCCAAGAAACGCAATTGGCCCACAAAAAGCGGTGACGGTACCGGCCAAGAGAGATGAGCTGACAATCAGGTACAGGCGGGTCAGCTTGATCGACAGTCCCAGGCTCTGAGCCTGTTCTTCCCCCAGCAGCAATAGATTGAGCGGTTTGCAGGCCAGGTAAGACAGCCCTAGCCCCAGAGCAATAATCGGCAGCAGCACGGGTATTTGTTGCCAGGTTACGCCCGCAAAGCTGCCAAAGGTCCAGCTGAGATAGGCCAGGGTTTGATCAACTTGACTAAAGTGCAGCAAAATCGTCACCAGAGCAGTGGTGGTGTAGCCCAGCATGAGCCCAAAAATCAGCAGCGCCAGGGAACTCCTGACCCGCTGGGCTACCAGCAGCACCAGACCCATGGTGGTGGCTGCTCCCAGGCTGGCGGCGGCCACCAGGCTAAACGGGCCCAGCCACCCCGCTGCCGCGCCGCTGCCAGTGAGTACCACTAGGGCCGCCCCCAAACTGGCCCCGGCATTGATGCCCAAAATCGATGGGCCAGCTAGGGGGTTGCGAAATAGGGCTTGCAGCTGTAATCCGCTAATCGCCAGCGCCGACCCGGCCGCCATGGCTGTGATCGCCCTGGGCAGCCGAAACTGGAGCACGATCGCCTGCCAAGGAGCTTTGGTGGGCACTCCCCCCAGCAAAATGGTGATCACCTCAGAAAGCGGAATCGAGACCGAGCCCAGGGCCAGGCTAGCCAAAAACCCCAGCAGCAGCAGCAGGCCGAGTCCGATTAACCCGCCGTAGGCGCTGAATTGGGGTACGAGCTGGGCGGTCTCACCCTTGCACCGACGATTAGAAAAGCGCTTAAGCATGGGGCTACAGCGCCTTCAGCGCTGGGGTCACCCGCCGCACCTGGGTGTGGTGATGGCCATCGGATGACAAGGAAATCAGCCGAAAACCTGGCAGGTGGCAGTCAGGGGTGACTGCTTGAGGGGTTACTTGGAGGCCGGTGGAGGGGCAGCCATAGAAGGCAATTGCCCCAGTCCCACTCTGGGACACCTGCTGAAAATCGAGGTGAATGTGGCCAAACAGCACCAGCCGCACCTGGTCGAAGTCTTGCAGCAGACTCAGCAAAGCGGGGGCGTTTTGCACCTGCATTTGGTCGAGCCAGTCAATGCCGGTGGGCACCGGATGGTGGTGCAGGGCAAGGGCGGTGGGCTGGTAGGAATGTTCGGTCAGCTCTGCTCGCAGCGATCGCAGGGTGCCCGGTGCCAGGGCACCTTCACCAAACCGCGCTCCCGGCAGCACCGAATTGAGCAGCAGCAGTCGCCAGGTACCCAGATTAATCGACTCAAGCCCCTGGTGCTGGGGGCTGTAGTACCGCACTCCCTGGAGCACCGATTGGGCGGTGGCAACCTCATCGTGGTTGCCGGGCACCCAGTAGGTGGGCAGGTTGAGGGGGGCGATCGCATCCCTCATCTGCTCGTAGGCCGCGCGATCGCCTTGATCGGCCAGATCGCCGGTCAGCAGCAGCCCATCAGGCTGGCACTGCACCACCTCATGCAGCAACGCCTGAAAGCTCTGCCAGGGGTTGCTGCCACGCAGCCGGGCGGTGGGGTCGGCCAGCAGGTGGGTATCAGTGATTTGGGCTAGGGTGAGGGGCATGTGGATGGGTGGATGGGTGGATGGGTGGATGTTGGGGGTTAGGGTTGCAGGGGTTGGTAGTAGATAAGGTCGTGGTCGGGTAGCAGATCGGGATGAACGATTTTTATCAAATCGGCTAGCACCAGGTGGGGGTTGATTAGCCCGCCCTCCCAGTAGTCGTTGCCCCCGGTGGCATTGAGGCGAGCGTTGTTGTTGAACACCTGGCCCGATTGCAGGGCAAGAAATTCGCCGTAGCGGGGGTCAGCGGCGATCGCATCTCCCTTAGAAAACCAGTCTTGGCTGACATTCACCCAAAAGTCGGCGTCGGCAGCCCGGTCGTAGACCGCCTCAAAATCTAGGGGCAAACTCCCTGCCCGATCAATGTCGGCCCATAGATAAGTCGCGCCCGCATCCCTGAGCAGCTGGGCAGCGTAGCTTTTGCCCCCCGGCATGTACCAGGTGCCGTCGTAGCTAAAGCCGGTGAACACCGTCGGTCGCTGCTCCAGCTCCTGGGTCATCTGCACCAGGGCGTTATAGTCCTCGGCGATGGTGCCAAACACCTGCTCGGCCTCGGCCTCCCGGTTAAAGAAGAGGGCCGTAAACTTTAGCCATTCCGCCCGTCCCAAGGGAGACGATTCTAGATACTCCGCCACGATCGCCACCGGAACTCCGGCCTGCATCAGGCGACGGTGGCTGTCGGTTTCGCTGCCCGTAGCAAAGGCCATCACCAGGTCAGGTTCCGCCTCTAGCAGGCGCTCCAGATCCACCGTGCCGCCCGAGCTAAACTGCTGGAGGTCACCCTGGTCAATTTTTTGGCGCACGCTGGCCGTGTTCACCGTATCGAACTGGTCTACGCCAACCAGTGCCTCCACTTCGCCCAGCACATCTAAATGGGGCAGGTGCGTGGTCGAAAGGGCCACTACCCGCCGCACCGGCACCTCAATCACCTGGGCTGACTCAATGCCTGAGGGCACAGGCGCACCACACTGCACCAGGACGTATTTAAATGCCGTATCGGCATCTTTCCAGGGAAAGTCCACCGTCACCACCTTGTAGTGGCGGTAGTACTCCACCGAGAAGCCGGTGGCATAGTCCAACTCCACCTTGTCAGGGAAGTAATCCTGAGTCGGGTCGTAGGCCGTAGCACAGTCGGCCCGGGTGGACACCACTGGAGCGGGAGCCATCGGTGGTGACAGGGTAGGCTGGCAACTGCCCAGGGCAAGACCCGTTACGGTCAGCCCCAGCGCCAGCCTCGCGCGGCGGCCCAATCCGGCGACGGGGAGATGGCAAAGCTGAATACTGGCTAGGCTCAAGCGGAATGTCATAGAGAATAAAGGGGTTAAGAGGGTGGATGAGCTGGCGGATAGCAGTGCTCTGTAACGGGCTGGCCCTTCGCCAAATGCTCCCGCACAATGCGCCGCGCCACCTCCGGCGTCACTCGGGTGTACCAGGTGTGATGGTCTCTGACCGGGCTCTGCCCATCGCCAGAGTGGAACACCACCGGCCCGAGCTTGCAAACTTCCAGACAGCCCGCCGTCTGTACCGGTATCTCCAAACCCGCCTCTGCTACAGCCTGCTGCAAAGCCTCAACAATGGGTTGCCAATTGCGAGACGGGTTGC
>DAIUJR010000181.1:0-3218 GCA_036848635.1 Nodosilinea sp. CTOTU7336
TTACCGACTTTTCCCTCATTCGCAATAGCCCCGTCTTGTTGCGGTGACTAATTACAGGGAAATGTCTCCCTGTTTCAGGGGCTACAGTCCGTTGAGCGGCTTAATGATCTGCTGCTAGCCGGGGCTTTCAAAGAAGAGTTTCTCCAGACTTTGGGCGTGCGAGAACCCATTAAAATTCCCCGATCTTTTATTGAGAAACCAGACAAGCCCTACTACATCCCCTTCATTGAGATGTCTAGCGATTTACAGAACAGCCTGAACTACGAAAGCAAACTAGACCGCAGCCCCGAACGCATTCAGCAACTGATTGCCGATGGTAGGGAGCAGGGCAAAGCATTTTTAGATAGCCGATTGCAAGCGACCTAGTACAGCAAGCTGCCTCATTAATCCATTAACCAAGCCCATTAGGTGTAGGAGAGATCGCATGCAACCCATTTACATTGTCTCATCGGCCCGCACTCCCTTAGGGCGCTTTGGAGGTGCCCTGTCCGACATTTCCCCCGTCGAGCTAGGGGCAGTGGCGATGCGGGCCGTGCTCGATCGCGCTAAGGTACCAGGCGATGCCGTAGATCTCTACATTTTTGGCAATGTGCTGCGATCGGGCCATGGCCAGCTCTTGCCCCGACAGGCTGCCTTCAAGGCCGGTATTCCAGATACCGCCAACGGCTACGCCGTCGATATGGTGTGCTCGTCGGGCATGATGAGCATTATTAGCGCCGCCACAGCGATCGCCGCTGGCGATGCCGACATTGTGCTGGCAGGCGGCATGGAATCGATGTCCCAAAGCGGCTTGATGATGTCGCACCGGGTGCGGTGGGGGGTTAAGCTGCTGCTCGATCGCTCCGAACCCCTGATCGATCTGCTGGTTTCCGACGGGCTATCTGACCCCACCACGGGCGAGCGCATGGGCGACCAGGCCGAAAAGCTCGCGCTCACCCACGGCATTACCCGCCAAGCACTGGACGAAGTGGCCTTTTATTCCCAGGATCGCGCCACCAGCGCTATGCAACAGGGTTGGTTAGACAAAGAAATCATTCCCATTGAGGTCAAAGGCAAGAAAGGAACGCAGTGGGTAGAAAAAGACGAAGGCGTGCGCCCGGACACCACCCTGGAGAAACTGGCCGCCCTCAAGCCTGTATTTCATACCGAGGGTGTGTTCACCGCTGGCAACAGCAGCCAAATTTCTGATGGGGCAGCGGCCCTGCTGCTGGCTAGCCAAAAGGCGGTGGATGACTACGGTCTACAGCCCATTGCCCGCATTCTCAAAGGCACCTGGGCCGGGGGAGAAGCCTGGCGCTACCCCGAGGTACCCATCCTCGCTGTGCAAAAGCTGCTGGGCAAATTGAATCTGGGTATTGTCGACTTTGACCTGTTTGAAAACAACGAAGCCTTTGCCCTCAGCAACATTCTGTTTCACCGCCTGCTGGATGTGCCCTACGAAAAGCTCAATGTCTACGGCGGTGCGATCGCCCTCGGCCACCCCATTGGAGCTTCCGGCGCTCGCATTCTCGTTACCCTGCTCAACGCCCTCCAGCAGCGCGATGGTCAGCGGGGGTTGGCAGCCGTCTGCCACGGCAGCGGCGGCGGTACAGCTTTGGCGGTCGAGCGAATTTAGTTTCACGCCAAGGCAGACACGGGGGTCTGCCCCTACCCATCCACCCCCTACCCATCCACCCCTATGCCATCTCTTGGCCTCGACGGCAAAGTTATTCTCGTTACCGGCGGCAACCGGGGCATCGGCGCTGCGATCGCCGCCCTCCTCATCGACCTCGGTGCCCAGGTGGCCTACACCTACCGCAGTCAGCCCAGCGCCGCACCCCAGGGCTTGGCCCTCCAGTCTGACGTCACCGACCCCGCCGCCATGGATAAAGCGGCTGAGGTGGTGGAGCAAACCCTGGGGCCAATCTACGGCGTCGTGGCCAATGCGGGCATTACCCGCGACAACTTTTTCCCCAAGCTCACCGAAGCAGATTGGGATGCGGTACTCGACACCAACCTAAAGGGCGTTTTCAATACCCTGAAGCCCGTGGTGCCCAAGCTCTACGAGCGACGGGAAGGGGCGGTGGTCTGCATTAGCTCTATCTCTGGGCAGCGGGGCAACATTGGCCAAACCAACTACGCCGCCGCTAAAGCTGGCGTGATTGGTCTGACCAAATCCCTGGCTTTAGAGGGCGCGCGCTATGGGGTGCGGGCCAATGCCGTAGCTCCAGGTTTTATCGAAACCGAGATGACTCAGGCCATTCCTGATAAAGTGCGAGAAAAAATCACGGCAGAAATCCCCTTTGGCCGCTTTGGCAAGCCCGAGGAAATTGCCTGGGCAGTGGCGTTTTTGCTGTCGCCCGTGGCCAGTAACTTTGTCACCGGCACCGTTTTAGAGGTGAATGGGGGGCATTACACCTAGAGCGGCCTGTGCTGGCTCAATCGTCTCGGCTGGCCATCCTACTACTCTCCTATAGTTTTTAACTAAAACTAAATTTAGCCAGAATATTGAAGCTAATTTCCTCAGCCCGAGGTCTTCGAGGTTCCCATGGCGCTAAAAGATGAGTTCTTCAACGAAGTGTATGCCATCGACGAAGCCAATAATGCCTATATGATCGAGGCATCCCTCAACCACTACACCGATATTTTCAGTGAGTGGGATCCAGCTCCCTTTAAGCGGCGAGAACTCGATCCAGACTTGAAGCTCTATTTAGAAAGTAGCGCTGACGAAATTCCTACAAAATACTCAATTGAGGTGTGTTTTATCTTGCCACCCGGCACCCGCGATAAAGCCATGGAACAGGACGTTAGAGATGGGCTGCGGAATAGCATCGATTTTAAGCTTTATCTCCTCAGAAAAGAACTTAGGCTGATCAACGTCCGTACCTTCCGGTACGTTCTTTCTGGTCTAGGCACATTCCTGGTGGCCACGCTATTAGAAAACCCTGCCTCATTCAATGTTATGACCTCTGTTTTGACAGAGGGACTCTTTATTGGCGGCTGGGTGTTTTTGTGGGAGGCGATTTCTCTCTTCTTTTTCTCAAATCGAGACTTATACAACCGCTACCACACCTACAAGCGGCTGCGGGGCTCCGAGGTCATTTTTAGCGAAGCTGAGGTTTCCCAGCTTCTTTAAGTTATGTAGCTTGACCTAATTGGGGTAAGTTTGGGGTAATCCTAAATTTATAGCCCTGAAACCCTTGCCACGCAAGAAGTGATTCACAGCTTCCCAAGCTGAA
>DAIUJR010000182.1:0-2993 GCA_036848635.1 Nodosilinea sp. CTOTU7336
TGAAGGGTTTGTTGAGCCAGCCGTTGGCGAGGGGCCGCACGGCCTGGGCCTCTGGGGAGTGGGTCAGGCGGGCGGTGACTACCAGTACGGGGCAGGTGATGTGCTGCGATCGCAGTTCCTGCAAGACCTGCTGACCGCTCATTCCTGGCAGCCCCAGATCGAGCAGCACTAAATTAAAGGTATTGCTCAAGACCGCCTCTAGGGCAGCGTTGCCGTTGCTGACGACGGCGGCATCGTACCCGGCGTTGTGCAGTCCCTTTTGCATAAACGCGGCAATTTTTGCCTCATCTTCGACAATCAAAACGTGATACATGCACGATTCCCAGGCGGGTGCCGGGTTCTCCCCACAGCTACACCTTCATACAACACCAAAACTCTAAGGGGCATTTAAGCCAAAGATGAGATTTTTCTTAGATTTTGACCCCACCCCACCCCTTCCCGGTCGAGAATTTCCTGGAATCTATCGGGTGAAGCGATAGCCCATGCCGCGCACGGTTTCGATGGCGTGGCTACCCAGCTTTTTGCGCAGATAGCCCACGTACACATCCACCACGTTTGACCCTGGCTCGTAGTCATAGCCCCAGACCACATCGAGGAGATGCTGGCGGCTGAGTACCTGGTCGGCATTGCGCATGAAGGTTTCGAGCAGGGTAAACTCGCGGGCCGACAAGTCCACGAGCTGCCCGGCTAGCCGCAGCCGTCGGGTGCGCAGATCGAGGGCAATGTCGCCCTGGGTCAGCACCGTGGGGCTGGCGTCAGCGGTGGGGGTACTGGGGTTGCGCAGGCGGGCGCGAATGCGGGCCAGCAGCTCTTCAAAGCGGAAGGGTTTGGTCAGGTAGTCGTCGGCCCCGAGGTCAAAGCCCGCCACCTTGTCGTCGATGCTGTTGCGGGCGGTGAGAATGATCACCGGAGCCTGAAAGCCCTGGCCGCGCAGATTTTTGAGCACCTCCAGGCCGTTTTGCCCCGGCAGGCCCAGGTCGAGCAGCAGCAGATCGACATTGCCGTCGAGGGCGATCGCCGCCGCATCGGCCCCGTTGCTGGCCGGGGTGGTGGTGTAGCCGCTGGCTTGCAGCCCCTTTTCTAAGAAGGTGGTGATGCGCGCCTCGTCTTCGACAATGAGAATGTGGGTCATGCGGCCCGCTCCTGCTGGGGAAGATCTAAGGGAAGTACCAGGGTGAAGGTGGAGCCTACCCCTGGCTGGCTGACCAGCTCGATGGTGCCGGAGTGGCTGTCGGCAATGGTTTTGACGATGGCCAGCCCCAGCCCAGCCCCCTCGGACTGGCGGTAGGTGTTGGCGGCGCGGGCAAAGCGGTCAAAAATGCGGGTTTGGTCGGTCAGGGCAATGCCCTCCCCGGTATCGCGCACCCAAAACCGCACCTGGGTGCCCAGGGTGGCCGACCCCAGCTCGATGGTGTCGGTGGGCTGGGTGTGCTGAGCCGCGTTTTTGGCCAGGTTCACCAGGGCACCGGTCAGCCGCTGGCGATCGCCCACCAGCACCCCCCGGCCCACGCTGCCCAAGCGCCACTGGCGATCGGCCAGCACCGACACCTTGGCAAAGATTTCCTGGGTAAAGTCGGCAACAGGGATGGTTTCGAGCTGCAAAAAGTTGGGCTGGTCGGCCTGGGCCAGCAGCAGCAGATCGTTGGTAAAGCGGCTCATGCGCTCGATCTCATCCATCACCAGCGAGAGGGTAGCGGCCCGATCCGCCGGGTCGTCGCCCATGACTTCCAGATGGCCCTGGATGATGGTGAGGGGGGTAAACAGCTCGTGGCCTGCGTCGTTGATGAAGTTGCGCTGGCTCTCAAAGGCGCTCTGCACCCGGTTCATCATGGCGTTGAAGGTGGCGGCTAGCTCCGCCAGCTCCCCGGAACCCGCCACCTCCAGGCGGCGCGACAGGTCGGCTTCGTTAATGCTGCGGGCGGTGGTGGCCAGCTGCTGCACGGGTTTGAGCAACTGCTGACTGCCCAACCAGGCCAGTAAAAACGACACAATGACCACCCCAATCGCCACTTTGGTAAAGACATAGACCCCGGCCAGGGCCTCGGTGCGCTCCCCCGCCGACATGTGAGCCACCACAAATACCCCGCGAGGGATGTCGTTGGTCTCTAGCACGTAGGTGCTGTACAGAACGCTGCCTACTGTCGGGTCAGCAACGGATATGCGGCCTTCGGTGGCGGCGGTGAGGGCGGCCCACTGCTGCCCCAGGTCTGACTCAGGGTCAATGACCGCTGGCAGCGACCTGGGGTTGGAACGAACAAATTCACCATTTAGGAAGATCAGGTGGAAGTTGTCGTCTTCGGGAATGTTTTCGACCAGAAAATCTTTGACAAAGTCTTCCAGGGCTGCGTCATCTTCGGGGGTGACGGCATCCCAGGCGGTGTAGGTGGCGGCAAAGTCGTCTAATTCCTCTTGCAGATCGACCTGCACCCGGCGATCAACTTCGCGAAACAACAGGGCGCGAAAGATCGGCACGGCTAGGCCCACCGCTGCCAGCATCGTCAAGGCGTAGAGCAGCAAGATGCGGGTGCGGGTCTCGCCCATCAGGCGCTGCCAGGTGCCTTTGAGGGGTAGAGACGGGGGTAAGGCCGGTAGAGCAAGAGAACTTTTCAAGGCTGTAGCACTATAAGAGAAGTGTGAAGCGGTAGCCTAACCTGCCAGACAAAACCGACGTGCAGATTTTATGGCGACGAATAAATATCTTGTCGGCGCAGCTGTGCCAGTTTGCAAAGTGATTGCGATCGGCCTGGCTTTTTCTGGACTGCCTCCACCCCCTGTAAAGACGCAGCAGAGGGCGATAAAGTGTCGGACAAGATGCCCCCACTGGGGATAGATGCATGTCTATTGTGGCTTATCCTATGATTATCTGGAATGATTGAGCTGTGGACATTTATGCAACTGGCCCATGACCACCAGGGCAACGTTGATAAGTTAAGAAAGTTCTCATGGAAATCCCATGATTCCTCATTAAGTGGGTCTCATAAACGCTTCATGCA
>DAIUJR010000183.1:0-2989 GCA_036848635.1 Nodosilinea sp. CTOTU7336
CCTCCTGAACGCTCTACCTCAATTTTACCCGACACAAACTCAGGTAGAACTAGGACTAAGTCTCCCGTTGCCGCCAGCAGCTCAACACTGCGTTGGTGCGGACGAAGCGGAGATTGTCGGTGAAAGTTCGAGTTTATCTGTCGCCGCACAACTTCACCGTTATGCAAGACGGGAGATACAGATTGAGCCTTCACAATTGCGATCGCCAGAATCAGCCCGGGTTCTGCGTCGCTGGCAGCCCCAGAGGATAGCGATCGCTCTCCCCCACCGACCATTCCCACATGGAGCCGGGGTAATTTTGGCGTCAAAGCCCATACCCACCAGCACGGCGGTTAGCCAGGCCGATCGCACCCCGGCTGTACAGTAGGTCAAAATCGCTGCATCCCTGGGAGTCCCGCGCTCTTGCAACAGAGCCAGCCGTTCAGACTCTAGCCGCAGGCGACCTTCAGCATCGAGCAGTTCTCGGTAGTGCAGGTGAATGGCCCTCGGCAGATGGCCACCCCGCCGCTCGCCGTAGGGCACCGCCCCTCAAATTCGCGGCGCTCGCGGGTATCGAGAATCACCAGGCGGTTGGTCGCGATCGCCTGGCGCAGGTCATCCTAGTGCAACGTCCACTGGTCGGTGCGCTGCACCACAAAGTCGCCAGGAGTGGGGGCCACCGTCTCCACTACGCGGCTGAGGAGCAAACCCACCGCTTCAAAGCTGCAAAGCCGCCATCGACCATCACACTCTGGCTATGACCCAGGGTACGCCGCAGTTAGCTGGTCGGTACCGTGCCCGGCCAAAACCAGGAACAACCAGGCCACCGAGGGCTAAAATGTTGAATCAGCTTCACCACCAGGTCAGGCCAGCCACCAAATCGGCTGGCCCCCAGCCAAGCCCCGTTGTCGCCGTAGAAGTATTCGTAGAACAATAAGTAGTCGCGCCAGTGGGGGGTAGTCTAAAACACATGGGTGTCGCTATAAACAGGACGCTGGGTGCTGAAATCGCCCTCAAAAATGGTCATTAACCGCCGCGATAACTCGCTGGCCACCTATCAGAGCTTGAGCTATAGCTCCCAGCCGTTGGGTCACTCTACCCGGTAGCTGTCACCCAGATAGTGGTAAAACTTTTATAACGACTCAATAATCAAACGCTCAAGAATTTTTAATTCTTTTGACGCCTGAGAGCTGTATTTTAGCATTGGGCGTTATTGATGAACCTTTTTCCCTCACGAGAAGATTGAGTAATGCAAAAACTTTCGATCAGTCGAGTAATTATGCAGATTAGATTCCTGCCTACTCGCCTACAACTCTGGTTGATTTGGTTGGCTGTTTCAACCCTGGTGATACCAGTCATTCTCTGGTCTAATCCATTTTTTCATGCTCTTCTTATCTGTCAGGTTGGCAACCTTATCTTTGGCACTTATCTGATGCTGAGACACGGTCTGGTTAAGCTGTTGAGCCTAGCACACATCATTTTCTGGACGCCAATGCTGGGGAAATTTGGCTGGTATTATCAAACGCTTGATTCCGGATGGCTGTTAGCGATGGGGTGGCTAACAATGGGCTCAGTGGCACTTTCGCTAATTTTAGATTTTCGCGACTACCGTGATTGGCGGCGAGGCGATCGCGCCCCTTTATCTAATCCGAGCTAGGTTAGCTATTGATCTTTAAACTTGGCATGGCCCGGCAGTGCCACAATGTCTCGGGAACGCCCTCAGATGAGCGATCGCCCAGTGCAGTACCTCCACATATCTATAATGTCAAAGCCTAACGATACCGTCGTCAACCCCGACCACAGGATGAGATAGCCCTGAAATAGACCGCTGGCGTTGGGAATGGCTAGCACCATGACGATCAGCAGGGGCACCCACAGGCTATGACCCAACCCCAAAATTTTGGTGAACCCAAACTGGGCATAGAGAGCCATCATCGCCAGGGTAGAGATCATAAATATGGCCAACATAACCTTAGCTAACGGCTCAGTCCAAAAGGCGATGCTGCCCAAATTAATCACCATCAAGGTGCTCACCCAAATGGGAGTCCAACGGGGCTGCTGAAACAATTCAATAAAAAAGTGGAGAGGATTTTTCATCGTATTTGTCCGCTTAAATTTCGCTCTCGCCCTCAAGTCTGAACCTGGGTTCCGAGGCGGGGGCTTGGGTGGTACCAAAGGACAGTCCTTCGCTGGAATAGCTGGTGCCAAAGTTTTCAGCCAGCTTGACCACTTGGTGCAGGGCAGAGCGCAGATCGTTTTCTTGTAGCGATGACAGGGGGTGCATAAACGCCGCTACTAGTAGACCGTCGGTAACAGCGTAGCGGGCATCGAGAGCGGTGTGGAAATTGGCGATCAGAACGTTTCCCACCTGCTCTGGGCTGAGCTGGGCGGCGGGGAATACTGGGGCAACAATGCGCATGCGATCGCGCGCTTCATCCACTAAAACCACTACCTGCTGGCCATCAATGGTGAGCTGCCACTGGTTATCTTGACCGCGAATATCAGGCGTCTCGCCACGCAAAAGGGTATCCAGACGTTGAGGCGTCATCGCTTCAGGCTGGGCTTCAAGCGGCTTGAACCGAGGCGTAGTCTGAGCCAGCAACACCGATGGCAAAGCGCTCTCCATCTGGGCTGAGACTGAAGGAGTAGATCCCAGCAGCAGACCCAAAACACCCACAGCAAACAGAAAAAAATTAGGTTTCATGGTTGAATTTCTAGAGAGAAATTGTTTTTCAAAATGGTAGAGTTTGATTTTATTAAGGGATGTAGCTCAAGCCCAGATGCTTTAACGTTAGAACCTACCCCTGAGAACAGTCTGAGAGTAGAGTGAGAATGTGAAGCTGCGGGCTTGTGCTACTCTTTGAACTCAGCCAATCGATAGCTCAGCGGCATCAGCTTTAACCCGTTGGGCCTCGTGCCAAACCGTCCATAGCCAGCCCAGAACAAAGGTCAACCACCTTAGTGGTGCAGAAAACTCATGGCAGTCTCAGCATGAGAATGTAACGACCCT
>DAIUJR010000184.1:0-2767 GCA_036848635.1 Nodosilinea sp. CTOTU7336
CCTCGGCAGTCTCCCATGCCTTGACTCGACAGCGATCGCGCCGCATCGAGCAGGTGGTGGCAAGCAAACTTGGCCTGCCTCCCCATGAGATTTGGCCCCAGCGGTATAAGCGAGGAAGAGTAAACCATGGCCCAATTCATCAGCAAGCGGGAGGCTACCCAGTACTTCAAGCTCAGCGATACGACACTGAAGCGTTATCGGTTGCAGGGAGTGCTGATCGAGGGCATCCATTGGGTTCGCATTAACAGCCGCTGCATTCGCTACAACCTGGAGCTGATGCAAGACTGGCTCCACAATCGTCATGATCCGGTTGCTCATCAGCGAGCCATCAGAATTTACCAGGCCAGCTTGTTGAATAATCGTAAAAAAACATCTCAGTCCACCACTCGAAATGACTCACCCAAGCTGAAAAACAGCAAATAGAGTTTTCAGAGTTTAGTCAAATTGTTGATGGCTTTCTAGCCTCATTCTTTAAGCTCAAGATTGATTAAAAAAACACCCCAACTACTTGCTAGCCAGGGTGCCGAGTTCTTTTTTTATTTTTCACAGCCGGGTTAATCAACGTCTTGAAGCGGTTTGTCAGAACCACTTCACTCATTAACCTGCTACTGAAACATTTGCTTTCAACTATAGCAAAGTCATGGGCAATGTCCAAGCCCACGAGGCTGATTGGGCGATCTACTAAGCCCAGTAGCAGGTTAATTGTGGTGGCCCGGCTCCTAACCTCAGGAGCTAACCATGACACAGTACATTTACTCGGGGCGATCGCGCCCCTGTCCAATCTGTGGACGCACCAAAGACCAAGACTGCCGCTGGAATGAGGAGGTGGTGTTCTGCCACACCCACGTAGACCAGGATGGAGCGGTAGACGGCTACGTTTACCGGGGCGCGACAGCCGATGGCATGTGGGGGCAATACTTTGCAGCCACCGCCTCCCCTGAGAAGCCGGTTCGACCGCAGCAGCGGCAGGATTATTTCTATCCCAGCCGAACCGGCCAGCCGCTGGTAAAGGTGACGCGGGTGGATCGGGGCAACGGTGCGAAGTTTTTCGTGCAGTACCACTGGAACGGGCAGCAGTGGATCAAAGGGTTGACCCCTGAGATTAGAGCCCAGGTGCCGATTTATCGCTACCGGGATGTCCAGAATGCCATATCCATCGGTCAACCCGTCTGGATGGTGGAGGGGGAAGGCTGCGCTGATGCCCTATGGGCGATCGGCATTCCCGCGACGACGACCTTGGGTGGCTCAAAGAAGTACCGCAGCTATGGCAATTACGCTGAGGATTTGCAGGATGCGAGCTTGGTGCTGTGCCCAGATCGCGACCAGGTCGGCATTGCCCATATGGAGGAAGTCGCCCAGGACTTCCCCTTGGCCCAGTGGTGTTACCCCTACCCTGACAGCCTGCGCTGGCAAAACCTGCCGAAGCATGGCGGGTTGGACGTGGTGGATTGGATTCACGATGGGGCCACAGCGGAGCAGATTCGAGCAGCGGTGCAAGACCGGCGGCGGCTGGAGGTCAGCCCTACCCAAGGCCCCGAGCGATTGTCGGTGCAGGCCTTGCAAGACCAGATTCGCACCTACCTGGGCACCAGCCCCACCGCACTGGCTTTGGCGGCGCAGGTGGTTCAATGGCACCAGGAGACTGGGATATCGGCCAGGGATATCGGTAACCTGGTCACCCTGGTGCAGGCGGAGCTGGAGCAGACTGAGGAGCGGGACGATTCTCCTATCGGAGAGGCTACGCCAACGCCGGGCTGAAATTCACCAGCTGCTCAAAATTGGCGACTACCAGCTGTGTCTGGGGGAATATCTTCACGCCGACCTGGCAGACCCCTTGGAGCAGATTGCTGACTGGATTGGGGCGACGCCAGCGGCAATGTTGGTGACGCTGCTGCCGGTGGCGGCCTCATTGCTGCGGGTGGGTACAGAGCTGGAAATTGATGCTGGGATGGGGTTCTCGGTGCCGCCGATTGTGTTCACAGGGCTGGTGGCCCCCTCGGGTAGCAAGAAAAGCCCAATTCAGCGACAGATTTTGGGGCCGCTCTCGCTGCTCCAGGCAGAGGCGGATCAGAAGTATGAGTATGCGGCTTCGGAGTATGAGGTTGATCTGCGAGATTGGGAACAAACCCGAGTGGAGGAGAGGGGCATTCGCCCCAGGAAGCCAATGCCTCGGGAGTATCACACCTCGGATGCGACACGGGAGGCGATTGTTCTTTCAGAACACGCTTCGCGAACGCCCGCATTCAAGCCCAGCAGCCGGAGCGGGGCATTTTGGTGACGCCGGATGAACTGGCGGGCCTGTTCAAGGGGCAGAACCAGTACCGCAATGGTCGGGGTAACGATAAGGAGTCGCTGCTGACGGCCTTTGATGGCTCGGGGCTGAAGGTGGATCGGGCCAGCGGTTTGCGCATCAGCCTGCCGCGCACCAGCCTGAGCCTGACGGGGACGATTCAGCCCGATATTTTGCGGGAGATGATGGGGGATTGCTCGGATGCCAGTGGCCAATGGGCCAGATTTTTGTGGTGTCAACTACCGCTAAAGCCTGCACCGTTTCCTCGCCAGACGCTGCGTCACGATATTTCGGAACGGCTCTATGGCCTCTACCAGAGGCTGGAGGGGCTGTCTCCCCAATGCTACCGATTGACGCCTGAGGCTAAGGTTCTATTTGCAGACTGGTATGACCAGCTGGATCAGCTACGGGTGACGGAGACCCACCCAGGCTTGCAGGCGGTCTATTCCAAAATGCAGGGCTATACGGGGCGACTGA
>DAIUJR010000185.1:0-2357 GCA_036848635.1 Nodosilinea sp. CTOTU7336
CAAATGCAAGAGCTAATTCGCTTCCGTCAGGGCCAGGTTCCCCAGCGGTTGCAGCGGTTATTGGGCTGGCTGGCCCTCAAGTTTGGTCGCCCTGTTGAGCAAGGGCGATTGATTCAACTGCGGCTGACCCATCAGGATATGGCTGATGCCATTGGCACCACCCGCGTCACCGTCACCCGCCTGATGCAAGAGCTAGAGCGAAACGGGGCGATCGGCTACTCCAAAAAAAATCATGTCATTTTGCCTAAGTAAACGGCGGTAGGAGGGGGGGTTACGGTTCACGGTTTGCGGTTCTGCCTTACACCGTATACCTCGCACCGTATACCTTGCACCCATCCACCCCCTAACCCTTCACCCCCTCCCTCCCCCCATGCCACACCCCGCCATCGACTACCCCGCCTTTGGCCCAGAGATTCGGTGCCCCCACTGCCACCGCACCATACCGGCCCTGTTTCTCACCGATACCTACCTGTGCCCCAGGCATGGTGCCTTTGAAGTTAGCCCCAAGGGCGAGTTGATCCATGTACCGTCGGGCCGCTGCTGGCACCAGTGGGATGGCATCTGGTATCGCCAGCACATTCATGTCGATGGCCTGCGGTTTGAGATCGGCGAAGCCCTCGACCAACTGTCTCGCCAGGGCCGCAGGGCCACTCAAATCACCATTGCCCAGCGCTATCAAACCCTATTCGAGGGCGGCCTGGGCCGAGAGTCGCCCTCCATTAAGCGACTATATCCCCTGGGGCACAAGCTGTTTGGCATTCCCCTATTGTTTAGCCCTAAGCCCCAGGTAGCCCCCCGCTGGACGAGCGTGAACTTTGAACTCACCACCGTCGCAGATACGACTGCTCAACTCAGCTATCCCCGCTTTAGAACCCGCTAATCGCCCAGCTATGGCCCTTTCTCCGCAACCCTTGGTAGAGCTCAGCGCCCAGCACGCCCTGACAGACTACGTCACCGCTCTGACCTGGTCACCGGTCGGCAATACCCTGGCGATCGCCAGTGGCGGCGGCGAGGTGTCGCTACTGTGCAACTTCCTGGCAGTGCCACTGCAATCGGGCAGTGGCCTCTCGATCGATGCCCTTGGCTTCTCTAGCGATGGCCAATGGCTGGCGGCCGCAGGGCAAGCGGGCGACGTCACCCTTTGGCAGATGAACAACGAGTCGCCCCACGAGGTAGATCGTCTGGAATGCGGCTCTGCCTGGGTTGACCGATTGCAATGGCACCCTCAGGAAAATTGGCTGGCTTTCAACCGGGGAAAGACCGTCCAAATTTGGGATGCCGATCGCGCTGAGACCATCGCTAGTTTGTTGCTGCCCGCCCATGTTCAAGATTTAGGCTGGTCTCCCAGTGGGGACCATTTTGCCGTCTCGGCCCAGCAGCAGGTTCATATTTGGGCAGTACCCCAGTGGCAAAAGCCCCGCTACCAATGGGAACTACTGGCTGCCAGTCGGCGCTTGCAATGGTCGCCGGAGGGGGCGTACTTGGCCTCAGCCAATCAAGACAACAGCGTGGGCGTGCTGACCTGGGCTCAGGTGCATCGTTTGCGGCAGACGCCGGTTGACCAGACGGATTTACCGACGCTGCTTCAGGGGTTTCCGGGCAAGGTGCGCCAGCTGGCTTGGGCCGACATTCCCGATGCCGATAAGTCTCCGATTTTAGCGGCGGCGACCCGCGACCTAGTGGTGATGGGGGTGCTGATACCAGGAGAAGATTGGGAAAGCTGGCCGCTGGATCTGCATAGCGGCACTGTGCTAGATGTGGCCTTTCAGCCCAAGACGGGCCTGCTGGCTTCTTTATCGGAGGATGGCTGGATTGTTTTGTGGCAGGCCGCTGTGAATGCGGCCCAAATTTTAGAGGGGGCTAAAGAGGGCTTCTCTGCCCTGGCCTGGCATCCTGGGGGGCAGCATTTGGCGGCTGGGGGGCAGCAAGGGGAAGTGCTGGTGTGGTCAGTGGTGTAAATGAAATTGAAAAACCGGGGTGCGTTTACACACCTCGGCTAAGGAAACCTGAGACTTGGCTCAGTGGCTTACATTAGGCCAATTTGAGACAGGATGCCCTGCCCAGTCAAAAACTCAGTGGCAACTCCAATCACAAAACCCAGCATAGCCAGGCGACCGTTCCAGGTTTCTGCAAAGTCAACAAACCCAAACTTGCTTTCGTTGTTTTCCATGACCGTTAATCTCCGAATTTGCAAGAGCTTCACTTTTTCAATCCTTCTTTACAAATATTAACACAGAGATTTTGGTCTGGTAGGGCGGCTGAAATATTAGCGGTCGCGCCACCGCTTGAGTGTCTCAGCTTGGGCAGATTTCTCGATGGCGCGGCTCAGGGGCATCGTGTCCACCGTCCAAAACACC
>DAIUJR010000186.1:0-2131 GCA_036848635.1 Nodosilinea sp. CTOTU7336
AGGGCAGCCCCGAGAGCAGGTAGATCGCCCCCGCCAGCCCCAGCATCCAGGGCACTAGAGTTAGCTGCCGCACCGCAGCAAAGGCAAACATCAGCACCACCAGACTGACCAGCTTTAGCCGAGGCGACCAGCGGTGGATCACCGACTCGCGATGGACATAGGTATCGAGGCTGGCAGCGCCCATGGTATCTAGCCCTCCAGCAGCTCAGGCTTAGCCCGGCGCAGAAACAGCACCAGCATAGCCGTAAAGATACCCTCCACAATGGCCAGGGGAATGTGGGCAATCGTCAGCGTTACCACCGCCGCCCGCTCTGCCCCCGCATCCAGTTCAGCCGGAATGTTGAGCACGATTAGCGCCAGAAAGATCAGCGCCGCCAGTCCCAGACCTACGGCTCCGCCCAAGAAGGCAAAAACGCCTGTGCGAGTGGGCTCAGCCAGCATCTTGCCTACCCTGTTCCGGCTGCGGAAAATGTGGTGAGCCAGTAGCGCCGGAATGCCCATCATGGCCGCATTTACCCCCAGAGTCGTGATGCCGCCGTGGCCGATCACCAGGGCCTGAAAAAATAGCCCAATTAGAATCGCCGGGAAGGCAAAGTACCCCAGCACGACTCCCAGCAGCCCGTTCAAAATCAAATGCACGCTGGCGGGCGGCACCGGAATGTAGATCGACGACGCCACAAAGAACGCTGCCGTCAGCAACGATGCCTTAGGAATTTCAGCCGTGGGGTCGGGCTTGCGGTTAATCTGCCGCAGCGAGTACCAAGTGGCTAGGCCGGTGACGGCGTACCCCGCCGCACAGACCTGGGCCGGTAAAATTCCGTCGGGAATATGCACTAGCGCTTGCCTCGGGCGAAAAATAGAGCGGTGCCAATAAAGCCCCAGATCACAGAGCCAATCGTAATACCCCGCTGCACCGGAGAGAGGGTAGTGCTCGGAGAGATTACAGAACTGGCCGATGGCTCAGTCGTCGAGGTGGGCTCACCATTGTTGGCCCCAGCCCCATTCCCATCACTGATGGGAATGGTGACAATCGCCCCGTGGCCCGCCTGGCGCACCATCACCTCCCAGCTGCCGGGCTGGTCGGCATCGGGCACAAAGCTAAAGCGGCCTTGGTCGTCGGTGGTGCCCTGCTGCCAGGCCTCATTGGGTTCGTCGGGGGCGTAGACCAACACCTGGGCGTTGACCATGGGCTCACCCGTATCAAACCGAGCCAGCACCTCAACGCTGCTAACCTGGCGGTGCTCTAGCTCAACGCCGTGGGCCAGCACCGGCAGTCCACAGCTCGCTAGTCCTAGAGCCAATACCAGAGCAAATTTTAGTCTCATAGATTCAGCTTAACGTAGCTTAACATCTGTACTGGGGCTAGTTCTGTACGCTAACCTTCGGCGCTCAGCTCCTGGGGATGGCGTTTCTGTTTACATAACCCCCATTCCCTCGAAAGGGCAATGCCCAGGGGGGGCACCCAGAGCAGCTTAAACCATGCTCCATGCCCTGAAACGGTACGATTAAGACGCTGATTAAAACGCCACGGCCCATCTACTGATACGAGAACACATGTACGACGTCATTGTGGTGGGGGCTGGCCCCGCCGGAGCTTCGACCGCCTACCACCTGGCCAAGCAGGGGCACTCGGTGCTGATCGTAGAACGGGAGGCTCTACCCCGCTACAAGCCCTGTAGCGGCGCGGTGTCGCCCAGCGTGGCCGAGTTCTTTGATTTTGACTTTGCCCCTGTGGTGTCTCGTTCCATGCGCCGAGTGCGCTACACCTACAAGCTGGGCGACCCCATCACCGCCGAACTCACCACCACCGACCCGATTTGGATGGTGCAGCGAGAGGTGTTTGACCACTTTCTCGTGCAGCAGGCCCAAGGCCAGGGGGCGCAGCTAAAGGATGCTACCGCCGTGACCGCCATTGAGAACAAAGGCGACTACTGGCAGGTCACGACTACCGACGGCACCCTAGAAGCCGCCTACCTGGTGGCCGCCGACGGCGCCACCGGGCCAATGGCCCAGTGGCTGGGCTTTCCCGACCTCACCCTGCGCACCGCCAGCGTGCTAGAGGTGCCTGCTCCGGTAGGCGATGACTGCGCCATCAACTTCGAGTTTGGCCTGGTTAAGCAGGGCTGCGCCT
>DAIUJR010000187.1:0-1830 GCA_036848635.1 Nodosilinea sp. CTOTU7336
GGGTGCTGGTTCTGCCCCACCCGACGGAGATCATGAGCGATCGCAAGCGCTGGCGGCTGGGCCTGCCCATGCTGGGGTTGTTTGTGGTCATGCACCCGCTCAACGCCATGACCCTCTACCCGATGGCCTTTGCCACCTTTACCAACCCGGTGTTTTTGCTGTCAGCGGCCCTGCTGGGGCTGATCTGCACCGCCGCCTACTGGAAGTCCGGGTCGCTGTGGGTGGTGGCGGCCATGCACTGGCTGGTGGTGACGGTGTGGCTGCTGTTTCTCGGCGGCTACAGCGCCCTAGGGCTCTAGCCCTCTAAAAAGACTAGGGAGGCCAGGGATTAAGTAAAATCCCACCAGTTGGTTTTGCCCTTAAGCTTGAGCAGAATCAGCACATGGTCGAGGTGGGCGGCCTTGTCAAATTCGCCGTAGCTCTGGCAGCGTCCTCGCGCCGACTCTAGCAGCTGTTTGGCCTGGTCTTTTTGCCCCTGCATCGACAGCGCCGTGGCCAGCTGCTGGTAGGCATCAACATTGTCGGAATCTTGGCGCAGGGTCTGCTGGCAGGTCTCAATGGTAGCTAGCCGCTGGGCCACCCCGCCAGTGATCAGCGGCAGAGCAATTTTGCCCTGATCGATCACCACCTGAGAGGCGTTCCACTGGAGCAGCATCGGCAGCCGCAAAAAACCGTGCACCTGTCGCGCTAGTTTTGCCTGCTTGATCGAGTTGCCAGCGTACATCTTTTCTAACGGCATCACTTCGCCATTTTTTAGCACCAAGGTGAGTCGCGAGGAGATGCCGTCTCGCTTGGTGTCGGCGCTGTCGGCGTTGAGGTCTTGGAATAACTCAACCCGCAGACCCAGTAGCTGCTGTAGTGGATATTGGCGACTGTCTGAGCCCAGCAGGCCCCAGAGTCGGATGGCAAACCGGTTGGTGCTTTTGTCAAATTCGCAGGTTGCCACCCGACTATTGAGCAGCATCAACAGACCCACGCCGCCAAAGCAGAAAAGCACAAGCAGGCCCACCCAGCGGCGATCGTAGGCGAGGCTCAGGGTGGACTGGGTGGGCGTTTGAAGAAAACGATTGGTTTGGTCTGCCAGCTGGGAGTTTTTGTACAAATTCGAGTTGTACGCTCCCGTTAGCGGTAGGTTTCCCCCATCGGTGATCAACAGTACCCGATAGCTGCCATTGCCGTCGCTGTCTTCGTTGGCATCGACCTCAACCGCCCGCAGGCTGGCCACCGCAAAACTACGGCTTTGTTGATTAAAGAATCCCCCACGGGTGAGGGTGCACTGGCCAGTGGTAGCGCGATCGCACTCTAGCACCGCCTTTTCTGACATCCACACCAGGCCCACTACCCCCACCACCATAAATAGCGAACTCATCAGCCAACCCTGCCAAGACGACAGGCGCAGCGTTAGCCGTTGGCTAGACGTTTGACTAATTTTCATCGGTAAACCTAAGCTACAAAATCAACCCAAACCTCTATCGGTATTGCCAATCCTTCTTTGCAAGGCGCGCTCCATTGCTGTAAGTCACCATTTCTCTAGCATGCCCAAGCCACTGCCCCCCTTATAACGAATCCGAATCCTATGACCCCGCTGCCAAACAGGCGGCTTGCGTAGGGCAAACGGTGTTCGCCCAAGCCAACCGGGGCTAGCCAAGGCGAATTCAGTATTACTGGCGGCTCTGTACCTAGACGCAGGCGCACAGAGCGATCAATCCCTTCTCCCCCTCAGGCCACAGCCTGGCATCGGTATTTCTGAATTTTTATAACGGCTTGATGATTGACCTGTGGTTTTGCCCGCCGGTAGTGAACCCTGGAGCCAGGGCACTCTAGAGAGCG